>NZ_JBFPFO010000002.1:0-547161 GCF_047977865.1 Curtobacterium sp. LFS079
AATCGGTATCAACAAACTTGGCACACTATTGAGTTCTCAAACAACAGACACACCCGGCACCACCCAAACCAAACATTCAGGATCGCTCCGGAGCAACTTTCCAAACTTACCAGACCGGCCTCTCCGCCGCAACTTCCGAAATCCGGAAACCGTGCGGGGCAAAACAGTCAGGACACTCCCGGAACCACCACCGGACGCAGCAAAGCGAACCAGTAAATTGGCTTCCGTTTGAAAGGGAGTCTGTCGCAATTTTTCCGCTTCAGCGGCGGCGACTCAGAAAACATTACACGCCTTGGTGGCACCCCGGCAAATCGCCGCGGCGACCCCTCCGCACACCGCAAATCCGCGGAAACCCGGGGGAAATCTGTTCCTTCAGGGACCGGGCCCGGCCGAAAGCGCTTCTATGAAGCCGATCACATCCGCCGCACATCCCCAGTGCCATCCCAAGATGACGCGAACGGCGCCGCACCACCGGTGGTGATGCGGCGCCGTCGGACACTGACTGGAGCGGCTTCGACGCTTAGTGTCCCGCGGCCCCTTCGGTCTTGCGCATCATCGCCGAAAGCACCACGGCAATCACGGCAATCACGGTAGCGGTGAGGAAGGCGGCCTGCATGCCGGCCACGAATCCGGAGGCCGCGGACACCACCGCGAAGATGGAAATCAGCAGTGCCGTTCCGGCGGCACCGGCAACCTGCTGCAGGGTGCTCATGATCGCGGAGCCGTGCGAGTACAGGTGCGGCGGCAGCGGGTTCAGGCCCGTCGTGAAGGCCGGGGTGAACAGCAGCGCCAGGCCAAAGCTCAGCGCAACGTGCAGGACGACCACCCACCAGACCGGGCTGGACTGGTTGAGGGCACTGAACTGCCACAGGGTGAGCACCATGAGGACCGAGCCCGTGACCGTGAGCGGCAGGGGTCCCACCTTGTCGAAGATCCGGCCGATGACCGGTCCCAGCATGCCCATTGCCAGGCCGCCGGGAAGCAGGGTGAGACCCGTTTCCAACGGCGGCAGGTGCAGCACGTTCTGCAGGTACAGCGGCAGCAGGATGACCCCGCCGAAGAGTGCCATCATGGCAACCACCATGAGCAGGGTGGACACCGTGAACATGCGGAAGTTGAAGGCGCGCAGGTCCAGCAGCGGCGCATCTTGCTTCTGCAGCTTCAGCTGGCGCAGCACGAACACCGCAAGGCAGATCGCGCCGATGGCGAGTGCAGCCAAGGGCACGGCCGTGGCGCCGGCGTTTCCGCCGATCTGGCTCAGGCCGTAGACCACGCCACCGAAGGCCGGCACCGTGAGCAGCACGGAAAGGAAGTCGAGCTTGATGGAGCCCTGCTCGCCGACGTTGCTCAGGTATCGCGCGCCGATGCCCAAGGCGGCCAGGGCCACGGGCAGCACGAAGATGAACATGAACCGCCACGAGAAGTGGTCAAGGATGATCCCCGAAACGGTCGGTCCGAGGGCCGGGGCAACCGAGATCGCGATGGTCACGTTGCCCATCACCGCGCCGCGGCGGGACAGCGGAACCAGGGTCAGGATGGTGGTCATCAGCAGCGGCAGCATGATGGCGGTGCCGCTGGCCTGGACGATCCGGGCGAGCAGCAGCACCAGGAACCCCGGTGCCAGGGCGGCCAGCAGGGTGCCGCCGCTGAACAGACCCATGGCGAGCAGGAAAGCGGCCCGCGTGGTGAGGCGCTGCAGGATGAAGCCGGTGGTCGGAATGACCACAGCCATGGTGAGCATGAAGCCGGTGGACAGCCACTGGACCGTGGGTGCGTCAATCGCGAGGTCGGTCATGAGCCGCTGCAGGGCAACGTTCATGATGGTTTCGTTGAGAATCACCACGAAAGTGGCGACGAGCAGCGTGACGATGACCGTGACGGATTCGCGCGGCATCTTTTCGGTGGTACTTGTAATCTGCACGGGATTACCGTGGGCATCGGACGTGATGTCGGTAGACATGAGGGTCCCTCAGGTTCGGGTGCGGAGTCGGCCGGATATCAACCGTGAAAACTGCAACAGTTTAGGCCGCTGCCGCATTCCCGTCAGCAGGAAACGGCAAAAATTCATATGCACCTGCGGGAATTCAGGCGCACGCAGGAATTCGGGCCCTCAGGAATCCAGCGGAATGTTGTCGATCAGCCGAACTGGCCCAACTCTTGCGGCGATGATTGCCAGGCCTTCCCCGCGGAAGGGGGTGTCCTGGCAGTTTTCGGCGAGCGGCTCCAGCGTGCGCGGGTCCACGACGTCGAAATAGTCCAGTTCCACGAGCGGCTGGGAGCGGACGAGTTCGACGGCGGAAGGCAGGTCCAGCGGTTCGTGCGCGTTGGCGCGCTGCTCAAGCAGGCGCAGCGCACGGGAAAGGACCAAGGCGGCCTCGCGTTCTTCCCCGCTGAGGAAGCGGTTCCGGCTGGACAGGGCAAGGCCGTCTTCGGCACGCACGGTGGGGACGGCGACGATCTCCACCGGGAAGTTCAGGTCGGCCACCATGCGGCGGACGAGGGCGAGCTGCTGGGCGTCCTTCTGGCCGAAATAGGCCCGGTAGGCGGCAGCACCGCCGTCGGCCGCCGGACCGGCCGGAAGGCCGTAATGCAGCAGCTTTGCCACGACGGTGAGCGCGCCGTCGAAGTGCCCGGGGCGCGAGGCACCTTCCCACTTATCGCCCAGCGGGCCCGAGGTCACGCGCACCAGCGGCTGGCCGTCCGGGTAGACCTCCTCAACGGAGGGGGCGAATACCAAATCCACACCTTCGGCGTCGAGAAGCTCCATGTCCGCCTCGAGGGTGCGCGGGTAGCGGTCCAGGTCAACGGCGTCGCCGAACTGCAAGGGGTTCACGAAGATGGAGACTGCAGTGACGTCGTTCGCGGCGACGGCGGTGCGCGCAAGCGTGGCGTGCCCGGAGTGCAGGGCACCCATGGTGGGGACCAAACCAAGCGAGCTGCCGCCCTTTTCCTTGAGGAGCCGGGCGCCCTCGGCGCGCAGTTCCGCCGCGGTGGTGACGAGCTTGATTCCCATGGTCAGTTGCCTTCCGAGGTGGTGCCGGCGTCGTCCGCCCCGGGGGTGCCCGGGCCGTCGAGGGCGGCGTCGATCCCGCTGAACTGCCGTCCGTTGAGCAGTCCGCGTTTCGCGGCGCGCAGTGCTGTTGCACGCGCCATCGCGAGGTATGCGGACAGAATATCGCCGCTGCCGCCGGCGTCGTGTTCGCGCAGGGCCTGGACGTGGCCGGAAACGGTGCCGGCGTCGCCGCGGACCACCGGACCGGTCAGCGCCGATTCGCCGGAGGCGAGGGCGTTTTCGAGGGTCGCCCGCAGCAGCGGGCCGAGCAGGTTTTCCGGCTGCTCGACGCCGATCTCCCGCAGCAGCTGCGATCCCTGCGCCACGAGGGTGGCCATGTGGTTCGAGCTGTGGGCGAGGGCCGCGTGGTAGATGGTGCGGTCCGCCTCGGCGATGACTACGGGCTCTGCGCCCATCTCCATCACCAGGGCCTGGCCGATGGGCAGCATCGCCGCATCCGCCGTGACACCGAAAGTGCAGTCCTGGAGCCGGGCGAGGTCCAGGCTCATGCCGGTGAATGTCATGGCCGGGTGCAGTGCCAGCGGGATCGCCCCGGCCGCGCGGACAGGCTGCAGGATCCCGACGCCGAACCGGCCCGAAGTGTGCGCCACCAGCTGGCCCGGCTGCCAGGCTCCGAGCTTGGCCAGCCCGTCGACGAGGTCGCCTAGCACGTCGTCCGGCACGGCAAGCAGCACCAGCTGGGAGCGTTCCACGATTTCCTGGATTTCCAGGACAGGAACCCCCGGCAACAGGATTTCGGCGCGCTCCCGGCTGGCTTCCGAGACGGCGGAAACCCCGACGACGGCGTGCTCGGCTCCACGCAGCGCGGCACCGAGCACTGCGCCCACCTTGCCGGCACCGATGATTCCGATGCCGAGTCGTCCGGGCCTAGCCATGGCGGGGTTCCTCCTGGGTTGTCGGGGGTGTGTTCGTGGGAGCGTGCAGCGGCTGAGCGGGCGGCTGCAGCGGTGCGGATACCGGCAGGGAACCGGCCCTTGAGAGTTCGGCCAGCCACTGTTCGCTGGTCTGGCGTTTGCGGGCTTCCCTGGCGCGGGCGGCCTGCTGGTCGAACAGTGCAACCGCTTCGCCGACGTCGGCCTGGATCAACCGCGGCACTACGGGACCCACGGTGGTGTGCAGCACCAAGTCCGCCACTCCGAAGCGGCGCGCCACCGGTCCCTGGCTCAGCGCCATGGACTGCGTGCGCTGGTGCGGCACGAGCACAAGCTGCCGCCACCAGCGGCCGGAGCGCAGCAACAGGGCGGTTCCCGTGGCCAGGAAGGCGTTGCGCCGCCAGCCCAGCGGGGCGATCAGCCGGGCGCGGCGCGGGGTGGTGATGAATCCGGCGTCGGAGCCCAGGCCGTTCAAGGCCGCGGTGAACACCCGCTCCGGTTCCGGGGTGCCGGGATCGGGCAGCACCAAGGCGAGGGTCTGCATGACTTCGCCCAGCCGGCCCACGGGCAGCAGTGTGGTGCGGGCGGCGTTCTCGTTGCCGGGATTGCCGCCGTAGCCGGCCACGTTGACCTGGATGCGGTACCAGCCGAGGATCCGCCACAGGGGCGGCTGCGTGATCCGCAGCGCCTGGATCCGGCCCGGCGGAACCGTCTGGGCCTGGGTGTCCAGCAGTCCATAGCGGAGGCGGATGCCGTCCGGGGAGATCGCCGCCGTGAAGTTGAAGCCCTTGTTGAAGGATTTCCAGTACGCCGCGCCGAGGCCAAGGACCGCCGGGATCAGGTACAGGATCACGGCACCGGACTCGGTGAATACGGAGACCACCACCGAGGCGATCGCCCCGAGCACCACGAAGAAACTCTGTTCGCTCAGCAGCAGCGAGCCGACCAGCCGGCCGTGCGGGACGCTGAGGACCACATGTTCGGGTGCCTCCGGCACGGGTGCGGTTTCGCCGCCGTCGGCAACGCCCGCGGCCCGCCCCAGGATGGTGGCGCGCAGCTGCTTCGCCTGCCCGATCGGCAGGTACGCCAGCCGCACGGCCGATTCACCGGCGTCGGCCACCTCGAACTTCAGTTCGGCGAGGCCGAAAATCCGGGCGAGCAGCGGCTGCACGATGTCGATGGCCTGCACGCGGTCCAGCCGGGCCTGGCGCTGCTGCTTGAAGAGGAATCCCGTGTTGACTCGGACGTAGCCTTCGCTGAGCTGATAGCGCGTGAAGTACCAGCTGAGGACGAACCCCGCGACAGTGACCAGCAGCAGCGCGGCGCCGCCTGCCAGGAGCCACAGGATGCGCCCGTTGAGGTCCTCGTCAACCAGTTCGCGGCCCTGCAGCGCACGTTCGAAAATGTCGCGTCCGAAGAAGACGACGACGGCGACCAGCGCCACCCAGCCCCGCACGAACGGCGACGCCGGGTGCACGCGGTGCCAGCCGGCGTCGACGGCGGACTGATCCCGGTTCACGGCCACGGACACCCGCTCACAGACCTGCCAGCCGCGCTTCGCCGCGGGCGGTGAGCTGTTCGCGGAGGCGGGCGCCCTCGGCTGCCGGGAGTCCTGGCAGCAGGGCGTTGGTCCCGGGGGACGCAGTGTGCAGCTTCAGCGTGCACAGGCCCAGGGCCCGCTCAACCGGGCCCACGGCGACGTCCACGTACTGCATGCGTCCATAGGGCACCACCATGGTGCGCTGGTAGAAGATGCCGCGCCGGATGAGGAGGTCGTCGTTGCGTTCGGCATACCCGATGGCACGGACCTGGCGCGGGATCAGCACCAGGCGCCACAGCGCGAGCAGGAACATCGCGGCCGGGACGGCCGCGGCAAGCCACAGGGGCGGCCACAGCCACCAGCCCAGCAGCACGAACACGAGCGGCAGGCTGAGCAGGGCAACGAAAAGCAGGTTGCCGACGGCCCATTCGACCAGGCGCACCGTCACATATTTCGGGGAGACCCGCTGCCATTGGATGCCGGGAGGATCAATCGCGGCGGTATGCATACTCACCTTCGCCCTTGGCGTCCCCGCGCCGCGGTCCTGTGCTTCCGCCGCCGCCTTCCAGGTCCTCCGGGGGGATGCGGCAGAAACGCTCGACCACCAGGCCCACTACCACCATGGCCAGTCCACCGCCGCCCATGATGAGGGCCAGCCAGAGGATCGGCTGCTCGCTGCGGAAGTTCCAGATCCGCAGCTGCTCCACCACGACTCCCGCGTGCCAGCCCAGCAGCACGGCACCGACGTAGGCGCAGGCCTGGGCCAGGATCAGTGTGCGTGCGGCCAGGATCGGGTTCAGCAGCGACTTCTTCTTGCCGTTGCGCCAGCGCAGCACGCGGATGCCCATGACCAGGGTGATCGCGGCGATGACCCCCATGGTGACCAGGGCCGAGGCAGGAAGGACCGGCGTCGCCAGACCGTAGCGGTTGGTGGCGACGACCGTCAGCCACCCCGCTCCCATCAGGACGACGGCGATGATCACCAGGGCGATCGGGCGCATCGCTTTCATGCCGGCTCCGCCCTCGGGACGCTGTTCCCGACGCGGGCGTCCGGCGTGCGGAAGGCTGTGCCGTTGGCGTCGCCGTCGAAACCGTCGAAGGGGCGCAAGCCCGGGAAGTCCTCCGCTTTCACAGCGAGCTCGGCCACGCTTTGGCCGTCCAGCTGCGCACCGGGATCCAGCTGCGCCCACGGGTAAAGCACGAATGCACGCTCCGCCGCGCGGGGATGCGGCAAGGTGAGTTCCTCGTCGTCGCTGCGCAGATCGCCATAGGTGATGATGTCCACGTCGAGGGTCCTGGGTCCCCAGCGGACCTCGCGGACCCGGTGGTGCTTCTGCTCGACGCTGTGGCAGTGTTCAAGCAGTTCGCGCGGGCCAAGGGTCGTCTCGACGGCGATCACCATGTTCAGGAAATCGGGCTGGCCCTCGGGTCCGCCGACGGCCTTGGTCTGGACAATCGGGGAAACGCCGAGCAGGCGGACTTCGGGACGGTCCACCAGGTCCGCGACCGCTGTGGACAAAGTGTCGTTCCGCTCCCCCAGGTTGCTGCCTAGCGCCAGGATGGCTTTGGTGGCGGCATCGCTCATGTGCGCGCTCCGCTGTCGGTGCTTTGGCTGTCGGTGTTGCGGCTGTCCGTGTTCCGGCTCTCGGTGTTCCGGGCGCGGTGCACGCTTACAGTCACGTCGCCGAACGGTACCTCGATGGGCGCCTTCGGCTTGTGGACGGTGACGTCGACGGCGGACACCGGGTACCCGGCCAGGATCCCTTCGGCGATGCGGACCGCGAGGCCCTCGATCAGGTTCAGCGGCTCACCACTGATTTCGGACACGATGTACCCCGCCACCTCGCCGTAATGCGCGGTGTGCTCGATATCGTCCGTTTCTGCCGCCCGGGAAAAATCGGTGTGCAGCACCGCGTCCACCACAAAGGGCTGGCCTTCGCGGCGTTCGAAATCGAACACACCGTGGTGTCCGACGGCGGTGACTCCCGTCAGCGTGATCTTGTCCAAACGCTCCCCTAATTCAGTTCGGATACCTGCAGTTCGGATGCCTTCAGTTCGGATGCGCTGCTCAGTGCCTGACGCGCGCCGCGACCTTGACCGCATCAAGGCTGGGGCCGACGTCGTGCACCCGTACGCCCCAGATACCCCGCGCGGCGCTGATCGCGGTGATGGCCGCCGTGGCGTGGTCCCGCTCTTCGGGGGCGGCTGCCTTGCCGGCGACGGTCAACAGGCTGCCCAGGAAGCGCTTGCGGGAAGCTCCGACGAGGATCGGGTGGCCCAGCGAGTCCAATTTGCCGATGTGCTTGAGGAGCTCCCAGTTCTGGGCCTCGTTCTTGGAGAAGCCCAGGCCCGGGTCCACGATGATCTGCTCCGGTGCGACTCCGGCGGCGTACAGCTTGCCGCGGACGCCCTCCAGTTCCTCGACCACCTCGTCCACCACGCTGCCGTATTCCGCCAGGCTGTCCATGGTCTCGGCGTCGCCGCGGCGGTGGGTGAGGATGTACTTCACGTTGCTGGCAGCGATGAGTTCGGCCATGCCGGGTTCGATGGTCAGGCCGGAGACGTCATTGATGATCATCGCGCCGGCGTCGATGGCCGCTGCGGCGGTGGAGGTGTGCGTGGTGTCTATGCTGACCAGGGCGCCGGCCTTGACCAGGGCCTGGATGACCGGCAGGACCCGGCGCTGTTCCTCCTCCGGGCTGACGGACTCGGCGCCCGGACGCGTGGATTCGCCGCCGACGTCGATGATGTCCGCCCCGGCATAGAACATCCGCAGGCCGTGCGCGATGGCGGTGTCCGGCGTCGGGTGCTTGCCGCCGTCGCTGAATGAATCCGGGGTGACGTTCAGGATCCCCATAACCACGGTGCGGTCGGCCGGCAGGTCCTCGAAGCGGGCCGCCGCACGTGGTTTGCGGAGGATCGGCAGGGGGTTGGTGGCTGGTCCGGTTCCGGGTGCTGCTGCGAGGGAATCCATGGTCTATTACCTTCCGAGTATGAGGCTCATGGCTTCGGCGCGGGTGGCCGGGTCATGAAGCTGGCCGCGCACCGCACTGGTGACGGTCTTCGCGCCGGGTTTCCGGATGCCGCGCATGGACATGCACATGTGTTCGCATTCGATGACGACGATCGCGCCGCGGGGGCTGAGGTGCTCTACGAGGGCCTCGACAATCTGGGTGGTCAGCCGTTCCTGCACCTGCGGGCGGCGGGCAAAGATGTCCACCAGCCGGGCAAGTTTGCTCAGCCCGGTCACCCTGCCGTCATGGGACGGAATGTAACCGACGTGGGCCACCCCGTGGAACGGCACCAGGTGGTGCTCGCAAGTGGAGTAGAAGGGGATGTCCTTGACCAGGACGAGTTCCTCGTGGTCAAGGTCGAAGGTGGTGGACAGGACGTCCACCGGATCCTGGTGGAGCCCGGCAAAGACCTCGGCGTACGCCTTGGCGACGCGCTTGGGCGTATCCGCGAGCCCGCCGCGGTCCGGGTCCTCCCCTATGGCGAGGAGGATCTCGCGCACAGCGGCCTCGATGCGGGGCCGGTCCACCTTGTGGGAGTGCTTGCCGTGGCCGTGGGAGCCGCCGGATTCACCGGCGGACACCACGCCGAAGGCACCACTGAAGTCGTCGTCGTCGATGTGAGTCACAGCAGAAAGCTTAGCCGTGATGTACGACGTCGGTGCCCGCCTCGGGCTCAGTGTGACCCGCGGGACGCTGGGACTCGTGCCCGGGAACCCCGCTGTCATACGGCCGTTCCGCCGCGGGGTGGGCCAATGCCGGGGGCAGCAGTTGGCCTTCGCCATCCTCGCCTGCGGCTGCCCGCGCCGCCGCCTCGGCGGCGAGCTGGGCACGTTCGCGGGAGGACAGCACGGGAGCGATGTGCTGGACCGGACGGGTCTCCTTCGAGAGCCAGATCGGACGGACAACGGGCTTGCGGACACCGGCGGTGAGGCGTTCGACGTCGTACTGGTTGATGGTTTCGCGTTCCAGCAGTTCGAGGGCGATCTGGTCCAGGATGTCGCGGTTTTCGGTGAGGATCTGGTAGGCCTCGTCGTGCGCTTCATCGAGGAGCCTGCGGACTTCGTCGTCGACGAGTGCGGCCAGCTGGTTCGAGATGATCGGTGCGGAGCCGGAGCCGCCGCGGCCGGTCAGGGGGTCGGAATCGCCGCCGCTGACCTTGATGGTGCCGACCTTCTCGCTCATGCCGAGGTCGGTGACCATCCGGCGCGCGGTGCTGGTGGCCTGTTCGATGTCGTTGGACGCGCCCGTGGTGGGGTCGTGGAAGACGATTTCCTCGGCAACACGGCCCCCCATGGCCCAGGCCATGCGGTCCAGCAGCTCGTTGCGGGTGTAACCCTGCGGGTCCTCGTCCGGCACCACCATGGTGTAGCCGCCGGCGCGGCCGCGCGGCAGGATGGTGACCTTGGTGACCGGCGGGGCGTTGTGCAGGGCCGCCGCCACCAGGGCGTGGCCGCCTTCGTGGTAGGCGGTGAGCTTGCGGTCGTGTTCCTTCTGGACGCGGCTGCGCTTCTGCGGGCCGCCCATGACGCGGTCAATGCCTTCGTCCAGGGCGCGGTCGTCAATGAGCTGCGCGTTGGAACGGGCAGTCAGCAGGGCGGCCTCGTTCAGCACGTTGGCAAGGTCCGCACCGGTGTAGCCGGGGGTCTTCTTGGCGACGGCGTTCAGGTCGACCCCGGGAGCCAGCGGCTTGCCCTTGGAGTGGACCCGCAGGATGTGTTCGCGGCCCAGGCGGTCCGGGGCGTCCACGGAGATCTGCCGGTCGAAGCGGCCCGGACGGAGGAGAGCCGGGTCCAGGATGTCCGGGCGGTTGGTGGCCGCGATCATGATGACGTTGGTCTTGGCGTCGAAGCCGTCCATTTCAACGAGCATCTGGTTCAGGGTCTGTTCGCGCTCGTCGTTGCCGCCGCCGATGCCGGCACCGCGGTGACGGCCGACGGCGTCGATCTCGTCAACGAAGATGATGGCGGGGCTGTTGGCCTTGGCCTGCTCGAAGAGGTCGCGGACGCGGGAGGCGCCCACGCCGACGAACATTTCCACGAAGTCCGAACCGGAGATGGAGAAGAACGGGACGCCGGCCTCGCCGGCGACGGCACGGGCCAGGAGCGTCTTGCCGGTACCGGGAGGACCGAACAGCAGCACGCCCTTGGGAATCTTGGCACCCACTGCCTGGAACTTGGCCGGTTCCGCAAGGAATTCCTTGATTTCCTGCAGTTCCTCTACGGCTTCATCAGCACCGGCCACATCGGCGAAAGTCACCTGCGGCATGTCCTTGCTGATCATCTTGGCCCGGGACTTGCCGAACTGCATGACCTTGGAGCCGCCTCCCTGCATGCGGGAGAGCAGGAACCAGAACAGCACGCCGAGCAGCAGAACGGGAACCAGCAGGGAGAACAGTCCGGAGAACCAGTTGTTCTCGACGGGCTGGTCGGTGAAGCCCTTGCTGGGCTTGGCGTTGGTCACGGCCTTGACGACGTCGGCACCGCGCGGATTCACGTAGAAGAACTGGACGTTCTTGCCCTTGTCCTGTCCGTCGATGACCAGGTTGTCCTTCAACACCAGGTCCACGCGGTTCTCCGCGTCGAAGATCTTGGCCTGCTCCACCTTGCCGCTTTGGGAAAGGAGGTCCAGGCCCCGGTCCGTGTCGATCCGGGTGGACCCGCCGGGTGCCAGTGTCGCGAAGGCCACCAGGAGCAAGGCGACCACGACAACAATCCAGATGCCGGGGCCTTTGAAGAAATTCTTAGCTTTCATCTGTACCGGGGCCAGGCCCCGTCCCTCCTGGTAGTGCTGTAGGCGCAGCTTTTCTATGCGCGTGCGGTGCTGCGACAGTTCTAGGTTTACACCGTTCCGAGTAATTCACGCATAGCTGCCGGCAAAAGTTCCCTCTCGGCGTAGACGGCCGGCATGCCCGGATTCCCAAGTTTCCGGGAAAGGGAAAGGCGGCCTCCCGCAGGAAGCCGCCTTCGCACCGGCCGGATGCCCGGCGTCGTGGTCTTATTCGTAGACGTGCGGGGCCAGGGTGCCAACGAACTCCAGATTGCGGTACTTCTCCGCGTAGTCGAGGCCGTAGCCGACCACGAATTCGTTGGGGAGGTCGTAGCCGACATACTTCACGTCCAGCTCGACCTTGGCCGCGTCCGGCTTGCGGAATGCCGTGCAGATTTCGACCGAGGCGGTGCCGCGGGACTCAAGGTTGGTCTTGAGCCAGGAGAGGGTCAGCCCGGAATCGATGATGTCCTCGACAATCAGGACGTCCTTGCCCATGAGGTCGGTGTCGAGGTCCTTGAGGATGCGCACAACGCCCGAGGACTGGGTGCCGGAGCCGTAGGACGAGACGGCCATCCAGTCCATGCTGACGTGGCTGTGCAGGGCGCGGGCGAGGTCCGCCATGACCATGACGGCACCCTTCAGGACGCCCACGATCAGGAGTTCGCGGCCCGCGTAGTCCTTGTCGATCTGCGCTGCGAGTTCGGCGATCCGCTGCTGGATCTGCTCTTTGGTGTAGAGAACGTGTTTGAGGTCTGCCTGGACGTCGTTTGAATCCACCAATGGCTCCTGTGTTGATGCGGGTCTGCGGCTAGTGTTGGGGCGGTTTGTGATGCCGGAATACAAGCTTCCCACAGGCATCCCCCTCGCGGGGAACGTCAGGCTGCCCGGACTGCTGCGCCCGTGCCAGTTTTTCCTCCGCCAGGCCGGCGAGCGAAAGCCGGTACACGCTGACGTTGCCGGGCAGCTGGACCGGACCTGCCGAACCCTGCCTCCGTAGCAGCGCCTCGGCAGCCTGAAGGCGGCCGTACCCGGGTTGCTGGCCCCCGACGTCGGCCGCTGCCTTGGCGATCACCCGGAACCTGAGCGCCGCCGGCAGTTCCCTGACCGCGGCTTCCGGGAGCCAGACGCCGTCGTCCGCGCGGTGCACGAGCCCGGCGTAGTGTTCTGCGGCGAGGTCCTCGAGGAAATCAGCATCCTGCTGCAGGATCGCCGCGGTGCGGGCGAGGGATTCGGCAACGCCGGGCCCGAGCTTTTCCTCCAGCACCGGCATCACTTCCGCCCGGGTCCGCGAGCGCGCGAAGGCTGGGTCCGTGTTGTGCGGGTCGTGCCAGGGAACCAGCCCTTCGACCGCACAGATTTCAAGGGTCTCTTCGCGGCGCAGGCCCAGGAAGGGGCGAAGGAGCCTGCCGCGCACGGGCCTCATCCCGGCCAGGGAGCGGGTGCCGGAACCGCGGGCCAGACCCAGGAGCACCTGTTCGGCCTGGTCGTCGAGGGTATGGCCGAGCAGGATGGCGCCGCAGCCGAGTTCTTCTGCGGCAGCTTCGAGGGCCGAGTGCCGGGCATCGCGTGCGGCTGCCTCGGGCCCGAACCCGGTGGCGGCCACCTTCACCGCACGCAACTGGACCGGCGACAGTCCCAGCTCCTCCAGGACAGCGACGGTTTCGGCGGCAACCCCGGCCGAACCCGCCTGCAGCTGATGGTCCACGACGACGGCCGCGACGGACACCGGGTGCCCGTCCACGTTGCCGCGCCGGGCGAAGTACGCCGCCACCGAGGCCAGAGCCAGGGAATCGGGGCCGCCGCTGCAGGCAACGAGCACCCGCTCCGGGTAACCGGCCGCCGCCAGCGCGTCCCGCAGGTGGTTGCGCGCCTTGCCGACGATCGGCGCGAGCCTGCCGGGCCGCCGTCGGCCGCTTGGTGTCCTGTCTGCAGTCACAGACCCATCCGCTCAAGCCACAGCTTGGCGTCGTGGATTTCCTCTTCTGTGGGAAGGTGTTCGGCGGATTCCCAGACCCGGTTGAGTCCCTCCATCCCCGCTACGGCCACCACAGCACGGACGAACTTGGCGCCGTCGCTGTACTGGCGCATCTTGGCGTCCAGGCCCAACAGGTTCCGGATGAACTTCTCGATCACGCCCCGGTCCTTGCCGCGGGCGTTGAAGCGCTGCCGGATGGTCTTCACGGACGGAACCAGTGAGGAGTCCACGGCATCCATCACCACATTGGCGTGGCCTTCCAGCAGGCTCATGACTGCCGTGAGGTGGGAAAGGGACGCCTTCTCCTCGGGGTTCTGCAGCAGGTCGAGGATGGCTCCGCGGCGAGGGACGTCCCCGGGACCGGAACGGTCGCGCAGGGAACGGGCTGCGGCGCTTGCGCGCTCCATCAGCGAATCGACGTTGCCCAGCAGGTTGCTGCTCAGCTTTTCGATTTCCTCGAGCATGTGGTGGCGCAGCCAGGGCGCGGCGGCGAACTGCACCCGGTGCGTCTGTTCGTGCAGGCAGACCCACAGCCGGAAGTCGTCGGGGTCGACGTTGAGTTCGCGCTCCACGGAGACGATATTCGGCGCAACAAGGAGCAGGCGGCCGCCCGGCGGCGTCTTGGACTCCGGGGCGAGCGCGGCGAAAGGATCGTACTGGCCCAGGACCTTGCTGGACAGGAAGGCAAGGACGGCGCCGAGCTGGCTTCCGGTAATCGCGCCGCTGGTGGCCGCCGCGGCGGGGCTCAGGGTGACGCCGCGGTGGGAGTCGAGCATCTGCTGCAGGGCGGGCTGGAGCATCACGGCGAAGCTCTGTGTATTTGCCTTGGACCAGGAGGCGCGGTCCACCACCAGGACGTGGGAGTCGCGAAGGTCCCGCGCGGCTTCGAGCCCGGTGATCTCGTGGACATACGGCACCGAGATTTCCGCGCTGCGGCGCAGGCTGTTGACTGCGAGGCCGATCTCCGAGCGGCTCATGACCGGGCCGGACGGAGCGAGCCGTGCCGCCGTTGACGCGGCGAGCTCCCAGTTGATCAGTGATGGCGCTGTATTTGATGGATTGGCTTGCTGCTGGGACTCCATGCTTCCCATCAGAACACAGTCCCCTGACAGCCGTCCCTTAAGTTCGCTGCACGCGGAGGGACGGTTTCAGCGGCAGCCGCAGGATGCCAGCGCGGATGCAGCCCGGTCGAGCGCGACCTTGTTGCCCGCGGCACCGGGGGTGAGCCCGTTCCCGATGAAGGAGAACACCAGGAGCCTGCCGTCAGCGTCCACCACGTAGCCGCTCAGGGCGATGACTGAGTTCAGCGTGCCCGTCTTTGCCCGCACCAGTCCGGCCCCGCCGGCGGTGCTCGCGTCGACATAGCGGTCATCCAGGGTTCCGGTCAGGCCGGCCACCGGGAATCCCGCGAGCGCAGCCCGGAGCCGGGTATCCGGACCCGAGGTGATCGCCCGGACCACCTCGGCGAACTGCCGCGTAGTCACCTGGTTCGCCAGCGACAGCCCGGACACGTCGGAGAGCCGCATCGAGGCGGTGTCGATCCCCAGCTGGCCGAGCTGCGCCCGCACGGCTGCGGTGGCGCCGTCGTTGGATGCCGGTCCGCCGGAAGCATGCGAGGCCATGCGGCCCAGCACCTCGGCGAGGTAGTTGTCCGAAGTCTCCAGCATGAGGTCCACCTGCTGGCGGACGGTGGCGGATTCGACGGCGGCCAGCACCTCGGCGTCGGCCGGCGCCTTGGCCCGTACGACGGCTGGCTTGACCGTGATGCCCGCAGGGGCGCCGGCTGCTTTGAGCTTGGCGGTGAAAAGTTGCGCGGCGTCAAGCGCGGCGTCCTTCGGCCGGGGTCCGCCGACGGCACCCGGAGCGTCCCGGCCGCCGTTCATTGCCAGCGGGAACAAGGGGGCGGTTTCACCGGCGTCGACGTCTTCGGGGCTCCAGGCGGGGTTGAGCGCCTGACCCGTGAACAGGGAGTCGTCCAGTTGCACGGACAGCGGTCCCTTGAAGCCCTGCTTCGCCAGTGCCGTGGCGGTATCCGCGGCAAGGGTTTCCAGTCCAGCCCGGCCCATGACCTCATCGGGCGCGGACGGGCCTGCGGCCAGCAGCACGTCCCCGCCGCCGCGCAGGACCACCGTGGAGGGCTTCGCGCCCGCCAGCACCTGGGTGCTGAAACGGGTCTCGGGGCCGACGGACCGCAGGGCCGCGACGGCGGTGAGCAGCTTCATGTTGGACGCGGGCACCCGGTTCTTGCCGCCGTCGCGCTCGTAAAGGACGTTCCCGCTCAGCGCATCCTGAACCACGGCGGTGAAGTTGCCACCGCCGTCGGGCTTCAGGGCGGCGTCCAGCTGCCCGGCGAGTTTGGCAGGCAAGGGAAGGGGCGCGGCAGGGTCGAGCGGTTGGACGCCCCCGGAGGTGGAGAGCTGTTCCGGCGTGCGCTGCCAGGACGGAAGCGGTGGCGCGGGTGCCGCCTGTGGCGCGATGAACGCGGGCGCGAGGTTGAGTGTCATCGGAACGGCGAGCGCGGCAAGCGCAACCGCGAGTGCCAGCCACTGCAATCCGCGGATGGAGCGGCGCCAGCGCGGTTTTTTGGGCAGCTTGCTCGGCGGCTTGTCCGGGCCCGGTGTGGCCGGATTCGCCTGGTCATTCCCCCGGGCTTCCGGCAGGGCAGCCTGATTGTGGCCCTTCATGTGGCTTGTGGTCCTTAACGTCCTGGATGTCCCCCGGTTCAAGAAACGTGGACCTCTCGCTATATCCTCAATAGTAGTCGGCTGCACCGGCTGTTCTTTCGCCGTGCCCACGCCAATACCGTCAAGGAGCATTCCATGAAGCATGACGTCACCATCGAGATCCCGAAGGGATCGCGCGTCAAGTACGAAGTTGACCACGAGACCGGCCGCGTCCGCCTGGACCGCATCCTGTTCACGTCCATGCAGTACCCCACCCACTACGGTTTCTTCGAGAACACGCTTGGCGAGGACGGCGACCCGCTGGACGCCCTGGTGCTCCTGCAGGACTTCGACCTGCACCCCGGCGTGATCGTCGAGGCCCGCCCGATCGGCGTCTTCAACATGACCGACGACGGCGGCGGAGACGCCAAGGTCCTCTGCGTTCCCGCGGACCCGCGCTTCGACCACATCCAGGAAGTCTCGGACGTCAGCGAATTCCTCATCAAGGAAATCGAGCACTTCTTCACCCGCTACAAGGACCTCGAGCCGGGCAAGTGGGTCAAGGCCGAAGGCTGGGCCGACCGCGCAGCCGCCGAGGCCGAGCTGGAAGCCTCCATCAAGCGCTTCGAGGCTGAGGGCCACTGACGCTTTGACGTGCAGGTCCGTTGACTTGCAGGTCCATTGACTTGCACGACGGCGGCAGGCCGGGTTCCATGTGAACCTGGACTGCCGCCGTCGCTGTTTAAGCCGTGCGGTAAGGGCGCTCTCCCTATGGGGAGGGATCCCCATCGACGCGCCGACGGGTCGGTCCATAGGCTGGGCGGAACTGACAAAAACCACGGAGAAGGGGGATCCGGATGGCGGGATTCTATGGAGCCGATGTCGCGCAGCTGCGGTCACTGGCCAAGGATTTTCAACGGGCGTCCCAGACGCTCCAATCGCAGGGCCAGAACCTGACCCGGCTCGTCAACGAGAATTCGTCGTGGAAGGGCAGCGACGCCCAACAGTTCAAGCAGGAGTGGAACGGCTCCCACCGGCAAAGCCTCATGGCAGTGGCCCGAATGCTGGAGAAGGGCTCGAAGGACCTCAAGGCCAACGCGGACCAGCAGGAAAAGACAAGCGAAGGAAGCACCGGGAGCATCTCCGGCAGCGGCGGGCCGGGCGGTTCAGGAGGGTCGGACGGAAGCCCGGGAAGCACCCTGTTGGACTGGGGCAAGAACCTCCTTGGATTTGGCCTGAAGATCAAAGACGGCATTGATGTCATCAAGGACTGGAAGCAGTACCTTTCCACCAAGAAGATCCTCGACTTCACCGGCAGCCTGCGAAACCTTAAGGCCTTCAGCTGGGCAGACGACTTCGTGAACTTCACCAAGGCGGAAGGGCTCCTTGCCAAATTCGGCAAGGCGGGAGACCTTTTCGGCAAATGGGGGCGTTTCGCCGGCCCCGCCCTGGCGCCTTTTGCAGTCTTCACGGGCGTCCACGACATGTTCAATCCCGGCCACGATGGCTGGCGCGGCGTGGGCGACAGGGTCGCCGGTGGCCTAAGCGTGGTCGGCGGCGTTGGCAGCCTTGCCATGGCCGCGGGCCTGCTCACCAATCCAGTGGGTATCGGTATCGTGGTTGGGGCCGGCCTGATCGCCGGCGGCTGGGCCCTTGGCAACATGATCGCAGACAGCGAATGGGGCAAGGCCACCGGCCGTTGGATCAGCGACCGTGCCGGCGACGTCTGGAACGGCACCAAGGAGATTGCCAGCGGCGTGAAGGATGCTGTCAGCGACACCGTGGACGGTGCCAGGAAGTTCCTGTCCAATCCCGTCAAGAGTCTCGGAGGACTGCTCGGATGAGCACAGAAGCCCAAACCCCCACACCGGAGATCACCTTCACGAAGGACGATACCGACGCCGCCTTGGCTCTCCTTGCCAAGGTGGACAGCCCGGACTACACCCTGCCGACCCTGACGGACGAGGAAATCGTTGCCATTGACGGCATCAACCACCCGCAGGCAGTGGCCCTCCCCTGGTTGAACTCACACCCTCGCGAGCAGCTTGAACTGATCTGCAATGTTGCCCTGCGGACCTTGCTCACCAAGGGTTTCGTGTACCCCGTGACCTTGGAAGGCGAGAGCGAACCCACGCGGATCGGCGCCATCGAGGCCATCCGGGGCATCATGGCGCTGCGCCGGCTCAGCCAGCGGGTTGTGATCGCGGAACTGACCAAGGGCGGGAACGAGAAAGTCTGGCTCTACAGCTACTTGCACGACGGCGTGGCCCTCCAGGAAATCGTCGACAGCGCCGGCAGCCACAGTTTCAGCCTCTGCCGGCAGGAAGATGTGGCCGGCGTCGTCATGGAGTTGGCCAATGCCGCGGGAATCGAATCCGCTGACGGCCCGGCGGAAACCTTGAATGCCGAGCAGTTCGAGGCCAAAGCTGCCCGTGAGCTCGCCGACGTCCGTGGCGTCACCATCATCACCGCCATCGGCGCAGGCAAGGACGACGCTGACCACTACACCATCTACACCTCACCCGACGCCCTGCACGGGCTGGAAGCCACGAACGTGGACGGCGAGACCAGGCTGCTGGTTGCCCAAACCAGCCAAGCCACGGCCCTGGCCAAGGTAACAGCCGTCGTTGATGGACCCGGTGCCTGATCCCATGCCCGTGACTGAAACCCCCAGGCGGGAAACTGCGACTCTCCGAAACGGCACCACGGTAGTGCTGGCCGGCACCGGCAAGGTGCTGGGCGCCTTCGGCGTGGATATCGCCGTGATCGGCGGCGCGGCAACCTTGGCCTACTTCATCAGCAGCCGCACCAGCTATTCGGAGTGGCAGCCCATTCTGGCGGCCTTGGCAACCTGGTTCTTCGGTTCGGCCGCCTACGGTTTCCTGTTCTTCACCGGGCGCACCCTGGGCTGCCTGGCGGCCGGAAGCGCGTTCGTGCGGAATTCCGACGGCGGATGGCCCGGTCCGTTCCGCATGGCTTGGGTGTCCTTCCAGCACTACGTCCTCATCATCGTCATGTTGTTCGGGATCATTGCCTCGGGCGGCGCGGGAACGTCCGGGACTTCCAAGCGCGAACGGATCTACCACCGCCACATTGACCTGACTGCTACCCAAGCGCTCCGTGGCTGAGCGGGCTGGCGAAACGCCAACCGGCCACCGGCACGTCGACGCCGTGAGCGGCAGGCCGGTGCGTCAATTCACAGCCGGTGGCGGCTACTACGTCGAGGTAAGCGGAGCGCGGCATTTCTGGGGCCGGGTGCTCGACGGCGGCGTGTACCTTGGGGCGTTTGGCGCGCTGGCGCTGCTTGTGTTCGCGATCCGCGGAGCCATGCGGAACAGCCTGGCGCTGATGGATCTGGGCTACAACGACGCCTTCCTTTACTCACTGTTGGGCGTGCTGTGGTTCCTCGGCTTGTACGGCTACGGCATGATCTGGGGATCCATCGGGACTTGGGGCGACCGTGCTGCCGGAATGCGTTCGCTAAAGACCGTCGATGGAAGCCAGGCCGGCCCTTGGCGGGGTGGCTGGCGGGCCATCGCCTGGTCCTTCTTCCCCGTCTTTGCTGTCCTGGCAATCGCGTCAGCACTGAGCGGCGGCGGTGATTCCTTCGATTCGAGCTACAGGGCGGTGGATCTCCGCTCCGGAATCGCTCGAGGCATACCGCCGCGCCTGGAAGCCGACGCACGCCGAAGCTGAACATGGTTTGGCGGCTGCAAGTACCTGTGTTTCATCGCGTTTGCCGCGTAGATACCTGCCGGTAGGCTGTGATCCACATGTTCACGCTGACCATCAACCAACGCGACAGCCGCAAGGACGGCGACCTCGTGCCCCAGCTCCTGAAGGACCTGCGGCACATTCCCGCGCGGCTGGACTTCGATCGCTCCGTGGAGGACGAAGTCCAGGGAATCGTGGACTGCCCGCACCAAGCGGTGGAGACGGCGTTAATCGCCCTCCGCGGCGGACACTGGTACGTGGGGATCGGCGTCGGACCAGTGAACGAGCCGCTGCCCAACCAGATAAAGGACGCCTCCGGGCATGGCCTGGTCTACGCGCGGCG
Source organism: Curtobacterium sp. LFS079 (assembly GCF_047977865.1). Taxonomy (NCBI): domain Bacteria; kingdom Bacillati; phylum Actinomycetota; class Actinomycetes; order Micrococcales; family Microbacteriaceae; genus Curtobacterium; species Curtobacterium sp. LFS079. The sequence goes on from NZ_JBFPFO010000002.1 coordinate 19,964, forward strand.
CGCTGTCGACCGGCTACGCAGCGGCAAGGACAGGGTGACCGTGGCGGTCGAGGGCCCCGTGGCCGCCTTGGCGGCCGAATCCGAGGCCGTGCTGCGCCTGCTGGGACACATCGTGCAGCACCGCACGGCCGCCGAGTGGCGGGTGCTGGATCTCCTGACTCCGGGCGTCCGGGGCCAGCAGAAAGCCGTGTCCGAAGAGCTCGGCATCACTACGCAGGCAGTCAGCAAGGCGTTGGCCCGCGCCCAATGGAACGAGGAACACGCGGCCCGGCCGGCTGCTGCGAGGCTGCTGTCGCTGATCCTTGAGGTGCGCTGATCCTTGAGTAAGGTCTGACACCAGCCACAGCGGCGCCCTCGCCCCCAATGTGCGGGGGCGTCGCCGTGGCTGACGTGGTTCCGGGCGTGCCTACGGCCACGAGCCTTCTTCTGCGGGACAGATAACCAGTTCACGCACCTCGCTGCCGATCGGCTGGGACAGCGCGAACACCACTGCGTGTGCCACGTTTTCGGGATCGTTGAGATTGGCCTCGCCCGGCGGCTTGTATTGGTCATCGCGGTCGTCAAAGACGTGGGCCTTCATGCCGCCCGGGATGACGGTGGTGACGCCGATGATTCCCCCGGTTTCCGCGGCCAGTGCGCGGCTGAAACCGATCACGCCGAATTTTGATGCGCAGTACGCCGTGGCTTCCGGCAAGGCACGTAGACCAAGCGTGGACGCGATGGTGATGGCACGGCCACGGGATTCCTTGAGGTACGGCAGCGCGGCGCGCACTACGGAAACAGTGCCCAGGAGGTTTACGCCAATGACCTGTTCCCATTCGTCAGCGGGGACGTCCTCGAGTTTGCCTCTGGTGTCGATGCCGGCCGCGGTCACCACACCGTCGATGCCGCCGAGGCTTTCGGCTGCTTCGTTGACCGCTCGTTCCACGGCATCCCGGTTGGAGACGTCCACCTGCAACGACTTCACGCCGGACACCTTGCTGACATCGCGGTCGAAAACGAAGGGTGTCCCGCCGGCGTCGAGGATGACCTCGACGATCGCGGCTCCGAGGCCGGAGCCGCCCCCGGTTACGATGACGCGGCCGGGTAGTTGCTTCTTCACAGTGTTCCTTTCTACGTTCCGGTCGTACCCGCAACGTTCCCCACTTCGCATCGCGCTAAACATCGCGACGGCGGGAAGGTTTCGTGCCCCTGGGCTGAAGCACCCGGGCCTGAACCGCGGGCCGGTCGTGGAGGTGGGCATCGTCGTCGAGCAGTTGGGCTTGGAGGGCAAGCAGAATCCTGGCGAGCTTCCGGGAGACCTGCACCTGGGACGTCCCCAACGTCCCGGCGATAGCGGACTGGGTTTCTTCCCCGTAGTAACGCCTGTACAGCAGACGGCGGTCCTCGGCCGGGAGGCTCCGGATCGCAGTGCGCAGGGCAAGGACATCCTCAAGGCGGTCACTGGGACCGCCGGCGCCGGACAACAAACCTTGGAGGCCAATCCGGTCTTCTGCCGCCGGGGCGTCCAGCGAGTCGGGCCGCTTGCTGGTGCCGGCCAGCAAGGCTTCGCGCACCTGGCAAGGATCCAGGCGCAGGTCAGCCGCCACTTCCTCCGGCGATGGGGAGCGCTGCAAGGACTGCGTCATCTCTTCAGCCCGGGCCAGCACTTGGCGCCGCATGTCCTGGACGGGACGCGGTGGCCGCACCACCCAGGAGTGGTCCCGGAGGTACTTCTTCACCTCGCCCACCATCGTTGGAACGGCATATGCCGGGAAGCTGACGCCTTTGGATTCGTCATAGCCGCGCGCCGCCTTGATCAAACCCATGTATGCGACCTGGCGTATATCTTCGAGGTCATGGGCGCTGGCTGAATACCTGGAGGCGATGGACTTCGCAAGACTCAGGTGGGCCAACACCAAACCATCCCGGAAGCTCTGCCTGATGGTACTTTCGGGGTAAGACAATGACTGGGCTTGCGGCACTTGGGTTCACCCTTAGGCATATGCGTAAGAAGGGCGAGCCGGTTGCAAGACTCCCTAAAAGAAAAGCATACTTATCAACGGCTTTCAACTGTTGTCCAAGCCTAGTCTCGAAGAGTAACCCCCACGCGGGATCGGAGATCCACATGGAAGACCAGCAAGCAAGCGATGCGCAGCTTGTCGCCGCGGACATCCAGGATCTGCTTCTCGATACCCCCGACGTCGAGGCCTTCCTTACTGAGCTGGCGCGCCACTCGGCAGCCATGCTCAGTTCCCCCGGTGCCCGGGTCTTCTGCGGGGTCACCCTGCTTCGCCATCGCTCTGCCACCACCGTGGCCAGCAGTGACGACCGCGCACGGCTGCTCGATGAACTGCAATATCAGTTCGCAGAAGGTCCCTGCCTCACCGCTGCCCGGACGGGAATGCAGATCCACATCCCCGATCTCGAAAGGGACGATACCTGGCCCGATTACACTGAAGTAGCCGCCGCGAACGGCATCCGCTCGGTGTTGGCCCTGCCGTTCCAACTTCCTGACGACACCGCAAAGGCCGGCCTGAACCTCTACTCCGAAACCGTGCATGGCTTCGACCAGGCAGCGGTGCAACGGGCAAGCGACTACGTGCAACAGGCGTCCAAGGGACTGCACCTGGCCGTCCTCCTTGCGCAGCACAGCCAAACGACGGCAAATCTTCGGGCCGCGATGACGTCCAGGACGGTCATCGATGTCGCGGCCGGCATCATCATCGCCCAGAATCGCTGCAGCCAGGCTGAAGCCATGGAAATCATCAAGAAGGCTTCAAGCAACCGGAACGTCAAGCTGCGGGACGTGGCCCAGGCCATCGTTGACGCGGCTGGCGGCGGCCCCATCGCCACGCATTTCACGTAGCCCGGTTCGGGCCGCTTTAGCGGGTCCGGCGGAGCCGGGCGGCACTTACAAAAGGCTGCGCAGGACCTTGGCGGCGCCGTCGTCGTACACCGACGCGGTGACCTCATCCGCGGCGGCGATCACTTCCTCCGGTGCCTGGCCCATGGCCACGCCGCGGCCGGCCCATTCGAGCATCTCGATGTCGTTGCGCCCGTCACCGACAGCCAGCGTATGGCTGCGGTGGGTGCCGAGCCGCCGGCGCAGCTGCTCCAGGGCGCTGGCCTTGGTGACCCCGGCGGCCGCAATGTCCAGCCAGGCGGTCCAGCCCACGGAGTAAGTGACGCCGGCGAGCCCGATCTGCCGGATGGCGGTGGAGAACTCTTCGGGGGTGTTCTCGCTGCTGAAGACGACGACGCGCACCGCCGTCGCATCCAGCATGGTCTGGAAGTCCACCCCGACGGCTTCGACGCCGAAGCTGGCGTCCTGGAAGCGTTCGGTCGAGAGGAAGTTTCCTTCCTCGTCCTCCAGGGCGTACTTGGCGGAGGGAAGCCGGTCACGCAGGGCCTTGAGGGCGGGCGCGGGGTCGAAAGTGGCTTTGTGGATGATCTCGTAGCCCGCGTCCAGGGCCGGGTCCAGGCGCAGGGTCACGCCGCCGTTGCAGCACACCGCGTAGCCGCGTTCCAGCCCGATCTGTTCGATCACGGGCAGGGTGGCGTTCAGGGAACGGCCGGTGGCGATGAGGACGTCGTGGCCTTGCGCGACCACGCCCCGTGCGGCCTCGCGGACGCCGGGCGACATGTGGCCGTCGTGGTCCACCAGGGTGCCGTCAACGTCCAGGGCGATCATGAGCTTGTGGTTTGCATTCCGCTGGTCATCGATGCCAGCGACTGGAGAATCAGTCAATGTAGTCATGGTCCTTAGTGTTGCAGAGCCCCCTGACAGCCACTAGGACCGGCACCACAGCAGCGGGTGAATTCGCCGTGAAGACTTGGGGGCTGCTGGCCCCCGGCCTTACAGAACCGGGAGGACTTCCAGTCCGCCCAGGTACTTCTGCAGGGCCTTGGGGACGTTGACGGAGCCGTCCGGATTCTGGTGGTGCTCCAGGATGGCGACGATCCAGCGGGTGGTGGCCAGGGTGCCGTTCAAGGTTGCGACCGAGCGGGTGCCCTTGGGGGTGCCGTCCTCGCCGAAGGCCCGTTCACGCACGTTCAGGCGGCGCGCCTGGAAGGTGGTGCAGTTGGAGGTCGAGGTGAGCTCGCGGTAGGCCTGCTGCGTCGGAACCCAGGCTTCGCAGTCGAACTTGCGGGCCGCGGACATGCCGAGGTCGCCGGCGGCGGTGTCGATCACGCGGTAGGGCAGCTCGCACTTGGCCAGCATTTCCTCCTCCCAGGCGAGGAGGCGCTCGTGCTCCGCCTCGGCCTCTTCCACCGTGGTGTAGATGAACATCTCCACCTTGTTGAACTGGTGGACGCGGATGATGCCGCGGGTGTCCTTGCCGTGCGAACCGGCCTCGCGGCGGTAGCAGGAGCTCTGGCCGGCGTAGCGGATCGGGCCGCCGGAGAGGTCCAGGATCTCGTCCGCGTGGTAGCCGGCCAGGGCCACCTCGGAGGTGCCCACAAGGTAAAGGTCGTCTTCGGCGAGACGGTAGATCTCGGCGTCGTGCTTTACATCGAAACCGGTGCCCTGCATAGTCTCCGGACGCACCAGCGTGGGGGTGATCATCGGGACGAAGCCGGCCTCGATCGCCTGGTCCATGGCCATCTGCAGCAGGGCCATCTCGAGGCGGGCACCCACGCCGCGCAGGAAGTAGAAGCGCGCACCGGAAACCTTAGCGCCGCGTTCCATGTCGATCGCGCCGATGAGTTCGCCGATTTCCAGGTGGTCCTTCGGCTCGAAGTCCGGGAATTCGCGGGGGGTGCCGACGGTCTTGACCACCACGAAATCGTCCTCGCCGCCTTCGGGCACGCCGTCGATGATGAGGTTGGGGATGATGCGCAGGAGTTCGTCGTGCTTGGCCTGGGCGGCGTCGGCATCGGCCGAGGCAGCCTTCACGGCGTTGGCGAGTTCCTTGACCTCGGCCAGCAGGGCCTGCTTTTCCTCACCCTTGGCCTGGGCGACCTTCTTGCCGAAGGCGTTCTGCTCGGCGCGCAGCGTCTCGAAATGGATCAGCGCGGCGCGGCGTTCGGCGTCGGCGGCGACGATCGCATCCACCAGGGACTCGTCCGCTCCGCGGGCGTGCTGGCTGGCACGGAACTTGTCCGGGTTTTCGCTGAGGTCTTTTACGTCGATCACCTGACAAGGGTATCGAATAGCGGGCACCCCCCGCGGTCATTGCGCTGTGCTGGTCGAATTGCCCGGACGGTCCGGGAGAGCTGCGCGCCGGGATAATCTTGGAGGATCATGGGCGACTGGATCCTTTACGCGGTTCTCGCTGGGGGCATGCTGGTTTTCCTGGTCTCCAGCTGGTGGGGTGTGCGCCGGCTCAAGGCCAGGCACAGCAGGAGCGCGGTCCGCGGCGAATCACACCGGCCGATGCCCGGCGCACAGCGGGTGGCCGTGGTGCTCAACCCGGTGAAAGGCCATTCGGAGGATGCCCGCCGGGAGATCCTGGATGCCTGCCAGCTGGCCGGTTGGGACGAGCCCGTTTTCTACGAAACCACCGCGGACGACCCCGGCCATGCACAGGCGCGCGCGGCGCTGGACTACGGCGCCGACGTCGTCCTGGTGGGCGGCGGCGACGGCACCGTGCGGGTGGTGGCCGAGGCCCTCGCGGGAACCGCCACCCCGATGGGACTGGTTCCGCTGGGGACAGGCAACCTGCTGGCGCGCAACATCGACCTGGACGTCAGCGACCTCCGCGGCAGCATCCACACAGCGTTGTTCGGCCATCAGCGCTACATCGACACCGCCCGGATGGGCATCACCAACAGCCGCACCGGCGAATCCTCCGAACACGTTTTCCTTGTCATCGCGGGCATGGGCCTGGACGCCGAGGTGGTAGGCGACACCAACGCGGGCCTGAAAAAGGCCGTGGGCTGGCTCGCATATACCGAGGCCGGGGTGCGGCACCTGCCAGGCCGGCGGAAGCGCGTCAGCATCTCCCTTGACGGCGAACCCGAACAGTCCCGGAAAATCCGCAGCGTGTTGTTCGCCAATTGCGGCCTGATCCCGGGCGGCATCGACTTCATCCCCGGGGCCATGATCGACGACGGCATGCTGGACGTGGTGGTCATGAGCCCGCGCAGCGCGATCGGCTGGCTTGCCATGTACGCAAAAGTGCTTTTCAAGCACAACAGGAACCTGCCGGTGATGAATTTCTACCGTTCAGGCAAGGTGGTGATCCGCAGCTCGGAGCCGATGGCCACACAGCTTGACGGCGACCCCGCCGGCGTGGCGACGGAGGTCACCGTCAGGGTGGAAGCGCGGTCATTGCTGGTGCGCGTCCGCTAGCGCGTGGGTCCCTTCCCAACACTCGCAAGCTCGCGTCGGGGCCCTCGGGACGACGCTTAGCTTGCGTCCTTCCGGGCCTTCGCCTCGGCCGCGGCTTTTGCCGCCGCGCGGGCCTCCGACTGCTCGCGGATCATTGCCTGCTCTTCTTCAAAGCGAAGGCGGTCAGCCCGGTCGGCGTCGTCCCCGTCCCAGTCCTGGTTCTCCGTGGTCGGCTTCGGGTTGACGATCATTCCCTGGCCACCGGCGTCGCTGCTTTTGTCTGTCATGGCCCGCTCCCTCCGTTTGGGGCATGGTCCATCCGTTATGGATCAGGCAAGCATACGCACTGTTCTTACCCGGCGGTAGGGGGCCGCCTGGTCAGATGTCCGGTCAAATGACCGGCGTCGCCTCCGCGCCGGGAACGACGCCGGGCGCACCCGCCAGAATGCCGTTCACCCAGGCGTGGGCGGCAGCAAAGGCCGCGTCCGAAGTGTGCGGAACAACGGACGTCTTCTCCTGGTCGGCCCTGGCATAGGAGCCCAGGAAACGGGTTGCCGGGCTGATCCGGTGCAGCCCGGCCAGGGCGTCTGCCACACGCGCGTCTTCGGCGTGGCCGTCGGCGTCGATGCTGAAGAAGTAGTGCCCCAGGTACTGGCCGGTGGGCCGGGATTCGATGCGGCTCAGGTTCACGCCCCTGGACGCGAACTGGTCCAGGATCTCCATCAGGGCACCGGGACGATCCTCGGGCAGGGGAACAACCACGGAGGTCTTGTCAGCGCCGGTGCGCGGGGTGAGCGGACCCGGGCGGCTCACGAGCACGAAGCGGGTCACCGCACCGGGGTTGTCTCCGATGTTGTCGGCCAGGATGTTCAGGCCGGGACGTTCGGCGGCCACGAGCGGCGCGCAGATGGCAGCGTCGTAGTGCGGTTCGCCTTCGAGGAGGCCGATGGCGGCAGCGGCCGTCGAGGAGCCCGGAACATATTCCGCGTTTGGGATGTTTTCCTCGATCCAGAGGCGGCATTGGGCCCAGGCATGTCCGTGGGTGGAGATCCGCCGGATGTCCTCGATCCGTACGCCGGGGCGGGCCACCAGCACGAAGGTGATGGGAACCAAGGCCTCGCGGACGATCCGCAGCTCAGAGCCGGTGGCAATGGCATCGAGCGTCGCCGTGACGCCGCCCTCCACCGAATTCTCAATCGGCACCATGGCGGCATCCGCCTCGCCCTGGCGCACCCGCTCCAAGGCTGTGTTCACGCTTGAGCACGGCACCCTGCTGGCCTCGGCAGCACCGGGAACCTGCAGCAGGGCGGCTTCGGTGAACGTGCCCTCCGGGCCCAGGAAGGTGTAGCGCAGCTCGGATGCCGACATCGAATATTCCTTAGTGGTTATGTGTTGGGTGCGGCGGGGCGTCAGAGGACCACGGGCTTCAGGCCGTTGTCCGACACCATGGGCCGGCCGGCTTCGAACCACATGTCCATGCCGCCGGCAACATTCGTGGCAGCGTAACCCTGCCTCACCAGCCACTGGGCGGCCCGCATGGAACGGCCCCCGGTGCGGCAGATGATGAACAGGTCGTCGTCGGCGTCGAGCTCCTCCAGGCGCTCCGGCAGCTGGTCGAGCGGGATGTGCAATGCACCTTCCACGTGGCCGGCCGCCCACTCGTATTCTTCCCGCACGTCCACGATGCTTGCGCCCTCCGGGACTTCGCTTGCCGGGATTGTTTCGAAATCGCTCATCGGTCCTTACACTCCTCTTCGACTCCTTCCAGCTTAAGGCCCGGGACCCCGGCCCGCTTCCGGCTCCCGTTCACCGGCGCTAGGGTGGGCGGGAAAGGCAACGGAACACACCTAGGAGACCTGTCATGCCCGCCGGAGAACCCACCATCCTGGCCACCTCCGGCGGCTACAAGCCTGGCCGGCGCACCCGGCTGGAGTTCGACCGCCTGGTGCATTACGCCGTCGAGCTCTCCGGCGTAAACGGCCGGACGCCGCGGATCGCGCACCTGGGCACGGCGTCCGGCGACCAGCGCTGGTTCGCCGCAGAGATGGACCAGGCTGCCCGGACCGCGGGCTTCGACCTGAGCCACCTGAACCTTTTCACGATGCCCAACCAGGAGGACCCGGAGGCGTTCCTGCTGGAACAGGACGTGGTGTGGGTGCACGGCGGTTCGGTGGTGAACCTGCTGGCGGTTTGGCGGGCGCACGGCCTGGATGCGGTGATCCGGCGGGTGTGGGAGGCCGGGGTGGTCCTGGCCGGCGTCTCGGCCGGGTCCATCTGCTGGTTCCAGGGCGGCACAACCGATTCCTTCGGCCCCGAGCTGCGGCCCGTCGCCAACGGCCTGGCCCTGCTTCCCTACGCGAACGGGGTTCACTTCGACTCCGAGCCCGCCCGCCGCCCCATGGTCCACCGGCTGGTGGCCGAAGGCCTGCTCGGCGAAACGCACTGCACGGACGACGGCGTCGGGCTGGTGTACCGGGGAACCGAACTGGTGGAAGTGGTCGCCGAAGTCCGGGACCGGGCGGCGTACCGGGTCACCGCCGCGGAGGATGCCTTGGGGGACGGTTCCAACGGGGACAGGACCATCGAGGAACGTCTGGAGCCCCGCTTCCTTGGCTGAATTGCACGACCTCAGCGCCGTGGCTCTGCGGGACGGCCTCGCCGCAGGGGACCTTTCCGCCCGCGAGGTGGCCGGGCATTTCCTGTCGAGGATCGCCGCCCGCAACCACCTGCTGGGCGCTTTCGTCACCGTCACGGTGGAGCAGGCACTGCTCGACGCCGGCACCGCGGACACGCTGCACGCCCGGCTCCGGCGGGAGGGCCGCCTTCCCGGGGAACTGCTGCCCCTCCATGGCTTGCCTCTCGCCTTCAAGGACCTGACGGATGTGGCCGGCGTGGTGACCACGCATGGCAGCGCCGCGCTGGACCACAAGCCGGCGCCGGCCGACGGCGCCCTGGCCATGGTGCTCAAGGGCGCCGGTGCGATTTCGCTGGGCAAGACGCAGGTTCCCGAGTTCGGGCTGACGGCCTACAGCGAGAACCGGATCGCACCGCCGTCGCGCAATCCGCACGCCTTGAGCCGGAGTTCCGGCGGGTCGTCCGGCGGCAGTGCTGCCGCGGTGGCGGCCGGGTTCTTGCCGTTCGCTCCGGGAAGCGACGGCGGCGGTTCCATCCGCATTCCCGCCGCGGCCTGCGGAATCCTGGGCCTGAAACCGGGACGCGGCCTGGTGCCGGCCGGGGAAAGCCCGGGGGATGCGGCGCGCCTGGTGGTGGCCGGGCCTCTGGCCCGGAACGCGGAGGACGCGGCCCTGATGCTTGACGCGCTGGTTCCTCCAGGCGCGCCGCCCGACGGCGGCTATCTCGCCGGAGTCCACCGCGAACCGCCGCGGCTGCGGATCGGGCTCAGCATGGACAGCCCGTGGAGCGGCATCTTTCCGTTCGAAACCAGCACGGTGGCCCTCGCCGGGCTGGACCGCGGCATCGCGCTCCTCGAAGCCGCCGGCCACGCCGTCTTCGAAACCGATGTCCGCTACGACAACCGCTACCCGGACGCGTTCACCGCGGCCTGGACGGCCGGCGTCGGAAGCGCACGGATCCTGCCCCAGCGCGAGGCCCTCCTGACGCCCCTCACCCGGACGTTCCGGAAACGGGCGCAGCAGCGCAGCGCCCGGAAGGTTGCCGAGGCCGTGGCCTTCTTGCGCAGCTTCAGCCAGGACACGGTCACTCAGTACGGGCAGTGGGACGTCATCCTCACGCCGTCGTTGTCCCAAACGGCGCGGCCGGTGGGCTGGTTCAACGGCACAGGCGGCCGCTGGGACGGGGATCCCGACGACGACTACCGCCGCCAGTGCCAATTCGCGCCGTGGTCCTCCATGGTGAATGTGTGCGGGCTGCCCGCGATCAGCGTCCCCACCGGCCTCCCAGGCGAGCTGCCGACCGGCGTCCAGCTGATCGGCAAGGCGGGCTCGGAACTGCTGCTCCTGCAGCTCGCGGCACAGCTGGAGGAAGTTCGGGGAACGCCGGTCCTGCCCGTCTGAGCGGGACCTTTGGCCAGTCCCGTCTGCCCCGTCCCGGGTGTCCACGATGTGACATTGACTACCATTTGGTGTCAGCATGGTGTAAATGAGCACTCCCTTAGATACGGTGTCCCCGGCCAAAACCCCGGCGGACACCTCTTTTTTTGGCCACCCAAAGATGTTGGCCAGCCTGTTTTCCGTGGAGATGTGGGAGCGATTCTCCTTCTACGGAATGCAGGGAATCCTCCTCTACTACATGTACTTCACCGCCGAGCAGGGCGGCCTGGCCATCGACCAAACGCTGGCTGCCGGCCTGGTGGGCGCCTACGGCGGCGGCGTGTACCTTTCCACGATCCTGGGCGCCTGGCTGGCTGACCGGATCTTCGGCTCCGAGCGCGTCCTTTTCGGCTCCGCCCTTCTGATCATGGCCGGCCATGTGGCCCTGGCCCTGCTGCCTGGCATCCCCGGTCTGATCGCCGGCCTCGTGCTGGTGGCGGTCGGCTCCGGCGGCCTGAAGGCGAACGCCACCGCGCTGGTGGGCACGCTGTACGAGGAAAAGGACGACCGCCGCGACGCTGGCTTCTCGATCTTCTACATGGGCGTCAACATCGGCGGCCTCGTGGGCCCGCTGGTGACCGGCTGGCTGCAGGAGAGCAACGGCTTCCACTGGGGCTTCGGCGCCGCCGCGATCGGCATGGCGATCGGCCTGGGCATCTACGCGATCAACCGCAGCAAGCTGCCGCAGGAAGCGCACCACGTGCCGAACCCGCTGCCCGCCACCGGGCGCAACCGCTACGGGCTGATCTTCCTGGGCATCGCCGTCGTCATCGCCCTGCTGCTGGCTACGGGAACCGTCAACGCGCAGAACCTGGCCCGCTCCATGGCGTACGCCGCGATCGGTGCCTCGGTGATCTACTTCGTGCTGATTTTCCGCAGCCCCAAGGTCTCGGCCGTGGAACGCAGCCGCGTGGCGGCCTTCATCCCGCTCTACATTGCCTCCGCGGCGTTCTGGGCCCTGTTCCAGCAGCAGTTTACGTTCATCGCCGTGTACTCCGAGGAGAAGCTGGACCGCAGCCTGTTCGGCTGGGAGATGCCGGCCGCATGGGTGCAGTCCATCAACCCGGTGTTCATCATCATCTTCGCCGGCGTCATGGCCGCGCTCTGGACCAAGCTGGGCCACAAGCAGCCGAGCTCGCCCATGAAGTTCGCCGCCGGCCTGCTGGTGATGGGGCTGGCCTTCCTGGCCTTTATCCCGCTGGCCCGGGAAGGCAAGACCCCATTGCTGGCGCTGGTGGGCATCCTGTTCCTCTTCACCCTGGCGGAGCTGTTCCTCTCCCCCATCGGGCTGTCGGTAAGCACCAAGCTCGCCCCGCAGGCCTTCCACACCCAGATGGTGGCGCTGTTCTTCCTGTCCGTTTCCCTCGGCACCACCCTCGCGGGCATCCTCGCAGGCCTTTACAACCCGAAGGACGAACTGCCGTACTTCGTCGGCGTAGGCGGTGCGGCGGTGGTCCTGGCCGTGGCCCTTGCCGCGGGCACCCCGGCCATCAAGAAGCTGATGGCCGGCGTGCGCTGACAAAGCCCTTAACCGCGACGGCGGCAGGCACCTTGGCGGGATTTCCCGCCGAAGTGCCTGCCGCCGTCGTCGTCTGTCAGTAGTTGTAGCGGTACTGCGATGCGGCCGTGAGGAGGACGACCAGGGAGATCAGCCACAACAGGCCGAACAGGATGCCGATGTATCCGGTGATGAGGCCGGTCAGGGCGAAGCCGCGGCCGGCGGGTTCCTTCTTCAGGCCGAGGTGGCCCAGGATCACGGCCGCGATCGAGGGCAGCCCAAGGATGCCGCCCGACACCAGGCCGACGATGCCGCAGATCATGGCGGCAATGCTCAGACCCTTGGGTTCGGCGGGCACGCCGTAGTACGCGGGCTGGCCGTAGGGGTTGGCGGGCTGGCCATACTGCGCCTGGCTCTGTGCCTGGCCGTAAGGCTGCTGGCCGTAAGGGCTGGCGGGCTGGCCATAGGGTTGCTGGCCATAGGGCTGGGGCTGCTGGCCGTAGGCCGGGGGCGCGGCGTAGGGCTGCTGGCCGTAAGGCTGGGCCGGCGGCTGCCCGTACTGCTCCGAATCCGGCTGGCCCGGGACGGGCTGTTCCGGGACGGGCGGCTCCTGCTGACCGTAGACCGGCGGCGCGGCGTACGGCTCCGAACCGTACTGTTCGGGGCCGGGCTGGCCCGGCGGAATGAACGACGGCGGCTCGTACCCTTGCGGAGTGTCGTTCTTCGGCGTCTCGTCCGGTTTGGCTGGCTGCTCACTCATGAGTTCCCCCTTGAAAGTACTGTTCTGCACAGCCTACCGCCGCCAGGCAGGTAAACGGACGGTGAATCCTTTTGCGTTTGTGGTGACTCCTGCCGTCATAGGGGCTGATTCGCGGTCACATCTATTCAGCGGTGTGAAACGGTCTGGCATGCTGGGGCAATGGCTAGCCGTGCGGGCACAGTTGCCCTCCCCCAGGACCTTGTAGACCTCACCGCCCTCCTTGACGCGTACTACGACGTCAAGCCGGATCTGGGCGATCCTTCACAACGCGTGGCATTCGGCACCTCCGGCCACCGTGGCTCAAGCTTGAAGGCGTCATTCAATGAGGGCCACATCCTGGCCATCACGCAGGCAATCGTTGAATACCGTTCAGGGCAGGGCATCACCGGCCCCCTTTTCCTCGCCAAGGACACCCACGGCCTGAGTGAACCCGCGCAGAACTCCGCTCTCGAAGTCCTCGCCGCGAACGGCGTCAACGTGCTGATCGATGCCCGCCACGGCTACACGCCCACCCCGGCCCTCAGCCACGCCATCCTCAAGCACAACCGGGAAGCCGCCCCCGGCACCCCGCAGGCCGACGGCATCGTCGTCACTCCCAGCCACAACCCGCCGGCTGACGGCGGCTTCAAGTACAACCCGCCGCACGGCGGCCCGGCCGACACCGACGCCACCGGGTGGATCGCCAACCGCGCCAACGAACTGCTCGAAGACGGCCTCCGCGGCGTCAAGCGGATGCCACTCAACGACGCCCTGAAGGCCGAAACCACAGGCAAGTTCGACTTCCTCAGCAGCTACGTGGACGACCTTCCCTCCGTGCTGGACCTGGACGCCATCCGCCGCGCGGGAGTGCGCATCGGCGCCGACCCGATGGGCGGCGCCTCCGTGGACTACTGGGGCGAAATCGGCGAGCGCCACCAGTTGGACCTCACCGTGGTGAACCCCACCGTGGACCCCCAGTGGGCATTCATGACCCTCGACTGGGACGAGAAGATCCGCATGGACTGCTCCTCGCCGTCGGCCATGGCCTCCCTGATCCAGAAGGTCGCCTCCGGGGACGCCCGCTACGACGTCGCCACCGGGAACGACGCCGACGCCGACCGCCACGGCATCGTCACCCCCGACGGCGGGCTGATGAATCCGAACCACTACCTCGCCGTCGCAATCGACTACCTGTACCGCAACCGCAGCGGCTGGAACCCGGCGTCGGTGGTGGGCAAGACCCTGGTGTCCTCCTCAATCATCGACCGCGTGGCCGGCGGCCTCGGCCGCAAGCTCGTGGAGGTCCCGGTGGGCTTCAAGTGGTTCGTGCCCGGCCTGCTCTCCGGTGAAGGCGCGTTCGGCGGCGAGGAATCTGCCGGCGCATCCTTCAATAAGCTGGACGGCAGCGTGTGGACCACGGACAAGGACGGCATCCTGCTGGCCCTGCTGGCCTCGGAGATCACCGCCGTGACCGGCAAGTCCCCCTCGCAGCTGTACAAGGGCCTCACCGACCAGTTCGGCTCACCCGTCTACGCCCGCATCGACGCTGCCGCCACCCGCGAGCAGAAGGCCAAGCTGGGCAAGCTCTCCGCCGCGGACGTCACTGCAACCACGCTGGCCGGCGAGGAAATCACGGCGAAGCTCACCGAGGCCCCCGGCAACGGCGCCTCCATCGGCGGCCTGAAGGTGGTCACCGAGAACGCCTGGTTCGCCGCACGCCCCTCGGGCACCGAGGACGTCTACAAGATCTACGCCGAGTCCTTCAAGGGCGCCGAGCACCTCAAGCAGGTCCAGGACGAGGCCAAGAAACTGGTGGACGGGGTCATCGCCTAGCTTCCAGGAAGGCGCCACAGCTTCAGGATCCGGCGGATGGTGTGCTTGCCGCCGGGTGCCATGTCCACGAGGGCTACGCGGTCCAGCAGGACGGCGTCGCCCTCGTGCGGCCGCTTGCCGTTGTGGTGCGAGATGTGCGGGCGGTAGCCCTCCAGGGTGTGGTGCGGTGTGGCGACATTCCCGCCCAACCCCGCGACGGCGTCGAACAGTTCCTCATGGAGGCCCTGCAGCAGCGGGTGGTGGTCCACCAGGCTGACCGGAATGGAGCCTTGGCGCCCGAAGCGCTCCTCGGTTCCCACGGTGAGCTCAGCACCCAGCGCACCCGCCACGGGAGCCGCCGCGAGCTCCGCGAGCTGCTGGACGACGTCGGGAACTCCGTCCGCGGACGGATCCGGTTCCACAGTCTCAAGGTCGAACCTCAGCAGGGTGATGTGCAGCGGCCAGTCATCGCGGGGAAAGACAAGCCCCTCGGCCACTTCCTCGGTGAAGACCACCATGATGAGGTTCCGCATAGGGACAGTTTCCCACCGCGCCGGTAAACAACGCTGTTAAACAGGCAGGCCCGGGTGCCGCGCTGCGAGCGCGGCCCCGGGTCTTTGGCTGTGTCGCAGCTAGACGGTGCGGACGACGTCGTCGTAGGCGAACTTCGGCTTGGCGGCGCCGAAGGCGTCCGGGCCGGGCTGGCCGATGTTGACCACCAGGAAGCTCTTCTGGTCGCCGGCCGGGAAGAAGTCGCGGTCGATCGCGGTGAAGTCGGCACCGGTCATCGGGCCGGCGGCGAAGCCGAGGGAGCGGACGGCGAGGATGAAGTAACCGGCCTGCAGGTGGGCATTGTTGTTGCCGGTGGCCGCGGTGACCTCGGCGTCGGCGTCGTACATGGCCTTCGGGGCGTTGTAGCCGGGGAGGAAGTTGTCCCATTGCTCGTGCCAGGCGGTGTCGTAGCTGAGGATGGCGACCAGCGGGGCGGAAGCGGTCTTGGCCTTGTTGCCCTGCATGAGGGAGTCCACGAGCTTGGCGCGGGCCTCGTCGGAGCGGACGTAGGTGACGCGCAGCGGCTGGGAGTTGAAGGCGGTGGGGCCGAACTTGGTCAGTTCGTAGATGGCCTGGGCCTGCTCCTCGGTGACTTCACCGGCAAAGGAGTTGGCGGTGCGGGCTTCGGCAAAAATGGCGTCGACTGCGGCGGCGTCAATCACTGCTTCTTCGTGTGCGATTGTCATTCGCGTACCTTTCGCTGGGCCCGTGGCTTTGGGGATGGCCGGGCGCTGTTGCTTTCCATGGTTGCAACTTCAAGCGTTATCCACAGATTCCCTTAACGCCGCGTGACGTTGGGCACACGGAACGTAGGCTGGTCGCGAATCGCCGCAGCTGGTCCGCTTCGGCGGGATATGGGGGTTGGAAGCATGAAGCGCACGGCACTCTTCCTGGTCTTGGCCGCGGTGCTGGGACTTGGCACCTCATCCTGCGCGGAGGACCCCGGATCCAGCGGGAGGGATTCTTTCCGCGCCTATATCGAGAAGAGCAACGCGCAGTGGATCGACCGTTTGGATATCCATCCGGGCTCCGCGTCGTTCTTTGGCTCCTCCGAAATCCTAGTGATGTTGCGGGCGGATACACCCGAGGACGTCTTTGCAGACTTCCAAAAGCGGATCAAGGATTACGGACCGCCTTTTGGCTCCAGGCTTGAGCTCCAAGGCCTCGCAGCCAACGGCGTTGGGGTCTGCAGCGGCGACCCCGCTGCGCCAGCCAAGACCAAGCTCCGTACACAGCTCCAGGCCACAGGGAAGAGTCTGGCCGGAACCTGGACGTGCAAGTCGGGCGCCGCGGGCGACCACATCTACCGCGGCAGTACAGAGACGTTCCTCGCCGACCGGAAGCTGCTCAACGGCCTGCCCATGTGGTCCGACGGCCCCGCCATACAGCTGAACGCGCAACTGGAGGGCGAGTTGAACGAGCCACGGGGAACGGTCAACGCCATCCTGCAGGACGTCCCGGCGGGGCTTGAATCAGCCCTGTATACGGTTTCCGCCCGCGAAGAAATCGCCGAATGGACGTTCGAGAACCGCGTTCTCACCATCGCCGTGGAACCGAGCACAGCCCAGGCCGCGATCCAGGAGGCGGCCACGGCCGCCGGTGGCGGGCTCACAGTCCAGGTACGGCAGGGCAGCGTGGCCGGCGCAGCACTGGCCCCGGAAGCTGCCGGGCTCCGCGCGGCTTTCCGCGGCCTTCCGGGAGTGAAGTCCGTGCGCATGGGAAGCGGCACCTGGATCACAGTCACCCTGTCAGGCGTCAGCCATGCCGCCTCCGTTGTCAAGCAAGCACAGAAGCAGCCCGAATTCACCGCGAGGTACGTGCTGGAGCTGCGGCTCCCCGTTGCCTGGCAACCGCGAAATCCTTTGAGCTACTCCTGGCTCGACGGGAAGCCCACCCAGCTGCGAGGTTTCGAGGAACTAGCCGGCAACCCCGCAGTCACGGCGCTGGATATCAGTGACTCGGCTGACAAGCGCCTCGAAGCGGACTTCAAAGTGCCGCTGAACAATGCGGCATCCCTTGTGAGGCCACTGGTGGCCATGGGGGCGTGGACTGTGCTGCGGGGCCCGGACGACAGCCAACTCAACTTCCACGCCGCTAAGACATTGACCCAAGAGTCCTTCGAATACGTCAAGAACGTGGACCAGGACCAGTTCATCAAAGCCTGGAACGCCGCGCGTTAACCCCTGCTTCTCGGCGTCTGCTTCTCAGCGTCCGCCTCTCAGCGCTTAGAACCTGACTTCGCCCGGACGTGCATCCGCTCGCCCTGCCCGCCGAAGACGCTCAGGACCTCCACCGGCTGCTCGCCCGCGCTTCCGAACCAGTGAGGCACCCGGGTGTCGAATTCAGCCACTTCCCCGGGACCAAGCACCAGGTCAAGGTCGCCGAGGACGAGCCGCAACTGCCCGGACAACACATACATCCATTCGTAGCCTTCATGGACGCGCGGATCCGGCCCGGCCTTCGAGGCCGGAATGACGATCTTCCAGCTCTGTAGTCCGCCGGGCTGTTTGGTGAGGGGAATGACCGTCCGTCCGTTCACCTGTCGGGGCTTGAGCCTGATCCTGGGGTCACCGACCTCGGGCGCACCCACCAGGTCATCCAATGGCACCCGGTACGCCTGCGCCAGCGGGAGGAGCAGTTCCAGGCCCGGCTTGCGCTGGCCGGTCTCCAGCCGAGACAAGGTGCTTTTCGAGATACCCGTAGTTTCGGCCAGGGCAGTCAGCGTGACGCCGCGCTGGGTCCGGAGCCGTTTCAGCCGTTCGCCCACCTGCTCGAGGGCTGCCGCAATTTCCTTTGGGTCATCATCCACCCGACCATCCAAGCCGGCTTTCCCGGAAACAGCAACGATTGTTGCCGGTTCAGGGATGACACCCCAGCCTTGGTCCATGAGCGAATACGACGTTGTGGTTATTGGTGGCGGCGCGGCCGGATTGTCGGCGGCCTTGGTATTGTCCCGGGCCGGGCGGAGGGTCCTAGTGGTGGATTCCGGCTCTCCGCGGAACGCGCCGGCGGCGCACATGCATGGCTTCCTCTCGCGTGACGGCATGCCGCCGCGGGAGCTGCTGGCTGTCGGCCGGAAGGAAGTGCAGGGTTACGGCGGCGAGGTGCTCGACGGCGTCGTACAGGACCTGGTGCCGGACGGCACCTCAGGCTTCTGGGTGCTGCTGTCCGGTGATGGTTCTGCGGGGGACGGTTCTGCGGACCGGCGGCGGATTTCGGCGCGGCGCGTGCTCGTGGCGACCGGCCTGCGCGACGAGCTTCCGGAGATTGAGGGGCTGGCGGAGCTGTGGGCGAAGGATGTGCTGCATTGCCCCTACTGCCACGGCTACGAGGTTCGTGACCGGCCGCTGGGCGTCCTGGGCAATTCCCCGGATTCAGTCCGCTATGTCCAGCTGATCCGCCAGTGGGCCAAGGACGTGGTGCTCTTTGTTCCCGAGCGGCTCCTGACCGTGCAGCAGCGCACCGAGCTGACGGCCCGCGCGATCGGGGTCGTGGAAGGAACGGTCCAGCGGGTGGTGGTCCAGGACGGACACCTCTCCGGGGTCGAAATGACGGACGGCAGGCTGGTTCCCCGGGGTGCACTGTTTGTGCCGCCGCGCTTCGTACCGAACAACGGCCTGCTCAGAGGCCTGGCCTGCGAAACGGACGACGCCGGATGGGTGGTCACGGACGGCGCGGGGCAAACGAGCGTCCGCGGCGTGTACGTTGCCGGGAACCTGGCGAATCCACGGGCCCAGGTCATCACGGCAGCCAGTGAAGGATCGGTGGCAGCAGCGGCCATCAACGCCGACCTTGTGGAGGAGGACATCAGGGAGGCGGTGCGCAGCTTCAACCTGGGGTACTGAGATCCTTCCGTTGCGGGGCCCGCTCTACGTCCTTTGTCCGCGCCAAAGCACGTAAAGCGGGCCTCACATTTCAGCGGTAAAGTGGCAGCGAACCCCCGTTATCTTCTGAGGAAGGCCCCTGCCATGAGCATGCTCGGCGTCAAATGGAAGCTCCACGGCAACGGCAAGACCATCCGCCCCGGCCACGTGGTGGCCCCCGAGGAGCGGCTGGCCTGGCCGCTGACCATCGGCGTCGGCATGCAGCACGTGGTGGCGATGTTCGGCGCCACCTTCCTGGTGCCCATCATCACCGGCATGCCGCCGGCCACCACCCTGCTGTTCTCCGGTGTCGGGACCTTGCTGTTCCTGGTGATCACCCAGGGCCGGGTGCCCAGCTACCTTGGTTCCAGCTTCGCGTTCATCGCCCCCATCCTGGCGTCCCAGCAGCAGTACGGCGTGGCCGGTGCGCTGGGCGGAGTGGTGCTGGCCGGCGTCGTACTGGCGCTCATCGGCGCGGTGGTGAATAAGTTCGGCGCGGAGTGGATCAACCGGACCATGCCGCCGATCGTCACGGGCGCCATCGTGGCGCTGATCGGCCTGAACCTGGCCCCGGCCGCGAAGACGAACTTCGACAAGGCGCCCATCACAGCGCTGGTGACTTTGGTGACGATCATCCTGGTCAGCGTGCTGTTCCGCGGGATCGTGGGCCGGCTGAGCATCCTGGTGGGTGTGGTGGTCGGTTACGTCACGGCCATGGCGCGCGGCGAGGTGGACTACTCCAAGATGGATGCCGCGGCGTGGATCGGCCTGCCGCACTTCCAGACCCCGGAATTCCATCTGGGCGTAGTGGGCCTGTTCGTGCCGGTGGTGCTGGTGCTCGTAGCCGAAAACGTGGGGCACGTGAAGTCGGTGGCCACCATGACCGGCCGAAACCTCGACGACGTCTCCGGCCGCGCCCTGATTGCCGACGGCGTCGCGACCGTCCTCGCCGGTTTCGGCGGCGGTTCCGGCACCACCACCTATGCCGAAAACATCGGCGTCATGGCCGCCACCAAGGTGTATTCGACGGCGGCCTACTGGGTGGCGGGCGTGTTCGCGATCCTGCTGAGCTTCTCGCCGAAGTTCGGCGAACTGATTGCCACCGTCCCGGCCGGCGTTCTGGGCGGCGCGGCCACCATGCTGTACGGCATGATCGGCATCCTGGGCGTGAAGATCTGGGTGCAGAACAAGGTCAACTTCTCCAACCCCGTCAACCTGACCACGGCCGCCGTCGCCTTGATCATCGGCATCGCCGACTACACCTGGACCATCGGCGAACTGAAGTTCACCGGCATCGCGCTTGGTTCCGCTGCGGCCCTGGTGATCTACCACGGCATGAGGGCCGTCGCCCGGGCGCGGGGCACCGCCGCTGAACCCGAAATGGAAACCGCAGGGCTGCCGCCGGCCGCGAAGTCGGCGATCAACGCGGCGGCGAAGCGGCACCCGAAGAAGCGGTAAGGGCTCCTAGCGGCGAATTCTTTTTTGTCCTCCTTGGATGCCTTGGCCGCCTTGGTCGCCGCTTCGGAAAACGGGGCCATATGAGAAGCCAAGGGCCAAAGCCCAGGCCGCGAAACCGGCTACCAGGCTGGGCCAGCCGAAGCCCCGGTTGCCGTCGGAGGGCGTGGGGAACAGCGGCAGGCCGTGCGGGTAGATCGTCAGTTCATGCGTGTCGGTTCCTCCGACGATCAGCAGAACAGTCAGCAACGCCCACCACGCCCAGCGTTGGGCGCGACGAAGTCCCGTATGGGCAACCCACACCGCAAGCACAAGGCCAGCCACGGACATGCCGGCGCCGCCGACCATGTGTGCCAAGGTGTGCGCCTTCACGAGACCCAGCACTCCATCGTCCGTGTTACTGACAGGAGTGGAGGCCATGAACGCCAGCTACCATGGGTCCTCCCCCGCGAGCAGGAGTGCCGCGACGGCCAGCATCCACGCCGCCGCGTTCAAGCGGCCGATCCGGCGCGCGGCCAACGCTAGGGCCACCACCCCCGCGATGCATGTCGCCGCCCAGACGACACCTACAGTGGCCTGATCCATAACCCCATTGAGGACTCCGAAACGGGGGGTGTCAACGAAGGACCTGCCCCGAGCCGGCGCGCCTCGGCTCACTCTCGGGGCAAAGCGTTGGGTCTTTTGATCCTGCAGATCAGGCGATCAGAGCCGCGCGAAACCCGCCTGATCTGCAGGACGAACCGGAATGATGCGTTACCGCCGCCCTTGAGCCCGGGCCCCTACCCGGCGTCGAACCTTTCGTCTTCATCCTCGTCATCACGCGGTGACTTTTCGGCCGGCAGACTGGTGGCGCCGCCGTCGGGCCCACTCGACGAATCAACGTCCGGGCGCCCGGGCACCTCGGTGTTTCCTTCGTCCATCGGAGCTTCTGCGGAAGGCAGCAGGACCTCCGGCTCCGCGCTGTCTTGCGCCGTCCGGGGTTGCGCCGTCCGGGGTTGCGCGAACTGCGTCCCCGCACCCATCTCCTGCTCCGCGGTGGGCGTTCCGTACCCGCCTGCTTCCTCTTCGGGATTCCTGCGGTCCTGCTCCATGGTGTTCCTCCTCTTTTCGTTGAGAACCGGGTCCACTCAGAGGCCTTTGCCGCCCGTCACGGGTAGCACGGCGCCGGAAATGTACGAGCCCTCGTTGGACGCCAGCAGCACATACGCGGCGGCCAGTTCGGCGGGCTGACCCGCCCGGCCGAGCGGCGTGTCTTGCCCGAACTCGGGCAGGTGGTCGGGCCAGTCGGTGGCCGGGATCAGCGGGGTCCAGATGGGTCCCGGCGCCACCGCATTCACACGGATGCCCTTCGGCCCGAGTTCCTGGGCCAGCGCCTTGGTGAACGCCACCTGCGCGGCCTTGGTCATCGCGTAGTCGAACAGTCCCGGCGAAGGGTTGAAGGCCTGGATGGACGCCGTGGTGATGATCGAGCCACCGGGAGCCATGTGGGGAATCGCCGCCTGCGCGCTCCAGATCAGGCTGTAGAGATTGGTCTTGAAGACCCGGTCGAACTCCTCCGTGGGCGTTGAATCGAGGCTCTCGCGGTTCTTCTGGTACGCCGCGTTGAGGACCAGGACGTCGAGCTTGCCGAATGCATCCACGGTCTTTTCGACGATCTCCGTGCTGAACTGCTCTTCGCGTCCGTCACCCGCGAGCAGCAGGGAGCGCCGGCCGGCTTCCTGGATGAGGGCCGCCGTCGCCGTGGCGTCCACCTCTTCTTCAGGGAGGTAGGAAATCGCGACGTCGGCCCCTTCCCTGGCGAACGCAATCGCCACCGCCCTGCCGATTCCGGAGTCCCCACCGGTGATCAGGGCCGCTTTTCCGTCCAGTCTGCCGTGGCCTTCGTAGCTGCGTTCGCCGTGGTCCGGCACGGGATCGGCCTTTTCGGTGAGGCCTGGCTGTTCCTGTTCCTGCCTGGGGAAGGGCCCCACGGGGTAGCCGCCGCGCGGATCCTGCGGGGGTGACTCCAAGGCGCCTTCGGGCGCCTGCTGCGATGCATACTGCTGTGAGTCGCTCATAGTCCATCTGCTTGTCTACTGGGATGTACGCGTCAAGGGATTTCTGAGACCACGGGAGGCGCCGCCGGGGGTACCGTCCTCTCTTTCGACGCTAACGGCGGGCGCGCGGCGAGTCCATGGTTTCCGGGAAATTAATCAGCAAACTTAGTAAGTTCCCCCTGCGTGGCGAGAGGGTTGGCTTCCAGACCCGGGGGCGACCAAACCGGGCGCAGGCGAGCGAGACGGGCAGGCGGGCCGGGCCGCAAAAATGTCAGACCACTTTGTTTGGATTGAGGGCATGGAGAACACCATGGCCGCGGGGGCTTTGACCCGGACGGCGCGGGGGGAAGGACCCTCTGGAGGTGTTGGCCGGTGTGGTGTCTGCGCTCGAAGGCGTCGGGCGCGGGCTGGGACTCCCGGACCGCTGAACTGGCCCAGCGCGCGGTCGATCAATGTCGCACTTCTCAATCAGCGGTCCAGGTCGGACCGGGACGCCAGGCGGCCAATCCATTCCAGCCATCACACGAGGCAACCAGCCCAAAGCCATACCCGGCATCCCTGGGTGACGGCGAGCATACAAAGTTCACCGGCCACACACCAACAACGTAAGGACCAGCCCCACAGGCTGAAAATACACCGACCAGCCCCCCGACACCCGCCACAAACACAAGACCCACCAGCCACCGAACCACAGCCCAGCCCCGCGAACCCGACCCGCCACCCTTCTGACGCAAGCCACTCGTGCTGAGTGGCTGGCTTTACGCCGCTCAGGTGTTGTCGTGCCACAGCCGGAGCGCCGTCGTCGGCTGCCTCCAGCTGTCAGGAAAGACTGCCGAAGGTGCGACGGCGGCCGCGCGGCCGCCGCCGTCGTCGCCTCCTACCGCCTCGCTTCGCTACGAGAGGCGTTTGCGGACGATCTCACTGACCGCCTTGCCGTCGAAGCGGCCGGCAACCTTCTCGGTGACCGGCTTCATGACATAACCCATGTGCATGAGCGACAACTCCACGCCGTCAGCCCTGAGTGATGCCATGGCCTCGTCGACAATGGCCTCGACTTCAGCCGTGGTCAGGGGCTCGGGCAGGTAGGCCTCGATGACCTCGGCCTCTGCGATCTCCGTGGCGGCCCGCTCGGACTCCCCCGCTTCCTCGTAAATGTGGGCGGTTTCGTGGCGCTTGGCTGCCTCTTTCTGCAACATGGCCGTGATCTGGGCGTCGTCCATGTGGATGGGCGTCTTGCCGGCCTTCTCACGGGTGTCGATCTCGCTCAGGACGTTGCGCACGGCGGACAGGGCGACGCGGTTGCCGTCCTTCATGTGGCTGACGACGTCTGCGTGCAGCCGCTCCTTCAACGTAGACATGGTGCTCCTCGATTCGATACGCCGGCTGGCTGGCTGCCAGCCCGGCCAGCGGTGACAGCGTCCCGGCGGGGCGTCGCATCGTAGGTGCATGGCGGAAGTCAAAGCCATGCTGGTACATCAATTATCTGCCCGGGGAGTGGAAGCGGCGACCGCCTTCGATCCCCTGGCGCTTCACCCGAAAGCGCCTCAGATGAGGCCGAGCTCCTCGAACGCCGCCACGAGGCCCTCTTGCTGCGGCGGTGCGGCCGTGCGGTCCGCCAGCGCCAGCAGCTCGGGCGAGGATCCCTCGATGGCGACCCCGATGCCGGCGAAAGCGACCATCTCAAGGTCGTTCTCGCCGTCGCCCACTGCGATGCTGTTTTCGCGCGAAATGCCCAGGTGCGCGATCGCCGCGGCAACGCCGTCGGCCTTGCTGATGCCGCGCTGATACAGCTCGCCAGCGTGGCGGCCTTCGTCCGCGATGGAATTCTCGACGACGGCGATCCCGTCGCCGATTTCCTCAACCAGCAGCTGCATGGGAACCGGGGAGTCGAACACCGAGACCTTGGAGAACGGCACTTTGGCCAGGTCCGGGACACGCTCCAGTGAGCCGAGGATCGCGGACGATCCTATCTCGCGGCCGTCGGGCGCCCGGCTGAAGTGTTCCTCGATGATGGCGCGCAGGCGTTCCTCCGCCGCCGGTGCCACGTGCAGGGATTCCTGGGCTTCCAGGACGTAGACGGCGTCGTGCGCATCGAGGGTGGCGACCGTGCGGGCGGCGAGATCTGCAGGGAAGCGCCGGTCCACGAGGACCTCTCCCGCGACCTCTACATAGGCGCCGGCGCTGGCCACGAGCCCGTCGAAGCCCGCTCCGCGGATGGCTTCGGGCAGCATCGAGACGGGCCGGCCGGTGCACAGGAATACCCGGTGACCCGCCTTGCGGGCCGCCTGGACCGCCCGCACGTGGCCCGCGGGCACAACGCCGTAGTCCGCGTAGGTGCCGTCCACGTCCAGGAAGACGGCACGGACGGTTCCGGCTTTGGTTCCTGCGGCGGGAGTTCCGGTGTTCAGCTCAGCGCTCATGGTTCCGGATCATACCGGGCGTGGCCTCTTCAGCCCCAAGCGGCCCGAACGCAGGTGCAGCTCCGCCAACTTGGCCAATCCCGACAGGACGAGGCACATGCCCACGTAGAGAACACCTGCCACGATCGCTGAGGGAATGATCGGCGAACCATACTGGGCCTGGGAACCGAAGTACTTCGCCTGGAAAAGGATCTCGTTGTACGTGACGATGAAGCCCAGGGCGGTGTCCTTCAATGCAACGACCATCTGCGAAATGATGACTGGCAGCATCGACCGGATTGCCTGGGGCAGCAGGATGTTAACCATTACCTGCGACTTGCTCAGGCCGACGGCGACACCGGCCTCGCGTTGACCTCGGGGAAGGGCTTCAACACCAGAGCGGAACACCTCTGCCAGAACCGATCCGTTATAGAGGACAAGCGCGATGACGACGGCGGCATAGGGCGGCCAGGATACGCCCAGGAGCGCCGGGAGGCCGTAGTAGAGCATCATCATCATCACGAGCAACGGCACTGCCCGGAAAAGTTCCGTGAACCAGTGGCACGGCGTGGAGATCCATTGACGGTCGGAGAGACGCCCGATTGCAAGGACGAGACCCAGCACAAGGCTTCCCACCCCGGCCACGCCGAATGCGGAAAGCGTGGCGCCGGTGGCCTGCAGGATGGTCTGCTGCACCAAGGGGAAGCTGAAGATCTTCCACTTGGCTTCGCTGAACTGACCGGTGGCCGCCAATTGCCCCACCACAAAGACGAGCACGCCGATGACGATCGCGGTACCGACGACGCCGACCGCCCGGTGCCGGACCCGGGCCTTGGGGCCGGGTGCATCATAGAGAACTGAACTCATCGAAGGACCTTCAACTTCTTCTCGAAGTAGCGTTGGAATTGGGCCAGCGTCAGGACAAGCAGGACGAAGAAGAACGCGATCCAGAGCAAACCCACCATCGCGGGTTCACCGCGTTCGGAAAGGTTGGCCCGGATGGCGCCAGCCTCCATGACGGAAAACCCG
Organism: Curtobacterium sp. LFS079; assembly: GCF_047977865.1. NCBI lineage: Bacteria > Bacillati > Actinomycetota > Actinomycetes > Micrococcales > Microbacteriaceae > Curtobacterium > Curtobacterium sp. LFS079. The sequence continues at coordinate 45,673 of NZ_JBFPFO010000002.1, forward strand.
GCGGCGATCGTTGTGTTCTTCAGGAGTGCGATAAGCACGCTGAACAGGGGCGGGATAACGGCCCGGAATGCCTGCGGGAGAACCACCAGCCCCAAGGCCTGCCCGAAATCCAGGCCGATGGCCCGGGCTGCCTCCGCCTGGCCGATCGGCACCGTATTGATACCGGAGCGAAGCACTTCGGCGACATAGCTTGCAGAGTAAATGCTGAGCCCGGCCATGGCAGCCACCATGAAGCTCATCTCCGGCAACCCCAGTTTGGGATAACCAAGGGCAAAGAAGAACAGCACCAAGGTCAGCGGCATGTTCCGGACGATGTTGACGTATGTGGTTCCGAATCCTCGGAGCGCGGGGACCGGTGATACCCGCATGGTGCCGACAATGGTGCCGAGTGCCAGGGCGAAGATCGCGGAGAAGAAGAACAGGAAAAGGGTGTTCTTGAAACCCTCGGTGAAGAGGTCAAGATTATCGAGGAGTGTACTCATGAGTGCTGCTTTCGCGGCGGATGGCGGTGGGCGTCAGCCTGCCGGATTTCGCCCACCCCCCTGCCTGTCAGTAGTTATCGACAGCCGGCTGGTCCACTTTCACGCCCGTTGTACCGAGCGTGATGTCGTAGATCTTTTGCCAGGTGCTCTTGCCGTTGCTCAGCACGTTGTTGATGAACTTCCGCAGGGCCGAGTCGCCCTTGGGCAGCCCGATGCCGTACTTCTCGATGGTGAATGGCTGACCCACCACCTGCAGAAGATCAGGCGCCTGCGAGGCATACCCCAGGAGAAGCCCCTGATCGGTTGTGACAGCATCAACGCGACCGTCCTTGAGTGCTTCGACGCACTGGGAGTAGGTCTCGAATTCACTGGTCTTGGCATTCGGGAAATTCGTCTTGACGTACTGGATCGGCGTGGAGCCGGTCACGGAGCACACGTTCTTGCCGCCCAGGTCCTTTTCGCTGCTGATAGCGGTGTTGCCTTTCTTCACCATCAGGCCTTGGCCGGTGATGAAGTAAGGACCGGCGAAGTCGATCTGCTTCTTCCGCTTCTCCGTGATGGAGTAGCTTCCCACGTAGTAATCGATGTCGCCGTTCTCAATTGCGGTCTCCCGGTTGACGGACGGGATCGGCTTGAACTCGATCTTGCTCTTGTCATAGCCAAGGGAGGCCGCAACCCACTTGGCGATTTCGATGTCGAAGCCGCTGTACTCGCCGGTTGCCGCGTCCTTGAATCCGAAGCCCGGCTGGTCTTCCTTGACGCCAATGCGGATCTTGCCGTCGGACTTGATCTTGTCGAAGGTGGGGCTGCCGCTGAGCCTGACATCGCTGGCGACCGAATACGGCACAGTGCTCCCGGAAGGGTCTGCTGCCGTGCTCCCGGCGCCGCCGCAAGCGCTCAACGAAATGGCGAGTATGGCTGAAGCGGCCGTGATGCCGGCCTTGTTTGTGGTGCTGAAGAGTGCCATGACAGCATTCCTTTCCTTTTCAGGGCATTGCTCAATTGGGGGGGTGTGAACGCAAAGGACTAGTGGGTCAGCAGCTTGGAGAGGAAGTCCTTGGCCCTGTTGCTCTGCGGGTTGGTGAAGAATTCCTCGGGCGTGGCATCCTCGACGATCTGGCCGTCCGCCATGAAGATCACGCGGTCTGCCGCCTTGCGGGCGAAGCCCATCTCGTGGGTGACCACGATCATGGTCATGCCTTCCTTGGCGAGCTGGACCATGACGTCCAGGACCTCGTTGATCATTTCGGGGTCCAGCGCCGAGGTGGGTTCGTCGAAGAGCATGACCTTCGGCTTCATGGCCAGGGCGCGGGCGATCGCCACGCGCTGCTGCTGGCCGCCGGAGAGCTGGGCGGGCAGCTTGGGTGCCTGATGCCCGACGCCGACGCGTTCGAGCAGCTTCATGGCCTCCTTCTCGGCCTCTGCCTTGCTGGCGCCCTTGACCTTGATGGGGCCGAGCGTGACGTTTTCCAGGATCGTTTTGTGCGCGAAGAGGTTGAAGGACTGGAAGACCATCCCGACGTCGGCGCGCAGCTTTGCCAACTGCTTGCCTTCCTCGGGGAGGTGCTTTCCGTCGATCGAGACGTCGCCGGCATCAATCGTTTCCAGGCGGTTGATGGCGCGGCACAGGGTGGACTTGCCCGAACCCGACGGTCCGATGACCACCACCACTTCGCCCTTGCGGACCTGGAGGTTGATGTCTTTGAGGACGTGAAGAGGGCCAAAATGCTTGTTGACGTTCCGAATCGAAACCAAGTGTTCCGGAGCGTTCTTGTCGGTATTTCGGTAGATATCCATCTGAGGTTTTCCTGGGGTATCGGACCGTGCGCTGAAGGCCGGCGGGGCATGTGCGGGATTGAGCTGTGGGCAAGGGCCCCAGCTCGGTGGCTTTGGGTTCAAGAGGTGATCGTTTTCCCGGAACGGGACTAGTTTTCGAAGCTTCCTTGAATGGCCCTGGCAAAAGTGGACGGGTCGACATTCCCGCCTGAACAGACAACTGCAACCGTCTTGCCCTGGAAATAGGCGCCCTTGTGAAGTACTGCCGCCAACGAGGCCGCTCCGCCGGGTTCCACCACGATCTTCAGAGTCCGGTAAGCCTCGGCGACGGCGTTCAGGGCCTCGTCGTCGTTGACCGTGAGACCTTGGACGGAGTACTTGCGCAAGACTTCAAGTGGCTTTTCTCCGGCGATCGGACCACTGATTCCATCCATGATGGTGTGGCGCACAGCCGGATTGCTGCACACTTTCCCGATGGCGAGCGAGCGGGCCATCTTGTCGTAGCCGGCAGGTTCCACAATGTACTTCTCAATCCCGGGGAAGGCCTGCTCCATGGCTTCGATGACGCCGGATGCGAGGCCGCCGCCGCTGCAGTTGACCACCACAGCGTCCGGGCGTTCACCCATTCCCTGGAGTTGCTCCGAGAATTCCAGCCCCACCGTGCCGGCGCCACCCATGACCTGGTAGTCATCGAACGGGGAGATGATGGTCATCCCCCGCTGTTCCGCAATCTCCTGGGTGACCTGAACACGGTCCTGTGTTGCGGCGTCATAGAACACGACTTCCGCTCCCCACCAGAGGCAGTTGTCCACCTTGATCTTCGGCGCCGTATTCGGCACCACGATGACGGCAGGACAGCCAACGATCCGGGCTGCGGCAGCTACAGCAGCTGCATGGTTTCCGGCCGAGTAGGCCGCTACACCGGAACGGCGTTCCTCATCGCTCATACCGAGGACCTTGTTGAGGGCGCCCCGGATCTTGAATGATCCGGTCAGCTGAAGGGATTCAGCCTTCACGAAGACCCGGGCACCTGCCGCTTCATCCAGCATCGGCGAGGCCAGCACAGGCGTCCGGACAACACGCCCCGTAATCCGAGCAGCCGCGGACCGGATCTCGCCGATATTGAAGGCGGCTTCCTTTTGCACTTCAGCGGGCATCCCGGACCACCTCGAAAATCGTGGAGATCTCGACAGGGGAACGCCTGGGAAGTGCGTATGCCCCGACCGCCGTCCGAACGTGCCTGCCGTCGTCCCCCAGCGCTTCAAGGAAGACTTCGGACGCTCCGTCCATCACGCGTGCCTGCTGTTCGAAGTCGGGCGTGCACCGGACAAAACCGTTCAGGCTCAGGAGCCGGACACCCGTCAGGTCACCGCCGCAGACTTCGCTCACGACTGATAGAACGTTCACTGCACAGAGGCGCGCGGCCGCCTGTCCTTCTTCCACGGTCAGGTCAGCGCCGACCACACCCTGGTACTGCATTTCTTCGCCAATACGGCAGATCTGTCCGGCAACAAACAGTTGGTTCCCCGACCAGACATAAGGCACATAGGCGCCACCCGGAGTGAGCGGGGTAGAGAGTTGAATGCCGGCTTCGGCCAGGCGTTCCCGGGCTGTAGTCATGAGAATCCTTGCTTCCATTCCCCGGGCCACAATGTGCCCCGGGTCACCTATTTGGTAGTCATCCCATTCCACCGCCAAACTCTCATATTCTGAAGGTCAAAATAGCTATAACACTAAGACTTTGGGCGACCTAATGATCGCGCCCGCCGGCAACTGCACACGCCATGAAATGCGCCACCAACGTTTCGGTGTCGTTGGCACGGCTGACGAGTGAAAGCTCCACCATGTCGGCAGGCTGGGCCAGCTCCCGCCAGGCGATGGCCCAGGGACGGCGTCGGATCGAGGACTCCGGGGCGAGGGTCACTCCGAGGCCGGCCTCCACCATCGCCAGTTGCGAATGGATGCTGTTGGCAACGTGCTTGGGCTCCGGGCTGAAACCCGCCGCCCTGCAGGCCAGGGCGATTTCATCATGGTATTCAGGGGACAGGTGGCGCTGATGCCATACCCAGGAATCATCACGGAAGGCGTCCAGCTCCACGGGGCCTTCTGACGCTGCAAATGGATGATCCAAGGGCATTGCCAAAGCCAGCCGGTCACGGCGAAGCGGGGTCGCTGCCAAGGACCGTGTGCTCGCTGCTTGGCGGATGACCGCCACATCGATTTCCCTGCGCAACAGCGCGTCCCTGGCGTCCTGGGTATTGATCTCACGCACGTGAAGCTCAACCAAGGGGCGCGATTCCTTGAACATTCTTACTATCTGGGGCAACAGGTCGCTGAGGGCTGACGTGACTGCGCCCACCCGAAGGGTTCCCACCATCCCCGCACTCGCGCGATGGGCTGCTTCGGCCGCGCGCACTGAGGTGTCGACAAGCGCCCGGCATTCATCAAGAAACCATCGTCCGGCCTCGGTGAGCTGGACGGCCCGGGTCGACCGCTCAAGGAGATTGGCACCAAGCATCCGCTCAAGCTGACGAATGGCCTGGCTAAGGGGCGGTTGGGACATGCTGAGGCGTTCGGCCGCCCGTCCGAAATGCAGTTCCTCCGCAACCGCGATGAAGTACAGTGCCTGCCTGACTTCGATCATCTCTTTCATCGCGCCTCCGCCTCGTCAAACAACCGTCCCTATGGAGAGAACTTTGCCTGACATCGGCAAGTTCCGCAGGTCAGGGAGTATCCCGGTCGTACTTGGCGAAGGCCGGGCGGTTTGCCAGAACCGGTGCCGCTCCGGTGTAGCCCTCGCGGATCTTGGCGATCTCGCGGATGCGGCGGCGGCACGCGAACCAACCGGCCACCATCAGCACGCAAGCGATTGCGGTGGTCAGCAGGGTCCACGGAGAGTCGATGAGGATCATCGCGAGGACTACGAGCAGGAAGGCCAGCGTGAGGTATCCGGTGAACGGGGCTCCCGGCGTGCGGAAGGACGGCCGCTGCACCCAGCCCCTGGCTGCCCAGCGCTGCAGCTGGATCTGGCACAGAACGATGGTGGCCCAGGAGGCGATGATCCCCACGGATGCCACATTGAGCACGATCTCGAACGCGTCGGACGGCACGAAGTAGTTCAGCGGAATGCCGAGCAGGGAGACCGCCGCCGTGATCGCGATGCCACCATAGGGCACGCCGGCCTTGTTCATCTTCAGCGCATAGCGCGGCGCAGACCCGGCGGCCGCCATGGAACGAAGGATACGGCCCGTGGAGTACAGGCCCGCGTTCAGCGATGACAGGGAAGCCGTCAGGACGATGAGGTTCATGATCACATCCACCCCGTTGATCCCGATGTGCCCGAAGAAGGTCACGAAGGGGCTGACGCCTTTCTGGTACGCCGTGTACGGCAGCAGCAGGGAGAGCAGGATGACCGAACCCACGTAGAACACGGCGATGCGCATGATCACTGAGTTGATCGCCTTGGGCATCACTTTGGCAGGGTTCTCGGTTTCCCCCGCGGTGGTGCCAACGAGTTCGGTGCCCGCGTAGGCGAACACGACGCCCTGCATGAGCAGGATCATCGGCAGGAGGCCGGTGGGGAAGAAGCCGCCGTTTTCGGTGATAAGCGAGAATCCGGTGGGCGAACCTGTGGGAGTGCCGAACAGGACGAAGAAGACGCCCACGGCCAGGAAGGCCAGCAGGGCCGCGACCTTGATGAGAGCGAACCAGAACTCGAGTTCCCCGAAGACGGTCACCGAGATCAGGTTCAGCGCCAACACGAGGGCCAAGGCGATGAGGGCCCAGCCCCATTGCGGCACGGCGGAAATCCACGGCACATACTTGCCGAAGAAGTTCATGTACAGGGCGGCCGCGGTGGTGTCCACGATGGTGGTCATGGCCCAGTTGATCCAGTAGAACCAGCCGGAGACGAAGGCTGCCTTCTCGCCGAAGAACTCACGGGCGTAGGAAACAAAGGAGCCGGAGGACGGGCGGTGCAGCACCAGTTCCCCCATGGAACGCAGTATGAAGAACACGAAGATGCCGCAGACGGCGTAGGCGATCATCAGGGACGGCCCCGCCGCGGCAAGGCGCCCGCCGGCGCCCAGGAACAGGCCGGTGCCGATGGCGCCACCGATGGCGATCATCCTGATCTGGCGGGTCTTCAGGCCCTTGTGGTAGCCGGCGTCTTCCGCATGCAGGACATGGTCGGTGGAATGGGCGTGGCCGCCGTCCTCCAGGTGGTCAGGAACCGCGGACGGCGTGGAATCGGATGGGCGCATGGTTTTCTCTCCGGGGATTCGGGCGCACGACGTTGTGCGCCGGTGGTTGGCACAGCTTGAGGAACAGGCTCAGGAAACGGGCGCGTGGAAGGCGGCGATCCGTTCCCACATCGCCACTGGGTTGGAGTACATCGGCCAATGCGCGCTATACGGAATCTCCGCGAGCTCCACGCCGTGGGCCGCCAGGTGGGGCAGGTAGCTCAGGCTCCGGTTCTGCTCGCCGTACATGAACATGCGGAGGCACGGCAGCCCGAGGAACCGCTCCATGAGCCCGGAGTTGTCCGAAAGGTCCACCATGGACTCGAAGATGCCGCGCACTGCTCCCGCCCTGACCTTGTGGCGCACGCTGGCCGCGTACAGCCGGCTGGAATAGTGCGGCGTGCCGTAGTTCCGGGCCACGAAGTCGGCGAAAAACTCCTCCGGGTCTTCGTTCGGGTGCTGCACGATCTGGCGGCTGAGGAAGCAGTCTTCGGGGGCGACATTCCCCTCGATGTCCACGAAGCTCGCCACGCGTTCCGGGACCCGGTCCGCCAGCATGAGCGCTGTCAGGCCGCCCATCGAATGGCCCACCAGGTGGAACCGGCCGATCCCCTGTGCATCAAGTGCAGCCAAGGCGGTTTCCACCAGGAAGGGGACGGAGACGAGCCCAAGGTCATCGCAGTGCGAATCCCCGCAACCCGGGGCGTCATAGGCGAAGAACGGCCGGCCCTTGAACGCAGGATGCACGGCAAAATCCGCGTAGTCCTCCTTGGTGGATCCGAAACCGTGCAGGAACACGGTCGCGACGCCGTCTCCACCGCGGCTAAGGCAGGAGAGTTTCACCGCCCTCCCGCCGACGGTGAGGCCAAGATCATGCAGCGTGGGCAGGGTATTCGCAGGCACTGGGGGCTGCCTTTCAGTCTGGATGGGTCGGTTGTTGGGGAGGCGGATATCAGTCACGCGCCGCTGGGACGGAATAGCAGTGCCGGCTGCAGGTCACGCGGACTGATCCACACTTCATAGCCTTCGGAGCGGGTGTAGCAGCGCCTGCCCTGCCTGGCGTCGGCGGCCAGCCATAGTGCCGAGGAATCGGGCATCACGTCGTCGACGGTTCCTGCCGACACGACGGCGCCGTCGCGGCGGACCTGGACCGGGCCGCCGATCAGCGCGGCCCAGTCCTCATACGGATGCCAGGTGCGGGCCGCCGTCGGCAGCCGCTTCACGGCATGTCCCGAACGGCCGCCAGCAGCCGGTCCAGTGCCGTCTCCAGGCTCCTGGTGTCCGTGGCGAAGGACAGCCGCACATGGCCCTCGCCCGAGGCACCGAACTCGCTCCCCGAGCGCACCAGCACCCCTGCCTCGGCGAAGAGGGCGACCATGTCATTCGAGCTGAGGGAAGACTCGACGCGCGGGAACGCGTAGAACGCTCCTTGCGGGCGGCGCAGGCTGATGCGGGGTTCCGCGCCCAGTTTCTCCAGGACCAGATCACGCCGCTGCTGGTAGGACCCGCGCAGGCGCTCAAGCTCCTCTTCGCTCGTTCCGAGGGCAGCAAGGGCAGCGTCCTGGACGAAGGTGTTCAGTGGCCCGTTGAGCGTACGGTGGATGAGCGAGACGGGAGCGGCGAGCGCCTCCGGGGCCACGACGTACCCCAGCCGCCAGCCGGTCATGGCGTAGCTCTTCGAGAAGGTCCCGCAGACCAGCACCTGGCCGGGCACCCGTTCGAGGGAGAGTGCCGAGACGAAGGGCACGCCGTCGAAGACGATGGTTCCGTAGGCCTCGTCCGAGAGCAGCACCAGGCCGGGGTTCTCCAGGAGCACCTCCTCGACGGCGAGGAGTTCGGAGGGGCCGTAGAGCGCTCCGGTCGGGTTGCCTGGGTTGCACAGCACCAGCAGGCGTGCATCCGCGGCTTCCCGCCGGAGGGCCTCCAGGTCCAGCGAGCCGTCCTGGCGCGGCGGCAGCCAGACAACCTCGGCCCCGGCCAGGGCGGCCTGGTCGGCGTAGAGGGAATACGTCGGCTCGGGGATGAGCACCTTGTCCCCGGGATTCAGGAGCGCCAGGAACGCGGCACCCAGGGCAGCGCTGCCGCCGTGGGTCAGGACGACCTCGGCCGCCGTGGTGTGACGGCCGGTGCGAGCGGCGACATCCGCGGCGATCGCACCGCGGAGGGCCGGTGCGCCGGTCATCGGGGAATACCGCGTCCGGCCATCCTTGAGTGCCGCAATGGCGGCATCGACGACGGCGGGCGGTGTGCCGCCGTCGGGCTCCCCCATCGCCAGGGAAACGGCCCCCTCAACGGCCGCTCCGAGGGTAGCGGAGCGGCGGCTCGCAAGGGTGATGCGATCGACGGCGACGGCGGGCCGGATGCTTGGGTTCACGCGCCTGCTCCGGAGACCACGCGTCCTGCCGGGTCGAGGCCGTAGATCTCCAGCGTGGAGCGTCCCTCGGCGACTTCACGCAGGATGCGCTTCTCGTCCTCCACACGCTGATCCGCGCGGTCGAGCACCGCGTCGGTGACCCCGGCGGGAATCACGACGACGCCGTCGCCGTCACCGACCACGAGGTCACCGGGCCAGACGGTGCGGCAGCCGACCCGGACCGGGACGCCGAACTCGCCGGCGTAGTCCTTGCCGGTGCCGACCACTGTCACCGAGCGCGAAAAGACAGGGAAGCCCATGGCTTCCTGCTCGGCGGCGTCGCGCACCCCGCCGTCGACGACGAGACCAACGATGCCGCGGTGCTGTGCGGCGGCTGCGAGGATCTCACCCCAATGGCCGTGTTCGGCGCCCTGGAGGTCGACGACGAGCACGCTTCCGGCGGGAGCGGCGAGCACGGCGTTGTGGAGGGCGAGATTGTCGCCGCCGAGCCCGTGCACGGTGAAGGCGGGGCCGGCGACCCGGGCGCCGGCCCAGGCAGGCTTGAGTCCCGGATCGCAGGCAACGGGTAGCTTGGCCGCCTCGAAAAGGGTCGCCCCGGAGTGGCCGCGGGCTGCGTCTGTGGCGGTCATTTCAGGCCTTCTTCCATTGGAGGTCGTGGTAGCCCAGGCGGGCGCGGGCTTCCTTGAGGGTGGCGCCGGCCTTGACGGTTTCGACGATCCGCGCCTCGGTGGCTTCGATGCCCTCGGCAAGCTCGGCGACCTGGGCGGCGAGTGCGGCGGGGACCACGAAGGCGCCGTCGGCATCGGCGCACACGATATCGCCGGGGGCGATGGCGATGCCGTTGATGTTGACCTCGGTGCCGACGGCGGCGAGGCGGACGCGGTCCTTGCCGGTGCGCATGTAGCGGCCCGCGCTGAAGATCGCGTAGTCCTGCTCGAGGGACGCGGCGACGTCGCGGCAGACACCGTTGATGACGGTGCCTGCGATGCCGCGGACAGCGGCCACCTCGGTCATGATTCCGCCCCAGACGGTCACCTCGGTGCGGCCTTGGTTGTCGATGACGATAACGGATCCGGGAGGGACGTCGTCGAGGAAGTCACCCACGCTCCCGCGATCCTCATCGGCAGGGGCGTACCGGACGGTGAAGGCGGGGCCGGTGGCGCGGAAGCCGTAGGTCAGCGGTGCGATGCCGTGCAGGGCGCCTTCGACGCCGAGGGAGTCCATGGCGTCCGAGATGGAGGCCGTCGGGATGGCCGCGAGGCGGGCGACGACGTCGGGGGTTACGGGGGTCATCAGTGTTCCTCAGGGGTTCCGGCCAAGCGGGCATCCCGCATGGCCTCGTGCAGTGGGATGCCGGCGCGGACGTCCGCCGCGATGGCCTTTTCACGCTCGACGACGGCCTGGGCCTTCGCGAGCACTTCTTCGGCATGGGCGCGGGGAACCACGACGACGCCGGTCTCGTCCGCGAACACGACGTCACCGGGGGCCACCATGGCGCTGCCGATCCGGACCGTTTCGCCGATGGAGCGCTGCTGGACACGGGTGCGGGCGGTGGCAGGGATGCGGCCCTTGGCGAAGACCGGGAAGCCGAGTTCGCGGGCTTCGTGGACGTCACGGCACGCGCCGTCGGTCACCACGCCGCGCACACCCTTGAGGGAGGCGCCGAGGCTGAGGATGCCACCCCAGCTCGAGACGTCCGTGCGGCCGCCGTTGGCGACGACGATGATGCTTTCATCGGTGGCCAGGGCAACGGCCTCGGTGCCGAGGTGGGCGCCCGAGGGCCCCGGGATGTAGGGCTCGAGTTCGACGGTGACGGCGTAGCCGGCAATCTTCGGATGCCCCCAGACCGGCAGGAATCCGCCCTGACCGGGAAGAAGGCCCAAGGCGTCGAGGGCGTCCGACACGGCCGCCGAGTCCAGTTCCGCGTAGGAAGCGAGGAGTGAGTTTTCGGTGGTCATGCTTCAAGTACAGCCCCTCCAATTGATACTGTGAAGGTCTGATTCTGTATGGCTGAAAGACGAATGGAGTCTTGATGAGCGTGGAGGTGCGGCAGGCCCGCTATTTCATCGCCGTGGCGGAGGAACTGCATTTCGGCAGGGCCGCGGAACGGCTGAACATGTCCCAGCCGCCGCTCAGCCAGGCGATCCTGCAGCTCGAACGACAGTTGGGCGCCACCCTGCTCAACCGTTCGAGCAGGTCAGTGACGTTGACGGAGACAGGGCGGCTGTTCCTCGAGGAATGCCGGGCCCTGGCCTCGGCCTCCGACCGTGCACAGGAAATCGCCGCACGGACCCAGGCCGGCCTCATGGGCACGCTCCGGATCGGCGCTGTCACCTCCGCCTTCAGCGAGACGCTACCCGCGGCGTTTGAGCGCTTCAGCCGGACACATCCGGACGTGGAAATCCGGGCGATGGAGATCGACAGCCATCACGGCCAGGAGGCGCTCCGGCGTCGCGAACTGGATGTCGCTGTGATCCGCCAGACCGTCACGGGAACCCAGTTGCGGGCGACGCCGTTACGCCGCGACCATTTCGTCGTCGCGCTGCCTCCCCACCATCCTTCAGCGGCGCGGAGCGGAGGGGTCGACCTTGAAGAATTCCGGGACGCGCCGTGGGTCTGGCTCGTCCGGCAGGTCTCCCCGGACTACCACGATGAAATGACGGCGGCATGCAGGCAGGCAGGATTCAGCCCGGAAGTCCGCCACCTGGCCAATTCGATCCACTCGCAGCTTGCCATGGTGGCCTGCGGCCTGGGGGTAACGCTTGCGCCGGAATCTTCCGTGCGGGGCGTGCAGACCGTGGCCTGGCGGGAACTGGCGCAGCGGGTGGACCTGGTGGAGCTCTCCCTGGTCAGCCGCGCGGACCGGGAGGACCCGTTGGTTGACCACTTCATCGAGTGCGCGCTTATGCCCCTTCGAGAAGCTGGCTCGTAGCCCAGGCGAGGTACTTGGCGGCGTTGGCGACGGCGTCCGCGATGTCCGGTTCGCCGTCGCGCTTTTGTGCGATGTCCAGCAGCTGGGCGGCGCCTTCCACGCCGTGCTTGGCGAGGTCTTCGGGCGTGACGGCGATGCGGCCGGCCACCACGAGCACCGGAATCCCCCGGTCGCGTGCGGCATCGGCGAGGCCGATCGGCCCCTTGCCGCTCAGCGACTGGGTGTCCAGCGAACCTTCGCCCGTGATCACCAGGTCGGCCCCGTCCAGCTGGGATTCCAGGCCGGTCAGCGCGGCGACCAACTCGAAGCCGCCTTCCAGCTGCGCTTCCGTGAAAGCCAGGAACGACGCCGGGAAGCCGCCGGCGGCGCCCGCGCCGGGGATGTTGGTGTCCCGGCCCGTCGCTTCCCGCAGCACGGAGGCCCAGTTGCGCAGGCCGGCGTCGAGCAGTTCCACGGCGTCCGCGTCCGCGCCCTTCTGCGGCCCGAAAACGTGGGCGGCGCCGTCGCTGCCGTAGAGCGGGTTGCGGACGTCGACGGCGATCCGGAAGCGGGTCTTCGCCAGGCGCGGATCCAGCGCCGAGACGTCCAGGGTGACGACCTCGGACAGGGATCCGCCGCCGAGCGGGACCACGTTCCCGGAGGCGTCGAGCGGCTTGAGGCCGAGCGCGCGCAGGGCGCCGCTGCCGCCGTCGGTCATTGCCGAGCCGCCCAGGCCGAGGACGATCTCGGTGGCGCCGGCGTCGAGCGCCGCGGCGATGAGCTGCCCGCAACCGTAGCTGTGCGCGCGCAGGGAGTTTTCCGGGGTCGGCTCCATGCTGGCCAGGCCCGACGCCTGGGCGGTTTCGATCACGGCGGTCGCACCGCCGAAGGAGTCTTCGCGGATGGCCCACGCAGCGCCGACCGGCTTGAGGATGGGTCCGGTGACGGCGTTGATGCGTTCCTCGTAGCCGGCGGCGACGGCGGCCTCCAGGGTCCCCTCGCCGCCGTCGGCGATCGGGAAGCGGGTGACGACGGCGTCCGGGTAAACGCGCAGCGCCCCTTCGGCGATGGCCGCGGCCGCCTCAGTCGCGGTCAGGGAGCCTTTGAACTTGTCCGGGGCGATCAGAATGCGCATGCGCCTATCTTGTCATCCGGGACCGACAGTATGAGCTGCGTTACGCCCGTCGCATTCGGGCCACCAGGGGCAAGCGGTCCTCCGGGCGTAAAATCACCCCATGAACAAGCTGATAAGCATCGTGCTGATTGTCGGTTTCCTGTTCGTCGACTTCCTGTTTTTCCATGACATCTTGAAGCCGGGAGAAGTCGTCACGCTTCCGCAGTACTTGACCGGCATCTTGAGCATTCTTGTGATCGCCATGTCCATCAAATCGCTGCTGGAACGCCCGAAGACTGCTCAGCCACAGTAGGGGCCGCCAGGCTCCGCGGCCCGACAGAACGCCGTTTCCCCAGCCACCGCTCCGCCTGGCCCAGGAAGCGCATGGACAGCGCCCAGTACGCCACGCCCGCAGCCAGGGAGGCCAGCAGCGCCAACAACGGGCTGGTCCCGCCGAACAGCGGATACACCAGCCAGTGCGTCAGGTAGATGTACAGCGAGGCGCTGGCCAGCAGCCCCAGGGGCTTGCTCAGGAAAACGGGAACCGGCAGGGTGGGCAGCCAGATCAGCAGCAGAACCCCGGCGATCACGGTGTTCTCCCGGAGCTGGTCGCCGAAGAAATAACCCGGCACGGTCAGCACCACCAACGCGGACACCAGCAGCCGCTGCGGCAGGGTCCGTGACCGCGCCACCACCCAGCCGAAGGCGAACAGCCAGAACGTGGGCATCGGATGCGGAAGGCCGGGATCCACGATGTCGTAACGGGTGATCAGCCCAAGCCCGGCGAGCGCCAGCGGGAAGGCGAACGGGAAGCGACGTTCCAGCCGCCCCACAGCCGGCACGGCCAGCAGGACAGCCAGCCCCACCAGCATGTACACCAGCACTTCGATGAACCAGAAATGCCACTGGGTGGTCACTTCCTCCGGCCCGATCATCGAGTTCAGCAGGAAGATGTTCGCCACCGTGTAACGGTCCGTCAGAACGAACGCGACGGCAATGAAAGCCATCGCCGGGATCACCAGGCGGCCCAGGCTGTGCAGCTGCCGCTTCATCCGCCGAACCCCCGCACCGCCCAGCTGGAAGCGGGCGAAGTTGTACCCGGCCACGGCCATCAGGACGTGCGCCGAGCCCTCCCAGTGGAACAGCCCGATATGCGTGGCCGCGATCAGGATGATGCCCACCGCACGCAGCACGATCCCGCTCTCCAGCGGGGCGAACAAGCGTTTGGCCGTGGCGAACCGTCCCTTTGCCGGGGCGGCTTCCCGTGGCACCAGGTCCCGCACCGGGGTGACGTGCCATTCCGGCGGCAGGTGGCCGAGCGCCTTCTCAAGCCGTATGGACGCAGCCACGTAGGACAGCGAGTCGCCGCCCAGGCTCACGAAGGTGTCCCCGTCCGCGATGTCGTCACGTTCCAGCGCATCGGCGAAGATCGTGCGGGCGTCCTCCGGCCGCTTCGCTGCAGGACGCTCGACGGCGGCCGGGGCGCCGCCGTCGGGCAGGGGGTCTGCAAGTTGCAGCACCGCCGGGTAGTCCGTCTTCCCGGTGGCGAAGCGCGGCAGGGCGGCGACGGCGTACATCTGCAGCGCCGCGCGCGGCAGGCCAAGGCCCTGGGTGACGATCTTTGCGAGCAGACTGGTGTCGTGGTCACCCTCGACTGCGACCACCAGTTTCTCGTCCGAGCCTGCCGCGGCGGCGCTGATGCCGAGTTCGTGCAGCATGGTCTCGACCTGGCCGAGGTCGATCCGCAGGCCCACGATCTTCACGAAGCGGCTGCGCCGGCCGACCACCTGGTAGAGGCCGTTGTCCTGGACGCGGGCGAGGTCCCCGGTGCGCAGTTCGGTGATGGTCCGGCCCAGGGCCAGGTCCTCGGGGCGCTGCGCGTAGCCGAGCATGACGTTTGGGCCGGTGTAGACGAGTTCACCGACAGGCCCCTCAAAAGTGTCCAGGCCGTCGACCGGTTCGATCCGGAAGGAGCCGCCGGGCACCGGAACCCCGATGCTCGAAGGGTTGCTAGCGGCGAGTCCGGGCGGCAGATAGGCCATGCGGGCGGTGGCTTCGGTCTGCCCGTACATGACGAACAGCTCCCAGCCGCGGCGCCGGCCAAGCTCCACATAGTGCCGCACCTTCTCCGGGGCGAGCCGGCCGCCGGCCTGGGTGACGTAGCGCAGGGCGGGCAGCTCCATGGCGCCGAAGCCCACGCGTTCCAGGAGCTCGAAGGTGTAGGGCACGGCCGCGAAGGAGGTCACGTGGTGGCGCCGCATGAGCTCCCAGAAGCAGGGGTCCACCACGGACAAATCGGTCAGCACCAGGGTGGCCCCGCGGAGCAGGTGGCTGTTGATGACCGAGAGCCCGTAGCAGTAGGACATGGGCAGCGTGGTGGCCGCGCGGTCGTCGGCGGTGATGTGCAGGTACCGGGCGATCGACTCCGCATTGGCCTGCACGTTGTCCTGCGACAGCCGCACCAGTTTGGGCGATCCGGTGGAGCCGGAGGTGCTCAGTAGCAGTGCGAGCTCCGGGTGCAGTTCATGGCGGCTACCCGGGCGGCGCTCGTACAGCACGGGACCGCCGTCGGGGTGTCCGGGGTTTCCGTCGGCAGAGTGCATCACGACGTCGGGATCGTAGGCCGCGACCAGCGACTCCAGGGCGGCCGGCTTGTCCGCGGGCACAACCATCAACGGGTGGCCGCCGGCGAGGGCAGCGAGGTAGCCGACCAGGGACGCGACGTCGTTCGCGGCGGCGAGCACCACGAGGCGGCGCGTGGTGCCGAGCCGGGCGGCCACGGCGTCGACGCGGCCGGCCAGCTCCTCATAGCTGATAGCCGTGCTGCCGGTGATGACGGCGGCGCGGTTTCCGAAGCTGGCCAGGCCCGAGACAAACGGGATCCGCGCGAGATCAAGGGGGATGGTCACCCAAGCGATTTTATAGGATAGCCTTAGCTAACTTCATTTGAGTTTCTGCGAGCGTCGGCGTCCCGGTCACGAGCGTCACTTCACCACCACTGGCCACGCTTTTCGAGCACTTCCTTCAGCAGATCGGCCCGGTCCGTGACGATTCCGTCCACGCCCTGCCTCTGACCACCCAGCCCTTGACCGCCCAGCCCTTGACCGCCCAGTCCGTCAGCACCCAGGTCCAGCAGCCGCTCCATTTCCGCGGGATCGTTGACGGTCCACACGTGCACCTGCAACCCGAGGCGCCGCGCCCTGGCCAGGAAGGTCGGAGTCAGCAGCTCCAGCGGGCCGTAACGGACGGGCACCTGGAGGGCGTCGACGTCGTGCATCACCCTGGCGAGCCAGCGCTCCGGAAGGAACGGGCCGGCCAGCGCGAACACGGCCGTGGAGACGATCCCGGCGGATGAGGCCGTGCGGCGGCTGAGGCGGCGCAGCACGGCCCGGCGACGGCGGTCGGAAAAGCTGGTGATGAGCACCCGCTCATGCGCGGCGCAGCGTTCGATCACCGCGGCCAAGGGCGCCACGGTGTGCCTGTCCTTGACGTCGATGTTCAGCCGGGCGTCCGGAAACTCCCGCAGGATGTCTTCGAGCAGCGGGATGGCTTCGCGCCCGCCGATCTTCGCCCGGGACACCTCGTCTGCGGAAAGCCGGTTGATCCGGCCGCGGGAGTCGGTGGCGCGGTCCAGGGTCTCGTCATGGAACAGCAGCACGGTGCCGTCCGAGGTGGCCCGGGCGTCGGTTTCAAGGTGCGTGATGCCGAGCCCGACGGCGGCGCGGAAGGCCGCGGCGGAATTCTCGAGGCCTTCGCGGGAGAATCCGCGGTGGGCCAGCGCGAGCGGACGGCTGGCGCCGTCGGGTCGCAGGAAATAGGGCAGCGGCTGGCTCACCCGGGTAGCGTAGCGCGGCTCAGGCGTCCTGGCGGACGATCTCCACGCCGTCGGCGCAGTGCACCAGCGTGCGGCCGCGGCCGCCGTCGAGGTTCACCCACACGATGCTGTGGTCGCCGGACACGGCGTCCACGAATCCGCGGTTCTCGTAACCCGGCGCGAGCTTCACGCTCACGCGGTCACCCCGGCGCAGCTGCTTCCAGTGTTCGGCCGGCTCGGCGCGGCGGATCGGCGCCTCGTACATGCCATTCGTCTTTCGCTTGGCCATATTGTCCCCCTGAAGTGAGCTCTCAGCTATGAGGCCAGCCTAGGGGCCCCAGTTGAACGGGAATTGGATTCCAGATGTGATTCAGCTAAGAGCTTTCGCCGCTTGGAAATACAGCGGCGGTGCGCACCCAGTCCTGCCGGGACACAGTGTCCTGTCCGCAGTCCCGGCAGGAGCGCACCGCCGCTGTGGCTTATGCCCGTCAGGGCGTCCGCTGAATGCGCAGTCCGCTAGATGATTGCGGCGCGCAGTTCCTTCGCGGCCAGCGCGGGGTCGTCCGCACCGTAGATGCCGCCGCCGACAACAGCGACATCTGCACCGGCGCGCTGCACGGCACCGATGGTGGACAGGTTCACGCCACCGGCCACCGAGAACGGCACGCGGGCTTCCTCGCCGGCGTGCAGCAGCACGTTCAGGTCATAGCCCGGCTTGGCCTGCTCGTCCAAGCCGGCGTGCATCTCGACGAACTTCGCGCCCAGGGCACGGACTTCCTTGGCACGGGTGACCTTGTCTTCGACGCTGATCAGGTCAACGACGACGCCCTTGTTGTGGGCCTTGGCAGCCTTGACCGCACCGGCGATGGTGGAGTCGTCGGCGGTGCCGAGCACGGTGACCAGGTCGGCGCCGGCCTTGAACGCGATGTCGGCTTCGAGTTCGCCGGCGTCCATGGTCTTCAGGTCGGCGAAGACGATCTTGTCCGGGTGGGCTTCCTTGATGGCGGTGACGGCGGCGAGGCCTTCGCTCTTCACCAGCGGGGTGCCCAGTTCGATGATGTCCACGTACTCGGCGACCTTGCCGGCGATCTCGAGGGCAGCCTCGGTGGTAAGGACGTCGATGGCGACTTGCAGCTTCATGGGTTCTCTTTTCATGGTGCGTGGTTTACGGGGTTTTTGAGGTGTGTGCAGCTGCTACTCGAGGTTCGCGTGGCGGAGCCAGAGTTCCTCGGCGGGGGTGGCGTCGTGGTCCCAGAGGGTCTGGAAGACGGCCTCCGAGGCCAGGAAGAGCACCTGCTCGAAGAGGCTGCCCGAGTACTGCGCGGAGAGCTTGGAGCCGTGGTCCGTTTTCTGCGCGGCGGGAATGGTGACGACGACGTCGGCCAGTTCCGCGAGCGGGGACTGCGGGTTCGCGGTGTACACGGCCAGCCGGGCGCCGGCTTTCGCCGCCGTCTGCGCCGCACGCAGCACTCCCGAGGTGGTTCCCGAGCCCGAGGCCAGGAGCAGGACATCGCCCGGTCGGATGGCGGGCGTGGTGGTGTCACCGGCGATGTGGACGTCGAGGCCGAGATGCATCAGTCGCATGGCCGCCATCCGCAGCACCAGGCCGCTGCGGCCGGCCCCGGCCACGAAGACGCGCTGCGCGCCGCGCAGTTCCCCGGCGAGCAGGGAAAGCTGCTCCGGGCGTATTTCGGCCGCCGTCCCGGCGATTTCACTCCCGACCAGGGAGAGGTTGGCCTGGATCCTGCGGGATGCTTCTGCTTCGGAAACGGCGGGGACTGCCTCTGCGGTGAGGGTCATGCTTGCCTCCTGTCCTGCTCTGGATTGCTTCGTGTTTCCATCGTCGCGCACCTGTTCGGGTAGGTAGAACAGCGATGACGGGCAGTGTTGGCTATCCGTTCGGGTAGGCAGCTACATATGCCGGCGGCTAACATGGCGGAATGACTTCGGCGCAGAAGACCCTGCTTGACGCCATCGCGGCGCTTGTCAACGCTCCCCTGATGAGCATCGCGGAGCGGCTGCGGGAGGCCGTGCTGCCCTATGTGGGCAACAGCGCGCTCATCATCTTCACGGAGGACTGCACAGGCAGGCCCCAGAAGAAGGCCGGCGCCGAGTCCATCATCAGCAGCGTCTCCGTGCCCGAGCTGGACCAGCTGCGCACACGCATCCCGGAGCACGGCCCCTGGGAAGGGACGGCTACGATCGCGGGCGGGGAGCACCAGGTGCTGGCACTGCCCTCCGAGACCAAGGCACTGCTCACGCTGACCGGACCGCAGCTTCCGTCCGACGGGGATGAGCGCGCCGAGGCGCTGCGGATGCTGGACTATCTGTGGGGACTGGCGGCCCGCCGCATCCAGGAAAAGGTGGCGGACGCACCGCCGTCGTACTTGCTGGAATCCCGGGCGGCATCCGCCGAACGGCTGCGGGTCACCGCGGAACTGGTGGACCGGCACTCGACCACCTTGGAAACCCTTCTCGCCGCGCTGCGGTCGCAGGGCCTGGACGACGCCGCGGCCCGCCGCAACGTGACCGACCTCGCCGTGAAGGCGCTGGTGGAGCTGCGAACAGTCAGCGACCGCACCACGGACCTGGTGGTGGAACCCGTGGCCACGGCCTTCGAACGGCTCCGCGAGGACCTGCGGCCCCTGATGCACTTCAGCGGCATCGACGTGCAGTTCATCGAGCCTCCCGTCAACGGCCGGGCCCTGCCGGGCGAAGTGGCCCACGCGGCACGGGCGATCGTGCGCGGGCTGGTGCTGGCAATCGTGGAGCAGCCGGAGGTGCGCCGGGTCCGCGCCCAGTGGGACTGCGACGGCGAGAACCTGCTCATCAACGTGCGCGACGACGGCCAGGGCGAGCTCTCCGCCGACTCCCCCAACATCGCCCGGCTCAATGCACGGGTGGCAGCCCTGAACGGCCGGATGAACCTGGAGGTCATGGCGGGTTGGGGCGCCGATGTACAGGTAACTCTGCCGCTGGACCCGCCGTCCGCGCCGGTGGCCGACGCCGGCGGCTGGGGTCTGGCGGAACGCGAGCTGGAAGTCCTGCAGCTCCTGGCTGCCGGGCAGCGCAACCGGGCCATTTCCGCGAAGCTGTTCATCAGCGAGAACACGGTCAAATTCCACCTGCGGAATATCTTCCGCAAGCTCGGCGTGGGCTCACGCACCGAGGCGATCGCCCTGGCGCACAGCCACGGGATGCGCGCACAGTCCTAGCTGCGGAGCCCTGGTTCCGAGGCGTCCCGCAGAAGCGGGCCCCTTACCAGGCCGTTTCTCGCTCACCCCAAAGATGGTATTCCACATTTCCGGAAGCCATGCCTTAGGCGATTGACTTACTCGCGCCTTGTGGGCGGGTCTCACGCGCGGCGGCGCGCATCCTTGCAGGCGGCTCCATTGCGGACCCGCCTTTTCGCCAACTCCCGCGGCAGCACCGGATTCGCCGGGATGTGAGGGCGATCAACCTCATCTGGTATACCATATTGCAAAAGCGCCAAGTCATCCGCCCCGCCACTACAAGGAGAACATCGATGACCGACCCACAGACTGCCAACGAGTCCTATCTCGTCGCCGCAGCCGCCGGAGACTTGGATGGTGTCCGCGCCGCCCTCGCCGAGGGGGCCGACAAGAACGCAACTGACCGCGAGGAAGCCACCGCCATCCTGCGTGCGGCCCGTGGCGGCCACCTCGACGTCGTGCGCGCCCTGATCGCCGAGGGTGTCGACATCGACGCCCAGGACCAGACCTGCTTTAACCCGTTCATCCACGGCTGCATCTTCAACGACTTCGAACTCGTGAAGACCATGGTCGAGGCCGGAGCCGATCTCAAGCGCCTCACCCGCTTCGGCGGAAACGGCCTCACCCCCGCAGCGGAGAAGGGCCACCTCGAGATCGTCCGCTACCTCCTTGAGAACACCAAGATCAACGTGAACCTCACCAACACCCTCGGCTGGACCGCCCTGATCGAGGCAATCATCCTCGGCGACGGCGGACCCGTGCGCCAGGAGACGGTCGAGCTCCTGCTCAAGCACGGCGCAAAGCCGGGCATGACCGATGAATGGGGCGTTCCCCCGGTGGAGCTGGCCCGCAAGCGCGGCTTCGCAGAACTCGTCAGCATCCTCGAGCGCTACCAGGCCTAAGGCCTCAAAGAAAGGAAAACGATGACCAGGCACATCGATATCAGGAAGAACACCTACCTCGACTCAGTCTCGCTCATGTCCATGAGCACCAAGGCGAACAACATCGAGGGAGTCAGCCAGGCGTTCATCGCCATGGCAACGCCGATGAACAAGGAAGTTCTGGCGAACCTCAACATCGTCGACCCGGCAATCGAGGCGGCGAAGCCCAGCGACCTGATGATCATCGTCGACGTCAGCGACGAGCAGCTGGAAAACGCCATCTCCAGCGTGGAAGACATCCTGGCCCGCAAGAACAGCGGTGGCGACGACGCCGCCGCCGTGCGCTACCGCACCCTCGACGGCGCCTTTGAGGAAGTCAAAGACGCCAACCTCGTGATCATCTCCGTCAACGGCGCCTTCGCCGCCCGTGAGGCCCGCAAGGCGCTGAACGCCGGCAAGCACGTGATGATCTTCTCCGACAACGTCTCCGTGGAGGACGAGGTGGAGCTGAAGACCCTGGCCCACGAAAAGGGCCTGCTGGTCATGGGCCCGGACTGCGGCACGGCCATCATCAACGGCACCGGCCTGGCCTTCGCCAACGCCGTGCGCCGCGGCTCCATCGGCATCGTGGGTGCTTCCGGCACCGGAAGCCAGGAAGTCTCCGTGCGCGTGCACGATTTCGGCGGCGGCGTCTCCCAGCTGATCGGCACCGGTGGGCGCGACCTGTCCACCGAGGTGGGCGGCATCTCCATGATCGACGGCATCCGCGCCCTCGACGCCGACCCGGAAACCAAGGTCATCGTCGTGGTCTCCAAGCCCCCGGCAGAAGACGTGGCGGACAAGGTCCTGGCCGTCGCCGGCGCAGCCTCGAAGCCGGTGATCGTGACGTTCCTCGGCTCCACCCGCACCGAGTCCGGCTACGACAACGTCACGCTCGTCTCCGGCACGAAGCCCGCTGCCGCTGCTGCCGTGGTTGCCTCGGGCGTCGACGAGTCCACCCTGGACATGCGCCCGCTCAACCTCCCGCTGATCGACGAGGTCCGCGCCAAGCTCGCCCCGGAACAGAAGTACGTCCGCGGCCTGTTCTGCGGCGGCACCCTGTGCGACGAAGCCATGTTCGCCGCGCTGGCCAAGTACGGGAATGTCTACTCCAACATCCAGAAGGACCCCTCCTACAAGATGGGCGCCACGGACGCGTCCAAGGAGCACACCTTCCTGGACATGGGTGATGACGACTTCACCGACGGCCGGCCGCACCCGATGATCGACCCCTCCCTGCGCCTCCAGCGCCTGGTCCAGGAAGCCAACGATCCCGAGGTGGGCGTCATCGCCATGGACTTCATCGTCGGCTTCGGCTCCCACGAGGACCCGGTCGGCGTGACCATTCCGGCCATCACTGAAGCCAAGGCCAAGGCCGAGGCACGCGGCCAGCACCTTGAAATCCTTGGCTACGTGCTCGGCACCGATCTGGACGCCCCGGCCGTGGCCGGGCAGGTCGCCCAGCTCGAAGCCGCCGGCGTGACCATCGCCTCCTCCTCCACCAACCTCGGGCTCCTGGCCCGCGAATTCGTCGCGAAGGGAAACAACTGATGAGCGTCAACGAACTGTTCGCAAGCGACCTCAAGCCGGTCAACCTCGGCCTGGACATGTTCGCCGACGACCTGCGGGCGCAGGGCGTCCAGCCGGTCCTCATGGACTGGACCCCGCCCGGCGGAGGCGACCCGGAGATCATCTCCGCGCTCAGCCGCCTCGAACGTCCCGAGGTTGCCGAAAAGATCGACGCCGCCAACCAGGAAGCGCTCAGCCGGATCCTGGCAGCGCAGCCGTTCCTGGACGGCTTCGGCCAGGCAATCGACACGGTCCCCGGCATGACCAAGACCACCATCCTGCACTCCGGCCCGCCCATCAGCTGGGAGCGCATGTGCGGTCCCATGAAGGGTGCCGTCACCGGAGCCCTGGTCTTCGAGGGCCTGGCCAAGGACCTTGACGAGGCCGGCGAGCTCGCGGCCTCGGGCGGGATCACCTTCTCCCCGTGCCACGAACACCAGTCCGTCGGTTCCATGGCCGGCGTGACCAGTGCCAGCATGTGGGTCCACAAGGTCACCAACCGCGCGCACGGCAACACCGCCTACACGAACCTTTCCGAGCAGCTTTCCAAGATCCTGCGCTTCGGTGCCAATGACCAGAGCGTCATCGACCGCCTGAACTGGATGCGCGATGTCTTCGGTCCGGTGCTTTCCGAGGCCATGAAGCTCAACACGGACGGCCTCGACCTGCGCCTGCTGCTCTCCCAGGCCCTGCACATGGGCGATGAGGCGCACAACCGCAACGTCGCCGGCACCACCCTGCTGATCCAGGCCCTGACCCCGTACATCGTCGAGACGGACTTCTCCACCAAGGAAAAGCGTGAAGTGTTCGATTTCGTCGCTTCCTCGGACTACTTCTCCGGCCCCACCTGGATGGTCACCGCCAAAGCTGCCATGGACGCCGCCAACGGCATCGAGAACTCCACCGTCGTCACTGCGATGGCGCGCAACGGCGTCGACTTCGGCATCCGTGTCTCCGGAACGGGCGGCCAGTGGTACACCGGCCCGGCCCAGCAGGTGGTCGGCCCGATGTTTGCCGGCTACACCCCGGCTGACTCCGGCCTCGACATGGGCGACTCCGCCATCACCGAGACCTTCGGCGTCGGCGGCTTCGCGATGGCAGCGGCTCCGGCGATCGTCGCCCTCGTGGGCGGCACCGTCCAGGAAGCCATGGGCTACTCCAAGACCATGAACGCCATCACCACCGGCAACAACCCGAACGTCACCATCCCGGCGCTGGACTTCATGGGTGTTCCGAGCGGCATCGACGTCCGCAAGGTCATCGAAACCGGCATCCTGCCGCTGATCAACACCGCGATCGCGCACAAGGATCCGGGCATCGGCATGATCGGCGCCGGCATCGTCCACCCGCCGGTGGAGGCCTTCCAGCAGGCCCTCCTCGAACTTTCCGGGCGGATCGTCCCGTAAGTTCGGCGGCCGGCGGCCCCCGTCACGCGACGAGCAGTGCCTCGATCACCTGGGCGACGCCGTCGTCGTCGAAATGCGGGGCCCGGTAGCCCGCCGCGGTGATCGCCTCGGGGTGGCCGCTGGCCATCGCGTACCCGTGACCGGCCCAGCGCAGCATCTCGATGTCGTTGGGCATGTCCCCGAACGCCACCACGTCCGCCGCCTCGATCCCGAGCGAGGCGGCGTACTCGGCGAGGGTGACCGCCTTGTTGACCCCGGGTGCGGACATCTCCAGCAGCGCGGTGCGAGGTGCCGAGTGCGTGGTCTCCACCAGATGCGCGACGACGGGCTGGACCTGCGCGAGGAACGCGTCCGGGGTGCCGCTGCGGGTCACCGCGAGGAATTTCACGACGGCGTCCTCCGCCGTCAGCGTCTCGTGCAGGGGTGCGGGGGTGAACTCGGCGAGCAGCTCGCCGGTGGGGTTTTCGACGAAACCGGGCTCCAGGTGGAACCCGGAAACGGTCTCGGCGGCGAACAGGGCGTCGGGGCACAGGCCCTTGATGAGGCGGCGGGCCTCCAGCACGGCGGGAAGCCCGATGGCCCGGGCGGAAAGCAGCTTGTCTTCGGCGAGGTCCCACAGCACGGCGCCGTTGGAGCAGATCACCGTGCCGCTGTGGCCCAGCTGTTCCCGGAGCGGATAGAGCCAGCGCGGCGGGCGCCCGGTCACGAAAACCACTTCGACGCCGGCCTCGACGCAGGCTTGGAAGGCGCGGACGGTGCGGCTGCTGATCCGGCCGTCATGGCCGAGGATTGTGCCGTCGATGTCACTTGCTACAAGCCGCATCCTGCAAGTCTACGGGCGGGCGGGCCGGCAGCTGCCGCCGGGCTCACCCTGCTGCGTTGAGGGCGTTCATCTCGGCGCGTGTGGGCGGATTGGCCCCTGCCCTGGATACGGTGATCGCCGCGGCGCTGGAAGCGTGGGCCAGGAGTCCGCGCAGGATCTCGGCCGGCATGGCACGGAGGTCCCCGCGGTTCTGGGCGCCGTCCAGCCCGCGGTCCACGATGCCGGAGAGCAGTGCGGCCATGAAGGAATCGCCGGCTCCGACGGTGTCCGCGACCTTGACTTTGGGCGCCGGGACTTCGGCTTCGCCGGCGGCGGTGACACCCCAGGGACCGGCCGAGCCGCGGGTGACCACCACCATGGCCGGGCCTTCGTTCCCGCCGCGGGAACGGCTTCCGAGGGCGAGCCAGCGGCGTGCTGATTCGCGCACGTCCACACCCGGGTAGAGCCATTCGAGGTCCTCGTCCGAGGCCTTCACGATGTCGGCCAGCGCTACGAAATGCTCGGTCCGCTCGCGCGCGTAATCCTTGTCCGTGATGATGCTGGGCCGGCAGTTGGGATCGAAGCTGATGGTGGCGTTCGGGTGGGCGTGCTCGACGGCGGCCAGCACCTCGGATGCGCCCGGTTCCAGCATGGTGGCGATGGAGCCTGTGTGCAGCAGCGAGGCGCCCTGCAACATGAACGGCAGGCGTTCGGCCAGGCCGGGCAGCTCCCAGCTGAGCTCGAAGGTGTAGCTGGCAGCGCCATCGTCGCCGACCACCGCGGTGGCCACGCTGCTGGGCTTGCCGTCCGGCGGGAACGGAACCATCACCGAGCTCGAGCGCAGGTGTGCTGCGATCGCGTCGCCGTAGGGGTCCTTGCCGAAGCGCCCGATGAACTGCACCGGGTGGTCCAGGCGGGCCAGGCCCACCGCGACATTCAGCGGGCTGCCGCCCACGTGCGCCTCGTCACCCGAGGAACGCCGGACCACGTCCACCAGGGCCTCACCAATCACTGTCAGCATGGGCAACACTCTGCCAGAGCCGCCATGGACGGACCAGAGCCCTTGCTTCTGTTACCGGCTGGTTCTGTTACTGGCTGGTCCTGTTACTGCTTAGCTCAGTAGCCGCTGCACCAGCTCGCGGCACTTCTTGTAGGAGGCCGCCCGCGGATCGATGAGATCGTAGTGGCTGCCGGGAACCTTCAGCAGCTGCGCCGCACCGCCTGCGGCGACCGAGGCGTTGACGTAGCCCTCGGACAGGCTGGGCGGAACGTCCTCGTCGTCCATGGCGTGCACGGCATATACAGGGATGCTGAGCGGCAGGCACTTCATGGGATCGGCGTAAATATGCCGCTTGGGGTATCTGACGGAATCGCCGCCCATGAGGTTGTCCACCGCGCCATTGCTGAGGTTGAGGCGCTCGGCCTCGGCGAGGTTCAGCACCCCGGACTGGCTGACGACGCCGCTGAGCTGCACCGCGGCGTCGTTGCCATTGCGCAACAGCTGCCGGTCGGCGTCGGGGGTTCCGATCTTGTCCAGCTTTCCGCGCCCGGCCGCCCACACGGCGAGGTGTCCGCCGGCCGAATGGCCCAGGGCCACCACCTTGCCCAGGTCCAGCCCGTGCTCGGGCGCCACGTCCTTGAGGTGGTCGATGCCGCTGAGCACGTCCTCGAAGGTGTGCGGCCAGCCGCCACCGTTGCCGGCCCGGCGGTACTCGAGGTTCCAGGCGGCGATGCCGTGCGCGGCGAGGTCCCGGGCAAGCGGTTCGCCCAGCTCTGCGCCGTACTGCGAACGCCAGTAGCCGCCGTGGATCACCACGGCGATGCCATGGCATTTGACCGGCCGGTCCCCGTTGGGGGTATGCGTGGGTTCCGGTAGGAATAGTTCGGCCCACTGGCTGGGGTGCTCGCCGTAGTGGTACTTCTGCCGCTTCACTGCGTGCCTCCTTTGCGGCTTCCCGTCAGAAAAAACCTTGGTCGGGTCCATCAAAAAGCTGTGCTTCAAGAGCCTCCCCTGAGCCTACAGTGCATTTCCCGGCGGCTGCGGGACCCTCAGCCGGGCCGGAGCCTGGCCGGGTGCCATGTCAGTGCCGCCCCGTAAGCTTGGGACATGGCTAGCAATTGGGAGAGGCTGGATCCCCAGCTGCGCGAATCGGTGCAGGCAAACGTCGAGATTTACGAGCGCGTGCGCCCGGCGTTGAAACTCGTCACCAGGGACGTGCTCCTCACGCTTCGGGACATGCTGAAGAACAGTGACTCCGTGCCGCTGTTCGTCACCGGCCGCACCAAGACGGTGGACTCCTTCCGCGAGAAGATCTCCCGCACGGATGAGCCCCTGGAGCCGGGTGGCCCGCGGCCGCTGAAGTTCCCGGATCCGTTCCGCACGCTCAATGACATGGTGGGTATCCGCGTCATCACCAAACTGCCGGCGGAAAACGCCGCCGTGGCCAACCTCATCAAGCGCCAGCGCCAGCTGTTCGACTGCCGCGGGGACCGCGAAAAGGACATCGGCTCCATCGAGTCCGGCACCTACGGCTACTCCAGCCGGCACCTGATCCTGCGCACCATCCAGAACGAGTCCGTGAAGGCCTACCAGCAAATCTTCAACCCGGACCTTCCCGCCAACGGCAGCTACTTCTTCGAGTGCCAGATCCGCACCGTGTTTGCGCACGCTTGGAGCGAGATCGAGCACGACATCCGCTTCAAGGCCGAAGATCCCCGGGCCTGGACCCCGCATTTCGACCGTCAGTTCACCGCCACCGCCGCCATGCTGGAAACCGTGGAAAGCGCGTTCGCAGACCTCAACGAGCGTTACGAGGAGGTCCGCGGCTACTGGGATCCGGAAGGCGGCGGCTCCGCCCCGCTTACGCCCAACCGGGTCCGCGACGTCTGGCGGACCCTCCTGCCGCACGTGGACCGCAAGGTTGACGATGACTGGGGCTGGGCCGCGGAACTCCTCGCGGCGCACGGGATGAACAAGACCGCGGAACTGGCCGGGCTGCTGAGCGCCAACCGCATCACGGAGGTCCGCAAGGCCCTGGACCACCGCTACTCCCCCGGACCGGACCGCCTGCTGGATGACCTCCTGCTGTGGGAGTACGGCACCGGACATATCGAGCTCACCGCCGAGGCGCCCGACGTCGCCCCGCACCCGCGGCGCGACAGCCTCCAGCGGCGGCTCAAACAGATTGAGCGCTACCGCCAGACCCAGCCCTGACCACGTTCGAACCCCCTAGGACCCGTTGACACTGCCCGCCACCGCCTCACCACCCGCTACCCCGGCGCAGCTCCAGTCCCTGCGTTTCACCCTGCGCTCCCCGCGCCGGCTCAAGACCGAAACCCTGGCCGCCCTGGTGGTCGCCCTGGCCCTGATCCCGGAGGCCATCGCATTCTCGGTGATCGCCGGCGTCGATCCCCGGATCGGGCTGTTCGCGTCCTTCACCATGGGCATCGTCACGGCGGTGGTGGGCGGCCGGCCGGCCATGATTTCCGCGGCGACCGGTGCGGTGGCGCTGGTGATCGCCCCTGTGATGAAGGAGCACGGCCTCCACTACCTGATCGCGACTATCATCCTGGCCGGCGTCTTCCAGATCATCCTCGCGGTGCTCGGCGTCGCCCGGCTGATGCGGTTCATTCCGCGCTCGGTGATGATCGGCTTCGTGAACGCCCTGGCGATCCTGGTGTTCATGGCACAGTTGCCGGAGCTGCTCGGGGTGCCGTGGATGGTCTATCCGATCGTGGCGGCCGGCCTGCTGATCGTCTTCGCCCTGCCGAAAATCACGACGGCGGTGCCCGCGCCTTTGGTGGCGATCGTGCTGTTGACGCTGGCCACCGTGCTGGCGGGCATCGACGTGCCGACCGTCAGCGACAAGGGCGAACTGCCGGACAGCCTGCCCGGCTTCTTCTTCCCGCAGGTTCCGTTGACGTGGGACACCTTCGGCATCATCGCTCCGTACGCCTTGTCCATGGCGCTGGTGGGCCTGCTGGAATCCCTCCTGACTGCCAAGCTGGTGGACGACATCACGGACACCCGTTCCAACAAGACCCGGGTGTCCTGGGGCCAGGGCGCGGCGAACATCGTCACCGGCTTCCTGGGCGGACTAGGCGGCTGCGCCGTGATCGGCCAGACCATGATCAACGTCAAGGGCTCCGGGGCGCGCAGCCGCCTGTCCACCTTCCTGGCCGGGACGTTCCTGCTGGTCCTGGTGGTGGTGCTGGGCGATGTGGTGGGCATGATCCCGATGGCAGCCCTGGTGGCCGTGATGATCTTCGTTTCGCTGATCACCTTCGACTGGCATTCGATCCGCCCCGCCACGCTGAAGCGGCTGCCGAAGTCGGAAACCGGCGTCATGCTGGTGACGGTCGCGGTGGTGGTGGCGACGCACAACCTGGCGATCGGCGTCGGCGTCGGGGTCCTGGCGGCTATGGTGCTGTTCGCACGGCGGGTGGCGCATTTCGCCGCCGTGGAACGGACGGAACTGGAGCTCAACGGTGAAACCGTGGCCACCTACACCGTGGACGGCGAGCTCTTCTTCGCCTCCTCCAACGACCTCTACACGCAGTTCGACTATGCCAAGGACGCCGAGGAGCGGATTGCGCGCGTGGTGATCGACCTGCACGCCTCGCACGTCTGGGACGCCTCCACCGTGGCCGTGCTGGACTCAGTCACGGAGAAGTACCGCAACCACGGCCGCGAGGTGGAGTTCATCGGCCTGAACGCGGCCAGCGTGGCCATGCGCGAGCGGCTGGCGGGGAAGCTGGGCTAGCGTCCCCGCCAGCCGCCGTCGTGCGGATGTGGACGATCAGGACGCGAGCCGTTCCCGACGGACCGGCTTCCATCCCTGGCGCGGCACCGCGGCGCGCAGCGAGCGTGTGTAGGGGTGCGTCGGGTTGGCGAGCAGTTCAGCCGTGGCGCCGGCGTCGACCACCCGGCCCTGTTCCATCACGATCATCCGCTCGGACACCTGGTTGACCACCGCCAGGTCATGCGAAATGAACAGGTAGCTCACCTCGCGCTGCGCCCGGATGTCGCTGAGCAGGTTCAGGATCTGCGCCTGGATGGAGACATCGAGGGCGGCCACGGCTTCATCCAGGACGATCACCGCCGGGTCCGCCGCCAGCGCGCGGGCAATGGCCACGCGCTGGCGCTGCCCGCCCGAGAGCTGGTGCGGATGCTTCCCGAAGAACGGGGCTGCCAGGCCCACGCTGTCCAGGATTTCCTGGGCCTTCAGCTTCAGCTCCCGCTTGCCGGGGTTGCCGGGCGCATGTAGTGCCAGGCTCGCCTGGATGGTGTCCCCGATGCTCTGCCGCGGGTTGAGGGAGGAGTAGGGGTCCTGGAAGACGTACTGCACCTCCCGTGCCCAGCGACGGCGGTCGGCCAGGCCGCGGGCCCCCTTGCTCCGCGCTTCGCCGCGGACGCTGAGCTCGCCTGCCGTGACCGTTTCCAGGCCCACGAGCATGCGCGCCACCGTGGTCTTCCCGGAGCCGGATTCCCCCACGATCGCGAGGCATTCGTTCGGGAAGAGCTCGAACGAAACGTCGTCGACGGCGACGATCGGCTCGCTCTTCATGCCCTTCGGAGCCGGGAAGACCTTCTTCAGGTTCCGCGCAACAACCAGTGCTTCGTTGTTCATGCTTCCGCCTTCAGTTGTTCGTGGATTTCGCGGTTGTAGCGCAGCACCGGGAGCCGCTCCAGCCGCTCGTCGATGCTCGGCCGGGCGCCGAGCAGCTCGATTGTGTACGGATGGCCGGGCGATTCATACACGTGGGCGCCCTGTTCCACGATTTCCCCGGCGTACATCACGGCAAGCCGGTCGCAGCACGCCGCCGCCAGCTCAAGGTCATGGGTGATGAACAGCAGGGACAGCCCGCGCGCGCGGCGCTGTTCGTCGAGGATCGCCATCACGTCGGACTGCGCCGTGACGTCCAGCGCGGTGGTGGGTTCATCCGCGAGTATCAGGCGCGGCTCGGCGAGCAGGACGCTCGCGATCATGACACGCTGCAGCATGCCGCCGGAGAGCTCGTGCGGGTACTGGGTGAGGCGACGTTCGGGATACCTCACGCCCACCTCGTCCAGGAGGGCCACCGCCCGGTGCTCCACTTCCTCCCGGGGCAGGCCCCGGTTGCGTACCAGTTCCTCGCTGAGGAAATCGCCCACGGTATGCACCGGGTTCACGTGCGCCCGCGGATCCTGGAAGATCATGCCGATGTCCGTGGACCGGTAGCTGCGCAGCTCGGACGGGCTCATGGACAGCACGGGCGCGCCGTCGAAGGTGATCGACCCGGAAACCTCGAAGGCAGGGTCGAGCACCCGGGTGATGGCGCGGGTGGTCAGGGACTTGCCCGAACCGGACTCGCCGACCAGGCCCAGCGCCTCGCCCTTCGCGATGCTGAAACTGACGCCGTTGAGCAACACCTGGGACTGGTGGCGGGAATGCAGGACGGCGCGGACATCGTTCAGCTCCAGCAATGCTTCGCTCATCGCATGCTCCTCGCGGTGGTGGTCAGGCGGTCACCGATGACGGTCACGCACCAGACGATCAGGATGATCAGGACGCCGGCGGCAATCGCCTCGGCAGGGTGGCCTCGCAGCACGGAATCGAAGCCGCTCTTGACCATGAGGCCAAGGTCGGCGGTGGGCGGCTGCACGCCCAGGCCGAGGAAGGACACGGCCGCGAGGTCGATCACCGCGAAGCCCAGGGAGGAAATCGCCTGCGCGATCACGATCCCTTGAACGTTGGGAAGGATCTGCGTGAAGGTGATGCCGACGCCGGACTGGCCCTGCAGCCAGGCCGCGGACACGTACGGCAGGTTGCGTTCGCGCAGGCCCGCGCCGCGAACCACCCGGGCCACGTAGGGAACGTAGGCGACTGCCAGGCCGGCGACCACCGTGAACAGGCTCGGACCCCAGATGGCCACTGAAATGAGGGCGAAGACGATCCCGGGAACTGCGAACAGGATGTCCAGTACCCAGCTGATCGCGGTGTCCACCCGGCCGCCGCACCAGGACGCCACGAGGGCGAGCACCGTGCCGGCCACGGTCGAGAGCAGGATCACCAGGCCGGGCCCGGCCAGCGTGATCCGGGCACCCCACATCAGGCGGGACAGGATGTCACGGCCCAGGGCGTCGGTACCCAAGGGGTGGTCCGCCGTCGGGCCGCTCAACGCTGCCAGCAGGTCCGGGAAGTCCGGATCATAGGGCGCCAGCAGCGGCGCCAGCGCTGCGGACAGCGCGACGAGCAGCAGGACCGCTGCCGCGGCAGTGCCAACCAGGCCAAGCCGCTCGTAACCCTTCCGCAGGATTCCCGGCTGCCGGGCGGCAACGGCTGTTCCTTTCACGGTCTTCTCCATGCTGATTGTCATTGCCGGCTCCCCAGGGCGATTCGTGGATCGATGACGGTGTACAGGAAGTCGACCACGGCGTTCACCACGACAAACGCCACGACGAGCACCAGGATCACCGCCTGCACCACGGAGAAATCACGCTGCAGGATGGCGCGGACTAGCAGGGAGCCCAGGCCATCCAGGGCGAAGACGTTCTCCACCACCACCGCGCCCGCGATGAGCGTTGCCACCGTGAGCCCCATGACCGTGGTGATGGGAATGAGCGCGTTGCGCAGCACATGCCTGCGGACGATGACGCTCGAGGCAAGGCCACGGACCACGGCGGTCTGGACGTGCTCCCTGGTGCGTTCTTCATTGACGGCGGCCTTGGTGATCCTGGCCAGGTAAGCCGCACTGGCCACCGCGAGCGCAATGGCGGGCAGGATGAGGTGCACCAGGGTGTCGAATCCGCCGGAGCCGACGCCGAACGTCGGGAACCAGCCGAGCCCGACGGCGAAGACGCTGATGAGCGCGACGCCGATGACGAACACCGGGGTGGACAGTCCGATCGCCGCGATCGTGGAAATCACCGTATCCACCCAGCGGCTCTTGAGCGCGGCGAGCATGCCGGAGCTGACGCCGACCACTGCGATCAGGACCGCGGACAGCGAGACCAGCGCCGCGGTGGTGCCGATCCGGCCGGACATCAGCGCGGTGACATCCTGCCGGTAGACGATCGAACGGCCCAGGTTGCCCTGGAAAATGTCCCCCAGCCAGCGGAAGTACCGCACGAAGAACGGGTCATCGAAATGGTACTGGGCGGTGACGGCGGCAACCTGTTCGGGCGTGCCGCCGCGGGGGCCGAGGACGAATGCCAGGGGGCTACCCGGTGCCAGGTACATCATCCCGAAGACGATGAACGAGGTCACCAGGAGAACCAGCAGCAAGCCCCCCAGCCTCCGCAGAAGGAAGGAACCCATGGACACCGGCTATTTCACCCCGCCGATGGTCGCGGCCCACGGGTAGTAGAGGTAGGAGAACGACGCCGTCGCACCGGAGATGCGCTTGTTCTGCACCACGGTGTTGGGCTCGTAGGCCAGCGGGATGCGCGGGTTGGCTTCGGTGACCATCTTCTGCGCCTCGATGAGCAGCTTGGCGCGTTCCTTCACGTCCTTGGCGGAGACCGCCTTGTTCAGGACATCGCTTGCGTCGTTCCAGTTGATGTAGTTGCTGTTACCCCCGGCACGGAAGATCTGGTAGACATCCAGCGGGTCGGCGAAGTTGCCGTAGTAGGTGGTGAAGAAGCCGTCGATTCCCTTGCGGGCCGCGGGGTCGAAGTAGAGGTTGCCGAACTGTTCGACCGGGATCACCTTGGTCTCCACCTTCAGGCCCAGTGCGGCGCCTGCTGCCTGGAACAGGTTGGCGGTCTGTTCGTGAACCGCCGAGCTGCCCTGTACGCCGAGGACGATGCTGCCTTGCTGCGGCCCGGCCTCGGCGAGGAGCTGCTTGGCCTTTTCGATGTTGGGCGCGGTGGAGAATTCGGCGTGGGCCTTGGCGAAGGCGTCCTTCTCGTAGCCCCAATAGTCCGGGCCTACCAGGGTGGGTGCCGGAAGGGCAGCATCCTGGAACACCACCTTGGCCAGGGCGTTGCGGTCGATCGCCAGGGACAGGGCCTCGCGGACCTTCGGGTTGGCGAACGGGCCGGATTGGCTGGTGGCCGCCAGGGTCCAGAAGACGAGGGACTTGCCGTGCGTCAGGGTGACCTTGTCGCTTTGTTCCAGCTGCGAGATGCCGGCCGGGGGCAGGTAGAAGTACTGTCCGTCGATGTCTCCGCTGCGCAGGGCGTTCACGGCGGTCGATTCGTCCGCGATGAAGCTGAAGCTGAGGTTCTTGACGAGGGGAACCAGCTTGCTGTCCCAGTACTTCGGGTTCTTGTTCAGTTCGATGCTCTTGCCGGGTGTCCACTTGGCCAGGGAGAAGGGGCCGGTGCACTGCAGCTTGCCCTCCGGCGTGCCGAAGGCTTTTCCGGAGGCTTCCGCCGCCTTCTTCTGGACGATGGCGCCGGCAGCCATGGCCATGCCCTGCTCGAACAGGACGTCCGGCTTGCTCAGCTTCACCGTCACTTCGTGGTCACCGGTGACCTTGACGGACTTGACGTTCCGGAAGTAGTCGCTGAAGTAGGCCACCGCGTCGCCGGTCTGGCGGCTGAGGGAGAACGCGACGTCGTCGGCCGTCAGGGGGCTGCCGTCCCAGAACGTGACTCCGGCGCGGATCTTGTACACCAGCGTCGTGTCGTCGGGGGAAGCGACGCTTTCGGCGAGGCCGGGCTCGATCTTGAGCTCAGGCGTCAGGCGCATGAGGCTTTCGCAGAGGTTCGCGGTGACCGTGTTCTCGGCGTAGTTGTAGCCGATCATGGGGTCCAGCGAGAGCGGTTCGTACGGCAGGTTCCATGCCACGTGGTCCACGGATTCGGTGCCGCGGGGCGTGGTGGTGGCAAGGTTGGACAGGTCCATGGCGGGCTTGGCGGTGTCGGGCTTGCTGTTCGGCCCGCCGCAGGCCGAGAGTGCCAGGGCGGCGGCCGCGAGGACGGCGGCGCTGGTAACGATCTTTCGGGAAGACAAGACGAGAACTCCTTTGTTGACGTGTTGCTGGGGAAGGTTCAGGACAGTCGCAATCAGGACAGCGGCAGCAATGCCGCCGCGGGTACGGGGTTTGTTTCGATCTGTTGCCCGGAACGGAAAACCCTGAGGGGCGCGGGCCGGTCGGCCACAAGCTGGGCCAGGGATTCCGCCCGGAATTCCAGCCGGGTCAGGGAGTCCGGACCGGACCAATGGGCAAGGTCTTCGATCCCGAGCATGCGCCCGCCCTCGGTGGAGGCGAGCGCATAGCAGCGCTCCAGTTCGGCGTCCGTGACGGCGCCCGTCCGGTAAGCAAGCAGGTGGGCCCTGTCCACCATGCTGCCGGTGCCGAACGGCGTCCAGGCGTCCCGGACGCCGTCGGAGCCGACGGCCAGCTGCACCCCGTGGGAGGCGAGCAGGCCGATGTCCGGAACCGGGTCGGAGCCCAGGGCGCAGGTGGTGATCCAGATCCCTGCATCCGCCACCTGGTCCAGGGTCTTGCGCAGGGTGGGCGCGGAATCGTCGGCCAGGGCGAAGGCGTGGCTGACCGTGACCTTTCCGCGCATTCCGGAGGCAACGGTGCGGGCCGCGATCTCCCGGATCTGTGCCAGCCCGGATTCGCCGCGGTCGTGCAGGTGGATGTCGAGGTCCCGCCCGGCACGCTCCGCGAGGCCGAACACGGCGTCGAGGTGGCCGCCCAGGTCGCCTTCGAGGCCCACCGGGTCGATCCCGCCCACCACGTCCGCACCCGAATCCAGGGCCGCCGCCATCACGTCCAGCGTGCCGGGGTTGCCGAGCAGGCCGAACTGCGGAAAGGCCACGATCTGCACCGTGAGTCCGGGAATCCGCTCGGCGGCGGCCCGCACTCCCTCGACGTTCGCCGTGCCGAGTTCGCTGGAGACATCCACCTGCGCCCGCATGGCGAGCGTTCCGTTGGCCACCGCGGTGCTCAGCAGCCCGTAGGCACGCTCCTCCACGCTGCGGGTGTAGTTGCGCTGGGTGACCAGATCGTTGGCGATGAAGTCCCGGAGCTCATACGAATCCCGGCGCGACAGCCACGGGCCGCCCCAGCTCGACTTGTCCGGATGGATGTGGGCATCGACCAGGGCCGGTGCCGCGAAGGTTGAAGCGTCCGCTTCGGAAAAACCGCTCATGAATGGGTGAACTCCCTTGTTCATCGAAAACCACTGGGTCCCGCATCTTGCGCCGGGGCGCCGCCCGCGAGAACATGGGTCAGATGGTATGACGTCTGATCGTAAGAGGTCAATGGGTTATGGAAATATTGGAACCGTGAAGCCAATCCAGCGAATTTCACTTGTCGACACGATCGTCGAGCGGCTGCAGTCCGAGATCAGCTCCGGAAACTGGCCCGTGGGCACACGGATCCCGGCGGAGAGCGAGCTGACCAAGGTGCTCGGCGTCAGCCGGCCCTCGCTCCGCGAGGCAGTCCGCTCGATCGTGCAGCTTGGCCTGCTCGAAATCCGACAGGGCGACGGCACCTACGTGGTGGCGAGCGATCCGAGCGAAGTGGCGCTGCGCCGCATGCTCAACGAAGCGGACACCCGCGAGGTCCTGGGCGTGCGCCGCGCCCTCGACGGCCTGGCGGCGCGCGACGCAGCCCTGAACCGGACCGACGCCGAAGTGGCGGAACTCGAAAGCCACCTGCAAAAGCGCCGCGAGGCGACCGTCCGCGAGGACCTCGCGGCTTTCGTGGACCACGATGTCGCGTTCCATATCGGCATCG
This sequence comes from Curtobacterium sp. LFS079, assembly GCF_047977865.1. Lineage (NCBI taxonomy): Bacteria > Bacillati > Actinomycetota > Actinomycetes > Micrococcales > Microbacteriaceae > Curtobacterium > Curtobacterium sp. LFS079. The sequence continues at coordinate 81,997 of NZ_JBFPFO010000002.1, forward strand.
CCACGGCCTCGCACAACCGCCTGCTTGCCGGCATCTACGCCAGTTTCGACACCTCGTTGCGGCTGTCCGTGGGACCCAACTCGTGCATGTCGGACAACACCGATGACGTGCTGGATGAACTGCACTCGAGGCTGATGCGTGCCATCAAGGAGAAGGATGCGGAAGGCGCCGCGGCGGCCGCCCTCGGCCTGCTGGACCGCAGCGAAGCCATGCCGGACACGCCGCGCGAGTAAAGCGCGCCCAAACGAACCGCCCTTAAACGGAGCAGGCCGGCACCGCGTTGTGCGGTGCCGGCCCATCGTTGCCGGTTCCGGAGAAGTGCCGGGTCGTTGCCGCCTAACCTTCGCGGCGGCCGTCCACCAGGCGTGGCACGCCCAGCGGGTTGTCCTCGCGCACTGCTTCGGGCAGCAGGTGCTGCGGGAAGCCTTGGTAGGCCACGGGACGCAGGAAGCGCTCGATCGCAGCGGTGCCCACGGAGGTGCTGCCGGCCGCCGTCGTCGCCGGGTACGGTCCGCCGTGCTGCTGCGCGTAGGTGACCGAGACGCCGGTGGGCCACTGGTTCCAGAGCACGCGCCCGGCCTTGCGGGCCAGGACCTCCACAAGGCCGGCCACCTGGCAGGAGTCGGTGCCGTGGATCGTGGCGGTCAGCTGCCCCTCGAACGTTTCGGCGATCTCCGCGAGCCGGGACTCGTCGTCGTACGCCACCACGACGGCGGTGGGACCGAAGCATTCCGCCTGCAGCGCGCGCGGTTCGGCGAGCATGTCCGCGGCGGTAGTGAGCAGCAAGGTGGGGGCGGGCGGATCGGCCAGCGGCTCCTCGCCCTGCGCCAGGACCTCCAGGCGCGGGTTGGCCTGCAGGGTTTCGAGGACCTCGGCGTAGCCGGACTGGATGCGGCTGTTCAGCAGCGGCGCGGCGGCGGGCAGGGCGGCCTTCCGCAGGGCCTCGACCATTCCGGAGGATGCAGGCACGAACAGTGTGCCGGGCTTGGTGCAGAACTGCCCGGCGCCCATGGTGAAGGAGCCCACGAAGGCCTCGGCGATCTCCATGCCGCGCTCGGCCGCCGCGGCCTCGGTGACGAAGACGGGGTTGTTGCTGCCCAGTTCGCCGAAGAACGGGATCGGTTCCGGGCGGGAACTGGCGATGTCGAACAGGGCGCGGCCGCCGGGGATGGAGCCGGTGAAGGCACCGGCCTTGATGCGCGGATCCTTCAGCGCGGCGGCCCCGGCGGCGGTTCCGGTGATCAGCGCGAAAGTCCCCTCCGGAGCGCCGGCGGCGGCAAGGGCTGAAACCACGACGGCGGCCGTCGCCTTGGACAGCTCCGGGTGGCCGGAGTGCGCCTTGAGGAGCACGGGGTTGCCGGCGGCGAGCGCCGAGGCAGTGTCGCCGCCAGCCACGGAGAAGGCGAAGGGGAAGTTGCTCGCGGCGAAGACCACCACGGGACCCACGGCCACCTTCAGGCGGCGCAACTCGGGCCGGGGTGCGCCCATGGGCCAGTCCGGGTCGGCGTGGTCGATCCGGGCGTCCAGGTAACCGCCGTCGCGCAGCAGTTCACCGAAAATCCGCAGCTGGAAGGTGGTGCGCTTGAGCTCGCCGCGCAGCCGGGCCTCGGCGAGCCGGGTCTCCTGCTGTGCGATCGGAACGAGCTGCTCTGCGGCGGCGTCGAGGGCGTCGGCGACGGCGTCCAGGAGGGCGGCGCGTTCCGCGGGGCCGAGGGCGGCCAGGGGCGCCGCGGCGGCCTGGGCGGCTGCGAGGTTGTTTTCGAGTTCGGTTTCCGTGGTGGCGGCGGTGCCGGCGTTCTGGGTGATCGCGGTCATTGCGGTCTCCTTCCGTTGAGGTCTTGGGGGTCAGTCGTCTGCGTTGTCTCAGGTATCCAGCCCGGCGAGTTCGCCAATGCCCACGGGCGCGGCGAGGGGGCGCTTGGCACTCCCGGCGAGGGATCCGGCGTCGGGCGCTTCACCCGGACCGGCGCCGAGGCAGGCGGCCGCGAAGCCGCAGACCCGGCCCTGGCACCAGCCCATGCCGGCGCGGGTGAAGGATTTGAGGCTGCGGGCATCGCGGGCTCCCAGGGACTCCCGGGCCTCCGTGATTTCCCCGGCAGTGACTTCCTCGCAGCGGCACACGGTGGTGTCCGGGGTGAGCCAGTCCTGCCAGGCCGCGGGCACCGGGTGGGCCAGGTGCATGGCGCGGGCGAAACGGCGGTGCCGGGCGATCGCGGCCGGCTGCTTCACCGGCGTGGAGGCGTCCGGCCGGGCGGCCGAGGCACCGGCGGCAAGTCCTTCGAGGACGGCCAGGGTGGCGCCGCCGACGCCGGTCACCTCGCCGGCGAGGAACAGCCCGGGAACGCTGGACTGCTGGCGCTCGTCCACGACGCCGACGAGCGAACCGTCGGCGTCCAACCGTGTTTCGGCGCCGAGCGACAGCGGGAGTTCCAACTGCGGGGTGAAGCCCCAGCCGAAGCCCACCACGTCCACGTCCGCGTAGACGCGCCCGGTGCCGGGGCGGATCCTGCCGTCGGCGTCGACCCGGGCGGTGCGGACGCCTTCCGCTTTGCCGGTACCAAGGACCTCCGAGACAATGCTGCGGGTGCGGTACGGAATCCGGTGCCGGGCAAAAACGGCCGCGTATTCGGCGCCTTCGAGGGCCTTTTCCGGCACGCCTGAGGCGGCGCGCAGGTGCGGCAGCCAAGCCAACGGCGAGGAGGATTCGAGCACGGCCAGCACCTCCCCGCCCGCCTCGGCGATACCTGCGGCGACGGGCAGCAGGAAGGGCCCGGTGCCGGCGATGACGAAGCGTTTGCCGGGCAGCACGCCGTTGGCTTTGATGAAGGCCTGGATGCCGCCGGCCGCCATGACGCCGGGCAACTCCCAGCCGGGGACGGGCAGCTGGCGGTCATAGCCGCCCGGGCACAGGACCAGCCGGGCGGCGTCGACGGTGGCCGGTTCGGTTGCCGAAGCGGCGAACGCACGCGTGGTCCGCAGGATGAACCCCGTATCGGATCGTTCCGCCATCCAGACCTGCAGCCCGGGCAGGTAGCTGATCCGGCCGGCACGCTGCGCGGCGTCGAAGCGGGCGCGCAGGTCCAGGTAAGTGTTCCAGCCGTGGTGGCCGTGGCCGCCCGGTTCGGGATGAATCGTTTCCGGGGCGTGCCGCCAGAACTGGCCGCCCGGCTGGGCCCCGGCGTCGACGACGGCGACCCTCGCCCCCGCCTCGACGGCCGCCACCGCGGCGGCGAGTCCGGCGGGACCGGCACCGACCACGGCGACGTCGGTGGTGACTGTGTTGCTCATGAGCCCTCCACCTTCATGCCCTCGCAGACCTCCACGAGGCAGGCGCGCTGGTTCGTTTCGCCGTCGACGGTCACGAGGCAGTCAAAGCAGACGCCGATGCCGCAGAACAGTCCGCGCGGCTTGCCGCGCTTGCGGGTGGTGCGCCAGGCGGTGATGCCCTGCGACGCGAGGGCCGCGCCGACGCTCTGGCCGGCTGCCGCCGTCAGGGGGCGGCCGTCGAAGGTGATGGTGACCGGCTGGGGGTTCATGCCGTGGCCTCCTCTCGGTGTTCTGTATGCGCGGGCGTGTGCGAGCCGAAACGCCCGCCGCTGCCGAAACGCGCCGGTGCGAAGGGCGAAAGATCCATGTCCGGAGTGAGGCCGGCGAGCGCCTGGGCCAGGAGCTTCCCGGTTCCGGCGGACAGCCCGATCCCTGCGCCTTCGTGGCCGGCGGCGTGCCAGAGCCCGGGGGCGCGCTCGTCGTGGCCGATCACGGGCAGGTGGTCCGGGCAGTACGGGCGGAAGCCGTGGTAATGCCGGATGGCCTTGACCCGTTCCAGGAAGGGGAAAAGCGAGGTGGCGTTGCGGGCCAGCAGGCCGAGGGCGGCGGTGCTGACCGTGCGGTCGAAGCCGACCCGTTCGCGGGTGGAGCCGATGAGGATGGTGCCGCTGGGCGTACCTTCCACCACCGGCGAAGCCTGCAGCCCGGCGTCGGAACTGCCCACGTTGTCGATGTATTCGGCGGCGTAGACCTTGTGGTGCACCATGGGCGGCAGCGGTTCGGTGACCATCACGAAGCCGCGCCGAGGCAGCACGGGGACGTCGACGCCGGCCATCGCCGCGAGCTCGCCGGCCCAGGTACCAGTGCAGTTGACCACGGCTCCGGCGGGGAAATCGCCGCGCGGGGTACGGACGCCGGTGACCCGGCCGCCGTCGCTCCCCGAAAACCCGGGCCCTGAACGCATGAACCCGGTAACCGGGGTGTCGGCGACGAAGCGGGCACCGGCTTCCGTGGCGAGCCGGACGAAGTGGGCTGCCACGAGCATGGGCTGCACCTGGCAGTCCTCACGGTAGTACGCGCTGCCCAGCGCTTCGGGGGAAATGTGGGGTTCGGCCTCGCGGAGGGCGGCCTGGTCCAGTTCCTCGACGTCCACGCCGAAGCCCTTCTGGACCGCCATCACCCGGTTGAGGGAGGCGAGGCTGCTTTCGCGGGAGGCCACGATGATCCCGCCTTTGGATTCGAACTCCCAGAGTTTCTTGTGTTCGGCGAGGTCGTTGTGCCAGACGCCCAGGGAGTAGCGGGTGAGTTCGAGTTCGGGGCCGAGTTCCTTGTCCGAGACGAGGATGTTGCCTTCGCAGGCGGAGGAGGTGCCGCTGGCCGGGAGGCCCTTGTCCAGGACCGTGACGCTCAGGCCCTGCTGTGCGGCGAAGTAGGCGGTGGCGGCCCCGATGACGCCGGCGCCGATGACCAGGACGTCGCTGGGTTGGCTCATGTTTGGTTCTCCTGGGGTGGTGTTTCGTCGTCGCCGGTGGCCCAGAGCCCGCGGGCATGGCCGATGTGGCGGCGCATGAGCTCGCGGGCGGCAGGTCCGTCCCCGGCGGCGATGAGGTCCAGCAGTTCATGGTGTTCCTGGGCGGAATCGGCCAGCCGGTTGCTGTCGCTGAGGATCTTCAGCCCGTACATGCGGGTGCGGGTTCGCAGGCTGGTGGCAAGGTCCACCAGCTGCCTGTTGCCCGAGTACTCCAGCAGCTCCGCATGGAATTCGCGGTCCGCCGCGAGGTAGGCGGCCAGGTCGCCCTCACGGGCGGCGTCCACGATGTTCTCGGCCAGCTTGTGCAGGCGGCCCATGTCGCGCTCCGGGATGGTCCCGGCGACGTCGGCCATCACCGGGGGCTCCAGCAGCAGGCGGATCTCGGTGATCTCGTCCAGTTCGCGGTCGCTCATGCTGGTGATCCGGAAGCCCTTGTTCTTCACCGTCTCCACCAGGCCTTCACGTGCCAGGTCCATCATGGCCTCGCGCACCGGCGTCGCCGAGACGCCGAACGCCGCACCGAGGGCAGGGGCCGAGTACAGCGTCCCTTCTTCCAGGGTGCCGGCGATGATGGCGGCACGCAGCGACTCGGTGACCGATTCGCGGAGGCTGCGCTGGCGGCCGAGCGGGGCGATGGGAAGCTGGTTGTTGGCTGGCACGGTGAGCACTCCTTGGGCGGGCGTCATTCTCTGGTGCCTCCTTCATACACCACGGCCGCCATCACGAGGTCCTCCCAGGCCATGCCCACTCCGGCGTACAGGCAGGGCCTGCCGGGGGTGCGTTCCAGCTTGCCGGCCGCCAGCTCGCGCAGGTTCAGCGGGTGGATGCTTTCCCACTCCTCCACGCTGCGCGCAGGGATGAGGTCCCCCGCCTCGCGGAGTGCCGAAGCGCGGCCTTCCACCACGACGTCGGAGCGCAGTACCAGCGCCGCGTCCACTTCGCGGGCGTCCAGTCCGTGCTGCCCGACGGCGGCGACCACCGCGCCGGGCGCCACCAGTCCGCCGTCGAACAACGGCGTCGTGGAGGAAGTGGTGCAGAGGATGACGTCCGCGTCCGGTACGTCCGCTGTGCTGCCGGCACGGACCGCGATGCCTTCCTCCGCGAGCGTTCCAATGAGTGCCTGCACCCGTTCCGGACGCTGGCCGACGACGGCGAAGCGTGCCCCGGGCAGCACGGCGTGCGCCGCGCGGAGGTGGTTGAGCGCTTGGATTCCCGCGCCTAAGACCAACACCTGCGGTTCATCCTTGCGTTCCTTTTCAGGGGCCGCGGCGAGGATGTGCTTGACGGCCATGAGGGTGGTGGCCGGGGTGCGGATGGCCGTGAGTTCGGTACCGTCCATGGTGGCCAGCGGTGCGAGGGTGTCCGAATCGATCAGCAGGTAGATGCCCTGGATCTTTTCGAGGCCACGCGCCGGGTTGCCCGGGGCCACAGTGAGAGCCTTCACCCCGCTGTAGCTGCGCGCGCCCTTGTTGAGGCCCTGGGCCGGCATGAGCAGGAACTCCCCGCCCGGCGCCGGGCTGAACAGCCGGGGGTTGTCCGACTCCGGATCCATCCCGTCGGCGAGGGCGCGCTCCAGGGCGGCGACCGCCGTCGGCCACGGGGCAGCGGCACGCACCGCTGCTGCGTCGAAATAGGGCAGGTTCACAGGAGGAAGCCTTCCGGGAAGGGATCCGTGGGATCCAGGAAGTACTGCGCGGTGCCGGTCAGCCAGGCTCGCCCGGTCACGGCGGGGACGACGGCGGGCCGGCCGCCCACTTCCGTCTCCTCGACGAGGCGGCCGATGAAACGGGAACCGATGTAGGACTCGTTCACGAAATCCGTGTCGAGGGCCAGTTCGCCGCGGGCATGCAGCTGGGCCATGCGGGCGCTGGTGCCGGTGCCGCAGGGCGAACGGTCGAACCAGCCCGGGTGGATCGCCATCGCGTGCCGGGAGTGCTCCGCCGTCGAACCCGGGGCCTTGAGGTAGACGTGGTGGCAGCCACGGATGTCCGCCCGCTCCGGATGGACCGGCTCATCCTTGGCGTTGATGGCGTCCATGATGGCCAGGCCGGCCTTGAGCAGATCGTCCTTGCGTTCCCGCTCGAACGGCAGGCCCAGGCTGTCCAGGTCCACCACGGCGTAGAAGTTGCCGCCGAAGGCGAGGTCGTAGTTCACCGTGCCGTAGCCCGGAACATCCACTTCGGCGTCGAGCCGGTCCACGAAGGAGGGAACGTTGCGGATGGTCACGGATTCCGCGTGGCCGTCCTTCACCGCGACCTCGGCGATCACCAGGCCGGCCGGGGTGTCCAGCCGCACCGTGGTGACGGGCTCCACCACCTCCACCATGCCGGTCTCCACCAGGACCGTGGCCACGCCGATGGTGCCGTGGCCGCACATCGGCAGCAGGCCCGAGACCTCGATGAACAGCACGCCGTAATCCGCGTCCGGCCGGGTGGGCGGCTGCAGGATGGCCCCGCTCATGGAAGCGTGGCCTCGCGGCTCGGTCATCAGGAGGGTACGGATCCAGTCGCTGTGTTCCATGAACCACAGGCGGCGCTCCGCCATGGTGGCGCCGGGAATCGTCCCGATGCCGCCGGTGATCACGCGCGTGGGCATGCCCTCGGTGTGGGAGTCCACGGCGTGGAAGATGCGGCTGGTTCTCATGTGCTCTCCTTCTTGTGGTTGGCTTGGGCGGGATTTCGGCCCTCCGGCGTCGCTTCTCCGGCGGCTTCGCCGGATTCCGGCCCTCCGGCGTCGCTTAGACACGAACGATATGCACCGCTTCGGTCGCTGGGCGACCTACACGATGCGATCGTTCGCGATGCGCTCCTTTCCGGAGAACCGGAATCCGTCTTGTGCGTATCTCACCGTTTCCGGAGGACCGCCGGCCCGGCTGTGAGTCTGTCACCATCTCGTCGAGCGCGATGGCACCATCCTTTTGGTTATTTGTAGCCCTTGGCGAGGGCTGCTTCGGTGTCCTTTGTTACTGCGGTGTGGGCTGCTTCGCTCAGGGGGCCTCGTGGCGGGCGGCAGGCTCCTCCTCGCAGGCCCACGATGTCCATGGACAGCTTGATGGCCTGGACGAACTCGGTCTTGCTGTCCCAGCGGAGCAGGGAGTGCAAGTCGGTGTAGATCTCGCGGGCCCGGGCCAGGTCCGCCACGTCGCCGGAGGTGGAGAGGCGGTACAGCTCCAGTGTGGACTCCGGGATGGCGTTCGGGTAGCCGGCCACCCAGCCCACGGCGCCTGCCAGGCCCATTTCGACGACGGTGTCGTCCGTGCCGATGAGCAGGTCAACGCCGGGCGCCAGTTCCTTGATCTCGTAGGCGCGGCGGACGTCGCCGCTGAACTCCTTGACGCCCACGATCAGGCCTTCGCCGTGCAGCCGGGCGATCAGCTGCGGGGTCAGGTCCACCTTGGTGTCGATCGGGTTGTTGTAGGCCACGATCGGCAGGCCGACGGCGGCAACGCGGCGGTAGTGGTCAACCACTTCGTCCTCGCTGGCACGGTAGGAGTTCGGCGGCAGCAGCATCAGAGAAGCGGCACCGGCTTCGGCGGCCTGCTCTGCCCACTTCACGGACTGGAGTCCGCCGTAGGCGCCGACGCCGGCCATGACGGTGAAGCCTTCCGGGCTGGCCTCGACCGCCGTCGAAATGACGCGGCCGCGTTCCTCTTCGCTAAGGGTCTGGTATTCGCCGAGGGAGCCGTTGGGGGCGACGCCGTCGCAGCCGGCGTTGGCCAGGAAGCGGACGTGCTCCGCGTAGGCGTCGAAGTCGACGCTGGAGTCTTCCTTGAACGGAAGTGCCGTGGCAACGTGTACGCCGTGCCAGGGTTTGCGGGTCTCAGTCATGATCGGGTCCTTTCTCAGGGGCACACTCGGCGCCGTTGACGTGCTGCCGTGAAGTTCCTCACAGCTAATTTACCATGTGACATTGCACAGGTGGTATACAAAATGGGTGCCGGACCGAAGCCCGGCACCCGGGATTGGTTGGGCCCTAGCTCGCGGGAACCACGTACTGCTTCTCGGCGACCTTTCCGAGGCCTTCGGAGAGGCCGGCGTCCTTGAGGAGCTTGGCGATGGTGCCGTCTTCGCGCTGGCCCTTGATACCGGCGTCGAGCGCTTCCTTCAGGCTGGTGTTGCCCTTGGTCATCGGGAAGGCGGCCTCCGGAGCCTGGGTGATCGCGCCGACACGCGGGTCCGGCTTCTCGTTCGACAAGGCGACCGTGACTCCGGCGGCGTCCTTGAACTGGAGCACCTGCACTCCGTACGCGTCGACGTCGGCGTCCAGGCGTCCGGCGTCGAAGTCCGCCTTCAGTTCAACGCTGGATGGGTAGGTGACCAGCTTGTCGCCGAGGATCTTGCGGAGGTCTTCCACCCAGAGGTAGCCGTCGATGGTGCCCACCTTCTTCATCTTCTCCAGGTCCGTCACGGTGGTGGCGCCGGTCTTGGAGGCGATGCCCATGCCGTCCAGGTAGGTGGAGGCGGAGAAGTCCACGGCCTTCAGGCGCTTCTCGGTGGCGTCGATGGTGCCCAGGGCGAGGTCGATGTTGCCGCCGGAGATGGACTGCACGGCGTCGGCGTAAGTGGCCTGCTGGTAGACCGGCTCGAGGCATTCGTCCTTGGCGATCTTGTTGGCGATGGCGATGTCGATCCCGGTGGGCTTGCCGCTGTTGTAGCTGCTGAACGGCGGGATGTCGATGACGCCGATGGTCAGCTTGCCGGCCGCGACGGTCTGGATGCCCTGGTGCTTGGGCGTGCAGTTCGAGCTGCTTGCGGTCGAGGAGCCGCCGCAGGCTGTCAGGCCCAGGCCGGCGGCGAGGACGACGGCGGCCAGCGCACCGGTGGTCTTGAGCTTGGTATTGATGGACATTCTTTTCCTCCTGTGAGTGGTGGGGGATGAATCTTGCTCTTGGTTGGGGGTCAGGCGTGCCGGGCCATGCGCTTTTCGAAGTACACGGTGATCCACGTGGCCGGCATGGAGATGGCGGCGTAGCAGATGCCGGCGAGGGCGAAGATCTGCAGGTAGTTGAAATCCTGGGAGCCGATGTTGTACGCGGACTTCATCAGTTCCGGCACGGCGATGGCGTAGGCCAGGGAGGTGCCTTGGAACATCTGGATGGCCACGCCCATCAGGCCCGGAATGGCCGAGCGCATGCCCTGGGGCATGATGACGCGGAAGAAGGTGTGGCGCCACGACAGGCCAAGCGCGGACGAAGCTTCGTGCTGGCCGCGTGCCACCGACTGCAGCCCTGCCCGCATGATCTCCGAGGAGTAGGCCGCGGAGTTCCAGATCAGCGCAAGGCAGGCTGCTGTGATGCTTTCGAAGGCGATGCCGAACTTGGGCAGTCCGTAGTAGAAGAGGTAGAGGATCACCAGGGCGGGGGCGCCGCGGCCGATTTCGACGATGGCCAGGGCCAGGGTGCGCGCGGCCAGGTTCTTCGCGCTGACCATCACGCTGAGCACCAGGCCCAGCGGGTAGCCGGCCAGGATCGAGATGCCCGCGATCATCAGGCTGACGCCGAGCCCGGACATCAACTGGGGCAGGTAGGCCGCCCATTCGCTCAGCCAGTTCATGCGTAGACCGCCTTCCTCATGCGGGCGTCAAGGCTGCGGGACAGGTACGCCACGGGCAGGCTCAGGACGATGTACAGGATGCCGACCAGCACATAAGGGAGGATGCCTTCCACAGTGGGGTGCTGCCGGGCGAAGGACTGGGACTGGAACACCATTTCGGCCACGATGATGGTGGAGGCGATCGAGGAGTCCTTCAGCAGGCCGGTCAGGTAGGTGGCGATGGACGGGGAGACGATGCGGAAGGCCTGCGGGACAACGACGCCGAAAAAGGTGGTGCGGTTGGCCAGGCCCAGGGCGCTGGAGGCCTCGAGCTGCCCGCGCGGCACCGATTCCAGGCCACCGCGGTAGATCTCCGCCAGGTAGGCGATGGACACCACGCCCAGGCCCACGATCGCGGCACCCACCGGATTGAACTTGAAGGTGCCGATCTGGATGCCGAACTTCAGCAGGAACAGCCACACGATGATCGGCACGCCGCGCACCAGGTCCACGAAGAGCCTGCACACCAGGCGCAGCACCACGTTCGGCGAGGACAGGCCCACTGCCAGCGGAACCGCACCGACAATGCCGATCGCGAACGCGGAAAGGGTCAGCACCAGGGTCATCGGCAGCCCCTGCAGGACCGCGGAAAGGGCGTCCATCTCAGCGCTCCAGCACGGCGCGCAGGAAGCGCCGGGTCCGGGCCTCCTGCGGATCGCTCATGATCGCCTTGGGGTCGCCCTGCTCGATGATCCTGCAGTCGGCCATCACCACCAGGGTGTCCGAAACGTCCCGGGCGAACTGCATTTCGTGGGTCACCACGATCATCGTCATCCCGTCCTCGGCCAGCTCCCGCATGACGGCAAGGACCTCGAGCCCCACCTCGGGATCCAGTGCCGAGGTCGGCTCGTCGAACAGCATGATCGAGGGGTCCAGCGCCAGCGCCCGGGCGATCGCGATGCGCTGCTGCTGCCCGCCCGAACACCGGCCCGGGTGCTGGTTCGCCTTGTCCTTCAGGCCCACGCGCTCCAGCAGCTGCAGTGCACGCTCATCGGCCTCCTCCTTGCTGCGGCCCAGGACCTTCTGCTGCGGGAAGCTGATGTTTTTCAGCGCGGACATGTGCGGGAAGAGGTTGAAGGACTGGAACACCATCCCGACCGTGCGGCGCAGCGCCGCGAGGTCCTTGGCGTTGATCACCTTGCCCGGCTCGATCGTGTGGTGGTCCACCTGGATGGTCCCGGAATCCGGGAGCTCCAGCAGGTTGATGCACCGCAGGAACGTGCTCTTGCCGGCCCCAGAGGGGCCGATCAAAGCCGTCACGGTGCCCGGCTCGACGTTCAGCGACACATCATCGATCACCAGATGGTCTCCGTAACGCTTGGAGATGTTGTCGAGCCTGATGCCGGTACGGGGCGCGAGCTTGCCGTTCGCGATTTCTGAAAGGGTCATGGCCATCTTCCATGTGGGGAACAGGTGGGAACATCGATTCTGTGTTCGATGTCACATCATATGTGCAATGGTACATGACACTGTGAGGGCTGGGAAGACCCGATTTTCAGGCCGGGAAAATCCATCCCGGAAGCTGGTCGAATCCTTCGCAAGCGCTTGCGAAACGAATGCCAGCTGACTTACTCTCGGTACATGCCTTCTTCCGTCCAGAGCGTTGCCGAACGCGCAGGTGTCTCGGTTTCCACTGTTTCCCGGGCCCTTCGCGGAGTTCCAGGCATCGCCGAGTCAACTCGCAAGCGCGTGCAGAATGCGGCTGAAGAACTTGGTTACGTCGCCTCCCTGAGCGCGTCGCGGCTCGCGACGGGCCGCACCCGCACGGTGGCCGTCGTCGTGCCTCTTCTCTCGAAATGGTTCTTCGCGGAGGTGATCGCCGCGGCCGGCCGGGTGCTGAGCCGCGCAGGCTACGACGTGCTGCTGACCGAGCTGTCCACGCCCGAACTGCGGAACGCGTTCTTCACAGCGCCGCGCCTGCAGGGGCGCTCCGACGGCGCCCTGGTGCTCGCCCTGCAGCTCACTCCCGAAGAACTCGCGGCCCTCGCAGCCCAGGGCCAGGCGGTGGCGCTCGTCGGTTCAGAACGGGCCGGCGCGTCGTCGGTGCGCGTCGAGGACAGGTCAGGGGGCCGCGCGGCCACCCGCCACCTGATCAACCTCGGCCACGAGCGCATCGCTTTCCTCGGCATCCAGGAGGCGCCCGGATCTACCCTGGGCGGGGTGCCGCCCGCGGAACGCCTGCTCGGCTACCGCGAGGCACTTGCCGAAGCAGGAATCGCCGCCGATCCGTACCTTGAGTTCGGCGTCGGGAACACCGTCGACGCCGGCGCCGCGGCCATGGCGAAGGCCCTGAGCGTGGCGGAACCCCCGACGGCGGTGGTCGCGGCGTCCGACGAGCTCGCCTTCGGGGCGCTAGCCACCCTCCGCGGCACCGGGCTGCAGGTGCCGGCGGATTTCTCGGTGGTCGGCTACGACAACCACGAACTCGCGGGCTCGGTCGGCCTCACCACCATCGACCACGGTGTGGCCGAACAGGGCCGCCTTGCCGCGGAAGCGCTCATCGCCACGCTCGACGGTGCGCCGGCCGCCGTCGAGCGCCTCGAACCGAGCCTCGTTGTGCGGGGCTCCACGGCCCCACCCCGCCGCCTCCGCGCGGCGGGCCGCTAAAGCAATCCCCTATCCGTCCCGCAACACCCTCAGCGAACAGGAACCCCATGGAATACCGCAAACTCGGAAACTCGGGCATGTACGTGAGCGAGATCGCGTACGGCAACTGGACCACCCACGGCGAACAGATCGGCCAGGACGCCGCGACCTCCTGCGTGCGCACCGCCCTGGACCTCGGCATCACCACGTTCGACACTGCGGACGCCTACGCCGGCACCCGCGCGGAAACCGCCCTCGGCGAAGCGCTCGACGGCGTACGGCGCGAAAGCGTCGAAATCTTCACCAAGGTCTACTTCCCCACCGGCGAGGGCAGGAACGACCGCGGCCTGTCCCGCAAGCACATCTTGGAGTCGATCAACGGCTCCCTGGGGCGGCTCCGCACCGACTACGTGGACCTTTACCAAGCCCACCGCTACGACTACGAAACGCCGCTCGAGGAAACGATGCAAGCGTTCGCCGACGTCGTCCGCGCCGGCAAGGCGATCTACATCGGCGTCTCCGAATGGACCCCGGACGAGATCCGCCGCGGCGCCGCCCTCGCGAAGGACCTCGGCATCCAGCTCATCTCCAACCAGCCGCAGTACAACATGCTGTGGCGCGTGATCGAGCCCGAGGTAGTGCCGCTCAGCGAGGAACTGGGCCTCGGGCAGATCGTGTGGTCGCCCATCGCGCAGGGCGTGCTCAGCGGAAAGTATCTGCCCAGCGCGGGTGCGCCCGCCGAGTCCCGCTTCTCGACGGATGACGGCGGCACGAAGACCGAGCACCAGTACATGCAGCCGGCGGTGCTCGAACGCGTCCAGGAACTCAAGCCGCTCGCGGATGAAGCGGGTCTTTCGATGGCCGCGTTCGCCGTCGCCTGGGTCCTGCAGAACAAGAATGTCTCCGCGGCGATCGTCGGCGCTTCCCGGCCCGAACAGCTCAAGGACAACGCCACAGCAGCCGGCGTCGTCCTCGACCCGGCGCTGCTGGAGAAGGTCGACGGCATCCTGGGTGACGTCGTCGAACGCGATTCCGCCAAGGTCGAGTCCTTCCTCAAGCGCCCCTGAGTCCGGCGCCCCTGGCCGGGGCGGCCGTGCCGCCGTCGGGCAATATGTCTGACATATAGGCCCGACGGCGGGTCACGGATTCGCGGGCCCCTCGGCGTGGCTGCCACCATGGAAAGATGCTTGAGGCAACAAACGCGACGTCCGATTCAGCTGTCCGGAACCCGGCCCTCGCCGCGGAGGCGAAGATAGCGCGGGTGGCGGTCACCGTTTTCCCGCTGCTCGTGGTGCTTGCGGGCGCGGCCGGTTTCCTGGCACCTGGCGCGTTCAAGCCGCTCGCGCCGTCCGTGCCTTACCTGCTGGGCGTCATTATGTTCTGCATGGGCCTGACCCTGACGCCGCCGGACTTCGCCTCCGTGGCGCGCCGGCCCTGGGCCGTGGCCTTGGGCATCGTGGCGCACTACGTGATCATGCCCGGAGCGGGCTGGCTGATCGCTGTCGCGCTGCAGTTGCCGCCGGAGCTCGCCGTCGGCCTGATCCTGGTGGGCTGTGCGCCCTCCGGCACCGCATCGAACGTGATGGCCTTCCTCGCCAAGGGCGACGTGGCGCTGTCCGTGGCCGTAGCGTCCATGTCCACGCTGATTGCCCCGCTTGTGACGCCGGCCCTGACGTTGCTGCTGGCCGGCTCCTTCCTGCACATCGACGCCGGCGCCATGGTGCTGGACATCGTCAAGACCGTGCTGCTGCCGGTGGTCGCCGGCCTGCTGGCCCGGCTGTTCCTCAAGAAGCTCGTCGCGAAGGTCCTGCCGACACTTCCGTGGGCGTCCGCCGTCGTGATTTCCGTGATCGTCGCGGTGGTGGTGGCAGGCAGCGCCGGCAAGATCGCGGCCGCCGGCGGCATTGTGTTCCTGGCCGTGGTGCTGCACAACGGCTTCGGCCTGGGCCTGGGCTATCTCGCCGGCAAGGTCGGCCGCCTGGACGGCAAGGCCCGCCGCGCCCTGGCGTTCGAGGTGGGCATGCAGAACTCCGGCCTCGCCGCGACCCTCGCGACCGCGCACTTCACCCCGCTCGCCGCCCTGCCATCGGCCGTGTTCTCCGTGTGGCACAACATCTCGGGCGCCGCGGTGGCTGCCTGGCTGGCGCGGAAACCGCTGAGGGACTAGGCCGCTGGCGTCAAGGCGCGGGGCACACGCTGCCAACGCCAGCCCAGCTCGCAGGTTCCGCTCCAGCTCGCGGCTTGCAAGCTGCTAGCTGGAACGGAACCTGCGAGTGCGGCTGCCGTCAGTCGAGCAGCACGGACTCCTCTGCGCGCTCCGGGCCCGCACTGCGCTCCGAAGGCCCGACGCCGGCCGGCACCTTCGCCGGGCGCTTCATGGAACGGTGGTGGAGCCAGTTGGCCGCCGCCAGCAGCGCGACGAGTGCAAAGGTGCTCAGCAGCTGCGGACGGGAATCCTCGCCGATGAAACCGACGGTGAAGATGGCCGCGAGGATGAGCAGCCCGATGCCCGTGAGCCAGGGGAAGCCCGCCATCCGCAGGGGAAGGACGGTCCCGTCCCGGTCTGCCCGGAGGCGCAGGGCAAGCTGGGCAAGAAGGGCGGAGGCCCACACCAGCAGGGACGTCGAGCCCACGATGTTGAGCAGGACCGGGAGCACCTTGTCCGGGAAAGCGATCTCGAGAACGGCCGTGACGACGCCGAAGGCAACGCTGGCCAGGACGGCCACAACCGGCACCCGGCCCTTGGACACGAAGGCAAGCGAGCGGGGCGCCTCGCCGCGCTCGGCCAGGGAGAACGCCATCCGGGAGGCGCCGTAGAGGTTGGCATTGAGGGCGGAGAGCAGTGCAGCGACGGCCACCAGGGTGATGGCGGTGGCCGCGCCGGGCATGCCGGCGGCGTCCAGGACGGCGGCAAACGGGCTCTTCAGCCCCGCCGAGCCCACGGGAACCACGGCCGCGATGACGAAGATTGAACCGATGTAGAAGACCAGGATGCGCCACAGTACGGTGCGGACGGCCTTGCGCACGCTGCGGGCCGGCTCCTCGGTTTCGGCGGCGGCCACGGACACGATCTCGGTGCCGCCGAACGCGAAGGCCACCACGAAGAGGGCCGTGGCGATTCCGGCGAAGCCGTTGGGAGCGAATCCGGTCCCGGTGAAGTTCGCCAGGCCCGGCGACTGGACACCGGGCAGCCAGCCGAAGAGCAGGGCGGCACCGATCAGCAGGAAGCCGACGATCGCGGCCACCTTGAGCAGCGCGAACCAGAACTCGAATTCGCCGAAGTTCTTCACCCTGGTGAGGTTCACGGCGGTAAGCACCGCGATGAACACGAAGGCCATCAGCCACACCGGCAGGGCGGGGAACACGCTGGCAAGAAGGGCGGCCGCGCCGAGCGCCTCAGCGGCGATCACCACCACGAGCTGCACCCACCAGAGCCACCCCACCGTCGCACCGGCCACGGGTCCGAAGGCCCGGGCGGTATAGACGGAAAAGGCGCCGCTGTCCGGGTTGGCAGCGGCCATCTCGCCGAGCGCCCACATCACGAGGATGATGAGGGTTCCGGCGACGAGGTACGAGAGCAGCACGGCGGGCCCTGCGGCTTGGATGCCGGCGCCCGAGCCTATGAAGAGGCCCGCGCCGATGGCGCTGCCGAGGCCCATCATGGTGAGCTGGCGTGGTTTCAGGGCGGCGCCAAGCGCCGGGCCGGATAGCGCCGGACCCGATGTGGTGCGCGCAGGCGTCATTGTCCGTTGTTCCATGGGGGGAGTCCTCCGGGTTGTGGAACGGATGTTGGGGGTGGAACGGGTATGGGGTTTCAGGCCGGGCGGGCTGCCAGGACAGTCTCAAGGACTTGGAGCACGCGGTCATTGGAGGCGGGGTCGGCGACGGTGATCCGCACGCCGTCGCCCTGGTAGGCGCGGACCATGACGCCCGCCGTATCGAACGCGGCGACTAGCCGCCCGCGGAGTGCGTCATCGGCGCGGATCCACAGGAAGTTGCCTTGGCTCGGCTGCAGTTTCCAGCCCTTGGCTTCCAGCCGTGCGGCCATCCGGGAGCGCTCCTCCCTGACGGTTGCCACCCTCGCCTGCATCTCCCCCGCCGCGTCCAGGGAGGCGACGGCGGCCTTCTGGGCCAGGGCGGTCACCGCGAACGGGATGGCGGTGCGGCGCAGCCCCTCCGCGATCTCCGGCGTGGCCACGGCGTAGCCCACCCGCAGGCCGGCGAGGCCGTAGGCCTTGGAGAAGGTGCGAAGGACGCCGACGTTCGGGTATTCGCGGTAGAGCGCCAGGGAGTCGGGACCGCTGCCGGCCTCGGCGTATTCCACGTAGGCCTCGTCGATCACCACGAGGACGTCGGACGGGACGGAGCGCAGGAAGGCTTCGATGCGTTCGTGGGCGATCGGGACGCCCGTCGGATTGTTGGGTGTGCAGAGCAGGATCACTTTGGTCCGGGAAGTGACGGCCGCGGCCATGGCGTCCAGGTCGTGGCCCTCCTCCTCGTCCAGCGGAATGCGGACCGGGCGGGCCCCCGCCAGCTCTACAAGGATGGGGTAGGCCTCGAAGGACCGCCACGCGAAAACCACTTCGTCCCCGGCGTCGCACAATCCGCTGATGATCTGCTGGAGGACCCCGACGCTGCCGGGCCCCACCGCTACCTCCGCGGCAGTTACGCCGAGGTGGCCGGCGATCCGTTCGCGGAGCTCGACGGCGGCCATGTCCGGGTAGCGGTTCATCCTGCCTGCCGCTTCGGCCACCGCCGCGGCGGCCGCCGGCAGGGGCTCGTAGTGGCTTTCGTTGCTGGCGAGGGCTGCGATGTCCACGCCGGCGCTGCGCCGGCCGGGGACATAGGACGGGAGGCCGGAGACCGCTGCACGCAGGGTGGGGTGGGCGGATTCCGGTGCCGCCAGGATCTGATCACTGGTCATGAGGCTCGATCATGAAAGTGACCCGGAGCACATTGCAAGATACGCTGATGCGATTGGGATTTCTGCTCAACTTCTACTGTCTGTGGTGAAAATATGACCATCCCGAATCCCCGCGCCCTTGATTCCCTGGACGCCAGGATCATCCTCGCCCTCGACAAGGACCCGGAAGCCAGCGCCTTGGCGCTCTCCCGGACACTCGGCGTAGCACGGAACACCGTGCATGCGCGCCTGGCCCGGCTCGAGCGCAGCGGCGCCCTCCGTTCCTTCAGCCGCCGGCTGGACCCGGCCGCGCTGGGCTACGGCCTGATGGCTTTCCTGTCCCTGGCCATCAGCCAGACCCGGGCGGGATCGGTGGAGAACGGACTCGAAGCAATCCCGGAGGTCATTGAAGTCCATGCCACCACCGGGGATGCAGACCTGATGGCCAAGGTGGTGGCCCGGGATACGGCGGACCTCTACCGCATCACCAACCAGATCCTGGAGATCGAGGGGATCCAGCGGACCAGCACGGCCATTTCGGTGCTCGAACTCATGCCGCCCCGCTACGACGGGCTCCTGAACCGGTTGTCGCGGCAGGAATCACGCGCTTCGGGCTAACTCGAGGTGACCCGCGCCACACTTGGGCATATTTTCAGTCACGCCTAACTCATATTGACAAATATCCCAACTAAATCCGGCTCTCTTGCCTATCTGAGGGTCAGGCTCCGAAGATCTCTGCATGACTTCACAGACCGTCTCCGGCCGCGTGGCCGAGGTTCTCAGCGGCTACCTCAGCGACGTTTTCGGCGTCATGGGCAACGGAAACGTCTACTTCCTCGACGCTGCCGAGAAGCAGGGGCTCCGCTTCACCGCCGTGCGCCACGAAGGCGCCGCCATCGCCGCAGCCGACGCCTACTATCGCGCGTCCGGGCGTCTCGCGGCGGGCACCACCACCTACGGGCCCGGCTACACCAACGCCTTGACGGCCCTCGCGGAGGCGGTCCAGGCGCAGATCCCGGTTGTCCTCGTCACCGGGGACGCACCGAGCAGCGGCGCCCGGCCCTGGGACGTCGACCAGGCGGCAATCGCCGCTGGACTCGGGGCGGCGACCTTCACCGTCACCCGCGAGGCCGCGGGCTCCATCACGCAGGAAGCGGTGGAGTATGCGCTGGCCAGCAGGACCGCCGTCGTGATTGCCATCCCGTACGACCTCGCGGCGCTGGAGGCGGCGGAAGAGGAACTTCCGGTTCCGCCGGCGGCAGCGGTGATGGACGACGTCGACGGCGGCCTCGAGCGGGCGGCCCGGCTGCTCGCCGGGGCGAAGCGTCCTCTGATCATCGCCGGTCGCGGCGCGCACCTCGCCGGAGCGGGCCCCGAACTCCGCGGGCTCGCCGACCGCCTCGGCGCGCTGACCGCCGGAACCGCTTTGGCGCTCAATCTCCTGCAGGGCGAGGGCTACCTCGGGGTCGCGGGCGGCTTCGGCACGGACACCGCCGCCGGGCTCATGGGCGAGGCGGACGTGGTGCTCGTGGCCGGGGCGAGCCTGAGCCCGTTCACCATGCGCTTCGGCCACCTGATCGGTCCGGACAGCACAGTCATCCAAATCGACACCGCGCTCGAAGCGACGCATCCCCGTGTGGACATGTTCGTCGCCGCGGACGCGAAGGCCGCGGCGGGCCGGCTCCTCCACCTGCTGGACGGCGCCGTGCCCGCTGAAGCCTGGCGTGCGGAAGCCCTGAAGCGGCTGGCTGAAGGACCGGGCCATGACGCCGGCTCCGTGGACACCCCGGACGGCCGCCTTGATCCCCGTACCCTTGCCACCGCACTGGACGCGATCCTTCCTGAGCGCCGCACGGTGGTCCAGGACGGAGGGCACTTCCTCGGCTGGGCACCCATGTACTGGCGGATCCCGCGGCCCCAGGACCTGGTCATGGTGGGAACCGCCTATCAGACCATCGGGCTGGGCCTCGCCAGCGCCGTCGGGGCCGCCCGGGCCGTAGAGGAGGGCCGTACCCTGGTGCTGGCATCGGGCGACGGCGGCTTCCTGATGGGCCTGTCCGACCTGGAATCGCTCGTGGGCGCGGCGGCAAGTGCCGTCGTCGTGATTTACAACGACGCCGCCTACGGGGCGGAGATCCATCAGTACGGCTCCCGGGGCCTGACCGAAAAGCCCATGCTGATCCCCGAAGTGGACTTCAGCGGCGTCGCCCGCGCGCTCGGCGCGGAGTCCGCGATCATCCGCGAGCTGGCGGACCTCTCCGCGCTCCAGGACTGGATCGACGACGGCGCCAAGGGAACCTTCGTGGCCGACTGCCGCATCACCTCGAGCGTCCGCGCCCCCTGGCTGAGCGAGTGGATGCGGGCGAAGGAGACGGCGAAGGAGACGGCGAAGGAGACGGTGGCGGGTTAGGACGGTTTCCGTCCGCGTTATCCGCGGGCCTCGAGCCGCTCCTTGAGCCGCCGGTGGCTCGCCGGAGCACCCCGCGCCGCGAGCCTGCGTACAGCGGGCAGGAGCGCCTTGCCGAAGCCGTGCCCCTCGAAATCGAGCTCGAACGTCACGCGGGACCTTGCGCCGCCGTCGAGCGGTTCGACGTCGATGCTCGCATGGGCACGGATCGGGCCGGCAACGCCGTGTGCCGCGAACCGATGGGGCGCCTCGTCCTCCGCGATCTCCTGGGTCATTGTGCGCTCGTTGGGGCCGATCCGGCGGGTGGTCGTGAACCGCGACCCCACCTCCCTGCTGCCCTCGCCCTCGAAGTGCACCTCGAGGACGTCAGCCTGCCACTCCGGGAAGTGCAGCGGGTCGCTCGCATACGCAAAAACCTCCGCTGGCGGACGATCGATTTCTATGGTGTTCGTGAGTGCCGACATGGCTCCTCCTCCTACTCCATCGTCCCTCCAAACCGGCTCCTATGGGGAGGCCCTCAGGCCTGCACCGTCGTCCCGCGCAGGTGCAGGGTCCAGGGCGCCGGAACGCGGACGCCTTCGCCCGGGGAACCTGACTCCAAGCGCTCCACCAGCATGTTCACCACCTGGTCGAAGATGGGCTCGGGTCCCACGGTGGTAAGCGCCGGATCCGACTCCTGGCCCTCGGTGGAGTTGCCCACGCCCACGATCTGAACGTCCTCGGGCACCCGAAGGCCCAGGCGGAAGGCGGCCCGGACGGCCTGGAGCGCCTCCATGTCGTCATTGGCGAAGATGGCCGTGGGACGGTCCGGCAGCTGGAGGAGGTCCAGGGCCGCCTGGTAGGCGAGATCCTTGCGATGGTGCGAGGTGCGCACGAGTTCCGGGTCGACGTCGAGCCCCGCCCGCTGCAGCCCGGCCACGTAGCCGCTGTACCGGGACGGGATGGCGCGGCTGCTTTCGTCCGCCCGCCGGATGCAGGCAATACGGCGGTGGCTGCGTGTCAGGAAGTCCATGCCGGCCGCGATTCCGTCCACGGGCTCGGGGGCCAGGACGTCGAAGCCGGCGGGCTGCATGACCTCGGAGATGACCACCTGCGGAACACCGCGGCGTGCCAGTTCCAGCATGGTTTCGTCTTCGGTCACGGATTCCGGGATGAAGCCGAGGATCACGCCGTCAGCCCCGCCGGACAGCATGAACTGCCGCCAGGCATCACCCAGCAGCACCACGGGTTGGTAGCCATGCTGGGGAAGGACGCGGGCGGCCGCGGCGGCCAAGGCACGGTCCCACGGCCATTCGAGGTTGCCGATCGCCACGGCCACCAGTTCGGTCTTGCCGCGGCGCATTCCGCGGGCCGCGCGGTTGGCCACATAACCCAGTTCGCGCACGGCTTCCTGCACGCGCTGTTTGGTGGGTTCGCTGATCCTGGTGGTGCCGCCGAGCCGTCCGGAAAGCACGTAGGAGACCGTGGTGAGCGAAACTCCGGCGCGCTCGGCCACGTCGCGGATGGTCGGCTTGGAACCTTGCCTCACGTCTGTGTCCTGTCTCTGCTGCGGTTTTCGTACTCTACCGGGCGGAGCCTCCTTGATTCGGTCGTGGGCAGACCGGCCTGCCGACGTTCCTTCCCGGTTGCTTCACCCGGCAGGCCCCTGACGCGGCGTGTCGGCGCCAGTTTCGGCCACGCCTCCGGGTGCAACCGGGAAGGAGCGTCGAGGTTGGCGGCCGCGAGGCTTCCTGAACCAAGAACGATCAACCAAGAATCAAGTGCAGGCTAACTCCGGCGCTCGAGCAGCACTGTATCCCGCCACGAACCGGCGTACGGCCCGTAATCCATCAGGCCGATCCGCCGCCGCGTGCCGACGCTGAGGAAGCCGAGGCTGTAATGCAGGCCGAGCGAGGCTGTGTTCTCGGGGAATATCGTGGACTGAATGGTCCACACGCCGCGCGCATGGCAATGGTCGATGAACGCCGCAAGGAGCCGCCGCCCAATCCCCTGACCCCGGGCGGCGTCGCTGATGTAGATGGAGTGTTCCACCACGCCGCGATAGACGGGCCGCGCAGACACCGGCGAGGCCGCCCCCATCCAAGCACCCGCCCTCCGAGTTCGGCAACCAAACGCAGGTCCCGCCGTCGAGTACTGTCGAAGTCCGCCCATGTGGGCGGCGCGGCTTCGAACGTCGCGTTGCCGGTGGCGATCCCCTCAGCCCAGATCACTTCAACACCCGCCCAGTCCGCCGGGACCATGGGCCGGATGACAACGTCGCTCACGACCGTGCCGCTTCGGCGGCGCGGCCGTGCTGCTGACCGGTGGCGAACCCTATGGACACAGGAACCGCACCGGCCGTTCCGCAGCAGGAGTCTTCCGCGGCTTCCGCGTCGTCCGGCAGGCTGGTGGAGCAGACGCCGGTTTCGGGGAGTTCGAGTTCGACGGCGTCCGCAGCGGCGGCATCTCCCGCCAGGGCGGCAGCGATGGAGCGCACCTGCTCGTAGCCGGTTGCCAGGAGGAAGGTGGGGGCGCGGCCGTACGATTTCATGCCCGCCAGGTAGAAATCCTTCTCCGGCTGGGCAAGGATCCGCGCACCGTGCGCAGGGACGGTGCCGCAGCTGTGGAAATCAGGGTCAATCAACGGTCCCAATGCCTTCGGGGCCTCCACGGCGGGGTCGAGGTCCAGGCGCAGTTCCGCAAGTAGGCCAAGGTCCGGCCGGAATCCCGTGGCAGGAATGATCCGCTCGGCCTCGACGCTGCGGCCGTCGACGGCGGTGACCGCCACCGCCGCGCCTTCAGCCGCGGCGTCGTCGCGGGTTTCGATGCGGTCCGTCAGGAAACCGGTCAGCAGGCGGACGGCTCCGGCGTCGACCGCGGCGCGGAGCCGGGCACCGAGCTGGCCGCGGGCGGGCAGTTGGTCGGCGTTCCCGCCACCGTACGCGCGGGCCGGGCTGGCGGACCGGATGGCCCAGGTGATCTCCGTACCGGGGCTGCTGCGCGCGAGCCGGACCAGATCCAGGACCATGTTCGCGGCTGAGTGGCCGGATCCGATGACCAGGGTCCGCTGGCCGGCGAATCCGTCCCCTGACACATCCGGCAACGGGCCGGCGATCAGTCCGGCGGCCCTTCCTTCGGCCTCGCCGGGAGCCGGCAGGCCGGAGCCGCCCAAAGGCGCCGGGGTGGTCCAGGTGCCGGACGCGTCGATCACCGCGCGGGCCAATACTTCTGTCATGCCGCCGTCGGGGGCCTCGATCCGCAGGAGGAACGGTGCCAGTTCGCGGCCGAGGCTGCGGCCCTTGTCCATGCCCTGGCGGCTCACGGCGACAACCCGCGAGTTGGTACGGATCCTGTTCCGGAGTTGGGGCGTGGCGGCCAGCGGTTCGAGGTAGTCCGCGACGATCCCGGTACCGTATGGCAGCGCCGTGGGGCGGGGCGCCTCCCAGCCGGTGGATTGCAGAAGCCGGACGGCGGCGGCATCAAGGTTGTAGCGCCAGGTGGAGAACAGCCGGACGTGGCCCCACTCCCGGATGGCGGTGCCGGCTGCGGGACCGGCTTCGAGGACGAGTGGTTCCAGGCCCCGTTCAAGCAGGTGCGCGGCAGCGGCCAGGCCGATCGGCCCGGCACCGATCACCGCGACAGGCAGGGATTCCAATGCAGCCATGAGCCCTTTGCTTTCTTCGACGGCACCGCGCCGCTACCGGGCGGCCGGGGTGAGGGATTCGATCAGGGCCTCCACGCGGGTCTTGATTTCGTCGCGGATCGGGCGCACGGATTCCACACCCTTGCCTGCCGGGTCCTCGAGGACCCAGTCTTCGTAGCGCTTGCCCGGGAAGTACGGGCACTCGTCGCCGCAGCCCATGGTGATGACAACGTCGGAGTCCTGCACGGCCGCGGTGGTGAGGACCTTGGGGATCCCGGCCGACATGTCGATCCCAACTTCGGCCATGGCCTCGACGGCGGCCGGGTTGACTTTGTCCGCGGGCTGGGATCCGGCGGAGCGGACCTCGATGGCGCCCTGGGACAAGGTGGTGAGGAACGCGGCCGCCATCTGGGAGCGGCCGGCGTTGTGGACGCAGACGAACAGGACGGAGGGTTTGTCGCTCATGAGAGCACCTTTCGGTCGGCCGCCGGCGTTGAGGAGGCAGCGAGGGTCGGGTAGAGGAGGCGGACCAGGAGGAAACCTGCGGTGCCGCCGAGCAGTTGGGCCAGGATGAATCCGGGGGCCGATGCCGGGGCGATCCCGGCGAAAGTATCGGTGATGGTCCGGGCGATGGTGACGGCCGGGTTCGCAAAGCTCGTGGAACTCGTGAACCAGTACCCTGCGGTGATGTAGCCGCCGACGGCGAACGCCACACGGTCCGCCTTTCCGGAGCGGACCGTGCCGAAAACAACCAGCAGCAGCCCGACTGTGGCGATTACCTCACCCAGCCACAGGCCGGCGCCCGTGCGTTCGCGGGCGGAGAACGCCGCGGCAGGAAGGCCGAACATCAGGTTCGCCACCACGGTTCCGGCGAGGCCGCCGGCGAACTGCGCCACGATCAGCGCCACGGTAGTACGGGTGTCCACCATGCCCAAGGCCCGCTCGACGAGGGTAACCACTGGGTTGAAGGACGCTGAGACCGGCTGCAGCGCCACGATCAACGCCACCAGGGCGGCGCCCGTGGCGAGGCTGTTCTGCAAAAGCTGCAGCCCGACGTCGTCCGGGGACAAACGCGACGCCATCACGCCGGAGCCGACAACGGCCATCACCAGGAAAGCGGTGCCGATGAACTCGGCGGCCGCACGGCGTGCCAGTCCGTTCACCCGGCCTGCCCCCCGATCAGGGACGCCAGGTTCCGCAGCACCTCGGCCCGCGCCCGGTAGTACACCCAGACGCCGCGCTTCTCGCGGTCCAGCAGGCCGACCTCGTGGAGGACCTTCAGATGGTGGCTGATTGTCGGCTGGGAGAGGTCGAAGGCATCGTTGAGGTCGCACACGCACGCCTCGCCGCCCTCGTGCGAGGCCACCAAAGACATCAGCCGAAGCCGCACCGGATCGCCCAGCGCTTTCAAGATTGATGCGGCCTGCTCGGCCGTCTCTTCCGAAAGAGGCTCCCGGGAGAGCGGGGAACAACACGCGACCGCCTGCACCGGGGTCAGTTCAAGAGACATAGACACATGTAAATATCTACACCTGTCTATGTCTTGGGCCAAGGGCCGCTGGCGCCGACGAAATCGCGGGAGAGCTGCCGGGTCGCCGTCGCCGGAGCGTTCCCGCGACCCCACAGCGTTCCCGCGACTCGGGCAAGCAAAGCCCGGTAGCCGACGCTCCTACTCGATATGCCCCAGCACCGATCCGACGGAAACCACGCCGCCCGCGGCCGACACCACTGAAGCCAGCGTCCCGTCGCGATGTGCCGGAACCTGGGTTTCCATCTTCATCGCCTCAAGCACCACCAGTGGATCACCCGCCGCAACTTCCGCGCCGGGTTCCACCAGCCACTTCACCACCGTGCCGGCCATGCCGGCCACGAGGGCGCTTTCCGGAACGGAAGCGTCGGACGGAACGGAAGTACCGCCGTCGGGCGCAAAGGAGACTCCCGCAAGGGAACCACCCGAACGCGCCCAGCCGTCCAGCAGATCGGCGGGCAGGCCGACGGCGAGGCGCTTGCCGTCCACGTCCACCGTGATCGTGCGGCGCTCACCGGAAGGGGCTGCCGGGCTGTACTCCGGATCCGTCGGAATGGATCCGGCGAAGTCGGTTTCGATCCAGCGGGTGTGCACACGCAGGGCATCCGGAGAGGTGAAGTCCGGGGCCTCGAGCACGGCCCGGTGGAACGGCAGCACCGTGGCCAAACCCGAAATCTCCATCTCCGCCAAGGCCCGGCGGGCACGGCGGATTGCCTGCTGCCGGTCCGCGCCGGTAACGATCAGCTTGGCCAGCAGGGAGTCGAACTGCGGCGGGACCACCGAGCCGGCGTGGACCCCGGTGTCCAAGCGGATGCCCGGACCGGTCGGCCCAACAAAGGACGCAACCGTCCCCGGGGAGGGCAGGAAGCCGCGGCCCACGTCTTCGGCGTTGAGGCGGAATTCGAAGGAGTGCCCGCGCGGCTCCGGGTCCGAAAGGACGCTCAGGGGAAGCCCCGCGGCGATGCGGAACTGCTCCTGCACCAGGTCGATCCCGGAGGTTTCCTCGGTGATCGGGTGCTCCACCTGCAAGCGCGTGTTGACCTCCAGGAACGCCACCGCGCCGCCGGCCGAGACCAGGAATTCCACGGTTCCGGCGCCGGTGTAGCCTGCCTCGCGGCAGATCGCCTTGGCGGCGGCGTAGATCGACTCCCGCTGCGCGGACGTCAGGAAGGGCGCGGGCGCCTCTTCGACGAGCTTCTGGTGCCGCCGCTGCAGGGAGCAGTCGCGCGTGCCCACGACCACCACGTTTCCGTGGGTATCGGCGATCACCTGTGCCTCGACGTGCCGCGGCCGGTCCAGGTACTGCTCCACGAAGCACTCGCCGCGGCCGAACGCCACCACGGCCTCGCGCACCGCCGAGTCGAAGGCTTCTTCCACCTCGGCCAGCTCACGGACCACCTTCAGGCCGCGGCCGCCGCCGCCGAAGGCCGCCTTGATGGCCACGGGTAGCCCGTGTTCTTCGGCGAAGGCGCGCGCCTCGGCGGCCGACCCCACCGGCCCGTCGCTGCCGGCCACCAGCGGGGCACCGGCCCCGACGGCGATTTCACGGGCGGTGATCTTGTTGCCCAGCTGCCGGATCGCCTCCGGCGAGGGACCGATCCAGGCGAGTCCGGCATCGAGCACTGCCTGCGCGAAGTCCGCGTTCTCGGACAGGAAACCGTAGCCGGGATGCACGGCGTCGGCCCCGGACCGGGCCGCCATCTCCAGCAGCTTCGGAATGTTCAGGTAGGTGTCGGCCGGGCTGTTGCCGCCCAGGCTGTAGGCCTCGCCCGCTGCGCCCACGTGCATGGCATCGGCGTCGATGTCCGCGTACACGGCCACCGAAGCGATTCCGGCATCCTCACAGGCGCGGGCAATCCGGACGGCGATTTCGCCGCGGTTCGCGATCAGGACCTTGCGCATTACTTGCTCACTTCTTTCGTGCCGAAGGCGGGGGAAACGCGGAAACGGATGCTTCCGCCGATGGGGACCTGCGCGGCGCGGTCCAGTTGTTCGTCGGTGACTACCCCGATCACGGGGTAGCCGCCGGTGATCGGGTGGTCGGCCAGGAACAGCACGGGCAGGCCGGCGGGCGGGATCTGGATGGCCCCGGCCATGGTGCCTTCGCTGGGCAGTTCGCCCTCGCGGCTGCGCTTGAGCGGTTCCCCGGACAGGCGCATGCCCACCCGGTTGGACTGCGGCGTGACCTGCCATTCCTGGCTGCACAGGGACTCCAGCTCGGCGGGGTCGAACCAGTCCTCGCGGGGGCCGGGAACGATGTCCAGCACCGTGACGCTGCCAGGCGCCGGGAAGTCCGGCTGCAGTTCGGGGCTCCCGACGGCGGTGGATTCGGTGTCCTGCCCGACGCCGAGCAGTTGCCCGGCGGCCAAGGGTGCCGGTCCGAGGCCCGACAGGGTGTCCGTTGAGCGGCTGCCCAGCACGGCGGGCAGGTCGGCCCCGCCGCGGACTGCGAGGTAGCTGCGGAAGCCGGCCTCCGGGGCGCCGACGGTGAGGGTCTCGCCGTCGAGCAGCGCGAACGGTGCGGCCATCGGAACGGTGCGGGGCTGGGTTACCGGCCCGTCGCGGTCGTCGGGTGCAGCGTCCGACGGCGACGTGATGGTGAGGCTCGACGGCGCACCGGCCACAGCGATCACCTGGTCCCCCACGGCCTGGATGGTCAGCCCGCCGTTGACGGTCTCGACCGCCGCGGCGGTGGACTTGTTGCCCACCAGGCGGTTGGCCCGGCGGATCGAGGCGCGGTCCAGGGCACCGGCGGCAGAAACGCCGAGGCCGCCGTGGCCGCGCCGGCCCAGGTCCTGGATGAGGCTCAGGGCGCCGGGGTTGAGGATGCGGATCCCGGTGGCGGGCTCCGCGACGCCAGGAACGGGAGCCGCCGTCGGGGTGATGACCTCCCGCACGGCCCGGTACTGCACCCGGTCCCCCGGCCGGGCGAGGGCGGGCTGTGCGCGCTCGAGGTCCCACATGCGGGCGCCGGTGCGGCCGATCAGCTGCCACCCGCCCGGGGAACGCCGCGGGTACACAGCCGAGTAGTTCCCGGCCAGGGCCACGGAACCGGCGGGAACCGCGGTGCGCGGGGTAGAACGGCGCGGCACCTCGAGGAGCTGGTTTTCGCCCACCATGTAGGCGAAGCCCGGGGCGAAGCCGGCGAAGGCCACGGTCCAGAGCTGCCCGGTGTGCGCGGCGATCACGCCGTCTACGCCCAGCCCGGTGAGCTCGGCGACTTCGGCGAGGTCGTCGCCGTCGTACAAGGTGTCGATGACCACCAGGGCACTGTGGTTCTCCACCGGCCCCCCGAGCTCCAGCTCGAGCAGCCGGGCGCCGATGGCGCGCGTGGCGGCGGCGGACTCGGCCACCACCATCACGGTCTCGGCGGCGGCCAGGACGTCCAGCTGCCCGGGCAGCGGGTTGGCGGACAGCAGCGACTGCAGCGCCAACACGTCCTGCATGTTGTCGAGCTCGGCGAGGACAGCGCGGGTCCCCAACGGCCGGACGGAGCGCACCATGTGGGCAGTCTGCATCCCGGTTTCCATCATCCGTTCCTTAATTCACTCGGCAATTCACGCGGCCCGGCAGGCCCTCAGGCCTGGGCGTCCTGCAGGAGCCGGATGTCCTCTTCCGGCTGCGGGTCGCGGCCCAGCAGCAGGCCCACGATCGTCACCACGGACGCTGCCAGCAGGTAGATCGCGATCAGCCACCAGCCGCCGGCGGCCGCACCGTAGAGCGAGGTGAAGATCAGCGGAGCGACGGCGCCGCCCACCACGCCTGCCAGGGTGTAGGCCAGGGAGCTGCCGGCGTAGCGGAGCCGGGCGGGGAACTGTTCGGTGATGTAGGCGGCCTGCGGGCCGTACATGAAGGCGTGCAGCGCCAGGCCGATCACCACGCCGATGGTCAGCATCACCACGGACTTGCCCTGGATCATCAGGAAGAACAGCGGGATGAACGCGGCCGTGGCTGCGGCCGTGATGCCGTAGACGAGGCGGCGGTTGAAGCGGTCCGTCGCGGCACCGGCCAGCGGGATGAGGAACAGCTGGAAGGCCGAGCCGATGAGGATGGCGGCCAGGACGTTTCCTGTGGTCATGCCCAGTTCCTTCGTGGCGTAGACGGCCACGAACACGGTGAAGAGTGCGTAGAGGACGTCCGGGCAGACGCGGGACAGGGCGGCGGAGATCAGGGCCTTGGGTTCAGTGGTGAAGACCTCCTTGATAGGAGCCTTGGGGCGGTCGCCGTGGGCCTGGATGGCTTTGAAGACCGGGGTTTCCTCAAGCTTCAGGCGGATCAGCAGGCCGAAGGCCACCAGAAACGCCGAGGAGAGGAAGGCCACGCGCCAGCCCCAGGAGAGGAAGTCCGCGTTGCTGAGGGTGGCGGCCAGGATCGCGAGGACGCCGTTGGCCAGCAGGTTGCCGGCGGGCGGGCCGATCTGCGCCGCGGAGGACCAGAAGCCGCGCTTGTTGGGGTCGCCGAATTCGCTGGACAGCAGCACCGCGCCGCCCCATTCGCCGCCGACGCCGATGCCCTGGGCCAGGCGCAGCAGCACCAGGATGGTGGGGGCGGCAACGCCGATCACCGAGTAGTCAGGCAGGGCGCCGATGAGGACGGTGGCCAGGCCGATGAGCACAAGGGTGAAGACCAGCACGTACTTGCGGCCGATCTTGTCACCGAGCCGGCCGAACACCACGCCGCCGATCGGGCGGGCCAGGTAGCCCACGGCGAAGGCCGAGAAGGAGAGCAGCAGGCCAGCGAACTCGTTGTTGCCGGGGAAGAAGATCTTGGGGAACACCAGGGCCGAGGCCACGGAGTAGATGGCGAAGTCGTAGTACTCGAGCGAGGTGCCGGTGAGGCTGGCGATGTACGCCTTGAGGGCGCCGGCCGGTGGCTTCCTTGTCACGGCCTTTGCCTTGCTATTGGTTGTCATTGTTTCCTCCGGGGGTGAGGGTGTTGCTGGGAGTTTGGGGGTCTGTGCGAACGGGTTCAGGCGAACGGGTTCAGGCGAAGGAGGCGATGCTGACGCCGGCGTCGCTGAGGGCGGACTTCACGGCGGTGGCCATGGCCACGGCGCCCGGTGAGTCACCATGCACGCAGATGCTTTCCGCGCGGACATTGAGGAGGGAGCCGTCGATCGCCTTGACCTTTTGCTCGGTGGCCATCCGGAGCACGTGTTCGGCGACTTCGGCGGGGTCGTGCAGCACCGCGCCCGGCCGGGTCCGGGAAACCAGGGTGCCATCCGGGTTGTAGGCGCGGTCCGCGAATGCTTCGCTCACCGCGCGCAGCCCGGCTTTTTCGGCCAGGCGCAGGACCTCCGAGCCGGGAAGTCCGAGGATCGGGAGGCTGGGGTCCACCGCCTTGACGGCGTCGACGATGGCCTGCGCCTGGGCGGTGTGCCGGACGATCGCGTTGTACAGGCCGCCGTGCGGCTTCACGTAGCGGACCCGGGCTCCGGCGGTGGCCGCCAGGGCTTGCAGCGCGCCGATCTGGTACACGACGTCGTCGGCCAGTTCCGTGGGATCGACGTCCAGGAAGCGGCGGCCGAAGCCCGCCAGGTCCCGGTAGCCGACATGCGCTCCGATGACGACGCCGGCCTGCGCCGCCTTGTGCGCGGTGGCGCGGATGACGCTGGGGTCGCCGGCGTGGAAACCGCAGGCCACGTTGGCGCTGGAGACGGACTCGAACATCGCGGAATCGTCGCCGAGGGTCCAGCGTCCGAAGGACTCCCCGACGTCGCTGTTCAGGTCGATGCTTGCCATTGTGATCCCTATCTCATTGGATGTGGTCCATCTAGGATGCACTACATCGTCGGATTGTTCAACGATTCTTCGATCCGAGTTTGCGACAATCAGGTAAATTCATGTCATGGCACCTACCCAGACCGGCAGCGCGCGCGTCCGCATCGCCGTGCCGTCCGTGGCCGAACGCGTGGCCGAGGAGCTGCGCTACCAGCTCGCCGAGGGCATGCTGCTGCCCGGAGCCCGGCTGACTGAAGCCACCATCGCGGAGGACCTGGGCGTCTCCCGGAACACGGTGCGCGAGGCCTTCGCCGAACTCGCCAGCGAACGGCTCGTGGTCCGCCAGCCCAACCGAGGGGTCTTCGTGGCCACGCTCGAAGCCGGGGACATCCACGATCTCTACACCGTGCGCAGGGCCATCGAGGTCAGTTCGATCCGCGGCGGCGGCAGCGCCGAGCGGGTAGCGGCCGTCCGTGCCGCCGTCGACGAGGGAAAGCGTGCGGCCGCCGCGGACGACAACGATGCCCTGGGCAGCGCCAACCAGCACTTCCACGGCGCCATCGTGGCCCTGGCCGAAAGCAAGCGGCTGGACACGATCATGAGGCACGTCCTGGCCGAGATGCGCCTGTACTTCCACAAGGCCACCTCGGACGCGCACTTCTACAGTGCCTGGCTTGAGGAGAACGAGGCCATCTGCGCAGCCCTCGAAGCCGGGGAGCTGGAACGGGCCGGCGAACTCCTGCTCGGCTACCTCAACCGTTCCGAAGAGCAGCAGCGCACGGTGCACGGGGAGTAGCCGCAGGGGCTTCGCGCATTCGAGCAGTTCCGGAGAAGCCGGCCGCATTACCCGGCCGTAGGGTTGGTTCATCAGCCCGCG
The DNA here is from genome assembly GCF_047977865.1 of Curtobacterium sp. LFS079. Classification (NCBI taxonomy): domain Bacteria; kingdom Bacillati; phylum Actinomycetota; class Actinomycetes; order Micrococcales; family Microbacteriaceae; genus Curtobacterium; species Curtobacterium sp. LFS079. The sequence goes on from NZ_JBFPFO010000002.1 coordinate 114,029, forward strand.
CGAAAGGAACTGCAATGACGGAGACCAGCAAGAGCGCCAAGTCGTACGAGGGATTCACCGAAGACGAACGCGCCGCCATGAAGGAGCGCGCCCAGGAACTCAAAGCGGGCGCAAAGCGGCGCGGGTCCACCGCCAAGGCCGGCAAGGAGGACGGCGAGAGCGAGGTGCTCACCAAGATCGCAGAATTGCCGGAACCGGACCGCGCCATGGCGGAGCGCATCCACGCGATCGTGAAGGAAAGCGCCCCGGGACTCGAGCCGAAGACCTGGTACGGCATGCCCGCGTATGCCAGGGACGGCAAGGTGGTCTGCTTCTTCCAGGGCTCGGGCAAATTCAAGACCCGCTACTCGACGCTCGGTTTCAACGATCCCGCCCAGCTTGACGACGGCGAGATGTGGCCTGTCGCCTACGCCCTCGTGGAACTGAACTCCGAGGTCGAAGCCCGGATTGCGGAACTCGTGAAGAAAGCCGCCGGCTAAATAGCTCCAAGACGGGACGCTCCCTCCCGCTTGCTTTCACCTCAAGCCAGGTGGCACCGCGTGTCGGCCCGGGCTTCGGGCCAACACGCGGAAGCAAACGGGAGGGAGCGTCAACGCAACCCGGGTAAGGTCCTAACCCAGGCCCACCGGCAGGTTCCCGACGGCCACATCCATGATGTTCAGGCCTTCATCCACCAGCGCACTGCCCGCAGGGAGGGTGATGCTGGCGACCTTGAACGCGGCCGGGATGTCGATCTTCGTGGCGAACACCGAGGCCGGCTCATCGATGCGCAGCACGGTGGACGCGCCGCCGATGTACGCCTGGGTATGCCGCTGGTAATAGGCCGACTTCGCCAGCAGCATGCTCGTGTCCGTGGGCACACCGTCCTTCCAGTTCGGCAGGGTGATGGTGACCTTCTTGGACATGCCGTTGGTGAAGTGCACCGTGGCCACACCGGAGGACACCGCGCCGGTGGAGAAGCCGGTCACCAGCAGGGTGCGGCCCTGGCCCGAGATCGCCAGCTGCTGCCCGGCGGCCTTGAGTGTGTCCGGCGTCCCGACGGCGGTCCGGTGCCACACCGATTCGACGCCGAAGGCCGAGTACGGTTTTCCGCTCACCAGCCCCGCATCCGCAAGCGCCTCCTCGGAGAAAGTGCGGCGGTCCGCGGTGATGGCGCCGTTGCGCTGGTTCGCCGCGTTCGCCACCGAGGTCTGGTTCACCAGCGCTGCGAAGGGCAGGGGCGTGACGTCGACGCCGGGGCCCTGGTACGCGCCGATGTTCGGGGCTGCTGCAGCACCCGAAGCGGCGGTGGGGTTACCGAAGAAGTCCCTGCCGCCGTCGTCCGCGATCTCTGTGCCGGCGCCCAGCAGCGGCGAGCCCGAAGCAAGCTTGTACCCCGGGACGTCCAAGGTGGTCTGGCCGCTGCCGCCGGCGATCAGCTTGGGATCGCCAAGCACGGGCGAGGACTCACCGGCAGGCGGCACCAGTCCCCCGAAGTAGGCGTTGTTGGCATAGACCGCCGAGCCCGGCCGGAGCTCACCGCCCGCCGCGACGAAGATGTTGTTGCGGACTTCGCGCGGGCCCGTCATGTCGTCCAGGAAGCCGCGGGACGGGCAGTAGAAGGTGTTGTTGTAGATGTAGTGCTTGCCCGGCCCGGTGCTGGACCCGCCAATACGGCAGTCGTCCTGGGCCACGTTGTAGCGCAGCACCACGTTGGCCGCGGTGGATCCGCCGCCGCAGTTGGAGACGCAGTTGAGGTAGAAACCGCCGGCGTTCCCGTAGGAGTAGTTGTACTGGAAGAGGCAGGTGCCCACGATCTTCATGTCGCAGTCCCAGGCGGTGGAGTCGTAGACGGAAGTGGTGCTGTTGCCCACCACGTTGAACTGGAACACCGGGTTTTTCGAGTTGTACGGCCACATGCCGGCGAAGTTGCCGCCCTCATAGGGGTGGGCACCCTGGCCGAGGTTGAGGCCGCTGTTGTACTCGATGAGCGGGGCGTCGGAGTTGTGGATCACGATCGCGTCGCCGCCCACCTCGTACATCTTGTTCCGGGCCACGTACACCTTGGTGTTGTAGCGCTCCGTGGTGTCCGGTGCGGAGATCTTCACGCCGCCGCCGGCAGTGTCGTTGACCTCGTTGTCAGTGATGGTGATGCCGTCCACCGAGCCCTTGCCCCAGGTGCGCACCATGATCCCGGCGGATTGCGCAAAGCCGGCCCCGTTGGTGGCCTTGTTGCGCCAGCCGGCCACGTCTTCCACATGGTTACCGGTCACTACGATGCCCGCGGTCTGCGCCGTGCCGCTGTTTTCGAAGAGGATTCCCACGCGCCGCATCTGCGTGTCCGAGGGGTTCACCACGTGCAGGCCGCTGACGGTCCAGTGGCTGGCGTTGGTGATCTGGATGGCCGCCACTGCGCCGTTGCCGTTGATGGTGGGCTTGGCGCCTTCGCCGTAGCTGGCGAGGGTAATCGGGTGTCCCGCGACGCCGGTGCCCGCGGGTGTGAGCGCACCCGTGCAGCTGGTACCGGCACGGAAAAGGATCGATTCGCCGGCGTTGAAGGGGCCGTGGCCGTTGAGCTGGGCGATTGAGTTGAAGGGGCTCGCCTGGCTGCCGTCGCCGGGGCTCGGGGCCGAGCAGTCCACGTAGAACTTCGCGTCACTGAGCTGGACCACGAGCGAACCGAGGGCGCCGCTGGTGGCCACGTCGAACGGACCGGTGCCGCTGGCCGTCAGCTCAGCCGTGCCGCCCGCGGCTCCGGCGGGCACCACGAAGGTGATGGTCGCAACGCCGGCGGCGTCAGCAACGGCGTCGGCCACCTTTTCGCCGCGGAAGGCGAGGCTGACCGGCCCCAGCGGCTTGAGGTCGCGCACGACGACGGTGGCCGGGGTTCCGGGGACCAGCGCGTTGAGGTTCGTCCCGGCTGAGCCCTCCAGGCGCAGCGGCGCGGCGAGGTAGCTGTCCGAGCAGTTGATGCGGGCATCAGCCCAGTCGGCGTGGTCGTTGCCGTTGCCTTCGGGCCCGGCATCGACGCGCAGTTCCAGGGTGGTGGCCCCTACCAGGTCCACATTGACGGGCAGGGCGCCGTCGGTGCCCTTGCGCTCGGCGGCGAAGCGCTCGGCGCCGTCCACCAGGACCCGGAAATCGACACGGCCGCGGTCGGCCTGGGTGTCGTCGATGCCCACCTGGGACAGGAACTGCCGGCACTGGCCGCCCAGGTTGTAGCTGATGGACGACGGCGCGTGCGTGCCGAGGCCCTTCGGATAGACGGTGCCGGCGATCGTCAGGGGGCGCCGGTTCGCGTCGCCGAGGGCCTGGCCGCCGTTGCTCATGTCGAGTTCGGCCGGACCCCAGCCGTTGCTCATGCTGGCCCAGGGAACGTCGCTGGCGTACGCGACGCCGGAGGGCGGCGGGGGTATCTCGGCGGCGACCGCGGCGGGAACGGTGCCGACGCCGGCCGCAACCAGGGCGGCCGAGGCTCCGATGGCGGCCAGGTTCCTGGCAAGGGTTCGTGTTTTCTGCGTTCTTGCGGACAAGGTTGGTCTCCTCATTGAGTGCTTCCCTGCACAGCTTTTGCGAAACGCACACAAGGGGTCAACGAGGTGCACAAACTTGAACAGGAACCAACGCGAGCCATCGATACCCCGCCCCGGGCCCGCGAAACATAACGGCAAACTTCGGCGGAAAATAGCCAAATCGTTGTGGATATGCACAGCCCTGGGGAATCACACTGGCTCCTTGCACAGCGAATCGCCAGCCGTGGAAAGGTTTACTTGCACCCCCACATGTGTCCCATGCCACAGTGGGCTGACGCTGCCGCGCCCCGGCGCAGAGCAGCATCTGAGCAAGGAACTTGGACTGGAGGGAGTTCATCATGGTTGAAAATTCAGGCCGCGCAGCAGGGAAGCGCCCACCGAGGGCTGCGGCAAGGAAGACGACATCCACGGCGAAGACTCCTGCCGCCAAGGCTTCCGAACCAAGCCCGGCCGCGCCCGCAACGCAGCCCGCCGTGGACCTTCCGGAGTCCCGGGACGTGAGCATCGGAACCGATGCCGCCTACGCCGGCACTCCCCTGGAAACAGCACCACGGGCCACCACGGATACGCTGCGGAACATCTCGGAAGTGCGGCATTTCTTCCGGACCAACAGCACCCCGATCTATTTCGTGGGAGCCGCCCCGTTCAACCTCCTGGGACTGGACCGCTGGGTGCGGAACTTCTCCTACGTCTCCTACTACGACGCCTGGGACGGGGCGCACCCGCGGGTGTTCTCGCCGTCGAACAAGCCCTACCAGGAGTTCGAGAGCGGCGAGGAGATCAACAACTGGCTGCTGAACAATGCCGAAGTCAGGGCACACATGACCCGGGGTGTCCGGCAAGGCGTCCGGCCCAAAGTAGCCATGGTGTTCTTCAACGAGGAAACGGAAAACATCTGCAGGGAACTGGGTTATGACCTCATCCTGCCGCCGGCTTCCCTCCGCGAACACCTTGACTCCAAGATCGTCACCACCAAGCTCGGCAATGAGGCCGGAGTGGCCAGCGCGCCCAACATCCTCACCAAGGTTTCAAGCTTCAAGACCCTGCGCGCAGCGGCCCGCAAGGCGAAGCTGGGCGACGACCTCGTTGTGCAGACGCCCTACGGGGATTCGGGAAAGACCACGTTCTTCATCTCCTCCGAGGCGGACTGGGACAAGCACAGTGCGGACATTGTCGGCCAGGACCTCAAGGTCATGCGGCGGATCAACAATCTCCCCGTCGCGGTCGAAGCCGTCATCACCCGGTGCGGGACCGTCGTTGGGCCGTTCCTCACGGAACTGACCGGCTACAGCGAACTGACGCCCTATAAGGGCGGCTGGTGCGGCAACGAGATGCATCCCGAGGTCCTCACCCCGGAGCAACGGCACGGGGCCACGGAACTGGTCCGGAAGCTCGGTGACCGCCTGGGGCAGGAGGGTTACCGCGGCTTCTTCGAAGTGGACGTGCTGGTGGATACCGACACGGACCACGTCTATCTCGGCGAACTGAATCCGCGGATCAGCGGCGCCTCGGCCATCACGAATGTTACGGCCGGCGCCTACGCGGACGTTCCGCTGTTCCTCTTCCATCTCCTGGAGTTCATGGACGTGGATTTCGAGCTGGACGTGGACGAGATCAACGCCCGGTGGGAGAAGCTTTCCGGTGCGGATCTCTGGAGCCAGATGATCATCAAGGAAACCTCCCCGCTCGTGGAACAGCTGGTCGCGACGCCGAGCACCGGGCAGTACTACCTCGACGCCGCCGGCGCCCTCGTCTTCCGGCGGGCAGCGCTGGACTGGCACCAGTTGCAGGACGAGACGGAGGCATTCTTCCTGCGGATCTACGGCCCGGGCGATTACCGCTGGAAGGGGGCGGACCTCGGCGTCCTGGTGACGAAGGGCCGCCTGCAGACCGGGGTGAACGGTGGGACTTCGCTCACCATCCGGGCGCGGCACTTTGTCGATTCCGTGCGGGCCGGTTTCAGGGGGATACCATTGGCGGCTGAAGACGAGACGGTGCCGGCTGAAACGGTCGGTGCGAAGTCCTGAGCATGAGCAAACCGGGAGTCAGCTCCCCTGGAGGCAAGGAGGCCGCGTGAGCGGAATGGATTCAAAGGGGTACCCGGCCGGGATCGACCTGAGCAACTGGCAGTCGGCCGAAAACCTGCGTTGGACGTTCCAGCACGTGGCAGATTTCCTTCCCACGGCCAGCATTTCGCGGGGCTACGGCCCGGTGGCAGTCCTGCCATCGGTGCCGTCCACCGTGGACGCCGTTGTGGTGCCGCCCGTTGATGGCATCGGTTATGCGGCCACCGTCCGCGACGTCATTGCCACCACCGACACCGACGGCTGGCTGGTCATGCACCGCGGCGAAATCCTGGTCGAGGAGTACTTCGGGGACATGACCCCGGCGTCCTCGCATCTGCTGATGTCAGTCAGCAAGTCCCTGGTGGGAGCCGTGGCCGGCGCGTTGTGTGATGCCGGACAGCTGGATCCCGAGGCCCCGCTGAGCAGCTATGTCCCCGCCCTTGCGGAATCCGGCTATGCCGGAGCCACGGTCCGGAACCTCCTGGACATGCGCTCCGGCATCGCTTTCTCGGAGAACTACCTGGACCCTTCGGCCGAAGTCCGGCTCCTTGAAGGGGCCATCGGATGGGCGCCCCGAAGCGATCCCGGCGCCCCTGCCAGCATGTACGAATTCCTGCTCACCCTGCGGCAAAAGGGCCCCCACGGCGGACCGTTCGAATACCGCTCGTGCGAAACGGACGTGCTGGGCTTGATCTGCGAGGCGGCAGGCGGCGCCCGCATGCCCGAACTCATGTCGCGGCTGCTGTGGAGCCGGATCGGCGCCGAGGCCGACGCCACCATCGGCGTGGATCACCAGGGCACCGGAATGTTCGACGGCGGCATCAACGCCGGCCTGCGGGATCTGGCGCGCTTCGGTTCGGTGCTGCTGAACGACGGCGTCTCCCTCACGGGCGAGCGCATCCTGTCCTCCGAGTGGATGGCCAGCACGCTCAACGGCGCCTTCGATTCGCGCGACGCGTTCGCGGCAAGCCCGGGAGACAACCGGATGCCGGGGGGCATGTATCGGAACCAGCTGTGGTTCCCATACCCCGGCAACGAGGTCTTTCTCTGCCTGGGTATCCACGGCCAGATGATCTACGTCAACCGGACCGCCCAAGTGGTGGCGGTGAAGCTGTCCAGCTGGCCCTACCCGCAGGACGCCGGCAGGCTCTTCCCCACCATCCGGGCCTTCGATGCCATCAGCGCGGCCCTAAGGGTTGCCGTCTGAGCAGCGTCAGCTAGCGCTTGCCCTTCTTCCGGGAGCCTCGTCCGCGGCCCTTGTCCGGGTTCGGGGCGTAGCGCTGGGCCACCTTCTTGGCGCCGGCAGCCGCGCCGGCCTTGCCGCGGCGGTCCGGCTTGGGGGCCTTCTTCGGCTTCTCCTGCTGGGCCGAAGGCTGCCGGGAGCTGTTGGCGGTGCGGCCCCGGACCACGCCGACGAATTCCTCAATGAGCTCGTCCGTGGCCTCCTTGGGCCAGGCAAGCGCGATCCGGGTTCCTTCGCTGCCGTGGAGCCGGCGGGCCACGGTGTCCTTGACGTTGAAATGCCTGGCCATGGGCATCGGCATGATCACCAGGCCGGCACCCGATGCCACCACCTGCAGGGCCATCTCCGGTCCGCCCACTTCGGCGATGTCCAGGAAGTTCTCTTCGCCAAGGTCGGCCAGGTCCACGTCTTCGAAGACCGTGATCTCGTGGCCTTTCGGCGCCACGACGGCGGGCTGTTCCTCATAGAGCGGGATGACGTGCAGCCCCTCCTGGTCCACCGGCAGGCGGACGAAGCTGAGGTCCGCCGAACCGTCGCCCAGGACGGAAAGCTGCGCGGCGTCGTCGGTCATGAAGGCATGCAGCGGAACGTCCGGCATGCGCTCTTCCCAGCGCCGGATCCACTTGCCCGGCATCACCCCTGGCACGTAGGCGAAGCGGAGCTCGCGGGGGGCGTCTGTCTCCTCGGTCGCTGATTCGTCAGATGCGGGGGCGGGATCGTGGTCGGCTGGCACCCGTTCACAGTACCGCGTGGCGGCCAGGAAGAACCTTTGTCAGGATGCCTGAACCGGCCCATCTTCTGGGTCCCTTCTGCCATCACGCCGTGAATCTTCCGGCATGCAAGGCGCAAAAACCGGGCTAGTGCAGTCATGCTGGACTCGGCCCGGGCGAGGGGGCGGGCCAAGATAGCAGCAAACCCAAGCAATGCTTGAAACAATTCCGCCCCAGCATCAGCCAAGCTGTTGCTCAGCAGGCCAAGCCGAAGCCCATCGGTGACGATCCTTTGCCAATGTGCCTGAGCTCTCATGGGCCGTCCCGGGCGGTGTTAGCTTGATCACCGAAATGGTCCGTACGGGTGCTCCCCCCATACCCTGAAGACCAGACCCCCGCAGATTCCGGCGTTGTCCGGCTCTTTCTGCGCGCCCGACTTTGCCTAGGCAATAACCCAACGGAGGATCCATGAGCGCTGCTCCGCTCCAAGAACCCGACACACAGGGAACCCCGGCAGAACCGGCCAAGGCCGGCCTCAGGCGGTCTATGGAAGCCCGCCACCTGGTGATGATCGGCCTCGGCGGCGTGATCGGTTCCGGACTGTTCGTCAGCTCCGGGTACACGATCTCCCAGGCCGGACCGCTCGGTGCCGTCATCGCCTACCTGATCGGCGCCGTCGTCGTTTACCTGGTGATGGCCTGCCTCAGCGAACTGGCCATCGCGTACCCGGTGTCCGGCGCGTTCCACATCTACGCCGCCCGTTCGATCGGCCCCGCCACCGGCTTCACCACGGCCTGGCTCTACTGGCTGACCTGGGCCGTGGCGATCGGCTCCGAGTTCACGGCCGCCGGCGTGCTCATGCAGCGCTGGTTCCCCGAGGTCCCGGTGTGGATCTGGTGTCTGGTCTTCGCCGCCATCCTGTTCTCCATGAACGCCATCTCCTCGCGCGTCTTCGGCGAGAGCGAATTCTGGTTCGCCATGATCAAGGTCGCCGCCGTCGTCGGCCTGATCATCCTCGGCGGTGCCGCGCTCCTGGGCTTCCACCCGATGGCCGGCGGCCACTTCCCGCACCTCTTTGAGAACTTCTCGACGGCGGGCGGCCTGTTCCCGAACGGCTTCACCGGCGTGCTGGTCACCGTGCTGGCCGTGTTCTTCGCCTTCTCCGGCTCGGAACTGATCGGCGTCGCCGCCGGCGAAACAGCCGACCCCGCCCGGAGCATCCCCCGGGCCATGCGCACCACGGTCCTGCGCCTGGTGATCTTCTTCATCGGCGCCATCACGGTCATCGCAGCCACCATCCCGTACGACAAGGCCGGCCTCGACGAGAGCCCCTTCGTCACGGTCTTCTCCACGATCGGGATCCCCTACGCAGCGGACATCATGAACTTCGTGGTCATCACCGCGCTGCTCTCCGCCGGCAACAGCGGCCTTTACTCCTGCGCCCGGATGCTATTCTCCCTGGCCGACGAAGGGCACGCCCCCAAGGCATTCGCCAAGCTGACCAAGCGGGGCATCCCGCTGACCGCCTTGCTGGTGAGCCTGCTGGGCGGCCTGGCCTCCCTGGTCAGCAGCATCGTGGCTCCGACCACGGTGTACCTGGTGCTCATCTCGATCGCCGGTTTCGCCACCGTGGCCGTGTGGATGTCCATCGCGGCCTCGCACTACTTCCACCGCCGGGCATTCGTCCGCAACGGTGGGGACGTGTCCACCTTGTCCTACAAGGCGCCGCTCTTCCCGCTGGTGCCGATCCTGGCCTTCGTGGCCTGCCTGGGGTCCATCATCGGCATCGCCTTCGACCCCTCGCAGGTGGCGGCACTGTACTTCGGCGTCCCGTTCACGGTTGCCTGCTACGTGTTCTTCCACTTCCGCTACGCCAAGCGGAAGGCGATCCCGGCGGCGCTTGCAGAAGAGCTGCTTGAGGCAGAGGACGACGCCGACGCGAAGGTTCCGGCCGACGCAACGGTTTAGTTCCGGCTGACACAGCATTTGCCGCCCCGGTCTGTTTACGGACCGGGGCGGCTTTTTGCTTCCGGGTCCCGGTGGCTTCGAGGAGAATGAGCGCAGGACTGCACGGCAAGCCGCCGGGCAGAACAAGGCCCAGGAGGCGGAGACGATGGCTTCCATGAACGGCACCGTGGCGCTGGTGACGGGCGCGGCGAGCGGGTTGGGACAAGCCGTGGCAAGCGGCCTTGCGCGGGAAGGCGCCTTGGTGGTGGTGCTCGGCCGCTCCGCCGCCCGGGCGGAAGAGGCGGCCAAGGCCATCAAGCAACTCGTCCCTGGCGCCCGGCTTGAGCCGTTGGCCTGCGACCTCTCGGTCCAGTCCTCGATCCGTGCGGCGGCCTCCGGGTTCCTGTCCCGCCACGGGAAGCTCGATGTGCTCGTCAACGCTGCGGGGGTGTTCCGCAAGGAACGCGAGGTGACGCACGAAGGGCTCGAACTGACCTTCGCCACCAACGTGATGGCCTACTTCCTGCTGACCACGCTCCTGTTGGACCCGCTCAAAGCGGCCGCGGCAGGCGGCAACGCCCGCATCGTGAATATTGCCTCCAGATACGGCAATACCAGGATCAACTTCGAGGACCTGCAGACCGCCGAGGGCAAGTACAGCTACCTGCGCTCGACGCCGCCCACCATGCTTGCCCGGATCCTCCTCACCCAGGAGTTCGCCGAACGGCTTTCCGGCTCGGGCGTGGTGGCGAACGCCGTCCACCCGGGACTGGTCAAGGACACGACGCTGCTGCGCGACGTCGGCGGTCCCTTCCGCTGGGTCACCAACACCTTCGGAGCGCCTGCGGACAAAGCGGCAGACACTCCGCTCTGGCTCGCCACGTCAGCAGAAACAGCCGCGGTCTCCGGAAAGCTCTGGGCCAAGCGCAAGCAGCTTCCGACGCCCGGCATGGGATCGGACCCCGAAGCCCGCAAGCGCCTGTGGAACGCGTGCTCGCAGCTGGCCGGGATGGCCTGAGGGCTCAGGAGTCGAAACCCAGCCCGACGGCGTCGAGCGCTTTGAGGATCAGGTTCCGTTTGCCCTGGTTGTGGTCCGCGCGGTCCATGGACCAGCGGGTCATGTTGACGCCCATCGAGGCCAGCGGTTCCGGCGGGAACGGCAGCGGCCGCCGTCGGACCATTTCCACCTGGGTGCGTTCGGTCTCCAGGCCGCCGAGCAGGTCGAGCAGCACGTCCGCCGCGAAGGCCGTGGCCCCGACGCCGAGCCCCGTGAAGCCGGCAGCGTAGGCCACCCGGTTCCTGCGCGCCGTGCCGAAGAACGCACAGAACTGGGTGCTGGAATCGATGGGACCGGACCATTTGTGGGTAAATTTCAGGCCCGCCAGCTGCGGGAACGTCGTGAAGAAATGCGAGGCCAGCTTCTCCCAGGTCTCCGGGTGGTACTCGTGCCGGGTGTCCACGCGGCGGCCCCAGAAATAGAGGGCGTCGTAGCCGCCGAAGAGGATCCGGTTGTCCCGGGTGATCCGGTAGTAGTGGAACTGGTTGGCCAGGTCGCTCAGCCCCTGCCGGTTGCTCCAGCCGATGGCGTCCAGCTGTTCTTCGCTGAGGGGCTCCGTCATGAGCGCGTAGTCGTAGACGGGCACGGTCATGAGCTTGTTCCGTTTGAGCAGCGAGGGGAACGCGTTGGTGCCCAGCACCACCTGTTCGGAGCGGACGCTGCCGCGTTCGGTCACGACCGTGACGCCGCCGTCGTCGTCCTTCAGCTCCCGCACGCGGGTCCCTTCGTGGATGACGACGCCCAACCCGGTGACCACGCGGGCGAGCTCAAGGCCCAGCTTGTAGGGGTGGACCATCGCCGCTGAATCCTTGTGCCAGCGGCCGGCCAGGTAGGTGTCCGAGTTGAGCTCCGCCCGCACGGCGTCCCGGTCCAAGAAGTCACTGTCCAGGAAGTCACCGTTGCCTTCCGCGCGCAGCCACTCCACCTGGTGGGGCTCGACGGCGACGTTCAGGGTGCCGGTGCGTTCCCAATCGCAGTCCATTCCGTATTTCTGTACGGCTTCCTGCATGCGGTCCAGGTTCTCAAGGCCGAGCCGTTCCAGGGTGGCAAGCTCCTTCGGCCAGCGGTTCTTTCCGTTCTCGTAGCCGTGCGTCAGGCTTGCCTCGCAGAAGCCGCCGTTGCGTCCCGAGGCCGCCCAGGCGATCCGCTCGGCTTCGAGCAGGATGACGTGGCGTTCCGGGTCGCGTTCCTTGGCGCGCAGGGCCGTCCACAGGCCGGTGTACCCTCCGCCGACAATGACGAGGGCTGCGCTTGCATCGCCTTCCAGCTGGGGGTAGCGCCGGATTTCCGGGCCGAGGTCGTCGATCCAGAAGGGCCGGTGTGCCACGCCTTCCAGGGCGTTGGCCACGACGGCGGCTTGCGGGACGTTCCGTTCGAAAACGGTGGTGTGCACGGGACTTCTCCTGTTCGGGGACTTTCGGGGGACTTAGGTAGCTTGCTCAGACCGCGACGGCCTGCGGACCTGCGTTGCCGGCGTCGCTGCCGGCGTCGCTGATGCCGGGGGCGTCGGCGTCCCACAGGGCACGGGGCCGGGAGCCGATCAGCATGCGGGTGTATTCGTGGTCCGGGGCGGAGAGGATGCGCGCGGTGGCGCCCTGCTCCACGATCCGGCCCTGCTGCATGACCAGGAGCTCGGAACAGAGCCTGGACACCACGGCAAGGTCGTGGGTGACAAAGAGGATGGTCAGGCCGAGCTGCTCACGGAGTTCCTCCACCAGCTCCAGCACCTGCGCCTGCACGGACACGTCCAGGGCGCTCGTGGCCTCGTCCAGGACCAGCAGCCTGGGGCGGGCGGCCAGGGCCTTGGCCAGGGCGACGCGCTGCCGCTGCCCGCCGGACAGGGCCCGCGGTTTTGCCTCGAAGCGGGCGGACGTGATGCCGACCCGTTCGAGCAGGTCCCGGGAACTTTGCAGGGCCTCGCGCCGCCCCTGCTTCTGGTGGAGCCGGAAGACATCGGCCACGGCGCGGCCCACCGGAATGCGCGGGTCCAGGGACAGGTACGGGTCCTGGAACACGATCTGGACGTCCTTGGCGAGCAGCTTCCGCTCCCCCGCCTTCAGCAGGCGCTTCGGGCGGACGGCGCCGCCGAGCGTCAGTTCGCCGTCGCTAGCCGTCTCCAGTGCCACCACCAGGCGTGCGAGGGTGGACTTCCCGGATCCGGATTCGCCGACGACGCCGAGGGAGCCTCCCGCGCGCAGGCGGAAGTCCGCGCCGTCCAAGGCGGTGAGGACCTCGCCGCTGCGCAGCTCGTACCGTTTGCTGAGGCCCGCGGCCTCCAGCAGCGGGACGTCGGCGCCAGGGCCGCCGTCGAGGTTTCCGCCGTCGACGTTTCCGCTGTCATCAGGGCCGCCGGCGGTCTCGATCGATGGAGTGGCCGCGAGCAATTGCCGGGTGTAGTCCTGCTGCGGTGCGAGGAAGACGGAACGCGTGGCGCCGCTTTCCACCACCTCCCCGTGGTGGAGGACGTAGACCCGGTCGCACAGGGATGCGGCAAGGTTCAGGTCGTGGGTGATGAAGAGCATCCCCATGCCGCGGGCCAGTTGTTCGTCGCGCAGCAGGCGGACAATGCCGGCCTGCGTGGTGACGTCCAGGGCGGTGGTGGGTTCGTCGCACAGCAGGAGTTCGGGGGAATCAAGCAGGGCCGCGGCGATCATGACCCGCTGCAGCATCCCGCCGGAAAGCTGGTGCGGGTACTGCTCCATCAGTTCCCTGGCACGGCCCAGGCCCACCTGTTCCAGCTGCTTCACGGCACGTTCCCGGGCTTCGGGTCCGGCCAGCCCTTTCCAGCGCACCAGGGTTTCGGTCAGGAAGTCGCCCACGGTCCGCACCGGGTTGATGCCGGCGCGGGGGTCCTGGAAGATCATCGACGCGCGCTGGCGGCGCAGTCCCAGCAGCTGCTGCCCGCTTGCGGTCACGGTGTCCAGGCCCCGCACGGAAACGGTGCCGGAGAGGCGCGAACGCCCGGGGAAGAGGCCCAGGGCGGCGCGGGTAGTGAGGGACTTGCCGGAGCCGGACTCGCCCACCAGCGCAACGGCCTCGCCGTCGTCGACATGGAGGGAGATGCCCTTCAGCAGCGGCCCGGGTCCCGGGAGGTCCAGTGTGAGGTCCTTGATCTGCAAAAGCCCGGTCATGACAGCTTGCCTCCAATTCGGTCCGAGAGTTCTTCGCCGATGACGTTGACCGCCACCACCACCAGGACCACCACGAGCGCCGGCCAGAACGCGGGCAGTACATAGCCGCCCAGCAGAGCGCCGCGGGATTCCTCGATCATGGCGCCCCAGTCGCTGGTGGGCGGCTGGACGCCCAGGCCGATGAAGGACAGCGCCGCCAAGTCGGCCAGGACGTATCCGAAGTTCAGCGCCGACTGGGCACCCACGGTGGGGATCAGGTTGGGCATGACCCGGCCCAGGACCACCCACGGCGTCCGGAACCCCAGCACCCGGTAGGCCTGGACGTAGGGGCGGGTGCGTTCGGCCACTACCAGGCCCTGAGTCAGCCGGGCCACGTAGGGCACGTAGGCGATCGACATGGCCAGGATCGGCGCGAAGAGTCCCTTGCCGAAGAGTGCGATCGACAACATGGCCAACAGCAGCGCCGGGAAGGAGAACAGCAGGTCGAACACACGGCCCAGCACCTTGCCGGTCCAGCCGTCGGACCAGCCCGCCGCGAGGCCGAGGAGCAGGCCCGCCGCGGTCGAGCCGAGCACCACGATGGTGGGGCCGAGCAGTGCCGTCCGGCCGCCGTGCATGATCCGGCTCAGGAGGTCCCGGCCCAGGGCGTCGGTTCCCAGGAGGTGCTGGGCGTTGGGGCCGGCCAGGACGTTGTTGAGGTCCACGTAGTCCGGGTCGTAGGGTGCCAGTGCGGGGGCCAAGACCGCTGCCAGCACGACGGCGGCTGTCACCAGGAGTGCCGCCCACGCCAGCGGTGAGAGGAGGCTGCCGTAGCGGCGGATGCCTGCCTGGGGCAGCTGGAGGGTGAGGGTCATCGGGTCTCCGTTCCCGCCGCGATGCGCGGGTCGATGAGGGGCTGGATGAGGTCGACCATCGTGTTGACCAGCACGAACGCGGTCACCACCACCATGACGATGGCCTGGACGACGGCGAAGTCGAGGCGGTCGATGGACTGGACCAGGAGCTGGCCGATCCCGGCCAGGCCGAAGGTCTGCTCGATGATGGAGCTGGAGACCAGCAGGCCGGCCACGAGGACGCCGCTCACCGTGAGGATGGGCCCAACGGCGTTGCGGAGGACGTGCCGGCGGACCACCGAGGCGCGGGTCAGGCCCCGGCTGGTGGCCACTTCCACGTGCTCGCGCAGCAGCTGCTCGTTCATGGAGGAGCGGGTCACCCGGGCCACCATAGCGATGTAGGTGATGCCAAGCGCCAGCGCCGGGAGGGTGAGGTGGCGCAGGCGTTCCCAGCCGCCGTCGCCGCTGCCGAAGGAGGGGAACCAGCCCAGGCCCACCGAGAAAAGGGCCACGAGGGCGATGGCCGCCACGAAGGGAGGCACGGCGCCCGCCGCGGTCAGCGTGACCAGGATGAAACGGTCCCCGAAGCCCTTGTTCAGGCTGGCCACGATGCCGGCGAACAGGCCGAGCAGCGTGATGAACACGGCGGCCAGGGCCACGAGCTGCAGGGTGGTGGGCAGGCGGCCCAGGAGCACGTCGGAGACGTCCTGGCGGTAAGTCAGGGAGCGTCCCCAGTCGCCGTGCAGGATGCCGCCGGCCCAGTTCAGGTATTGCTCCCACGGCGCCTTGTCCAGGCCGAACTGGCGGGTGATTTCGGCCAGGGCCTCGGGCTTGGGGCTGCGGCCGCGCAGCAGGAAGCGGGCCGGGTCACCGGGGACCAGGAAGCGTGAGAAGAAGACGGCCAGCGAGGCGGCGAACAGGGTCACGGCCAGGACCAGGAGCTTCTTCAGGACGAAGACGGCGGCGCGGGAGCCGCTTCCGCGTACGCCGGTCCGGGCAGGGCGTCCGCCTGGTGCGCCCGGGACGGCGGTGCCGCCCGGGACGGCGGTGCCGTCCGGCGCGGCGGTCGCCGCGGGGTGGGTGGTGGTCATGTCAGCGGCCTCCGATCTTGGCAGCCCAGGGGAAGTACATGTAGTTGATGGAGGGGTCGGCGCCGGTGATGCGCTTGCCGAGCCACATGGTGGTCACGGTCTCGTAGAGCGGGGCCCAGACAACTTCCTCGCTGGCGATCTTCGCGGCCTCGCCGGTGAGCCTGGCCCGGAGGTCCGGATCCTTGGTCCCGAAGGCCTGGTTGACCAGGGCGTCGTAGCGGGCGTTGCTCCAGCCGCCGTAGTTGCTGAAGTCGCCGGTGCGCAGCACGCTGTACATCTCCAGGGGTTCGGCGCTGGAGAGGTACCAGGACGTGACGAACATGTCCACGCCCTTGCGGGCCTCCGGGTCGGAGAACAGGGTGGTGTATTTGTCGTTGGACATGGTCTGGATTTCCGGCACCAGGCCGATCTCCTTGGCCGCGGACGCGATGGCACGGACCCCGATGTCGAAGGCGGCGCTGAGTGAGGCGGAGGCGAAGACGAACTTCTTGCCTTCCGCGCCGGCCTCCTTCACGAGTTTCTTCGCTTCCTCGAGGTTGTAGTCCAGGTGCGCCAGGCCCTTGAACGCCGCATTGACGGTGGCGGGTTTCGCGGCGCCCCAGACGTTGCGCGTGGTCAGCGCGTCCGTCCCCGCGGCGTAGCCCTGTTCGGCAGCCTTGATGAGGGCGGGCCGGTTGACCGCCATCATGAGGGCCTTGCGGACGCGCACATCCTTGAAGGTCCCGGCGAGGTCGCTGAACACCACGCTCTGGACCGAGGTGTCGTTGCCGAAGTAGAGGTTCCCGGCGTCGGGGTTGGCTTTGAGGATGTCCACTGCGTTGGACGGGATCATGAAACCGCCGTCCAGCTCACCGGTCTGGAAGGCGTTGATGCGGGCGGTCGCGTCCGGCAGGATCTTGAAGGTTACCTGTGCGGACTTCGCCTTGAGCGCCGGGTCCCAGTAGCCGTCGAAGCGCTTGAGGACCACGCTCTCCCCGGCATCCCAGTGGTCGAAGCTGAAGGGGCCTGTGCAGTTCACGCCGGTGCGGGCGTTTCCGTAATCCTTGCCGTCCTTGGCCAGGGTCTTGGCGGACTCCACCACGCCCGGCGCCCCCACCAGGGAGGAGTTGAAAACGTAGTCCGGCCTGGTGGTGGTGACGGTGACCTCGTAGGCGCCCGTCTTCTCGATGGACGACACGTTCTGGAAGGAGGAGGCCCAGAACGACCCCACCTCTTCGTCAAGGTGCCTCCTGAGCGAAGCGACCACGTCGTCCGCCGTCATGGTGCTGCCGTCGTGGAACTTCACGCCCTGCCTGATCGTGTAGACCCAGGTCAGCGGGTCCGGGTTCGCCACCTTCGTGGCCAGGCCCGGGGAGACGGTGAGGTCCCTGTTCCAGCGGAAGAGCGACTCGCACACGTTCGAGAGCACGGTGTTGTCCGGGTAGTCGAAGGCGTACGCGTAATCGAGCGAGAACGGCTCGGCATACAGCGCCCAGTTGAAGTTATCGATTCCGCTGCCCGGCGCCGTCGTGCCCTGTTGCAGGGTGAACCTGGCACCTTCCGGAGAACCGCCGACGCCGGCCGGCAGGCCGCCGCAGCCGCTCACCGCCAGCGCCAGCACGGCAGCCCCAAGCAGCGCCGAGGCGCTGCGGGCGCGTTTCGTTGCGAAGGTCATTTGTCTCCTTCTGTTTCCAGCGTGGGTAAGGGCCTGCGTTGGCTGGGATGCGGGCGGCCTGACTCCCCAAAAGCTGCTCACCCGCATCTCCGGGGACGACACTATGGCGCAGCTCACACTTAAGTCAATGGCGATGACATTCTTATTGACATCGCCTCGGCATGGCATTGCCCGGCGTCATGGCAGCGCCCCGCCCGCATCGTGTACCGTGAGGAAACCGGAGCACAGGACCACGGAAAGCGGAGAACAGTATGGCCAAGGCAGTGCAGCCAGCAGAACGCCGGGCACGCCTTGATCCCGCCACCATCGTGGACGCCGTGCTCAAGATCGCCAGCGAGGAACCCGGCGAGCGGCTGACCTTCCGCCGGCTGGGCGAGGAGCTCGGGACCGACGCAACCGCCGTCTACCGGCATTTCAAGAACCGCGAAGCCATTGTGCGGGCCGCCCTGGACCGCCTGTTCACGGTCACGGTCACGCGCACAGCAGAGGTGTCCGCAGGGGAACCGTGGCGCACCCGCCTGGAAAACTACCTGCAGGAACTCATGCAGACCTTCATCAGGTATCCGTCGCTCGGCAGCGAGGCCTTCGCCACAGACACCTACGGGCCAGGCGAGCTGCAGGCGATCGAGTTCGTCCTGCAATGCCTGGGCGATGCCGGCCTCAGCGATGAGCAGGTGGTGCACTACTACGCGGCGCTGGAAAGCTACACCCTTGCACTCGGGGCCGGGATCGCGCTGGAAGTCATGCGCCTGCCGGATTCCCAGGGCCATGATCCCTGGCTCAGCGCGATGGTCTTCAGCCGCGTACAGGACCACCCGCTCGTCGAGAAGCACCACGCTGCGCTGCGGAAGCTCGATTCCCTCAGCACGTTCCAGGCCGGCCTTGCCGCGATCCTGGACAGCGCCGAGCGCGACGGGCGCGGCACATAGGGGTTCAGCCCCGCCTTCAGGGCAAGCACTACCACGCATGTTCACCTACCCTGGCTAAGGCCAGCCAAAAGTAAACGCCGTTGACAAAGTGTTTGACATGGAGTTGCATGGGTCACACTCCCCCACACTTTGCGGCCCGGCGGACGGGCCTGAGCACCGCGAAAGGCAAGGCATCACGTGAATGCTGATTGGGTTTTCCATTCCGGACGGATCTTCGACGGGCAGCGCCTGCACCCCACCGCAACGGCGGTTGCGGTCAAGGACGGCCGGATCGCCGCCGTCGGAAGCGAACAGGAAGTGCGCGCCGCCGTCGGAAGCACGGCAGAGAGCGTGGACCTTGCCGGCCGCCTGCTGACGCCCGGACTGACGGATGCCCACATCCATGCCGTGCACGCCGGCGTGGAGCGGCTGGGGTGCGACCTTTCCGAACTCAGCGGGGTCGGCGCTGTCCTGGCCCAGGTCCGCGAATACGCCGCGGCCACGGACCGGGAATGGATCGTGGGCGCGGGCTGGAACATGGCCGACTTCCCCGGCGGAACCCCCGGGAAGGAACTCCTGGACGCCGTGGTACCCGACCGCCCGGTGTACCTGGTCAACCGTGACCACCACGGCGCCTGGGTGAACACCCGCGCACTCGAGCTCGCCGGAATCGACGCGAATACCCCGGATCCCGCCGACGGCCGCCTGGAACGCGACCAGCAGGGAAACCCCACCGGCACCCTCCACGAAGGCGCCATGGACCTGGTGGGACGCCTCCTGCCGGAACCCACTGCCGCGGAACTGCGCGAAGGGCTGCTGGAGGCCCAGCGCTACCTCCATGGATTCGGCATCACGGGCTGGCAGGAAGCAATCCTCGGCGAGTACGCGGGCTTCCCGGACGCCAGTTCCGCCTACCGGAACCTGGCCGCGGAGGGCCTCCTGACCGCCCGGGCGGCCGGCGCCCTCTGGGTTCCACGCAGCACCACGCTGGACAACATCGGGGAGCTGGTGGCCGGCTTCAAGGAACGACGCCGGGAGAACGCCGCCGCCGGATTCCGCACCACGAGTGCCAAGATCATGGTGGACGGCGTGGCCGAAAACCAGACGGCCGCGATGTTGGAGCCCTACCTGCGCCCCTGCTCCTGCGATACCGGTGCGGCCGACGACGAATTCGGCCTCAGCTACCTGCCGCGCGAAGTCCTGGCCGCCGTCGCCGCCGCCCTGGACGCCGCCGCGTTCGACCTGCACTTGCACGTGATCGGCGACCGGGCCGTGCGGGACGGACTCGACGCCGTCGAACACGCCCTCCGCACCAACGCCGGCGAGCCGGGCAACGCGGGCAGCCGCGGATGGCAGGGCCGGCACCACATGGCCCACCTGCAGGTGATCCACCCCCAGGACGTGGCCCGCTTCGCCGCGCTCGGTGTCACGGCCAACGCGCAGGCGCTCTGGGCGTGCAACGACGAGCAGATGCTCGGGCTGACCGTCCCCGTCCTTGGCCCGGAACGCAGCGGCTGGCAGTACCCCTTCCACTCCCTGTGGTCCGCCGGCGCGGAACTGGCCATGGGCTCGGACTGGCCGGTCTCCACGCCCGACCCGTGGCAGGCGATCCACATGGCGGTGAACCGGAACGCCCCGGACACCCCGGACCTGCCGCCGCTGAATCCCGGCGAGGCACTCCCCCTGGAAACCGCCCTCGCCGCCTACACCTTCGGCTCCGCGCGGCTCAACCGGCTGGACGACGGCGGCATCATCGCGGCCGGGAAACTCGCCGACCTCGTGGTGCTGGACCGCAACCCCTTTGAGCTGGCGCCGGAGGAATTGCACACCGTCTCCACCGAGCTCACGCTGGTGGGCGGGCAGGCCGTGCACGTCCGGGAGAAGCACCCGATACGGGGATGAGCAGTACGGGCATGAACAGCCTGGTTCCGGGCATCCCCGTGGAGGTCAACGGGCTGGCCCTGCGCCACAGCCCGGTCCCCGCCGAGCAGCTCGCCGGAGGACACCCCGGCACCGCCGTCCAGGAGCTGGGCAGCTTTTCAGGCGTGGAGCTGGGTGTCTGGGAAATGTCGGCGGGCGCCATGCACGACGTCGAAGCCGAGGAAGTCTTCCTGGTCACCGCCGGGCGGGCAACGGTGGAGATCCACGGCGGGGGCGCCCCGCGAACAATGGCGCTCTCCCCCGGCTCCCTGCTGCGCCTGAGCGAAGGCATGCGCACCACCTGGACCGTGCATGAAACCCTCCGCAAGGTCTACCTGGGCATCCCGGAGCCGGACGGCGCAGCCCGGCTCCCGGAGCCACTTCCCTTTTCGAAACCAACAAAGGACACCACCATGCCCAGCAGCACCACAGGCGGACGCCACCAGTTCATCGACGGCAGCTACCGCGACGGCAGCGGCGAGGAAGCCGTGCGCATCAATCCGGCCACCGGCGAAGCCGCGGAAACCATCCGCTATGCCGGAACGGACGACGTCGACTCCGCCGTCGCCGCTGCCAAGCGCGCCTTCCCGGCGTGGTCGAAAGCGACGCCCGCCGAACGCTCCTCGTCCATCCTCAAACTGGCAGCCGAACTGGAGCGGCGCGCCGAGGAACTGGCCGCCGTCGAGACCGCACAGACCGGCAAGTCCCTGGGGATGTCGCGCAACTTCGACGTCCCCGGGACCGTGGACAATGCTGCCTTCTTCGCCGGCGCTGCCCGGCACCTGCAGGGGCTCGCGGCCGGCGAGTATGGCGCCGGCGGCACCTCCATGATCCGGCGCGAGGCGATCGGCGTGGTTGGCTCCATCTCGCCCTGGAACTACCCGCTCCAGATGGCCGCCTGGAAAATCCTTCCCGCCATCGCCGCGGGAAACACAATTGTGCTCAAGCCTTCGGAACTGACCCCGGGCACTTCCCTGCTCTTCGCCGAGGCCGCCAAGGCGGCGGGCATCCCGGACGGTGTGGTGAACATCGTCACCGGCACGGGCCGGGGCATCGGCGAGCACCTCGTCACGCATCGGGACGTGGCCATGAGCTCCTTCACCGGTTCCACCGCCGTCGGGCGCAGGATCATGGAGCTTGCCTCCCGCAGCGGCAAGCGCGTCCACCTGGAGCTGGGCGGCAAGGCGCCCTTTCTGGTGTTCGACGACGCCGATCTGGAAGCCGCCGCCCACGGAGCCGTGGCCGGGGCCATCATCAACGGCGGCCAGGACTGCACCGCTGCCACCCGGGCCTACATCCAGGCCCCGATGTTCGAGGCCTTCACGGCCAGGGTGGCCGAGCTCATGGATCAGGTGCGGGTGGGGGACCCGCTGGATCCGGATACCGATCTCGGATCGCTGATCAGCCAAGCGCACCGGGACCGGGTGGCCGGCTTCGTGGAGCGTGCCCGCGGCTATGGCGCGAAGGTCCTGGCCGGAGGCTTTGCGCCCGACGGCGGCCTGGCCGGCGGAGCGTTCTACCGCCCCACCCTCGTCAGCAACGTCGCGCAGGATTCGGAAATCGTGCAGGAGGAGATCTTCGGCCCGGTGCTGGCGGCGCTGCCCTTCGAATCCGACGAGGAAGGCCTGGCCCTGGCCAACGACACCGCCTACGGCCTCGCCGCCTCCGCCTGGACCCGCGACCTGCAGCGCTCCCTGCGCGCGGCCGAGGAACTGCGGGCCGGCTGCGTCTGGGTCAACGAACACATCCCGATCGTCTCCGAAATGCCGCACGGCGGATACAAGGCCTCGGGCTTCGGAAAGGACATGTCCGCCTACTCCTTCGAGGAGTACACCAACATCAAGCACGTGATGCTGGGCCGGGACAGCAGCGCGCACAAGGAATGGCAGGACACCGTGTTCACCTGGCCGCGCTGACGGCACGGTACGGCGCGTTGACGGCGGCGCCGGGCGTGAGGCTTAGCCACCGGTTCGGCCATGTCGCCGACCTCGCAGGTAACGCACCAAGCCGGCGGGTTCGAACCTGCCAGCTGGAATCCAATGCGCGAGTCCGGGATGCGAACACCAGTTCTGCTACGCCGGATTCCTTGGAAGGGCCTTGGACGCCGAACCACGCTGGCAACGAATCGAGTATGCCCCCGACGGCGGACGGATCCTGCAGGTTTTCGATCTGCAGTACGACCATCGGCTCAGTAGACCACGGCTAGGCCCCGTACACCTGCACCTCGGCGGACTTCACCACGAAGAACACCCGCATTCCCGGCTCCAGCCCCAGCTCGGCCGATGCCGCCGGAGTGATGTCCGCGGACAACTCCCCTGCCCGCACCCGGACCCGGCCCGCGTGCGGTTCGAGCTCCGTGATCGCCACCGGCATGCAGTTGCGGGGGCTGCCGTGCGGCAGCTCCAGGAAGATGGAGACGGCCGACGGCGGGAAGGCAGCGACGCCGGGCTCCCCCGGAGCCGCGTCACCGTCGGACGTCCCCGAAAGCGACGTCCCGGAGACTGCCAGCCCCGCGGCGGCACCGCTTCCTGAAACCAGCAGCCCCTCCGCCGTGACCGTGCCGGCCAGCAGGTTCAGCCCGGCGAGCCCGGCGGCGAAGGCGCTGCGCGGGCGCCCGAGCACCTCGCGAACCGGCCCTTCCTCGACGATCCGGCCGTCCTCCAGCACCAGTGCCCGGTCCGCGAGCATGAGGGCGTCCAGCACGTCGTGGGTGACGATCACGGCGCTGCGCCCGGCCAGCACCCGTTTCAGGAGCCGGCGCAGGTGCGGCGCGGCATGGATGTCCAGGGCGGCCATCGGTTCGTCCAGGAGCAGGAGTTCCGGTTCCGCAGCCAACGCACGGGCCACGGCAACGCGCTGCGCCTGACCGCCGGACAGTTGCCCGGGCCTCCGCCCGGCCAGGTCCAGGGCATCCACCTCGGCCAGCCAGCGCCGCGCCGTGTCCCGGGACTTCGCCCGCGACTGCCCCGCGCTGCGCGGCGCGAACGCCACATTGTCCAGCACGCTCAGGTGCGGGAACAGCAGCGCCTCCTGGGCCAGCAAGGCCACCCCGCGCAGATGCGGCGGCACCCAAGCGTGCTTGCCGCCGTCGCGCTCAAACAAGACCCTGTCCCCCAATCGGGCGGACCCGGCGTCGGGCTTCAAAAGCCCCGCAGCCGCGGCGAGCAGGGTGGACTTCCCGGCACCGTTCGGCCCGAGCACCGCCACGGTCTCGCCGGGCGCCACGGTGAATGCCGCATCCAGGCGCCCGAGCACCCGGGCTGCCATCCGGAACGTCATGCGGTCACCTGCCTGCCGGGCTTCCGGAAGGACAGCCCGACGACGGCCACCGCCACCGCGACCAGCAGCAGGGACAGCGCGACGGCGGCATCAGCGTCGGATTCGCGCTGCAGGTAGATTTCCAACGGCAGGGTCCGGGTGACGCCTTGCAGGCTGCCGGCGAAGGTGAGGGTGGCGCCGAATTCGCCGAGGCTGCGGGCGAAGGACAGCACGGCGCCGGAGGCCAGCCCCGGCATCACGAGCGGCAGGGTCACCCGGCGCAGCGCGGTGGTGGGGCCGGCACCGAGGGTAGCGGCCACGGCTTCAAAGCGTTTGCCAGCGGTGCGCAGCGCCCCTTCGAGGCTGACCACCAGGAACGGCAGGGCCACGAAGGCCTGGGCAAGTACAACGGCGGTGGTGGAAAAGGCGATCTGGACGCCCGCAAGTTCAAGCGATTTCCCCAGCAGGCCCTGGCGTCCGAAGGTGTAGAGCAGCGCGATGCCGCCCACCACCGGCGGAAGCACCAGGGGCAGCAGGACGAAGGCACGCAACAGGCGCTGCCCGCGGAACGGCCGGCGTGCCAGCACCATGGCCAGCGGCACGCCGAAGACAAGGCACACAACGGTGCTCGCGGAGGAGGTCCGCAGGCTCAGGCCGAGTGCGTCCAGGGAAGCGCCCGATGTCACCAACGGGATGAACTGGGCCCAATTGACCTTCGCCAGCATCGCGACGAACGGCAGCAGGACGAACAGGGCCCCGACGGCGGCCGGGAGGTACAGCCAGCGCGGAATGCCGCTGTAGCCGTGGCCGCCGTCGTCGTTCATGGAGGGGCTCAGGGAAGGGGTCACGGCGCGCCGAATCCGGCGTCAGCCAGGACCTTCCTGCCCTCGCTGCCGGTGACCAGTTCGATGAACGCCTGCG
The DNA here is from genome assembly GCF_047977865.1 of Curtobacterium sp. LFS079. NCBI lineage: Bacteria > Bacillati > Actinomycetota > Actinomycetes > Micrococcales > Microbacteriaceae > Curtobacterium > Curtobacterium sp. LFS079. Next base: position 138,280 of record NZ_JBFPFO010000002.1, read on the forward strand.
CCAGTTCCTTGTTCTTGCTGGAGCCGACAGTGCCGATCGGGTAGGTGTTCACGGCCTGGCCCGACTCAGCGAACGGGATGCCCTTGACCTTGCTGCCGGCGGTCTTCACGTCGGTGACGTAGACCAGGCCGGCGTCGGCTTCCCCGGAGGTGACCTTGCCGAGGACATCGGTGACCGAGGATTCCTCGCTCACGGGCTTCAGCGCGGTTCCCGTAGCCTTCTCCACCTTTTCGGTGGCGGCGCCGCAGGGCACCTGGGGAGCACAGACCACCACTTTCACCCCCGGCTTGGCGAGGTCCGCGAAGGAAGAGACCGACGCCGGATTGGCCGGCGGGACGGCGATCTCCAGGACGTTCGTAGCGAAGTTCTTCGCTTCGCCGTCCAGCAGGGAGGCGTCCGAGAGCTTGGCCATGTTCTTGGTGTCCGCCGAGGCAAAGACGTCGGCCGGGGCGCCCTGGGTGATCTGGGTGACCAGGTCCGAGGAGCCGGCAAAATTCAGCGTGACCTTGACTCCGGGGTGGGCGGCTTCGAATTCGGTGGCCAGTGCGGTGAAGGTCTTCTTCAGGGATGCCGCGGCATAGACCGTCACGGTGCCGGACAGACCCGGGGCCACAGTTGCAATGTTTCCGGCCGGGCTGCTTGCGGGGCCGGCGTTACCTGCGCAACCGGCAATGCCGGCGGTCAGGGCCCCGGCGGCCAGCAATGCGGTGACGGTCCTGCGGGTGATCCTCATACGATGCTCTTTCCCTGCGGTGTTTCGATGATGACGGTGGTTGCTTTGACGACGGCGGTGGCCACGGAGCCCAGCTCCAGCCCGAGTTCGCGGACGGCTTCACTGCTCATCAGCGACACCACGCGGAAGGGCCCGCATTGCAGTTCCACCTGCGCCATGACCTTGTCCGCCGTGATTCCGGTGACCAGCCCCACGAAGCGGTTCCGCGCGGAGCTTCCCGCGCGGGCGGGATCCTCCGGCAGCGCGGCCTGTTCGCGGGCCAGATGCGCGAGCTCCAGCCCGTCCACTACCACGCGCCCGGACTCGTCCTTCTTCCCGGTCAAGGCGCCGTTGTCGATCCAGCGGCGCACAGTGTCATCGCTCACGCCCAGGAAGCGGGCGGCCTCGGAAACTCGTATCTGCGGCATGCATTCATCATAGGTACGCATTTGCGGTGCAAACCAATGGATTTCACCGTAAACACGTATGTGACCCGCAAAGCGTCTTCCGCGCGTTGCGCTTGCCCGCAGGGATACCCTTGAACCATGAAATCCCCAAGCTCCCAGGCCATGAAACCGGCAACTGCTGCCAAGAAACTCGGCATCTACTTGCCCGCGACTCCCCAGGAGTTCCAGGACTCAGCCTTCACCCACGCGGAATTCGCCGAACTGCAGGCCAACCCGCCGGAGTGGCTCGCTGAGCTGCGCCGCAACGGACCGCACCCGCGCCCCGTCGTCGCGCAGAAGCTCAACATCTCCATCGGCGGCCTGGCCCGCGGCGGCATCACCGAGCCGTTGACGACGGCGGAAATCACCGCCCTGCTGGCGGCACCTCCGCAGTGGCTCGTCGTCGAACGCGCCACCCACGCCGCCGTGCGCTCAGAAGAGAAGCGCGTCAAGGACGCGAAGAAGGCCGCGGACAAGGACAAAGACAAGAAGGCCAAGGCCTAAGCCGTCAGGGCATTCCGGAAGAAACCCACAGGAGAAGGACGGCGGCCGGAAGAACCAGCACGGCAGTTACCAGACCGGCCAGGGCAAACCCGCTCCAGCGGACGCTGACGTTGAGGGCTTGGAGGCGTTCGTGCCACAGGAGGGTGGCCAGCGAGGCCCACGGAGAAATGAGCGGGCCCAGGTTCACTCCGATAAGGAGCGCGGCCACCCGGACAGGAGACCCGGCCACAGGTTCCAAGGCGAGGTAGGCCGGCAGATTGTTCGCTGCGTTGGCGGCCAGGGCACCGATCCCCGCAAGTTGCAGCAGCGCGGGCAGGCTTGCACCCTCGCCCGCCACATGGGCCAGCAGTCCTGCCAGGCCGTTCTCGTGCAGGGCCTCCACCACCATGAAAAGGCCCACCGTCAACATCAGTGGCCGCCAAGGAATCATCGACCATCTCAGTATGGACGGCCGCTTCCACGCGAAAGCGATGAGCAGGACGATGGCCGCAGCGAGGGCCGGGATCTGGACGGGAACTCCGGATACCAGGGCAGGCAGCAGGAGCACCAGGACCGCGCCGGATGTCAGCAACAATGGACGGTCCGAAACCTGGTGCCGGGATTGCGGTCCGTAGCGCCCCCGCAATTGTTTGCGGAAGGCCATGCCGATAATCACCAGGGGCACAACCAGGCCGGCGAGCGACGGGGCCCAGACCAGCTTTGCGAAGTCCAAAGGAGACAGCGCCAGCCGGTTCTGGGCCAGGAGGTTGGTCAGGTTGGACACAGGCAATATCAAGGACGCGGTGTTGGCCAGCCACACAGTGGTGAGAGCGAAAGGCAGCGCCGGGATCTTGGCGTGTACGGCCAGCAACACCACGAGCGGAGTCACCAACACCGCGGTGGTGTCCAAGGAGAGGAAGACGGTCGACGCCGTGGCAAGTGCGACGATCAAGAGCCATAGCAGCAACACCCGCCCACGGCCCAAGATGGCGATCCGGTCCGTCACCACCTGGAAAAGGCCGGCCTCAGCGACCAACTCGGTCACGACCGTCATGGCCACCACGAACAACAAGATCGGAATGGTCCGAAGCGCCAGGGCCTCGAACCCCGCTCCCGATAGCAAGCCGCCGGCCAGGCAAACGATACCTGCCAGGAGTATCCCCGCCGGAAGGACATAACTGCGAACTTTCGCCAACCACGTCCTGAACCTCACTGCCCAATCGTAAGCGTCAACCCGTCATGGATTTCCCACACGCGCCGCGCCCCTGAACCCCACTCGCCACCGCCCCGGCACCGGCGCATACTGGAGGAAAGGCGGTCCTGCAGCGTGCGGAGGTGTCCAGATGTCCGCCATATCCGGAGTCCAGCTGAGCCCTTGGCAGACCGTCTTCTGGGCGGTGCTGCTCATCGCAGCCGTCGCGGCAACCGTCCTCTCGCTCCGGAAGAAACAGGAGCCGGACGCCTTCTTCTGGAACGCATTCGCCGGGTTTGTGGTGATCATTCCGGCACTGCTCGTTCCCGCGCTGCTGTCCCCCGCCGTCGGGCTCGTGCTGCTCTGCCTCGCGGCCGCCACCGCGTTCGCCGCCCTGTTCGGCGAACGCAGGGTGGGTGAACTGCGCCGGCAGCAAAGCCTGCACGCGGCCACCGCGGCGCGGCACCGGGACATCCTGCGGCGCTGGCAGCTCTACGAGCTTGATCCCGGCCGGCAGATCGACTACCCCGCCATGAGCGACGCGCGGGTGCCGTCCACTGCTGAGCTCTTCCGCGCCATGCGGCTGGCGGAGTCCTCCCGGTTGACCGCCGACGGCGGCTACCCGGCCGCCGTCGAGCAGCTCGCCAGGGCTCTGGAGGACGCCGAAAACGCGGCCGGTGCCGCACCGTCACCGGGCGTCACGCTCCTTCATGCTTCGAAACCTTCGGAATAGCCTGCCGCCGGCGTTGCTTGCACCGTGCACAGGCAAGCAACGAACCGAGGAGGACGGCATGGCACGCGCAGTACGGTACGAACAGTTCGGTGGACCCGAGGTCCTGAAGGTTGTGGAAGTCGAGGAACCGCATGCGGCCCCGGGCGAGGTCCGCGTCCGGGTTTCGGCCGCCGGGCTGAATCCCGTGGACTACAAGATCTTCCACGGCGGCCCTGTCGCCGAAGCGTTCGGCGGTGCGCCCGGTTCCGGTGTGGGCAACGACTTCGCGGGAGTGGTCGATGAAGTCGGCGAGGGCGTCACCGAATTTTCCGTCGGCGACCGTGTCTACGGCGGCAAACGCCACGAGGCCATCGCGGACTTCGTGGTGACCACGCCCTTGGCCCTGTACCGCACGCCGGACGGCGTCACGGACGAACTGGCCGCAGGGCTCTCCATCGCCGGGCGGACGGCCGCGGCGGCAATCGACCAGTTGGAACTGGACGAGTCTGACACGGTCCTGATCGGCGGCGCTGCCGGCGGCGTCGGCGTGCTGGCTACCCAGCTGGCCGCCCGGACCGGCGCTACCGTAATCGCCACCGCGTCTGAACGGAACCACGACTTCCTGCGCGGGCTGGACGCCATTCCGGTCAGCTACGGGGACGGCCTGGCGGACCGGGTGAAGGACCTCGGAACGCCGACGGCGGCGGCGGACCTCAACGGCGTCGAGGTCATTGAGACGGCGAAGGAATTCGGCGTTCCGGCCGGGCGCATCACGGCTATCGCGGCCCACGGCCACGAGGGTGGCGGTTTCGTGGCGACCGGCGGCGTGGATGCGGCGGCCGACGCCCTGCCGCGGATCGCGGAGGGGCTGGCAGACGGCTCGCTCGTCCTGCCGCTCGAGGCAAGCTACCCGCTGGAGCAGGTGTCCGACGCATACCGGCGGCTCGAACAGGGCCATCTGCGCGGCAAGATCATCATCACCCTGAACTGAGACAGCTGGACAAAGGAAGGAGCCTGTACCGACCAAGGCGGTACAGGCTCCTTCCTTATTAACTGCGGTGCCGGATTACTGCCGGGCCGCGGCCGTCTTGCTGCCCAGCGACTCGATCGCAAGGTAGGCCACGAGGCCGACGATCAGCCCGGCCACCGCGTCCGAAAGCATCGGCGCGCCGAAGTGGACCACGACGGCGGCCACGGCACCGATCGCCCAGGCGATGAACGCCGTCGGGCGGATCTTCGACTCGGCGCGACCCGCGAGGCGCTTGCGCAGGATGATCTGGTCGGCGATGAGCACGGCGCCGAGGGGCGGAACAATCACCCCGAGGAACGCGAGCCAGTTCACGAAGAGGCTCCAGACGCCCAGCAGCGCAACGGCCACGCCGATCACGCCCAGCACCAGTGTGAGCAAGCGCATCTTCGAGCGGGTCAGGTGGGACCAGCCCAAAGCGCCGTTGTACAGGCAGTGCGTGCACACGGAGCCGAGGTTGATGACCACGAAGACCACCACCAGGGCGTTCAGCAGCGGATTGCCCACGCCGGTGAGGATCGGGGTGAAATCGCCGCCGGCGGTCTGAGCCGAGGCGATCGCCCCGGCTGCCACCAGCAGGCCGCCGCTGAGCTGGGCGATGAGGCTCGCGAACGGGAACGCGGTAGCGGTGGCCAGGACTGCTTCGCGGCCGTTCTTCGACCAGCGGGTGAAGTCCGCCGTCATGGTTCCGGAGTCGGCGAAGGTGGCCATGATCGAGGTGACGGCCACGCCGAAGGTCATGGCGCCGCCGCCCACGCCATGGAAGTTCACGATCTGGCCGAGGTCGTGGCTTTGCCCCGCAATGGCGATGGCGATGATCACCGCGACGATGAACAGTGGAGCGGCGATGGCACCCAGCCATGACAGTGCCTTGATGCCGAGGTAGGTCACCGCAATGAACGCGACGCCGGCGATCGCTACCACCAGGGTCTCGTTCCAGCCGAAGGCCTTGTTCAAGCTGGCTCCGGTGGCTCCGGTGTTGAAGGCGAACCAGCCCACCACGACGGTGGCCAGGAAGCCGGAGGCAATGGCGTAACCGGCGGTGCCGAACGTTTCCGTGGCCTGTAGAGCGAAGCTCTTGCCCGTCTTGCCGGCACGATAGCTGAGCAGGCTGACGTAGATGAACATGATGAGGTTTGCCACGACAATCGCGGCGAGACCCTGCCAGAAGCCGAGCAAGGCGACCACGAGGCCACCGGGCACGGCATTGGTCAGGATCATCGGGAATCCGAACCAGACGGCCGAAACCGTCAGCAGGGATTTCCTGTGGGACTCCGGGACCGGGGTGTGCTCGAATTCGGATTCGAGCCCGGCCTCGACGGCGGTGCTTTCAACAGTTCCTGGCGGAGTGGTCATCTCCACGACTGCTTTCTCTTAAGGGTCGGCTCAGGCGAGCTTGCCCGCGGGGAGGATTGCCTTCCCTGCGGACGTCGACCGGTGGGTGGGTAGTGCCGGCGCCGATCAGGCCGGTGCCGGGCCTCTCAGTTCCGCTTCGAGCCGAAGCCCGGCCAGCAGGCCGGACAGGATGTCCGTCCCGGAGGTATGGCCGATGCCGAGGACACGGTCAAGCGGGACGCGAAGGTGCCGGGCAAGCCCGGCGGGATCTTCCGCTTTGCTGCGGAAAAGCCGGCTAAGCAGCTCCAGCATGGATTCCCGGGCCCGTCCCCTGAGGGTCTCCTGGAGAGTTGTCCAGCTAAGTTCGGTGGTGCGCTGTGCGTTGGGAAGGACGACGTCGGCAAGGACTCTGCGGGCAGCGGCGAGCCGGCTGCCGGGCTGGGATGCGAGCACCGCGAATCCGCACAGGAAATCGTCGCCGGCGGGCGTGAGGCCCGGGCCCAGCCCAAGCAACTGCAACGCTGCCTCGGCGGTGCGGACGGCGTCGTCCGAGCGGACTGCCTTCATGAAGGATTCCCGGCCGGTACGCAGCCCGGCTGCAATGCCCTCCTCGAAATCATTGCGTTCCCCGGCGCCTTCCAGGATTCCGCCGCGGACACCGCGGACTTCAAGCACGGATTCCAGCGCGTCGGCACGGAATTGGAAGTCCGCTGCGGCCAATCCGTCCAGGGCCGTCTTCTTGGCGAACCACTCGCGGGCGCCGGCCACCAGCACCGCAGGGTTGCCTTCTTTGCCGAAGGAGAGCTGCCGGGAGTCCATGATCACCGGATCGCCGGCGCGGACTTCCAGGCGGTTCCAGTCGCCTGCATCAGCCCGAATGGTCCACGGGGCATCGTCAAGGTGCCTGGCCGCCAGGGAAACCAGCCCGCCCCAGGGCGCCATGATGTTGATGACCTTGTCGAAGACCGAGTGCACTTCGCCGCAGCCGGGGCGTTCGTGGAGGGTTGCCAGCAATGCCGCATCCATGGAAAGGCTCGGTATACAGTTCGTGCGGGTTGCGGTTCCCATGGCGCTCCTTCAGCCGCTCCTGCCGCATGAATTCTGGATGACGGCAGTCCTTATCACACAAGATGGTATACCATGTGGCTTCACATGGTAGTTCCATTCAGGAGGATTTAGATGCGAGTTGTAGTCGCACTGGGCGGCAACGCCCTCGCCAAGCGCGGTGAGCCAATGACGGCCGACCGTCTGCGGGCAAACGTCAAGGAAAGCTGCCAGGCCCTTGCCAAGCTGGCACGCGAGCATGAAATGGTCATCACGCACGGCAACGGACCCCAGGTGGGCCTGCTTGCCCTGCAGAACCTGGCCTACCAGGACGTCGCCGCGTACCCGCTGGACATCCTCGGCGCCGAAACCCAGGGCATGATCGGCTACGTCATCCAGCAGGAACTCTCCAACGCCCTCGCGGGCGAGCGCGAGGTTGCCGCCATTGTCACCACCACCGTGGTGGATGAGAACGACCCCGCCTTCCACCGCCCCACGAAGCTCATCGGCCCGACGTACTCCGCGCAGGATGCCGCCGAGGCCGCGTCCGAGTACCGATGGACCATTGCCAAGGACGGCAATGCATTCCGCCGCGTGGTCCCCTCCCCGGAGCCCGTCAGCATCGTCCAGTCCCCGCTCGTCCGCACCCTTTTGGACAACGGCACCCTGGTGGTCTGCGTCGGCGGCGGCGGCGTTCCGGTCAAGCTCGACGGCAGGGGCCACCAGATCGGCATGCAGGCCGTCGTCGACAAGGACGCGGCAAGCGCCACCCTCGCGGAAGAACTTGAGGCAGACACCCTGATCATGCTCACCGACGGCGACTTCGTCAGCGAAAACTGGGGCACCCCGGAGCAGCGCGACATCCTGACCGCCTCCCCGGAGGCCATCGGGGAGCTCAAATTCGCCGAGGGCTCCATGAAGCCGAAGGTGGATGCCGCAATCCGCGTCGCAAAGGCCGGCGGCCGCGTCCTTATCGGCCCGCTGGACCGCCTGGACGACCTGCTGGCGCGCAAGGTCGGAACCGAAATCCGCCCGGACGTCCCGGAAGGCATCGTCTTCGTCTGAGCCAAGGCTCCGGACTCCGCAAACAAGCCTCACGCAACAAAAAAGCATCCCGGTCCTTGGAACCCCAAGGACCGGGATGCTTCTTGCTGCTTCAGCGGCTGCCCTAGCTGACGGGCTGCACTAGCCGACCGGCTGCGCGATGCGATCGTTCGCGGCGATGATGCGTGCCGCGGTCTTCTTGCCCATGCGTACGGCGCCGTCCACGTGCTGGTAGCCCTCGGCCGCCAGGTCGGAGGAGGACCAGTAGATCGGGCCGACAGCGGCGTGCTGATCCTTGCCGTAGCGGGACAAGCCCCCGAGGTCGTAGCTGGCCGCGTAGGCGCCGCGGGTCCATTCCTCGGAGCCCCAGTCGGAGAGGTAGAAGACAGAGGGGTTCCTGGCCTCTTCGCCCAGGTATTCGGCGATGGAGTCCAGGATGGCCGCCTTGCGGTCCTCTTCGCTCAGTTCGAACATGGCGTCTGCCTTTTCGTCGGAGACAAAGCCCACCAGAGTGCCGCGGGCGTCGCCGTGGTTGGTGTTGTCGTAGACCTCCTGGACCACGGAGCCGGCGCCGAAGCAGGTGCCGGAGAGGCCGTTTTCACGCCAGAACGGGGTCTCGTAGACGGCGTGCACCTTGATGACCAGACCCAGGGACTGGTGCTGGTGCATCTGGTGCTGACGGCGCGGCAGCGGCGGGTTGAAGGACACCCGGCTGTAGAGGTTCGGCGGGACCGCCATGATGACGAAGCGGGCGTTCACGGTCGCACGGTCGGATTCGACCGAAACGCGGTGGCCGGAAGTTTCGTCGCCGGGCACGGCGGCCTCCCAGTTGATGGTCCGCACCGGGGAGTCGAGGACGACGTCGTCCCCCAGTTCTGCGGCGATCCGCAGGGATACCTGCTGCATGCCGCCGACGACGCGCTTGTCCAGGATGAAGTCCTCGTCCGTGAGGTTGGTGAAGGAGCCGGCAGAGGCTGCCATCAGCACCGCCTGCAGGGCGGAGAACGCGTGGGCGGGCTTGGTCAGCATGCCGCCGGCGATGAACAGGCCGATGTTGTTGCAGGCTTCTTCGTCCGGGGAGTTCTGGCGCAGCCAGTGGTGGAAGGAGATGGTATCCAGCTCGCGCGCCTTGGGGTGGGCCCAGGGCTCCTCCGCACCGATCTCGGCGGCCAGGCCGTCCAGGATGGCGGTGAGCTTGTCCATCTCGACGGCGGTGCTTTCGCTGACCGGGAAGGACGCGCCGGTGTAGCGGGTGTGCTTGCCGTCCGCGCCGATATAGACGGACTCGCCCTCGCGGTAGCGGGAGTACATTTCCAGGCCGAGTTCCTCAAGGGTGTCCATGAGCACGGTCTGGTCCGGGGAAACCCACTGACCGCCGATTTCGAGCATGGCGCCGTCGATGGTGTCGGTCCAGGTGCGTCCGCCGACCCGGTCCCGGGCTTCGAGGACGGCGACGGTGAGGCCGGCCTTCTTCAGTTCGCGTGCAGCGGTCAGGCCGGACGGACCAGCGCCAACGATGACGACGTCGCGGTCAAGATTCAACATGATGTCCTTTCCTGGCCGCCCTCCCTTGGCCGGCCCGTAACGAAAACTCGCAGTCCTTCATAAATGAATGCCATTCATTTATGACTACTGTACCCGTGACTTAGGTAACTGGGAAGCCCCCGATGGAATAATGCTGGAAACGCCGTTTCCAGAAAGGTCACTGATGCCCGAGCCCTCCCCCTCTCCGGCCGAAACAAAGCCGCGCCGGAGGGCCGGCCGGCCTGTGGGATCGGTCCTGGACCAGGCCGGAATCACCGCGGCCGCCTTGGCCCTCGTCAGCAGGAAGGGTTACGACGGCCTCACCATGGCGGCCCTGGCAAAGTCGCTGGGCGTGGCCCCCTCGGCCCTCTATAACCACGTGGGATCCAAGGATGACGTCCTCAGGCTCGTGGAAGAAGACCTGATGTCCCAGGTGGACTCAAGCGTCTTCCGCACCCTGCCCTGGGAGGAAGCCGTAAAGGCGTGGGCCTACTCCTACCGAGACATCTTCTCCGCGCACACCCCGCTTATTTCGGTCATCGCGGTCCTGCCGGTGACCGACGCTCCGCAGACGCTGGCCATGTACGAGGCCGTCACGGAAGGCTTCCTGCGCGCAGGCTTCCCCGAGGACCGGATCATCCCCTGCATCGTGGCGCTGGAGGCGTACATTTTCGGGGCTGCCTTCGACGCGACGGCTCCGGCGGACATCTTCGACTCCGGAAAGCTCGCCGAATCCACGCCGCACTTCACGGCCGCGATGCGGAGCCTCGGCCCCGTGAACTACCCCTCGGACCTCGCCTTCCGCATGGGCCTGGACGCACTGGTAGCCGGCTTCGGGGCGCTGCGGGCATAGAGCCGACGTTGAACCCCGTCGCGGCCCAGCCGCGGCGGGGTTCAACCAGGATCCCGGGCAAACAAAAACACCCCGGTCCGAAGACCGGGGTGTTTGAATGCGTGCGCGAGGGGGGATTTGAACCCCCACGCCCTTTCGGACACTGGCACCTGAAGCCAGCGCGTCTGCCGTTCCGCCACTCGCGCGCAACTTCTCCTGCACGGACAATCCACGGGTTTCCCCTGCTTTGTGTCCTGCAAAAGCAGCGAGATCAAGCATAACGGAACTTGCAGGGAAAACACCAATCGAGCCGCTGCAGGGGTTCCCGGCCCCGGAATTCCGCGGATTTCGGCCCTTGTACCTCAGCGTTTCCAGGCTGCCGGGGCGAACTTTTCCGCGGGTCCGGCCGTTGCGGAATAAGGCCATTCACAGCCATGCCCAGTAGTATCGGGAAAGGAATGGCCCGCACAAGGCCATGCCATCACGGACTCCAGGGGTCCATGCCTGATGCGGGGGTCGATGCCTCCGCACAGGTGCTTTGCCGGGTCAATGGAACGGAAGGAGGAGGACCATGGGATTGCTCGACAGGGTTGAGCGCGGCATCGAAAAAGCCGTCCGCGGCGTCTTCTCCACCGGCTCCCGCGCCAAGGTGGAACCCGTGGAAATCGCCAGCAAACTCCGCCGCGAACTGGACAACAAGTCCCTCACCATCGCAGCCGGACGGACCCTGGCCCCAAACGTCTTCGATGTCCTCCTCAGCGTGGAGGACTTCGCCCGCGCCCAGGAGTGGGGGACCCCGCTGGCGGAAGAACTTTGCGACGTCGTCATCCAGCACGTGCGCAGCCAGGGGTACACGCTGCAGGGCCCCGTGCGGATCTCGTTCCGCCAGGATGACGCCCAGCGCGAAGGCCACTTCGAAATCACCTCACGCACGGAGAAATCCGGCGGCCCTGCCGCGCCGCGCAGCAACGTTCCTGCCGCACCTTCGCGGGAACCGTCCAGGCTCCAGCCCGTCCTTGACATCGCCGGCCAGCGCTACTCGCTCAACGCTCCTTCGGTGATCCTGGGCCGTTCCTCCGAAGCGGACATCCTCGTGGAGGACACCGGAGTCTCGCGCAAACACCTGGAAATCCGAACCGAGGGCGGCTTTGTCCGCGCCGTGGACCTGGGCTCCACCAACGGCAGCTACGTCAACGGGCACAAACTCGACGGCAGCACGGAACTTGTCGATGGTTCCACGATCACGATGGGACGTACCAAGATCATCTTCAGGCTTCTCACTGTGCCACCCGGCAACGCCAACCCCGGGGGCCGCGCGTGAGCGAACTGACCATCACGGCCCTGCGCTTCGGCTTCCTATTGCTCCTGTGGGTATTGATCTTCAGCATCGTCTCGGCCATGCGCCGGGACCTCATGATCGGCCGCAAAGCCGCCACGGGTGCCCCCACGGCACGGGAAGTACGCAAGCACCCCGAACTCGCGCCCCCGACGCCTGCCCCGAAGCAGCAGGCCCGGCAGCTCGTCGTCGTCGAAGGACCCCTCAAGGGCACCACGCTGCCGCTGGCTGCAAGCCCCATCCTGCTCGGCCGCGCCCAGGAAGCCACCCTGGTCCTCGAAGACGACTACGCCTCGGGACGGCATGCGCGCTTGTTCCCGCAGGGCAGCCGCTGGTTCATTGAAGATCTTGGCTCCACCAACGGCACCTATCTGGCCGATCAGCAACTGACCCGGGCCCTGCCGGTTGAGCTTGGCGTCCCCGTGAGGATCGGCAAGACGGTCATTGAATTGAGGCCGTAGCCATGGCTTCACCCGAGACTTCCGAGGGCAAGCCCACGCCCGGAGCCCGCCCGTGGATCATGCGGTACGCGGCGCGATCCGACGTCGGCCGCCTCCGTTCCAAGAACGACGATTCGGCCTACGCGGGCCGCCATCTCGCCGTGGTCGCCGACGGCATGGGCGGGCACGCGGGCGGCGACGTGGCCTCGGCATCCACTGTCCTGGACATGATCCACCTGGACCACGATGACTACCCCGAAGGCGCCGACACCGTCCTCGCCGATGAGATCCAGACGGCTAATTCGCTGCTCTCCGAGCTGGTCCACATGGATCCGAAGCTCGCCGGCATGGGCACCACGGTCACCGCGCTCCTGCTGGAGGGCAGGAAGCTGCATTTCGCCCATATCGGCGATTCACGCGCCTACCGGCTGCGCGGCACCACCTTCGAGCAGATCAGCATCGACCACACCTTCGTGCAGCGGCTCATCGACGAGGGCCGGCTCCGCCCTGAGGAAGCCGAAACCCACCCCCACAAGAATGTCCTCATGCGGGTGCTCGGCGACGTCGATGCCAGCCCTGAACTGGACCTCGCTGCACTGGATGTCCAAGCCGGAGAGCGCTGGCTGCTCTGCTCGGACGGCCTGAACTACGTGCCTGGCGCGGTGGTGGAGCAGGTGGTCCGGGAGACCCGGGACCTCGCCGAATGCGCCGAACTGCTTGTCCAGCTGACGCTGGCGAACGGTGCCCCGGACAACGTCACCGTGGTGATGCTCGAGATCGCCGAAGAGACCGACGACGACGTCAACACGGCTTCGGTGGACATCGTCGCTCCCGCTGAAACCGCCCCGGGGGAAGCCAAGGAAAGCGGAACCAACAAAGCAGCATCCGCCGAAACGGCGGCCGGGGAAACGCCGGCTGCTGCGGCCACGGAAGGCGCCGAGCCCTCCGGTGAGCCCCCGGCTGTGACCGACCCGCACCTCGGCGAACACCTTTCCGCGGAAGTGCTCCGCGAGGAACTCGCTTCCCGCCCGCACGAGCTCGTGGGCGCCGCGGCCACCGCCGCCGAAACCGGCTCCATCCCCACCGTGGCCGGACGCAGCGTCGCGCGCCGGGCCGCCACCATGCTCACCCACAGGGCCGAACAGGACCGCGAAGAAGTCCTCGTTCTGCCCGTCAGGCGCCGCCGTTGGCTCACCATCCTCGCGGCCGCCATCCTGGCTGTTTTCATGGTCGCCGGACTGTGGCTCGGCTATGCCTGGACACAAACCCGCTTCTACGTGGGTGAATACGACAGCCGGGTAGCCATCTACAACGGAATCTCGCAGCGCCTGGGACCCATCCAGCTCTCGAAACTGGAAGACGTGAAGGAACTCCGGGTGGATTCCCTTCCCGAGTTCCAGCAACAAAGGGTCCGCCAGACCATCCCGGCGGACAGCCTGGAGGCCGCCCAGCGCATCGTGGACAACCTCGAAGAGCCGGACGGCACCACGCCGACGCCGTGTACGTCGCCGAGCGCGAAGCCGACGCCGACCCCCACCGCGAAGCCGACGCCGACCCCCACCGCGAAAGCGACGCCGTCCGCCAAGCCAACGCCTTCTTCCGCCGCTACTCCGACCGAATCGCCCGCAGCCGGGCCAAGCCAAGCACCGTGCGAGGAGGTGTCCCCGTGATCCAGCCCGACGCCGTGCCGAAGCCGCGCCGCAACGTAGAGCTTGCCCTGCTGGTGCTGGCACTTGCTGTGGGGATCGGCGCCAGCGCCATGGTGGACCTCAACTCCGAGGTCCCTTTCGACAAGGACTTCTGGTTCCAGTCGAGCCTGCTGGCCGTTGCCGCCTTTGCCTTCCACGTCGTGCTCCGCCTGCGCGCCAAATATGCCGATCCGGTAATACTTCCGATAGTGGTGGCCCTGAACGGCCTTGGGCTGGCCCTCATCCACCGGATGGACGGCCCCGGCGAAGACACCGGCAACAACCAGTTGCGCTGGACCCTCATCGCGGTCGCCGTGGCGATCACGGTGATCTGGGTCCTTAAGGACCACCGCATCCTGCGCCGCTTCACATTCATTTCGCTGGCCGCCAGCGCAGTCCTGCTGGTCCTGCCCCTGGTTCCCGGCATCTCGGCCGGGGACGTGTTGGGAGCCAGTGTCTGGATCCGACTTGGTCCGCTGACCTTCCAGCCCGGCGAAATCGCCAAGATCACGCTGGCCATATTCTTTGCGGGGTATCTTTCGTCCAACCGGGACCTGATCCTGCTTGCAGGGCGTAAGATCGGGCCTCTCCAGTTCCCGCGGTTCAAGGACATGGGTCCCATGATTACCGCGTGGTTGGTAAGCATCGGCGTGCTGGTCTTCCAGCGCGACCTCGGTTCTTCCGTGCTCTTCTTCGGCCTGTTCATCGTGATGATCTACGTCGCCACCAGCCGCATCAGCTGGGTGGTCATCGGCCTGGCCCTGATCCTCGGCGGCGGCTTCGTGGCTTCCAAGGTCTTCGCGCATGTGGGTTTCCGCCTGGACAGCTGGTGGAACGCGTTCACCCCCGAGGTGTACGACCGCTTCCCCGGCGGCAGCCGCCAGATCGTCCAGGGCCTGTTCGGAATGGCCGACGGCGGACTGGTCGGCACCGGCATCGGCCAGGGCCGCCCGGACCTGGTTCCCTTCGCCAACAGTGACATGATCATCGCCCTGATCGGCGAGGAACTCGGCCTGATCGGGCTCTTTGCCGTGGTCCTGCTGTACCTGCTGCTTTTCACCCGCGGCTTCCGCGCAGCCCTTGGCACCAGGGACTCCTTCGGCAAGCTGCTTGCATGCGGCCTGTCCTTCGCTATCGCGCTGCAGTGCTTTGTGGTGATCGGAGGCGTGACCCGCCTGATCCCGCTGACAGGCCTCACCACTCCGTTCCTTGCCGCCGGCGGCTCGTCGCTGCTTGCGAACTGGATCATCGTGGGCCTGCTGCTGATGATTTCGCACACAGCCCGCAGCCCCATCGACACGACACCAATGACCGAGACCCCCAGTGAGGCGGTGAAGCAGCCGTGAATCAGTCCGTCCGCAGCGCATGGCTCGCCGCCGTCGCCATGTTTGCCCTGATCTTCGGAGCGATCAGCTACGTGCAGGTCGTCGGGGCCGACGAGCTCAATGACAACCCCTGGAACCAGCGGGCCGTCCTGGCCGACTACTGCAAGGACCGCGGCGCCATCATCGTCGCCGGCAAACCGATCGCCGAATCGGTGGCGGGGGATGAAACCTGCAGCTTCCAGCGAAAGTATGCCCAACCGGAACTTTATGCCGGCATCACCGGGTACTTCTCCCGGACCTACGGCGCCAGCGGCTTGGAGCAAGAGCTCCGCGACGAGCTCGCCGGCAGCTCGGACCAGCTGTTCCTCGACAGGATCAGCCAGGTGTTCCTGGGCCGGCAAGCGAAGGGGGCATCCGTCGAGCTGACGCTTGACCCGAAAATCCAGAAGCTCGCCTATGACCTGATCCCGGACGGTCAGCGGGGCTCGATCGTCGTGACCAACCCGAAGACCGGTGCCATCATCGCCATGGTCTCCAAGCCTTCCTACGACCCGAACCTGATCGCCACCCACGATGTCACCAAGGAGCAAGCCAGCTTCGAGGAGCTCAACAAGATCCCGGGCATCAACCTGAACCAGTCCGTCAGCGGCCCCACCGGGGCGCTCTTGGCCCCCGGTTCGGTCTTCAAGCTGGTCGACACTGCTGCCGCCCTGAACTCCGGCAAATACAACAAGGACAGCGAACTGCCCAACCCGGCAAGCATGCAGCTGCCTGGCTCTTCGGCCTCCCTTCCGAACTATGCCGGCGGCAATTGCTACACCCGGACCACGGCGGACTTCGCCTTCGCGCTGGAACAGTCCTGCAACACTCCCTTTGCCCGCATTGCCCTCGACCTCGGTCAGGGCGCCATCGCGGAGCAGGCCCGGAAGTTCGGCTTCGGCCAGGACTTCGGCGACCAGCTCAAGCTCCAGTCCGCGGTCAGCGTCTTCCCCTCGGACCTGGACGAGGCCGCCCTGGCCCAGTCCGCCGTCGGGCAGCGGGACGTCAAGGCGACGCCGCTGCAGATCGCTATGATGACCGCCGCGATCGCCAACGGCGGCGTACAGATGAAACCGAACCTCATCAAGACCGTGCGAGCCCCGGACCTCCGGGTCATCAGCGAACCGGCCCCCGAGGTCCTGCGCAACTCGACGAGCCCCGCGATCGCGCGCCAGATCACCGAATGGATGACCGGCGTCGTGTCCAAGGGCATCGCCGGCGGCGCCGCGGTCCCGGGGGTACAGGTGGCCGGCAAGACCGGCACCGCGCAGCTGGGGGACAGCGGTTTGAACAATTCATGGTTTACCGGGTTCGCCCCGGCCAATGACCCGCAGGTGGCCGTCACCATCGTGATCCAAGGTGTCGATGTGACCACCGGCGCACAGCTAACCAGTCCGAATGCGAAGAAGATTTTTGAGGCGGTGTTGAACAAGTGAGACCTACGTCAGGAATCACCCTCGGCGGCAGGTTCCAGCTGACCAGCCGGATTGCGATCGGCGGCATGGGAGAGGTCTGGAAAGCCAAGGACCAGGTCCTGGGCCGCATTGTCGCCATCAAGGTCCTCAAAGAGGAATACACGGGCGATCCGGGCTTCCTGCAGCGTTTCCGTGCCGAGGCCCGCCACACGGCCCTCCTGAACCACGTGGGCATCGCCAACGTCTTCGACTACGGCGAGGAAGAGGGGTCCGCCTACCTCGTCATGGAACTGGTGCCCGGCCAGCCGCTGAGCACCATCCTTGAACGGGAGCGGGTTCTTTCGCCGGACCGGACCATGTCAATCATTTCGCAGACCGCCCGGGCCCTGGCCGTTGCGCACGCCCAGGGACTGGTACACCGCGACGTGAAGCCGGGCAACCTCCTCATCACCCCGGACAGCCGGGTCAAGGTGACGGACTTCGGCATCGCGCGCCTTGCGGACCAGGTTCCGCTGACGCAGACCGGCCAGGTCATGGGAACCGCGCAGTACCTTGCCCCTGAGCAGGCCACAGGGCAGACCGCGACCGGTTCGTCCGACATATATTCCCTGGGTGTTATCGGTTATGAAAGCCTCAGCGGACATCGCCCGTTTTCAGGCGAATCGCAGATCGCCATCGCCCTGGCCCAGGTCAATGACGCGCCTCCGCCGCTGCCGGAAACCCTACCTGTTCCGGTCCGCGCGCTGCTGATGTCCATGCTGGCCAAGGACCCCCGGAACCGCCCGGCGGACGCCATCAAGCTTGCCGAGGCCGCCGAAGCAATCCGTGCAGGGAATGTTTCCGCAGCCCATGCTGCGGTTCCGGGCATGCTGCTGTTCGAAGGCGCCACCGGGCCCGTCACCGCACCGACCGGCGTCGCGACGGCGCCCACCGGCGTTGTCGGCGCTGCGCACGGCAGGGAATCGCACACGACGGCGACTTCCGCACTTCCGGTACTCGGCGCCGCTGCGGGTGCAGGAGCTGCCGCGGGCCTTTCGCGGGCCGACGCCCTCGCAGCCGAGCGGAGCTTCGACCCGGACGAGTCTTCTGTCCTTTACGAGGAAGAGGAAGAGGACAACTACGAGCCGCAGCCGGCACGCCGGAAGCGCAGCCCGTGGACCTGGCCGCTGGTCGCCTTGCTGCTCCTTCTGCTCTTTGCGGGCCTCGGTTTCCTGCTGACCCAGATGGGGCTGTTCAACCCGAAGTCTCCGGCGCCCTCGTCCAGCAGTCCCGTTTCGAGCAGTGCCCCGCCGAGCTCCGCCTCGCCTAGTCCTTCCGAAACCTCGGAGTCTCCTTCGCCGAGCGAATCGACTCCGGGCACCGTGGATCTGATCCCGACGCAGTATGTAGGCCGCCCTTACGAAACCGTCCGGAACGAACTCATCGGGCTTGGCTTTGTCGTCAAGGGAACCCCGGTCTTCGATCCGTCGAGCCCCGGAACTGTCACCAACCTGGAACCGTCCGGACCAGTCGCCAAGGGCGAGACAATCGAGGTTTCCTACTCGAAGGGCCTTGAAAAGATTGCCGTTCCCACCATCGCTCCCGGCGCCACTGAGGCCCAGGTCCGGGCCGCCATTGAAGGTGCGGGCCTGCGCTGGGTGAAGGGCGACGCCGTCGACGGTGCAGTCGGGCAGGCACCGGACACCTTCGTCAACACGGACCCGGCCGCCGGCACGGAAGTCAACTCAGGCGCCACGGTCGTCTACCATCTGTCCAAGGCCACCGCGTCGCCGTCACCTTCGTCGAGCAAATAGGAAACCATGGATACCCGACGCTCAGCACCTGCACACAGAGAGGACAGCATTCCGGTGACAGACCAACGCGTCCTCAACGGGCGGTATGAACTGGGCGAACTGCTGGGCCGTGGCGGCATGGCGGATGTCCACCGCGGCACGGACACGCTGCTCGGCCGCACCGTAGCCGTGAAGCTGCTCCGCGCGGACCTGGCCCGCGACCCCCAGTTCCAGGCCAGGTTCAAGCGTGAGGCACACGCTGTGGCGTCGTTGAACCATCCCTCGATCGTGGCAATCTACGACACCGGCGAGTACACAGTGGACGGCGGCCACGGTGAGACAGTCCGGGTGCCCTACATCGTCATGGAATACGTGTCCGGCAAGACGCTGCGGGAGCTCATCCGCAGCAAGGAACTGGACATCGACCGCTCGGTGGAACTCTGCCTGGGCGTGCTGTCGGCGCTTGAGTACAGCCACAAGGCCGGGATCGTGCACCGCGACATCAAGCCGGGCAACGTCATGGTCTGCGAAGACAATTCCGTGAAGGTGATGGATTTCGGCATTGCCCGGGCCATGGCCGATTCCGCCGCCACCATGACCCAGACGCAGGCAGTTGTGGGCACCGCGCAGTACCTTTCCCCTGAACAGGCCCGCGGCGAGGCTGTGGACGCCCGGAGCGACCTCTATTCAGCGGCCTGCCTGCTTTTCGAGATGCTGACCTCCCGTCCGCCGTTCACCGGGGACAGCCCCGTCTCGCTGGCGTACCAGCACGTCCGGGAAGAACCCCCTGCGCCCAGCGCTTTCAATCCCGAGGTTTCCGAGGCACTGGACAGTGTCCTCGCGAAAGGCCTGCAGAAGGAACGGGCGGACCGGTTCCAGGACGCCGCTGCCTTCCGCCGCGCCCTGCGCGCCGCCCAAAACGGCATCGCCGTCCCCGCGGTTCCGATGACGGAGGAAGGTAACGGATCAGAAGACCTCGCAACGGAAGCCGGGCAGGTAGCCGCACCGGAGACGCTGGTCGGCTTTACCGGCATCGGGTTCCTTGACGGCCAGGCGCCTGGCCGCGGAAGAACCGCGGAAGAACCGCTGCCGGCGCAGTACAACGAAGACTTCGACGACGACGCGATGCCGCTTGGCTTCCCGCCCGAACGGGAACGCACCCGCCGGCAGAAGTCCCGGCGCCGGGCCTGGGCCGCCGTCGTCGTGCTCTTCACGCTGCTGGTCCTGGCAGGCGGCGGGCTCTGGCTCTACAACACCATGAACCAGAGGCCGGAACCGCCGGCCAAGGTCCAGATTCCGGCGGTCGCGAACCTGAGCGAGGGTGACGCCATCACCAAGCTCTACGAGGCCCAGCTCGTCCCCGACACCGAGCGGGTGAAGGATGACAACGTTCCGAAAGGAACAGCCGTCGGCACGGATCCCTCGGCGGGCACCCAGATCACCAAGGGAAGCCATGTCACCCTGAAGATCTCCGACGGCCCCAGCGCGGTCACCGTGCCAAAGAACCTGGTCGGGCAGACCGAAGCAGCCGCGCGGGACATGCTGCGCCAACTGGGCCTCACCGGCAAGACCACTATCGCCAACAGCCCCACGGTGCCGGCGGGCTCCGTCATCAGCAGCAATCCCGTCCCGGGAGCCGTGGTGGCACCGGGTGGCACTGTCGAGCTGGTGGTATCCAGCGGCAAGGTAAAGATGCCGTACCTTATCGGGAGCAACAGGGCCGAGGCCGAGAAAGCCCTGCAGGACCTCGGCCTGACAGTTGAAGTGGTGGAAGAGACCAACGAGATACAGCCTCCGGGGACCGTCACGGCCCAGAGCGTCCAAAAAGATACTCTCGTCAATCAGGGCAGCACCATCACAGTGACGGTTGCCAAGGCCCCGGCGCCCAAGCCCACGGAATCACCGTCGCCAACACCGACCCCGAGCACTGGCGGCGGCAAGAAGGGTTAGCAGGCCCAGCGGGCCGTCGGGTGCCAACCGTCCGCCGGCACCCTCGCGGCCGCTAGCGCTGGATCAGCGGGCTGAGCGTCGCAGCCTTCGCGGCGGCGCCGGCCATGCCCAACGATTCAAGCCAGTTGCCGAGCATCTGGTAGCCGCCCTCGGTAAGCACCGATTCCGGGTGGAACTGCACCCCGCACAGGGGTGCCGTTTTGTGCTGCAGGCCCATGATCACGCCGTTCGCCGTTTCCGCCGTGATCTCCAGGATGTCGGGGATGGTCTCGCGGACGGCCGCCAGCGAGTGGTACCGGGTGGCCGTGACGGGAGAGGGCAGGCCCGCGAAGACGCTCTTGCCTTCGTGCTGAACCGGAGAGGTCTTGCCGTGCATGAGCTCCGGGGCATGGGTGACCGTGCCGCCGTAGGCCTCGGCAAGCGCCTGGTGGCCCAGGCAGACCCCGAACATGGGCTTGTTGTTGTCCCCGCACCACTTGATGAGCTCGATGCAGACCCCGGCTTCGGCCGGCGTTCCCGGGCCGGGGGAGACCAGGACGCCGTCGCGGGCGTCGGCGAGTTCGATCGCTTCTGCCAGGGTGACGTCGTCGTTGCGGACCACGGTGGTCTCCGCCCCGAGCTCCTGGAGGTAGCCCACCAGGGTGTAGACGAAGCTGTCGTAGTTGTCGACGACGAGGATCTTAGTTGTGCTCATGGCTGCTGTACTGAACCAATCGTTGAGGTGCGCCGGCGGCACGGAGCGCCTCCGAAGTCCGGCTAGACTTGGCAGCTAGAGACGAACCTGGAAGTACCGCGAACGCGCTGGACCGCTGGAAATTTCCTTCCTGCAGGATACCAAGCCGGCACGCGGCCCTTCATTCAGAGGCCAAAGGAGGAACCGTGCCCGAGTCCAAGCCCCGCAAGCGGCCCGCCCGCACCGTTGAAACCGGCACCAAGGCGCAGTACCAGCCGAACCCGGTCTGGTTCAAGCCTGTGATGTTCAGCCTCATGATCATCGGGCTGCTGTGGATCATCACCTTCTACATCACCAGCGGCCAGTTCCCGGTGTCGGCATGGGGATCCTGGAACATCGTGGCCGGTTTCGGCGTTGCCATCGCGGGCTTCCTGATGACCACCCGCTGGCGTTCCTGAACAATATTTTCCAGGACCGGCCTCACATTCCGTCCGCCTGCGGCGTCTACCTGATATGAGCAACAGGCACACCATCATCGAGTCCCCGCTCGGAGCGCTGACGTTGACCTCCCGGGACGGGGTACTTAGCGGCGTCTTTTACGAGGGACACCGGCACATGCCGGCCGAGGCATTCTTCGGCGACCGCGTGGCGCCCGGGGATCCGGTCTTTACCCCGGCGGTGGCGCAGCTCCGGGAGTACCTGCGCGGGGATCGGACCGCCTTCGGGCTGGAGTACCAGGTCAGTGGCAATACCTTCCAGGAACGCGTCTGGGCACGGCTTGAAGATATTCCCTACGGGGAAACCGTCAGCTACGGCACCCTCGCCGCCGAGCTCGGGGACCCGAACCTTGCCCAGGCCGTGGGATCGGCGGTGGGCCGGAATCCGCTGAGCATCATCATTCCCTGCCACCGCGTCGTCGGCAGCGACGGGCGCCTCACCGGCTACGCCGGAGGCCTTGCGAACAAACGCTTCCTGCTGGAACTCGAGGAACCAGCCGCCGTGAAGGAAAGCAAACTTTTCTGATGGGCAAGCCGCCCTTCGAGAAGGTCGTCAGCCTCCACGGAGCCGTGGTGCTGCGGGTCTGCCGCGCCGTGGTCGGCGCCCACGATGCAGAAGATGCCTGGTCCGAGACCTTCATGTCCGCGCTCAAGGCGTACCCGGAGCTGCCGGAGGACGCCCAGGTGCAGGCCTGGCTCGTCACCATCGCCCACCGCAAGGCCATCGACATCCTCCGCACCCGGCAACGGCAGGCCCTGCCCATGGAAGATCTCCCGCCCCGTGAATCCCCGCTCGGCATTCCCGGCGGGGGATACCCGGAAGTGCTCGACGCCGTCGGGCAGCTTCCGGAGAAACAGCGCCAGGCAGTGGCGTACCACTATCTCGCCGGCCTGCCGTACAAAGATGTAGCCGCGCTGCTGGGCGGCACCCCCGAGGCCGCCCGGCGTGCCGGCGCCGACGGCGTCAAGGCCCTCAGGAGCGCTCTGGCCGGCACCCGCACCCCGGCTTCGAAAGGAACAAGCCGATGAACAGCTACCAGAACAACGAAACCCTGCCCGAGGGGGTCCTCGCCGGCTTGGAAGAGCTTGGCCCGGGCACCCTCGAGCGCCTGCACGCCCGCCTCTCCATGGCCGCGGCCGACCAGCACCTCGTCGATGTTTCCTACCGCACCGTCGATTCACCACTCGGCCGGCTCCTCCTGGCGGCCACGGAGCGTGGCCTGGTGCGGGTCGCTTTCGCACTGGAAAACCATGACGCCGTGCTCCAGGCACTCGCAGACAAGCTGAGCCCGCGGATCCTGGAGGTCCCGTCCCGCCTGGACATCGTGGCACGCCAGCTCGAGGAGTACTTCGCCGGCGCCCGCCGCAGTTTCGAAGTGCCGCTGGATTTCAGCCTGAGCCGCGGTTTCCGGCTGAGCGTGCTGGAGCACCTTCCGCACATCGCTTATGGCAGCACCGAAAGCTATGCCGACGTGGCGAAGGCGGCGGGAAGCCCGAAAGCCGTCCGCGCCGTAGGCTCCGCTTGCGCGAGCAACCCGCTGCCCGTCGTCGTGCCGTGCCACCGGGTGGTCCGTTCGGATGGTTCCTTTGGCGGTTACCTCGGCGGACCGGAGGCCAAGCGGACCCTGCTGGAGCTGGAGGCCGCATGACCGAGCCGTTGTTCCCGGCAGAGCTGCTCGTGCCCGACGCCGGACCCCGCCGGATCGCCGAAGGCGGCGTCCATGTGCCGGGCTGGTTGACCCTTGAGCAGCAGCGCTGGATCGCGGACCGTTTCCGTGAATGGACGACGGGTCCGGTGCCGCCGAGGGCGGCGGTGCTGCCGGGCGGGCATCAGATGTCCGTACAGACGGTCTGCCTCGGCTGGCACTGGCAGCCCTACCGGTACACGCGAGAGGCATTCGACGTGAACGGCCGCCGCGTGCTGGACTTCCCGGACTGGATGGTCAGGCTGGGTCGCAAGGCATTGGCCGCAGCCGGCTCGGCGCCTGAAACGGCGGCCGCCTACACCCCGGACACCGCCCTGGTGAACTTCTACGACGACGACGCCAGGATGGGCATGCACCAGGACAAGGACGAGCGCTCCGCGGCTCCGGTGGTGTCCTTGAGCATCGGGAACAGCTGCATGTTCCGCTTCGGCAACACTGAAGGCCGCGGGAAGCCCTACACGGATGTGCTCCTCCGTTCCGGGGACCTCTTTGTCTTCGGCGGGCCATCCCGTTTCGCCTACCACGGCGTGCTCAAGGTGCAGCCGGAAACCGCCCCGCCGGGCTGCGGGCTGGAGCACGGCCGGATCAACATCACCATGCGCGTCACAGGAATGTCGTAGCAATGTCGCAGCCTGGGCGCACAATGTCCACAACAGCCCTGAACATCCCCTGGAGGCACCCATGACACCCGCCGGCACCATCCTTGGCGAAGACGGCCTGGCGCGCCCGCCGTGGGCTGCTACCGATCCGCTGCTGCGGGAGTACTACGACACTGAATGGGGCATGCCGGTCCGGGATGAGCACGGCCTGTACGAACGCATCAGCCTCGAGGGCTTCCAGGCCGGGCTGTCCTGGGCAACCATCCTGCGCAAGCGTGAGGCCTTCCGTGCTGCCTTTCTGGACTTCGATCCGGAGAAGGTGGCGCGCTTCGGCGAGGCCGACGTCGAGCGGCTCATGCTGGATGCCGGGATCGTGCGGAACCGCCTGAAGATCCGCGCGGCGATCACGAACGCCAACGCCACCCTCGCACTGCGGGCCGATGGCGGGCTGGTGGACTTTGTGTGGTCCTTCCAGCCGGAAGCGACGCCGGCGCCTTCGACCGTGGGGGACCTCGCCACCCAATCACCGGAGTCACTCGCCTTGTCCAAGGCGCTGCGGAAGCGGGGGTTCGCTTTCGTCGGCCCCACCACCATGTACGCGCTGATGGAGGCGATCGGCATGATCGACACCCATCTTGTGGACAGCCACCGCCGCGGAAGCTCGGGTATCTGGGGCTGAAATCTCCCTTCCCGGCTGTCCACAAAAGTGGGCAACTTTTTCCACAGCTGTGGAAACCCGGTGTGGAAAGCGATCGTTTGGCGGTGAAAACCCTTGTTTTCCGGGGTTTTTGAAGGACCGCTCTCGATTCTGCGGTTTTCCCCATGTGAACAACCCTGTGGATCGTAGCCCGGTCTTCACCAAGTGTTCATGGTCCCGGGATGGAGAACTTCACCTCCGCGGCCGGGAGAGGGCTCCCAGGGCCGGGCATTGGTCCCTGCCGAAGTTACCCACTTAACAACAGTCCGCTTCCCACAAGTTATCCACAGCTGGGGAAAAGCTGTGGTTACCGTCCTCGGAAACCCGTGGATTCAAGGGGATTCCGGTGCGGTTTAAGGGGGAGAACTACAACGATGTGAGTTATTAACAATGTTGAAAAGCCTGTTGATATCGCGCCGTACAGGCTGCCCGTTCCGCTTATCCCGGACTTTTTCCACAACCTCCCAGCCGCGGGACGATTTGTTCCACATAACCACAGGGCGAGTTGGCCAGGTTATCCACAGCTGTGGACCAGTCTGGGAATTCTGGCGGGACTGCGTCCGGAAAGGGCGCGAACACGGGAACCAGGCGATGAACTACACAGTTGTAAGTTACGCACAGTGTGGATAACGGCTGTGGAAAAGCCTCTGTCGGGTTATGCCGGAACGCATGACGTCACTCAGCGGGACGCTCGCCACGGCGCGCGATGGCATCGATGATTTCCAGCTTTGAGAGGCCGCGCTGCGGCATCTTGCCAGTTTGCTCCATGCCGATTCGAAGGGCATCAACTCCACCGCGCTAGGCGGCGCGGCATTCGCTCCCAAAGGGGATGCCGCCCGCAGGCTTAGACGGAGGCCGTGCGGAACGCTGTCAGCAGCACGAGGAGGAGCGCGACGGCGGCGAATCCGCCGGCCTGGACGAGGGCGCGGCGTGGTCCGCGCGGCGCGTAGGCCACCGCAGCGGCGCCGAGGGCCCCGGTAATGAATCCGCCGAGGTGTGCCTGCCAGGCAATACCGGCCACCATGAAGCCGATGACCCCGTTGATGGCGATGAGCACCCACAGTTGCCTGGTATCGCCGCCGCGGTGCCGCTGGATCACCAGCAGGGCCCCGAACAGGCCGAAGATTGCGCCGGAGGCACCCGCCACTGAAGTGGTCGGTTGCCCGGGAACGTAAAGGGGCGTCAGCAGGAGGTAGCCGACTGAACCGCCAATGGCGGAAAGCAGGTAGATGGCCAGGAAGCGGATCCGGCCCAGCAAGGGTTCCAGGGTCTGGCCGAAGATCCACAGCATGTACATGTTGAGCACGATGTGGGGAACGAAGGTCTGTGAATGCAGAAAAGCTGAGGTCAGCATCCGCCACGGTTCGAAGTGGCCAAACTCTGGCTGGACATAGCCGGCAGCGAAGGCGAAGTCCATGATCATCGCGTTCCGGGGAACGATCCACTGCAGGACATAGACCAGGACGCAGGCGGCGATCAGCCCCAGAGTCGCCACGGGGCGGCCGGCCGCAGCGGTGCCGCCGTAGACGGAACGTACTGCCGGCGTCGAACGCTTCTGTTCGTTGACGCAGTCAACGCATTGGAACCCGACGGCGGCCGCCCGCTGGCATTCCGGGCACGCCGGGCGGCCGCAACGCTGGCACCGCACATAGGAGGGCCGGTCGGGGTGCCGGGGGCACACCGGAACGCCTGCTGACGGCTCGGCCGCCGGGTATCCAAAGCTCATGTGTTGTTCAGGCTCCGCAGAATCAGAGCTGGACGACGTCGATGCTGTTGATGACGACGTCTTCGACGGGGCGGTCGCCCATGCCGGTGCGGACGGCTTCGATGGAGTCGACGACCTTCTTGGACTCGTCGTCGGCGACTTCACCGAAGATGGAGTGCTTGCCGAACAGCCAGTCCGTGTTGACGGTGGTGATGAAGAACTGGGAACCGTTGGTGCCCTTGCCCATCTGGACGCCGGCGTTGGCCATGGCCAGCTTGTACGGGGCGTTGAAGTTCAGTTCCGGGTGGATCTCGTCGTCGAACTTGTAGCCCGGGCCGCCGATGCCGCGGCCCAGCGGGTCGCCGCCCTGGATCATGAAGTCCTTGATGATGCGGTGGAAGATGGTGCCGTCGTACAGCGGCGTGCCGGTCTTGTCTTCGCCGGTTTCCGGGTGCGTCCAGGACTTCTCACCGGTGGCGAGGCCGACGAAGTTTGCCACGGTCTTGGGAGCGTGGTTGCCGAAGAGGTTAACCACGATGTCGCCGAGGCTGGTGTGGATGGTTGCTTTTGCGGTTGCGATCGTCATGGGCCCATTCTTTCATGCAGGGTCAACGCGGCAGGGGCCCGGAAGCCGGTTCCGCGCTCGGTGAAATCTCCCGCGATTGCGCCGGATGAATAGCCGGTGCCGGTCAGGCGACGTAGGCTAACAACAAACGAGCATGTGTATCGGGAGGTAGTTGTGAAGAAATCAGACCGGATTGCCCGCGACCTTGAGCACTCTGTGGCAGCAGGAGTAGATACCGCCAAAGACTGGGCTGCACCACGCGTCGAAGCTGCCGTGAACTGGGCAGTTCCCCGCATCCAGCATGGAATCGATACCGCCTCGCCGAAGATCCAGGAAGGTCTCAAGTCGGCCGCAACCAACCTGGCCGACGGCGTCGCAACCGTTACCCCGAAACTCCAGGAAGGCCTGGCGAACCTCGCACCGAAGATCCACGACGCCGTCGAGGACGCCTCGCCGAAGATCCAGGAAGCCCTGAACAAGGCAACTCCCGCCCTCGGCGTCGCCCGCGACAAGGTGGTGGACGAATACCTGCCCAAGTTGTCCGAACAGCTTGGCCAGGCGTCCATCACCGTGCACCACATCCTCGAAAACGCGCCCGCCCAGGTTGACGCCGTGGCCCAGAAACTGGTTGATTCCGGTGTCGTCCACACCCTCCAGGACCAGGCACAGGCCGCCGGAGCCCAGTTCAAGTCAGTTGCCGAGGAAACCGGCAAGGCCGTTGCAGCGGGGCTCGGACGCAAGGAGAAGCCCAAGAAGCGGGGGCTCCTGATTGTCACGGTGATTGCCGCGGCCGTCGCTGCAGGCGTTGCTGCGTGGAAGGCTTCCAAGCCGGTTGAGGATCCGTGGAAGACCCCCGTGCCGGTGACGCCGACGCCGGAACCGGCTCCGATCCCGTTCCCGACGCCGGAGGCGGTCAAGGAAGAGGGCTCGAAGCCCGCGGAATCGATCGCCGAAACCGTTAAGGAGGCCGCCTCCGAGGCCGCCGACAAGGCGGCCGAGGTTGCAGAAGATGCCAAGGAAGCCGCCGCCAAGGTGGCCACCGATGCCAAGACCGCGGTGAAGAACATCGCCGCAAGCCTGCACAAGGATGAGGACAAGGACAGCAGCAAGAACGAGGGCTGATCCGGATCTTCAGGCATTCCTTTGAGGGGACTCCGCTTGGCGGGGTCCCCTCAATGTTTATCCACACGTCACCTGACGCTCCCTCGCGGGCGCGAAGGCTGGTGTTAGATTTATCTGGATGTCAGCCGATAGATCGCCCGAAGAACTCGCCCCTTCTGACGCACCCAGGCCGGAAGTCTCCATCGTCATCCCGGCGTACAACGAGGAAAGCGTCATCAGGCAATGCCTCATCGCCGCCATTTACCAGTCTGTGCCGGCCGCGGAGATCATCGTGGTGGACAACATGTCTACGGACCGCACCGCCCTGATCGTGGGCCAGATGCAGCTGGAATATCCGGAAAGCCCCATCCTCCTGCTGAGCCAGGACCAGGCGCAGGGCCTGATTCCCACCCGCAACTTCGGGCTCAACCATGCCACGGGAGACGTCCTGGGGCGCATCGACGCTGACTCCGTGCTGGAACCCGACTGGGTGGAACAGGTCCAGGAAGCCTTCATGGATCCGGAGGTCCAGGCAGCCACCGGTCCGGTGGTCTACTACGACATGCCGATGCGGCGCTTCGGCCTCAAAGCCGACGACAAGATGCGCCAGCTCATGTTGCGCCTGGCCAAGCACCAGTACCACTTCCTGTTCGGATCCAACATGGCGTTGCGCCGCACGGCGTGGGAAACCATTCGCGACGAAGCATGCCTCGACGAGAAGGACGAGATGCACGAGGACATCGACCTCTCGCTGCATCTGGCCGAGCACGAGATGCGGGTTCAGTACTGGCCGCAGATGGTGTCCGGCATGTCGGCCCGGCGCCTCGAGGATTCACCGCGGGATTACCGCTACTACGTGACCCGCTTCGACCGGACCTACAAGGCGCACAACGTCAAGAAGATGGCCTTGAAGGCCCCGATGGTCGTCTTCTTCTCCGTGTACTTCCCGGCCAAGCTGCTGCGCGCCATCCACACCGCCAGCTCCAGCCAAAGCGTCCGCCGCGGCGGCCAGTAGCCGCCGGCGAACCATCCTGCGCGGCGCTTAGTCCGTGCCGAGCTCGGCAACCGGCTTTCCGCCGTCGACCTTTGTACCGCTCCGTTGCCCGCTGACGACGACGGCGAGCCCCGCCAGGATCAACCCGAGCCCCACATAGGTGCCGCCAGGCAAGGCCTCATGCAGGAACACCGCGGCCAGCAGGGCCGCTCCGGGGATTTCCAGCAGGATGATCATCGACACCAACAAGGGGCTCATGGTGGCCAGCAGGTGGTTGAACATAGTGTGGCCCACCAGCTGGGCAGACACGGTGATCGCGAGGATCCCGATCCAGCCTCCGGCGCCAAAGCCGGCAAGGGGCTGTCCTGTGGACAGCGCCAGCACCGCAATCAGGACGGCGCAGATTCCGTAGCACAGCGCAGTGTAGCTTCCGGTTCCCATCGTCTGCCGGGCACGTCCGCCGGCCATCGCATAGAGGGCCGCGAAGACACCGCCGGCCAGGGCAAGTAGGTCGCCCCACAGCGCCTCCGGTGAAGACCCCACGTCGAAGCCGGTGATGACCACCACGCCAACCAGCGCCACGCCAAGGCCGGACGGCACAGCCCAATGGTGCCGCGTGCCGCGAAAGGCTTCGAAGATGGCGATCCAGGCCGACTGCAGGCAAACGAGCGCGGTTGACGCCGCCACTGAGGTCAGTTGGAGGGAGGTGATGAAGCAGGCGAAATGCGCAGCCAGCGCGGCGGCGGCAATGCCCGTCCAGAGTGCCTCGCGGCGAGTGATGTCGCGGAATTTGCTCGGTTCGCGGAGCAGCACAGGGGAGGCCATCACGACGGCGGCAATCGCGTTGCGCCAGAATGCGATTGCCAGCGCGGTGGCGGTAGTCCCGGCCAAAGTTGCGGCGATCAGCGGCCCGGACGCCGCGACGCCGAGGACCCCCAGGGCAGCGAAGACGATGTTCATGGTCAACCCCCGGTAACTGCCGTGCCCGCGGATGCCGGAGGACAGCGTCTTTGGAAAAACGTCCTTGGGAAAACAAAAGAGTCCCGGTCATTTCTGACCGGGACTCTTTCCTATGGTGGAGGCACGGGGACTCGAACCCCGAACCCCCTGCTTGCAAAGCAGGTGCGCTACCAATTGCGCCATGCCCCCATAAGAAGCAACCCGTCCATCCTACCGCAAAACTTCCACCGGCTTTCACCAGCTTGGTTCCGGGACTGGCTAGTCAACCGTGTCGGTTGCCTGACTCCAGACTGTCTTCCGGGCTTCGGATTCCTGCACCTTCCGGTAGAGCAGGACGCCTGCGATCGCAGCTGCCACGAACAGCAACTTCTTCACATGCACCCCGTTCCGGTCCTCGCGGACCTTACCGTAGAACCGTGCAGGTTCCGTGGGCGTACCAGGACTTGAACCTGGGACCTCTTCGTTATCAGCGAAGCGCTCTAACCGCCTGAGCTATACGCCCCGATGCCTCATCGGGCCGAGATATGACTCTACAGCACATCCCGGCCCGATCTCAAATCGAGGCAGTTGCCCCCGGATTTCCGCCGTTTTTCCGCGGTTTTCCGGGGATTTTGCTAGTCGTCGGTGAGGGTGACGCCGATGCCGCCGACGAGCGTTGCCGAAATGTTATAGAGCACGGCGCTCAGCATGGACAGGGCAGTCAGCAGTACCACATTGACCACGGAAATGATGGTGGCGAAGGACAGCACCTGGCCCAGCGAAGCGACCTTCTTCAGTTCGAAGCCGCCGCCCTCGGAACCGGCCAGTGTGCCCAGGAGACTGTCCACCTGGTCGAAGATGCCCGTGAGGTCAAGGACCGTCCACAGCACCATGGCGGCCACGACCGTGACGATGCCCAATGCCACAGACAGCAGGAAGGCCATCTTGAGCACCGACCAGGGGTCGACCTTGCTCACCAGCAGGCGCGCGCGGCGGACCTTGGCCTTCGGGGCTGGCTTTACCAGTCCCGGACCCCCCGCTCGCTGGCCGGGGGCTGCCGAACGTGCCTGCTGCGCCGCCCGCACACCCGGAGCAGGAGGACGCTGGCCCTGCGCGGCGGGACGCTGCGCGGAAGCCGCGGGTCCGGCCGGGCGCTGCGCCGACGACGGTGCACCCGCGGGCACGGGGGGACGGGATCCGGCGGCCGGGGCTGCCTGCGGGGTGCCGGAAGGCTGACGAAGTCCGCCGGGGACCTCTGTGTTCGGCTTGGGATATGAGTCAGGATTACTCATTCGTTCCTCCGGTGTTGTCTTCGTTCAGCTCGGTGGCGGGATCCTGGCTGCTGTCCGCTGCGGCGGTCCCGCCATTTGCTGCGGCCGCCTGGGCGGCGCCGCCGTCTGCAGCCAAGGTTACGGTATCCGCGGCTCCGGGTTGCTGTTCTTCATCCGTCTCTTCACCTTCGAGGCCGCGTTCGCTGTTGCGCGCCACCTCGATGATGCGGTCGTTCTTGTCCGGCTTGGCAAAGATGACGCCCATAGTATCGCGGCCCTTCGCAGGGACGCCGGCGACGGCGGAACGGACAACCTTGCCGCCCTCCATCACCACCAGGACTTCGTCCTCGTCCTGGACAATCAGCGCTCCGACCAGGTCGCCCCGCTCTTCGGCCAGTTTGGCAACCTTGATGCCGAGGCCGCCTCGGCCCTGCAAACGGTATTCCTCGACGGCGGTCCGCTTGGCGTATCCGCCTTCGGTCACCACGAAAACGTAGGAACCGTCCTTGACCACGTCCGCGGCAAGCAGCTCGTCGTCCTCGCGGAACTTCATGCCGGTCACCCCGGAGGTGGCGCGGCCCATGGGGCGAAGTGCCTCGTCCGTCGCGGTGAAGCGGATGGACTGGCCCTTCCGGGACACCAGGAGGAGGTCGTCGGTTTCGGACACCAGCTGCGCCGAGACGAGTTCATCATCCTCGCGCAGGTTGATGGCGATGACGCCCGCTGCACGGTTCGTGTCGTAGTCCTCCAGGCGGGTCTTCTTGACGAGGCCGGCCTTGGTGGCGAGCACCAGGTATGGGGCCTGGGCGTAGTCGCGCAGGTCCAGGACCTGGGCAATGTGCTCGTCCGGCTGGAACGCCAGCAGGTTGGCCACGTGCTGGCCCTTGGCGTCCCGGCCGGCTTCGGCAAGCTCGTATGCCTTGGCCCGGTACACCCGGCCGAGGTTGGTGAAGAAGAGCAGCCAGTGGTGCGTAGTGGTGACGAAGAAGTGCTCCACGACGTCGTCTCCACGCAGCTGGGCACCCTTGACGCCCTTGCCGCCGCGCTGCTGGGAACGGTAGTTGTCGCTGCGGGTGCGCTTGACGTAGCCGCCCCGGGTGATGGTGACAACCACTTCTTCTTCGGGGATCAGGTCTTCCATCGACATATCGCCGTCGAAGCCCATGAGGATATGGGTCCGGCGGTCGTCGCCGTGCTTTGCCACGATCTCGGCAAGTTCGGCGCTGATGATTTCGCGCTGGCGCTGCTCAGAGGCGAGGATCGCGTTGTACTCGGCGATCAGGGCCTCGAGTTCGGCATGGCGGTCCTGGATCTTCTGGCGTTCCAGGGCTGCCAGGCGGCGGAGCTGCATGTCGAGGATGGCGCGGGCCTGCTGCTCATCGATATCCAGCAGCTGAATCAGGCCGTCGCGGGCGGCCTCGGTGGTGTTGGACGCGCGGATGAGGGCGATGACCTCGTCCAGCATGTCCAGTGCCTTCAGCAGTGCGCGCAGGATATGTGCTTCTTCTTCTGCCTTGCGCAGGCGGTACCGGGTGCGCCGTGCAATGACGTCCATCTGGTGGGCCACCCAATGCCGGATGAAGGCATCCAGCGTCAGGGTGCGGGGCACGCCGTCAACGATCGCAAGCATGTTCGCCGCGAAGTTGTCCTGCAGCTGCGTGTGCTTGTAGAGGTTGTTCAGGACCACTTTGGCCACGGCGTCGCGCTTGAGCACGATCACCAGGCGCTGGCCGGTGCGGCCCGAAGTTTCGTCGCGAAGGTCCGCGATGCCCTGGATCTTGCCGTCCTTGACCAGTTCGGCAATCTTGATGGCCAGGTTGTCCGGGTTCGCCTGGTAGGGCAGCTCGGTGACCACCAAGCAGGTACGGCCCTGGATTTCCTCGACGTTGACCACGGCGCGCATCGTGATGGAACCACGGCCCGTGCGGTACGCGTCCTCGATGCCCTTGTGTCCAAGGATGGTCGCGCCGGTGGGGAAATCCGGTCCCTTGATCCTCAGGAGCAGGGCTTCGAGCAGTTCTTCCCGCGTGGCGGTGGGGTTGTCAAGTGCCCACTGGACACCTTCGGCCACCTCGCGCAGGTTGTGCGGCGGAATGTTGGTGGCCATGCCGACGGCGATGCCGGAGGAGCCATTGACCAGCAGGTTCGGGAAACGCGCCGGCAGGATGGTGGGTTCCTGGTTCTTGCCGTCGTAGTTGTCCTGGAAGTCAACGGTTTCCTCGTCGATGTCCCGGACCATCTCCATCGCCAGCTGGGCCATCTTGGTTTCGGTGTAACGGGGGGCTGCCGCGCCGTCGTTGCCGGGTGAACCGAAGTTGCCCTGGCCGAGGGCCAGCGGGTACCGCATGGTCCAGTCCTGGATGAGGCGGACCAGGGCATCGTAAATCGCCATGTCGCCGTGCGGGTGGTAGGTACCCATGACGTCGCCGACCACGCGGGCGCACTTGTTGAAGGAACGGTCCGGCCGGTAGCCGCCGTCGAACATCGCGTACAGCACGCGGCGGTGGACGGGCTTCAGGCCGTCACGGACGTCGGGAAGGGCGCGGCCGACGATGACGGCCATCGCGTAATCCAGGTAGGAGCGCTGCATTTCGGTCTGCAGGTCCACCTGTTCGATGCGGTCAACCAGCACGTCGCCTTCAAGAACGGTGTCCGGGGTGTCCTGTTCCTCGGGTACCTCGGGGGTTTCGTCACTCATAGTTAGTATTCCGTTTCAGGTATATGTAAGTTCTGGAACATAAGCGGGGCTGGAGAGCCTCGTTAGATGTCCAGGAACCTGACGTCCTTGGCGTTCTGCTGGATGAAGTTCCTGCGCGACTCGACGTCCTCGCCCATCAGCACGGAGAAGATCTCATCCGCCGCGGCGGCGTTCTCCATGGTGACCTGCAGGAGCGTGCGGTGGTCCGGGTCCATCGTGGTGTCCCACAGCTCGGTGTAGTCCATCTCGCCGAGGCCCTTGTAGCGCTGGATGCCGTTGTCCTTGGGCAGGCGCTTGTTCATCGCGATGCCCTTACGGATGGTTTCATCGCGCTCACGGTCGCTGTAGACGTAGTCGTGGTGCGCGTTGGACCACTTGATGCGGTACAGCGGCGGCTGGGCCAGGTACACGTAGCCGTTCTCGATGAGCGGGCGCATATAGCGGAACAGCAGGGTCATCAGCAGGGTGGTGATGTGCTGGCCGTCAACATCGGCATCGGCCATCAGCACGATCTTGTGGTACCGCAGCTTGGAGATGTCGAAATCCTCGCCGATGCCGGTGCCGAAGGCGGTGATCATGGACTGGACTTCGTTGTTGCCCAGTGCCTTGTCCAGGCGGGCACGCTCCACGTTCAGGATCTTGCCGCGGAGCGGCAGGATGGCCTGGGTTTCCGGGTTCCGGCCGCGCTTGGCCGAACCGCCGGCGGAGTCACCTTCCACGATGTACACCTCGCAGCGCGACGGGTCCTTCGAGGAGCAGTCCGAGAGCTTGCCGGGCATGCCGAAGGACTCCAGCGGGCTCTTGCGGCGGGCGTTGTCGCGGGCCTTGCGTGCCGCCATGCGTGCCTGGGCGGCCTGGATGGCCTTGCGGATGACGTCGCGGGCGGGGCCGGGGTTGCGCTCGAGCCAGTCACCGAGCTGGTCGGTGACCACGCGCTGCACGAAACCCTTGACCTCCGAGTTGCCGAGCTTCGTCTTGGTCTGGCCCTCGAACTGGGGTTCGGACAGCTTGACGGAGATGACGGCGGTCAGCCCTTCACGGATGTCGTCGCCGGTGAGGTTGTCGTCCTTCTCCTTGATGATGGACTTTTCGCGCGCGTAGCGGTTGATGAGGGAGGTCATCGCCGCGCGGAAACCCTCTTCGTGGGTGCCGCCCTCATGGGTGTTGATGGTGTTCGCGTAGGTGTGGACGCTCTCGGAGTAGGCGGTGGTCCACTGCATGGCGACCTCGACGGCGATGTGCCGCTCGGTGTCCTCGGTCTCGAAGGCGATGACGTCCTCGTGGACGATATCCACCTTCTTGCTCGAGTTCAGGTGCTTGACGTAGTCCAGCAGGCCCTCGTCGTACTGGTACACAACGGTGCGGTGCTCGGCCGGGACTTCGCCCTCGGTGGAAACCGCGTCCAGGTCCAGGTCCTCGGCGTCGGCCTGCCTGGCCGGGCGCTCGTCCGTCAGGGTGATCCGCAGTCCCTTGTTGAGGAAGGCCATCTGCTGGAAGCGGGCACGGAGGGTCTCGAAATCGAACTCCGTGGTTTCGAAGATGCTGCCATCAGGGTAGAACGTCTGGGAAGTACCGGTCTCGTCCGTGGCTTCACCCATGACCAGTTCACCGTGGGGCTTGCCGCCGTCGGCGAAGGACATCCGCCAGACGTGGCCCTGGCGCCGGACTTCGGTGTCTACACGGCGCGAGAGCGCGTTCACCACCGAGATGCCGACGCCGTGCAGGCCGCCGGACACCGCGTAACCGCCGCCTCCGAACTTGCCGCCCGCGTGAAGGATGGTCATGACCACCTCGACGGTGGGCTTGCCCTCGGTGGGGTGCATGTCAACGGGGATGCCGCGGCCGTCGTCGACGACCTTGACGCCGCCGTCTGCCTGGAGCGTCACTTCGATGTGGCTGCAGTAGCCGGCCAGCGCCTCATCGACCGAGTTGTCCACCACTTCGTAGACCAGGTGGTGGAGGCCCCGCGGACCTGTGGATCCGATGTACATGCCCGGGCGCTTACGCACTGCCTCAAGACCTTCAAGGACGGTGATGTCACTGGCGCCGTATTCCCGGGCACCGGCGGACGCATCCGGAATGCTGGCAATGTCCTCCGCGGGATCAGCTGCCAAAATCTCTGCATTGTCGTTAGCCACTGGCGCTTTCGACTCCTCTGTGTTCGATGGTCGCCGGCCGTCACCGCACACAAATGAAGAAGTCCGGGAAGGACACTCCAGTAGGAATGCGGCGGCCGCCAACAGGGACGCCACTGATAACGCCGGCGACTCATTGACTGGCGGATCCGCTGCTCATGTGCTTCGCAGCAGGGCCAGTCAGCTGTTCGTCGGCGCCCAGTTGTCTATCCACGATTCTATCGTGTCCAAGGCCCCGAACCCGATTCGGCCCGGGGCGGTTCTCAATAAACGTGCCCCTGGCAGGCCGCTGGCCCCTCTGGAACCGCCCAAAACGGCACCACTTGGGGAGCTATACGGCCATAGTGCGTTTCCGGCCGCTGTGCGCCATTTGCGGGAAGTGTCCGCGGACAGCGGAAAATCGCTCAGCCGTAGGTGTCCCGCGGGCCGCGGCCGTTGACGCTGCGGCCGCCTTTGCGCCAGTTCGGTGCCGTCGGGGCAAGGACATGGATCGCGGTCACCACGCCTTCGCCGAGCTCCTTGCGGAACAGCTCCAGCAGGCTCGAATTCAGCAGTCGGAGCTGCGTGGCCCACGCCGTCGAATCGCAGCGCACGTGCAAAGTGGTGTCCGTGAAGCTCTCCGGAGTGCAATGGGCGGAAATCTCCGGCCCCACCAAGGCTTCCCATTCCGCCATGACAGAACCGACGGCCACGGGAGACGTCCATCCGCGCTCTGCCACCAGCCGGCCCACCACCTTGCCCAGGCCCAGCGGATCGCGGCCATTACCGTGGAACTGGCTGAAGCCGCGGGTGTCCCGCAGGCCCTTCCGCTTCGGCGCGGCCTTTCCTGGGGCGGCACGGCGCACCTCGCCGCGGGCGGCCGCGGCCTCGCGCATCCGGTTCAGGGCAGCCTGGGCGGCATCGATGCGGTCCGGGTCGCGCCCGGGCTGCAATCCGCCGTCATCCTTCGCCATCTATGCCTCCGGGGACAACCTTCACCCGCCGCCCGGCCAACTCTTCGGGGATGTCGGCGTCGACGGCGGCCGTCACCAGCACCTGTTCGGCGCCGGCGACTATTGCCGCAAGTTTACGCCGCCTTTGCACGTCGAGCTCTGCGAACACGTCGTCCAGGATGAGGATCGGCGCCGATCCTCCGGTCAGGGAGTCATCGAGCATCACATAGTAGGACGCAAGGCGGAGTGCCAGGCACATCGACCAGGTTTCGCCGTGCGAGGCATAGCCCTTCGCGGGAGCCTGGCCAAGCAGCAGCTCAAGCTCATCCCGGTGCGGACCGACCAGGGAAATGCCGCGTTCCAGCTCCTTGCGGCGCGCCGCCGCAAAAGCCTGGACGTACCGCTCGCTGAGCTGTTCGACGTTCAGCTGCCGCAGCTCCTCCACCCCGGCGTCGGGTGCGGCCGCCCCCTCCGCGGGGCCGCCGTCGTCGTCCAGTACTCCCTGGAGCGTTGCACGGTACAGCGCGTTCGCGTCCTTCGACCCGTCCGTGAGCTGGGCATATGCCCGCTGGAGATGCGGACGCAGCCGTTCCACCAGTTCAAGCCTGGCGTGCAGCAGCTCGGCACCGGCCCGGGCCATGTGCTGGTCCCAGACGTCGAGCGTTGCCTCGTGCCCGGCGGTGAAACGGCCGGCACGGGCGGACTTCAGCAGGGCATTCCGCTGCTTAAGCACCCGATCGTAATCGGCGCGGGTGGCGGCGTGGGCAGGGAGGAGGCTGACCAGCATTTCGTCGAGGAAACGGCGCCGGTTGGAAGGATCACCCTTCACCAGTGCCAGGTCCTCAGGTGCGAACAGCACGGTCTGGCAGATGCCCAGAATGTCCCGGGCCCGCACGGGGTTTCCGCGGTTGATGCGCCCGCGGTTTGCCCGCCCCGCGTTGATTTCGAGTTCGACGACGGTTGCCTGGCTGCCGCGCACGAGCCTCGCCCGGATCATGGCGCGTTCGCTTCCGAAGCGGATCAGCGGGGCGTCCGTGCTGACCCGGTGCGAACCGAGGGTGGCGAGGTAGCCGATGGCTTCCATCAGGTTGGTCTTGCCGATTCCGTTGGAGCCGACCAGCACGGTCACACCCGGGCCGAGCTTCAGGTCAACCTGGGCGTAGCTGCGGAAATCGCTCAGCGAAAGGTGTTCGAGGTACACGGGTGCTGCCGGCCCCCGGATGCCTAGCTGGACGGACGGGTTGCATGCCCGCCGAACTGGTGGCGCAGCGCGGACACCATCTTCATGGCCGGGGAATTTTCTTCCCGCGAAGCAAAACGGGCAAAAAGCGCCGCGGTGATGGCCGGGGCAGGAACGGCGTTGGCGATGGCTTCCTCCACCGTCCAGCGGCCCTCACCGGAATCCTCCACATAGTCATCGATCGAGGCCAGGCCCGGATCCTCGTCGAGGGCCTTCACCATGAGGTCCAGCAGCCAGGAGCGCACCACGGTGCCTTTCTGCCAGGCGCGGAAAGTGCCGGGCAGATCCGTGATGATGTCCTTGGCCGCAAGCAGTTCGTAGCCTTCGGCGTAAGCCTGCATCAGTCCATACTCGATGCCGTTGTGCACCATCTTTGCGTAGTGGCCCGCACCGACGCCGCCGACGTGCACGAAGCTGTCGGCACGGTCGCCTTCGGGGCGGAGTGCATCGAAGACCGGCATGGCAAGCTCGATGTCTTCGGCTGAACCGCCGGCCATGAGGCCGTAGCCGTTCTGCAGGCCCCAGACGCCGCCCGAGACACCGCAGTCAGCGAAGCGGATTCCCCGGGACGCGAGGAATTCCGCGTGCTTCTGGTCCTCGGTGAACCGGGAATTGCCGCCGTCGATCACCATGTCGCCGGTGCGTAGCTTCTCACCGAGTTCGGTTACTACCGCGTCAGTGATGTCCCCGGCAGGAACCATGACCCAGATGATCCGGGGGCTGGGAAGGGCGGCAATCAGCTCGTCGACCGATGCGGCATCAGTGACCTCGGGGTTGCGGTCGTAGCCGGTGACTTCGATTCCGCCGTTCCGCATGCGCTCCCGCATGTTGAAACCCATTTTTCCAAGGCCGATCAGTCCGATGTGCACGGTGTGAGCTCTTTTCTGCGCTAGTGGGAGGGTGGGTTGCCCAAATGCGTGGGCCCACGCCGCCAGGGTTCCCTGGCCGAGCTTGCGAGTCGAGGGTGGCGGTGGGGACTAGTTGGGCAGGCGGACCGGCATCACCAGGTAGCGGTAGTCATCCTGGTCGTCTCCGTCGGCCTCGGCCTGGGCCGTGATCATGGCCGGCTTGGGTGCACTGGTGAACGAGAAGCGCACGTACTTGCTCTCGATGACGCTCAATCCTTCGATCAGGTAGTGCGGGTTGAAGGCCACCGTGATCTCGTCGCCGGTGAGCTGGGCTTCGAGTTCTTCAGAGGCCTGGGCGTCCTCGCCGGTACCCGCATCCAGGTTCAGCTGGCCCGGGGTGAAGGCCAGGCGAACCGGGGTGTTGCGCTCGGCCACAAGGGAGACGCGGCGCACGGCCTCGATGAGTTCCTGGGTCTGCACTGTGGCGTGGATCGGTGTCGATTCCGGGAACAGGGAGCGGATCTTCGGGTAATCGCCGTCCACCAGCAGGGAGGTGGTGGTGCGGCCGCCACTCTCGAAGCCGATCAGCCGGCTGTCATCGTCGGCCAGTGCCAGGTTGATGTCGCCGCTGCCGCCGAGTGTCTTCGCAACCTCGTTCAGGGTCTTGGATTTCACCAGGGCGCTTGTGGAGATGCCGGGTGTGACAGGCTTCCACGGCACTTCGCGCATGGCAAGCCGGTACCGGTCCGTGGCCAGGAGGGTGATCAGCTCGTCTTCGATTTCCATCCGGACGCC
The DNA here is from genome assembly GCF_047977865.1 of Curtobacterium sp. LFS079. NCBI lineage: Bacteria > Bacillati > Actinomycetota > Actinomycetes > Micrococcales > Microbacteriaceae > Curtobacterium > Curtobacterium sp. LFS079. The sequence goes on from NZ_JBFPFO010000002.1 coordinate 177,991, forward strand.
GGTCAGGATCGGCAGTGTGTCGTCCTTGCTGGCCGCGATGATGACCTGGGACACAGCCTGGGCGAAAGCGTCGCCGGGCAGGGTGCCGCTGACGGCGGGCAGCGCCGGAAGCGGCGGGTACTCCGACTCGGGCATCGTTGCGAGATGGAAGCTGCTTCGGCGGCAGCTCAGGGTTACCTTGCTGCCGTCTGTTTCGACGTCGACCGGCGCCGAAGGCAGGCTGCGGCAGATGTCTGCCAGCAGGCGGCCGGAGACCAGGATGGTGCCTTCGGTGGTGATGTCCGCGGGAATTTCAAGCCGAGCGGAAGTTTCGTAGTCGAAGCTCGAGAGGCTGACCGTGCCGGCTTCCGCCTTGAGCAGGAGGCCGGAAAGGACAGGAACGGGCGGCCGCGGAGACAAGGATCGGGCTGTCCACGTGACGGCTTCTGCCAGGACATCCCGGTCGACTCTGAACTTCACGGAAGGGTGCCGCCTTTCATTGCTGTCGCATATGCGATTGCTGCTGCCAATGCTCTTGTGGAAGCTCCTGGGAACTGCCATGGCCCTTCGGACCGCTTCCCGTCCGGTGTATCCACCGTGAATGACAAGAAAACCGGGCCCGGAGGACACGATGCTGACAGCTTAGCCGGAAGTCCTGGCATTAACCCATCCCCCGAGGTCCTGGCCGGTGCGCAGCGCCGGCAGGAGCTGCGGGGCGGGTCGGTCGGAAAGAGATTGTTGTTTGAGGGATCTGGATTTTTTGGGATTAGTAGTGTTAATAACCCTTGTGGAAACTGTGGATAACCGCCCCTCGCCGCAGGGATCCGGGGTTAACGCTTGTTCACGGCGTGTGGGCAGACTGGGTTTTAAACAGGGTGTGGACGTGGACAACCCCCAGGGCCGTTTTTAACGATCCACAGGCGCCTTAAGGGTTTTAAGCCCATTAACTGCGGTTCTCCCCTTAACTGTCCACAGGCTTATCCACATGCACCTGTTAATAAGGTATGTAGTACCCGCTCAGCCGGATCAGGAATCGCGCTGTTGCTGCTTGATGCGGTTGGTCAGTTCTGTGACCTGGTTGTAGATGACCCGGCGCTCGGCCATGAGTTCACGGATCTTGCGGTCGGCGTGGATCACCGTGGTGTGGTCGCGGCCGCCGAGCTCCTGCCCGATCTTCGGCAGGGACATGTCCGTCAGCTCCCGGCACAGATACATGGCAATCTGCCGGGCAGTCACCAGGGTCCGGGTCCGGGACTTGCTGCAGAGTTCCTCCATGCTGAGCTTGAAGTAGTCCGCCGTCTGCTTCAGGATCTGCTCCGCTGTGATCTCCTGGGCGCCGTCGTCGGTGATCAGGTCCTTCAGGACCATTTCGGCCAGGGCCACGTCCACCGGCTGGCGGTTGAGGCTGGCAAAGGCCGTGACGCGGATCAGGGCGCCTTCGAGTTCGCGGATGTTGCTCGAAATCTTGGACGCGATGTACTCCAAGGCATCGTCCGGAGCCGACAGGCCTTCGCTCTGCGCCTTCTTCCGGAGGATCGCGATACGCGTTTCGAGTTCCGGCGGCTGGATGTCGGTGAGCAGGCCCCACTCGAAGCGGGACTTCATGCGGTCTTCGAAACCGGCCAGCTGCTTCGGCGGCAGGTCGGAGGTGATGACCACCTGCTTGTTGTTGTTGTGCAGCGCGTTGAAGGTGTGGAAGAACTCTTCGAGGGTCCGGTCCTTGCCGGCAAGGAACTGGATGTCGTCGATCAGCAGGACGTCCACGTTCCGGTAGGTGGTCTTGAAGCTGGCGCCTTCGTCGTCCCGGATGGAGTTGATGAAGTCGTTGGTGAACTCTTCGGAGTTGACGTAGCGGACCCGGATTCCGCCGTAGAGGCGGCGGGCGTAGTGGCCGATGGCGTGCAGCAGGTGCGTCTTGCCCAGCCCCGAGTCGCCGTAGATGAACAGCGGGTTGTACGCCTTCGCCGGCGCTTCGGCGACGGCCACCGCGGCCGCATGGGCGAAACGGTTGGACGAACCGATCACGAAGGTGTCGAAGACGTACTTCGGGTTGAGGCGGCCGAATTCGTGGGAGGTGCTCGGCGGGGTCGGCTGCGGCTTCAGTTCCACGGCGTCGTCTGCGCCGGCGGAAAGTTCGACGGCGGGGGCTGGCTCTTCGTGGACCGGCACCAGGTCGGTATCGACGTCGATCGCGCAGCGGACGTCGTCAGAGAAGACGCTCCGCAAGGCATCGTCCAGCGCGTCCTTGACCTGGGTCTGGAGGACCTCGCGGGTGAGTTCGTTGGGAACGGCCACCAGGAGGGTTGACCCGATGAGGCCCTGGGCCTGGGCAAGGATGACGAAACCGCGCTGCCGGGGGCTGACCCGCTCGTCCTGTTCGAGCAGGCTGAGGACCCGGCGCCAGGAACTTCCGACAGTATTGGCGTGGTTGGTCTCGTCTACCGTCATCAATTGGTTCCTCTGGTCCGTGTGTGCCTGAATTGCGGCAGCCGAAAAGTCCGAACCAAGGGTGGATTCCAACCGAATCCACAGGGTTATGCACAGTCCGTGGAAAATCGGCTACTGAGACACTCTAGGGGATGGATTCCCTAGAAGATAGCTGGGGAGTTGCTTGTGGATAATTACATCGATGTGGTTCTCGAAACCCCCTTGTGAGCCACTTCATCCACAGGCTGCAGGCCCGACTTTGCCACAGCTGGGGATAGTCCCGGGAGAGGCTCCCGGTTTGACCCGCAGTGTGTTTTTGCCCTAACGTTGTGAAGTCCTATGTGTCCGCTTTCGGCCACCTGTATCTTCGGCACTGTCCGACGTTAGGTGGGCGCGGATGCACAAAAAACTTAGCGTCGGCCAGTTCTTCCCCTTTTGATCGGGTGGGCGCACCTTTGATCCACTGGAGTAAAACGTGAGCAAGCGGACTTTTCAGCCGAATAACCGCCGTCGGGCCAAGAAGCACGGCTTCCGCCTTCGTATGCGCACCCGTGCCGGCCGCGCCATCCTGGCTGCCCGCCGCGGCAAGGGCCGCGTCGAGCTGTCGGCGTAAATAACTGACTCGTCGGTCGACCTCCCCAAGCGAGTCAAGCGGTGCTTGCCACCCCCAATCGTCTGCGGACTTCAACCGACTTTTCAACAACAGTACGTTCCGGCGTCCGCAATGGACGCCGGAACTTAGTGTTATATACGGCATCTATCGCCGCCGATGAACCGAGCCGGTTCGGCTTCATTGTTTCCAAAGCTGTCGGGAACGCTGTGACCAGGAACCTCGTTAAGAGGAGACTGAGGGAAGCAGCTGCCTTGGCGCTGAAAAACCAGGGAACCGGACTGGCCGTAGTTGTCCGGGCCCTGCCGGCGGCGGCTTCCGCGGATTGGAACCAGCTGCTGGGCGATTTCAACGCAGCCCTGGCAGCCAACAGGAAGCGGCTTGGCGGAACGGTTCCGCCGACGCTGCCGGACCGTACCGGCAGCACCACAACGGAAGGGACACCGCGTGCATGAGCTAGGCTCCGCCGTCGTCCGCTTCCTTGGCCCAACCTCAAGGAACATTGCTTCCTTCCTCTGGGACCTGCCCCGCAACATCCTCATCCTGCTGCTGAAGGCTTACCGGCGGATTATCTCGCCGCTGTACGGCCAGGTGTGCCGCTTCTTTCCTTCATGCTCCGCCTACGCGCTGGAAGCAGTGACTGTCCATGGTGCCGTCAAGGGCAGCTGGCTCGCTGCCAAGCGTCTTGCGCGCTGTCACCCCTGGAACGCCGGCGGCGTGGACCACGTCCCCGCCGGCCACCGCCACTGGCCCGAAGGCCAGACGCCCAAAATTGTTGTACTGAACAACCCGGACCTGTTCCTGGCTGCTCAGGCTGATGAAGACGGCCGCCGGGAAGCGGCTTGAGGAAATAGGGAAACGTAAATGGACATCTTTGGAACAATTCTGGCCCCGTTCAAGTGGCTTGTTTCGGCGATCATGCTGGGGTTCCACGACGGCTTTACCTTTATTGGGCTGCCACCGGAGAACGGTTGGACCTGGACGCTGTCCATCATCGGCTTGGTGCTGGTGATCCGTGCCGCCCTGATTCCTGTGTTCGTCAAGCAGATCAAGGCACAGCGTGGCATGCAGCTGCTGCAGCCGGACCTGAAGAAAATGCAGCAGAAGTACAAGGGCAAGACCGATCAGCTTTCGCGCCAGGCCATGGCCCAGGAGCAGATGGCGCTGTACAAAAAGCACGGCACCAACCCGTTCTCCGCGTGTTTGCCCATGCTGATCCAGATGCCGTTCTTCTTCGCGCTCTTCCAGGTTCTTTCCGGAATCACCCAGGCCCGCCAGAGTGGTGCGGGCATTGGTGCGCTGAGCCATGAGCAAGTGGTGCAGTTCGACGAGTCGAGCATCTTTGGTGCCCCGCTTTCGGCGTCACTGCTCCACGGTGGTGGTGGCGGCGATCAGACGGTTGTGTGGGTCCTGTCAATCGTGATGATCCTCGCCATGACAGCTTCGCAGTTCATCACCCAGAAGCAGATCATGGCGAAGAACATGTCCGAGGAAGCCATGGCCAGCCCGTTCATGCGCCAGCAGAAGATGATGCTGTACATCCTGCCGCTCGTGTTCGGTATCGGTGGTATCAACTTCCCGATCGGTGTGCTGATCTACTGGACCACCACCAACCTGTGGACCATGGGCCAGCAGTTCTTCGTCATCCGTCGTATGCCGACGCCGGGCTCCCCCGCCGCGAAGGCCCTTGCCGAGCGCCGTGCCGCCAAGGGCCTGCCGGCCCTGCCGATCCTGGGCGGGAAGAAGGCCGAGGAAACCGTTGTAGAGACCGAGCCCGAGAAGCCCACGGGTCAGCGCATCCAGCCACAACGCAAGAACAGGAAGAAGAAGTAATGTCGGTTGATAGCACTGAAGAGACGAAGGCTGAAAGCGTGAACGAAGAGCTGGCCACCGAGTCCCAGGCATCCCAGGCGGAAGAGAAGCCCGCCGGCAAGGGCAGCACCGCGAGCCGCCTCGAAGAAGAGGGCGACGTCGCCGCGGACTACCTCGAGGAGCTCCTGGACATCGCGGACATCGACGGCGATATCGACATCGAGGTGCGCAATGGCCGCACCTACATCTCGATTGCCGCTGAGGATAACTCCGAAGCGCTCGAGAGCTTGGTCGGCCGTGATGGTGAAGTCCTCGAAGCGCTCCAGGAACTTGCCCGTCTCTCCGTGCTTTCCGCCACCGAAACCCGTTCGCGCCTGGTGCTCGACATCAACGGCTACCGCAAGGAGCGCACTGGCGAGCTGCAGCAGATCGCCGAGGACGCCGTCGCGAAGGTCAAGGAAAGCGGCTCCGCCGTCGCCCTTGAACCGATGAGCGCGTACGAGCGCAAGATCGTCCACGACGCCGTCGCCGACCTCGGCTTCGTCTCGGAGTCCGAGGGCGAAGGCGCCAACCGCCACATCGTGGTTTCGGCCGACTAGAGGATCATGGCGGACATCACTGCAGCGGACCTGTCGGCCGCGGAGAAAATTTTCGGCGACCGCCTGGATCTGGCCCGCCGGTACGTGGAGCACCTCGAGACGTCGGGGATCGAACGCGGACTCATCGGCCCGCGGGAGATCCCCCGCCTGTGGGGACGCCATGTGCTCAACTGCGCGGTCATCGAATCGGAGATCGCCCACGGCAGCCATGTGGCCGACGTCGGATCCGGCGCCGGACTGCCCGGACTGTGCCTGGCGATTGCCCGCCCGGACCTGGAACTGACGCTGATTGAGCCGCTGGAACGGCGGGTCATCTGGCTGCAGGAAGTAGTGGACGATCTCGGACTTACGAACGTGACCGTGATGCGTTCCCGTGCCGAACTTGCGGTGGGCCTGGTGAAGGCCGATGTTGTCACGGCCCGTGCCGTGTCCGCGCTGAGCAAGCTCGCTGGCCTGACCATCCCGCTGCTGGACGGCAAGGGTGAACTTGTCGCCATCAAGGGCCGCAGTGCGGAAGAGGAAATCGAAAAGGCTGCCAAGGTCATCCGGAAGCTTGGCGGAGTCAAAACCAGCGTTGTGCTGTGCGGCGAAAATCTGCTTGAGGAACCCACCACCGTGGTGAAGATCCTCGTCGACAAAACCCGGAAGTCCGCCTAGTTTCCACAGGCCTTTCCGCGCTGTGTCCGGCGTGTCCGATGCGGAGCCGTTAGGCTAGAGAACGGCAGCCTGAGCCGAATGAGAGTGAGTGTCACAGTGGCTAGTAGCGAAACCCCCACGCAGCGGATCCCCCCGTTCATGTCCTTGGGGTCCGCACGTGCAGCCTCTGCGGCTTCCCCCTTGGGTTCCCTGGCTCAAATGAGCACTAACTTGGTTGATAATTCGATAGTTTCACGTGAAACAGCCGCCGGCGGTGGAGGGAATGTGATGGATTTGATCGACGACTCCAGCCCCATCGCCCGCCAGCTTGCCAATGAAAACCGCCGCAGGGAACGGCTGATGGGCAGGGAGCTGCCCAAACCGGAAAAGACCCGTGTATTCACGGTTTCGAACCAGAAGGGCGGCGTCGGCAAAACCACGACGACGGTCAACATCGCCGCTGCGCTGGCTTCTGCCGGTCTGAACGTCATGGTGATCGACATCGACCCCCAGGGCAATGCTTCCACGGCCCTTGGCATTGAGCATCATGCCGACGTCGACAGCATCTACGATGTCCTGATCAACGACCTGCCCTTGGGCGAAGTGGTTGCACCGTGCCCGGACGTACCGAACCTCATTTGCGCACCGGCCACGATTCATCTCGCCGGCGCGGAAATCGAGTTGGTCTCCCTGGTAGCCCGCGAGCAGCGCCTGCGCCGCGCAATCGATGTCTATGCGAAGGAACGCGCCAAGAACGGCGAAGCCCGGCTCGATTACATCTTCATTGACTGCCCACCGAGCCTTGGCCTGCTGACCGTCAATGCTTTCTGCGCCGCCAGTGAAGTGCTGATCCCGATCCAGTGCGAATATTATGCGCTGGAGGGCCTCAGCCAGCTCCTCAAGAACATTGAGATGATCCAGAAGCACCTGAACGGCGATCTGGTGGTTTCAACCATCCTGCTCACGATGTACGACGGCCGCACCAACCTGGCGGCACAGGTGGCTACTGAAGTGCGCGAACACTTCCCGGAGCAGGTGCTCAGCGCCGTGGTTCCGCGCTCGGTTCGCATTTCCGAGGCTCCGAGCTACCAGCAGACGGTGATGACTTACGATTCTTCATCGAGCGGCGCGTTGTCCTATATGGAAGCCGCAGCAGAAATCGCTGAACGCTAGACTTCTCTAAACACTGCAACAAGCCTTGGCGGGTCTTCCCTGCCGTTCCTTTGGAGGGATAAACACATGAGCGAAAAGCGTCGGGGATTGGGCAGGGGCCTTGGTGCCCTCATTCCCAGCTCCGCTTCGGCTGGTGTTGCAGGCAACGGCGCCGGTACATCCCGTCCGGTGGATCTTTTCTTCCCGGAAGCGAAGAAGGCCGCCTCTGCGCCTTCCGATTCCGAAGCGGTTCCGACGACGCCGGATGCACCGGCAGCTCCTCCCGCCAGGCCCGCGTCGCGGACCACTTCCAAGCCGGCTTCGGACGGAGCCGGTTCGGCTCGTGCGTCCGAGGCAAAGGCCGGAACCGCTTCCAAGGATGGAGCAAAGGCGCCTGCGGCGGGCAAGCCCGCCCGAAGCTCTGCGTCGAAAACCGCTGCGGCTCCTGAGGTTCCTGAAGTCGAGCTTGTCGAGGTTCCTGGCGCACGTTTCGCTGAAATTCCGGTGCAGGACATTCATCCCAACCGGAAACAGCCCCGCAGCGTCTTCGATGAAGACGACATGGCGGAGCTTATTCACTCCGTGAAAGAAATCGGCGTCCTCCAGCCAATTGTTGTACGTACTTCAACCGAAAATGGTGGAGAACCGTATGAATTGGTCATGGCCTTGGTTGACGGTTTTCTTGAGCTGGAACGCTCAAGTGGAAAATTGGAGTGGAGCGCCATCCTGCAGAAGATGGCGAGCGACCTTGGATTCTCGAAGATCCTGTTCGGCCTGTTGCCTAAGGACAGCCAGGACTACGAGAACGCCTTCATCGTCGGCAACTACCCGGCCGCCTGGCGCGAGCATTACGACCGGGCTGGCTACGCGCGGGTCGACCCGACGGTCAGTCACTGTACCCAGAGCGTACTGCCGATTTTCTGGGAACCGTCCATCTACCAGACGCGAAAGCAGCACGAGTTCTTCGAGGAAGCCTCGGCCGCCGGCCTGGTGTATGGGCTGACCATGCCGCTGCATGGTGCTCGCGGCGAACTCGGCGCGCTGAGCCTCAGCGTGGAAGCGGAAAACCGGGCCGAGGCCAACCGTTTCATAGAGTCGGTCCTGCCGACCCTGTGGATGCTCAAGGACTACGCACTGCAGAGCGGTGCCGGACTGGCCTTCGAACATCCGGTCAGCAAACCGGTGGTTCTGACCAGCCGGGAGAAGGAAGTGTTGCAGTGGTGCGCCATCGGCAAGACCAGTTGGGAGATATCGGTTATCTGCAACTGCTCGGAAGCCAATGTGAACTTCCATATGGGAAATATTCGGCGGAAGTTCGGTGTGACCTCCCGCCGCGTAGCGGCCATTATGGCCGTTAATTTGGGTCTTATTACTCTCTGAATGGGTGAACGCCGCTGGCGCGCAGTCCAAGCCGCCGGACTGGAAACCATCCCCGCAATCGTGCGCGACACGAACGATGATGACCTTCTCCGCGATGCACTCCTTGAGAACCTCCACCGCAGCCAGCTGAACCCACTTGAAGAAGCGGCCGCGTACCAGCAGCTTCTGGAAGACTTCGGCACCACCCACGAGGAGCTTGCTGATCGCATCGGTCGTTCGCGTCCCCAGGTCTCGAACACCCTGCGGCTCCTCAAGCTTCCTCCGCTGGTTCAGCGCAGGGTCGCTGCCAGTGTGCTCTCCGCCGGCCACGCGCGTGCGCTGCTTGCCCTTCCAGACGCTGCCGCCATGGAACGCTTGGCACAGAAGATCGTTGCCGAGGGCATGTCCGTCCGTGCCACTGAGGAAGCCGTTGCACTTTACCAGGAGCCTGCGGCACCAGCGAAGAACAACATCCCACGGCCCAATGCGCGCCATGAGCGCCTCGACTACTTGGCGTCTTCACTCTCCGATCGCTTGGACACGAACGTGAAGATCACCCTTGGTGCGCGCAAGGGCCGCGTGAGCATCGAGTTTGCAAGCGTTGAGGATCTGAACCGGATCATGGACGTTCTGTCCCCGGGTTCTGACGCTTAGGATCAACCAACTCCCCAGGGGCGCTTTTCCATTGGAGAGGCGCCCCTTTGCTTTTTCCTCCGTGGGTGAGGACGCCCTGGATCAGGAGATTGGGCCTGGTTCGGGTTTCATGTTTCACGGGAAACGCCGGAGCTCCAGGTTTGCTTGGGCATGCTGCAGTTGGTTGGGGCTGTGGGTTTCGGAGTGTGGCGCGGAAACCTGTAGTTGTGCGGGGCCAGTGCCGCCATATCGTGAAGTGCCTTTTTAGCTGCCTCCCAGTGAGGTGCATGAGCGATGACGGCTGCACATCCATGGTGCAGGATCTGTAATTTCCGTCCACCTCGCCGCCCCTGGCTGTCGGCTGGCGGTCCCTGCGTCGCGAAGAGCGTGGTCGCCTACGGGAGGTGGATTCGCTTGTAGGTCGCGTATTTCCCTCAAATTGAGATGTCCGCCGTGCTCGGTTGCGCTTGGAACGTTGCGCGGATCCCTGCGTGAGCTCTTGGGGGCTGGTTAGCGTCCGCAGTCTTGTGCTAAGTGCAGAGTTGCTGCGCTGCTTGCAGATGGTGGGTTTGCTCCTATTCGTTGCTGTCTGGTCCTGCACAGTTGTCACCCTTGTCCCGTGGACCCGCACAGATTCGTCCTGTTTCTGTTGCCACGGACACTGACCGCAGCCTGGGAGCCTGCTCTGCGGTGACTCCCAAGCATGAGAGGCGCTGGCTGGCGCTCTAGAGGCCTCGATTCAAGGCTCGCGGACCGAGTCGCCACAGCGGCGGGCGGGGCGCTGGAGGGTTGCTATGGCCCTCGCTGACGTCGTTGTCGACTGGGTGAGCAACGAAGTGGCACTGCACCCTTGGTGTCTGCGCTTTTGGTGTCGGGGCTCGCGATTTGTTCGGTCGTTTAGCTGCCAGACGCTCGGAGATTGGAACTTCGCGGCCGAAATCGATCGGAAGCCGCGGTCCGGGCCCCGGGGCGACCCATTCAGGGCGGTGTTTGCAGTTCAGCGCTTGGGGCTCCCTGGCCGCCCTAGCTTCTGCTGCGTTGTTTCACGTGAAACCTGGTGGGCGTTGGTGCCGACTCACTTGCCCCGTAGTCAATGTTGGTGGTGCTCTCCCCGATTGGCGTGGCGAAACCGGAGTAGTGGGTCCGATATTTGCGCGATCCACAGCATCTTTCGCTAGGCGTTGTCGCGCGAAGCCGCATGGCGGATGAGCAATCGTAAAGACAATGGCCTCGATGCCTCCTACATGGGTTGGCGCTTCAGGGTTCATGCGGGCATGGGCCGCTGTTGGATTTCACCTGATGTTTCTTCTGCGGCCGGAGGGCGCGAAGCTACTGATGTTGTTCCCGGTCTGCTCTTCGGATTGCCTCACTGTTCCGGGGAAGGTTGCTGGCCCTCTCCGCGGCAGGCAATTGTTTCACGTGAAACATGGGCACTTCTGGGTTCGGTCGGCTTGCTTGATGCGAGCTGTGGATACCGCTTACGGGCCGTTCGCCTGGCAGGTTCGATCAGTCCTGTAGGGGAAGAACGTGCCGAGGCTAGGCTGTGCACGGAGTCCGTTACGTTCGGTGCGCTCGTGTTTCCCGTACCGGAACCTGGCTACCTGCTGCGGGTAGTCCTTCGCGGAGATGGTGTCCAGGAAGACGAAGACAATTCCGCCGCCTACTGGCGCCCCATCAGGTCCTTCAGTGCCAGGCATCGAGCTCCAGCCAACCCAACTCGGTGTTGGGCGGATTAGCCACTCCCCCAAGCGGGGTCATCATGATGCGCACGGACGTGCAGGAGATGGCTGAGCTGCAGTGAAATGGGCGCGCTGGAATGTGCGAATCATCTTCGGCACATCCCGCCGCTGAGCCGGTCGGAAGCGGCGCGACGCGGCGTCGAGGGTGACCTTGCCGGGCCAGCCAGCCAGCGTGGGATGTCGGAGCGCATTGCCTTGAACTGCTGGACCTAGCTGTTTCCAGTCCTGGGGAAACGTGCCGTCCCTACGTCGACGGCGCTGCCCCGCTGCGTTTGTCACCAGCTACCGCGCCCGAAGCCAGCCAATGCATGGGAGGCGCTGCGGAGCAGCATGACGACGCCGGTTCGGTACCTTGCCGGATCCTGGGTGCACACGGACCAGCCAGCGACCGGCCGCGGGAGAACGTGGCAGTGTGGCGGTCCGGGTGTGAGTGGAAGGACCATCCCTATGCCCTTATGGGGACAGACGTTCCTATCCCCTAGCCCGCCTGCCTTGCGCGCGCACTGAACCTCTAGTTGTGATCCAGTCGAAGTCTGGGCTCGCCTTATGTTCCGGTCACGCTGGGCTTTGGAATCCCTGCTCTCGTCGCCCACGGTTTGGCTCGAAATAGCCCGCGCCGAACCAGCATCTTTCCCAACCGTCGGCGCGAACAGGAGCTCCTGGATCGGGGGGAAGCGTGGTCACTGGACAGACCTCTCGGGGTATTGGGTGTGCACACCCGGCTGTTGAAAACAGGTCAACGGTCGGTGGATATTGCTGTGGATAACTTTGTGGATGAAGCTGGGCAGTCTTTGATGCTGAGATGGCCTCGCTGGGTAAGAGTGCGCGGGCGGTGCGCCTGCGTCCCTAAGGCAGTCCTGTGAGGACGTGGCTGTTTCACGTGAAACAATCTCTGGGCCCGTGATATCCGTGAAAATGGTCCAATTTAGGCGGATTCTCGCCGGTTTCGCGACTGGATTCGGCCCACGAACGCGGGAAGGTCAGGCGGACCCTCTTGGTAGCGGAAGGGGCACGCGGTGGACGTCGCGGCACGGAAAGCCAGGCTGCTGGATCCGAGGTATCTGACCCTGTGGAATTTGCTGTGGATAACATTGTGCATAAGTTTGGGTCGGCTGGTGGATAACCCTTGTGTGGTCTGGATCATTCCGGGCGAGGACTCGTCGACTTCCTGTCCTTGATCAGATGTCTGACGTACAGCGCGGCAGTCGACCGGGAACTCCGCGGGGGGTCCTATGGCAATTCCTGGGCCCGGGCAACTTGCATGCTGCCGCTGATGCGTGCGAAACGATAAAGCGAGATCGGCCTGAAGTTGATCGGACTGGCTGGCGAAGGCCTGCGTTGGCGAACGTTGGAGGTGCTCGCGTCGATGAGCCCGCACATGTGGCGAGCTCGGCATGGCCTCCGGGGACGACCTTGCGCGAGTTCGGATGCATGGCTTCGGGCTGGGCGACGCCCACAAACCACTAGGCTGTTACGCCGCACCGTAGAGGGTGGGTTGACTTGGCGGAGCCGGCGGTGGTGGGTTGGCTTGGCCGAGCCGGAGTGCCCGGCTGGGCCGCTGCTCGTCCGGGTATTGCGCGCGTTCGAAGAGCGGACCGCGCGGACTCGCCCAAACTGAAGCGCAGCCCCGCAAGCTTCGGTGGACACTGAGTGGACCCCACCGCAGTGTGCTTACCCACGCCCCCACGCCACACACCTTCGGTGACCCGGCGCGGACCAAGCGGTCTTCCGGGGCCAGCGGGGGATGGACCTGGCCCGCAGCCGGCTCGCCCGGCGGTATTGATCTGGTTGGACCGGGGTTAGTAGCGCAAGACCCGCAGTTCGGCCGGGTGGAAGGGTGTTGCCTGAATTGTCCGCGTGTTGGCCTCCCTCATGCGATTGGCCGGGACGGCTGGTGGGATTGGCGGGGACAGCCGACGGGATGTGGCCGGGACGGCTGGTGGGATTGGCGGGGACAGCCGACGGGATGTGGCTAGGACAGCCGTTGGGATCGGCCGGGACCGCCGACGGGATTTCGTCACGTCATCCGATGCACGGGCATTTGCGATTTGCATCGTGGTGCGCGATGGCTGTGGCATCGGTAATGGAGTCTTCCACCGGAAACTGGCAGGGTGGGCTCTCGGGGTGTGGTGCTCTCTGCTGCGATCCCGGTGGGGCCCTGCACCAGGAGGTCTCATGGCGGCCGCTTGGTTTCACGTGAAACATGTCCGCCTCGCGTGGTCGTCGGCCATCGCCGAGCGTCCACCTACGCCCGGAGCTCAGCTTCGGAGGGAGCTGACGGGTTCCTCTACTCAGGTTCGGAGCAGAACGGCCGCCCTACTTTTCTGCTCGGGCATTTCCTTGGGCAGCGCTGGCATCCTTTTCGGTATTGGCAGCAACAGTACACACACTGCAGAGCGGTGCGCTCATGCGCCCCGGATCGCGTTGGTATCTCGGACGGCAGCCACCAAATTTCCTACCTCAGGGGAGGACCCGACACTTCCAACGACATGCCAGTGGGGTATTTGTGGGCGTCGCTCTGTGAAGGATCCTGACGAAACTGCCAATTCTCGGGCCAGCCCCCCTGACCCGTGCAAGTACGGAACGTTGTTCCTCTTGATACCGCACCAGGTGAAGCATCCTCGTGGATGAGCCTTGTTGGTTTCGGTCCCAAACTTTAGAGTTGCGACTGGCCACGACGTTTCACGTGAAACAGGACGGCCTGCCCTCCAAACAGACTGGCACGTCTCGCCGGTGAATCCTTGCGACGCTTAGAGCCGCTTTCGAACTGGGGTGGTTTCTTCGGCGTACTAGGGCACAGAAAGCCCACACGCGCCCTTCTGATCTCCTTGCCGGCCCCTCGGCGTGGAGATACGTGTGTTGTTCCCAGCTTGGGCTTCATTAGTTGAGCGAGCTGCTGGGCGTGCATTGTTGGGCGCTCTGGACCAAGGGGTACTGACGGGGCGCGACCAACTGGGTTCGCGTAGTGTGCGTCGCCAATATGTGCGCGTAAGGGGTTTGTACCTGCGTATCACGGCAGTTCAGCCGTGCTGGACGCCCGAAAATCCCTCGCAGCAGGCCCGGAGATGCCCGCACAGCTCTCCATACCCGCATGAATACCCCGAAAGGGGCTCGTGGGTTCGGACAAGGGGCACTCACCCAAAGGACACCCCCAAGAGAATTGGAGGGCAATGCAAGGGCAGGCCTGGCCCCGGGGGCGATCGGTGTCGCTCCGGGAGAATAGCTTTGGCAGTTAGGCAGAGCAATTGAATCGGCAAACGCCCCAAGGCGCGGACGACAAATTGGCCTCGGGAAGGGCCCGAGACCAGGAGCCGTCGCGAAATGGCGCGGAATTGGACTGAAACGGGACTTTCTGTGCAGGTAGCGATTCCCGCAGTGGGGTTTGGGTGGCTCAATCGGAAGGTGTGTGAGAGCCTTCCCTGGCCTTGCGAGTCAACCCACAACACTGCCCGCTCTGCCGGGTGAACCCCTGCTGATGCAGCGGCGGAGCCGGTCTCCTTGCTGGAACTTTGGCCCTGCACTTCAGAGCGGCTAATGGTGATGGCAGCCTCGATGGAGGCGCCACGTGGTGACATGGTGGGTGGGATCAATGCGATTGGGCTTCATGGACAGGAATCCGTCCTCGCATTCTGGATAATCTCCGCAGATGACCCTGCATCGGTTGGCGCGCCAGGCTTACACATGAACCCGGGCGAGGGATTTCAGGGGATCCCGACGTCCTGAGGGTGTGCGTGCAACGAGCAGCCTGGCCGTAATGATTCCTGTGTTTCCGTGAACGGTAGGCGCTGAGTCCGGTCCGGGCGACAAAGCTCCGCTGCTCGCACGGCTCAGTTGTGCGCGTGCCTGACCGTGCCCTGGTTTCGACTAGGTTGGTCGCGTGGAATGCGGGCGCTCCGCGACAGATGGGAAAGTACCAGCGCTCTTCCTGTGCGCGGGATTAGCACAGAGAGCCCGCAAGGAAATCTCGAGCGTTCCGCCCGGCCTTGAACGGAGTGGAGTCCCCCATTCAGCCCACATGAGGCAAGCTGGCGTGACTGGTGCAGCCGGCGTGGTGAGCGGCAGGACTGTTTCACGTGAAACCTTGCGGAACCTTGCCCAGGCGTCAGGCCCTGACCGGCCGACGGCGCCAGACCTTACCCGGGCGTCGGTCCCGGCGTGGGCAGCGGACCTTGCCCCGCGTCGATTTGTCCAGGCGACCATACCGTCAACGGCGCGAAAAGGGCTCCCCCGTCCGGTTCCCATAAGGCACCATCCCCGTTTCAACTGAGGGGCTCCCTGGGAAATCTGAGCCACGGAAGTAACGGAACATGGTTTATCCCACGAAGCGGAGCGGGCAGATACCGCTCCCGGTAAGGACGTACGAACAAAAAACCGGCGGCCATTGCCCAATGATCCAAGTCAATGAGCAACGGCCGCCGGCTTCAGCGAACGTCAGAGGGATTCGGCGTTACCGCCGGTCTCCCTCGTGAGCGGATCCCCTAGGAGAGGACTGCTTCGAATTCCTTCTCGAAGAATTGCTTCGGCTTCGCGCCGATGACAGTGTTCTTCACTTCTCCCCCACTGAAGAGGTACACGGCGGGGATGGAGGTGATGCCGTACTCGGCGGCGATGGCCGGGTTGTCGTCAACGTTGACCTTGACGACGTCAACCTTGTCACCGTATTCGACGGAGATCTCGTCGAGGATCGGGCCGAGCTTGCGGCACGGGCCGCACCACTCTGCCCAGAAGTCCACGATGACCGGCTTTTCAGCACTCAGGACATCCGTGCCAAAGCTTGCATCAGTAACGTCTTTTGCGTTGCTCATTCTTTCGTTCCCTTCGTTTGGGCTGTTGCCGGCTGCTCAGCTCAGCCGTGCAGTTCTGCGAGGTAGTGTTCGACGTCGAGTGCGGCCACACAGCCGGAGCCGGCCGCGGTGATGGCCTGGCGGTAGCTCGGATCGATGACGTCGCCGGCCGCGAAGACGCCCTTGATGCTGGTCTTGGAGCTGCGGCCCTGGACGGCGATGGTGCCCTCAGGAGTCAGCTCGAGCTTGTCCTTGACGAGTTCGGTGCGCGGGTCGTTGCCGATCGCCATGAAGACGCCCGTGACGGCCAGTTCGGAAACGGAACCATCCACAAGGTTCTTCAGTTTCAAGCCGGTGACTTTGTCACCGCCAACGACGTCTTCGACGGCGGTGTTCCAGAGGAAGTTGATCTTCTCGTGGGCCTGAGCACGGTCGCCCATGATCTTGGAAGCCTTGAGGCTATCGCGGCGGTGGACCACTGTGACCGACTTGGCGAACTTCGTGAGGAAGAGGGCTTCCTCCATGGCGGAGTCGCCGCCGCCGATCACGGCGATGTCCTGGTCCTTGAAGAAGAAACCGTCACAGGTTGCGCACCAGCTAACACCGTGGCCGGACAGGCGTTTTTCGTTCTCCAGGCCAAGTTCGCGGTACGCCGAACCGGTGGAAAGGATGATGGAACGGGCCTGGAAGGTCTCCCCCGTGGCAATGGTGACAGTCTTGATGTCGCCGTCGAGTCCGAGTGCGGTGACGTCCTCGTACTGGATCTCGGTGCCGAACCGGGCGGCCTGCTTCTCGAAGTTCTCCATCAGGTCCGGGCCCATGATGCCCTCCGGGAATCCCGGGTAGTTTTCGACATCGGTGGTGTTCATCAGTTCTCCACCGGCCGTGACTGAACCGGCAATGAGCAGCGGCTTCAGGTTGGCACGGGCCGTGTAGACAGCCGCCGTGTAACCGGCCGGACCGGAGCCTACGATGATGACATCACGTACTTGGGACGCGGTGTTTTCTGCGTTGCTCACTGTTGGGTGAACCTCTTCCTTAGTCGATGCACCGGTGTTTCGAACCGGCCACATGGCACAACCCTGTGGCGTCGTTGAATATTCCGGTGGTTCCGGGGACCCTAATATCCACCATATTCAGGGTACCGTCTGGCGTTGCCGCCCCAGGCCGCTGCCCGCGCGGGCCGTAATACGACCGCCACTGTCCAGGTAAAGCTGCCCGACGGCGCCGGGCAAGTGATCCCCGACGGCGGACGGATGGCGGGCGGACAGCAAGTCCTTAACGCGTCAGCGCCGGGACCCGCATTGCGGGCGCCGGCGCTGACAGAGCGTTCAGACTTACTGGACCTTGATCTCCGCGAGCCGGAGGCCAAAGCCGAACTGGGTCTTCGGAGCGGCGAGCTTGGGCAGGGTCTTGATGTTGATGATCACGTACTGTGCCGTAGTCGGAGCGCTGAGCGGCATGGTCAGTTCGGGCGAGGTGAAGCTGTTCGTCCCTACCAGCTTGGCTCCGTCCATGGCCGGGCGGTCGTTGGTGTAGACGCTGATGCTTCCGCCGGAAGCGCCCAGCTGGCTAAGGGTGATGGACTTGACCTCTGCAGGTTCCTTGAGCTTCACGACCAGCGGGACGCCGTCGGGAGCAAGCCCGCCCCAGTTGGCGGTGGCGAATTCCATGTTGGACCAGAAGCTGGCTGTGTTGCCGTCGAAGGTCTTGGCGAGGTCCTTGTCATAGGTACCTGCGAAATCGAAGTCGCCCTGGCGGGTGACCCCCTCGATGGAAGGAGGTGCCGCTGCAGGCGGAGCACTGGAATTGGTGCCGGACGTGCCCGTGCCGCCGCTGCCCGCGGTGGTGGGTGCGGTGCTCTGCTTGGCGGCCGGCGGGTTGTTGTTGCCCAGCAGACCGCCGAGGGTGTTGACGGCGAGGATCAGGCCCACGACCAGGACGGCCGCGAGAATGCCGCCTACCAGCCAACGCATGGAGCGGGGCTCCCGCACCGGCTCTTCGTCCTCGTAGTAGTCGTCTTCTTCGTAGTCGGCAGACTGGGTGCGTGCCGAGGCCGGGAAGTTGCTGGCACCGCGGTCGTAAGGGGCGTCGGCCTCTGCGGCACCTGCGGCACCTGCGGCACCTGCGCCCGCTCCAGCCCCGGCGAGGTCGTCATCGGACCACAGGGAAACCTTGGGGGTTCCGCTCTGCTCCGCTGCGGGAGTCCGGCGGGGCGGCGCCGGGGCCGTGGCGGGAGCGGAGGGCACAGCCTGTGTGGCGGGAACTGCCTGCGTGGCTGGAGGCTGCGCATTCTCTGCCGGCGCGATCGGCGTGGCGGCCGTCGGCGCAGGCGCCGCGGTCCCCTGGGAAGCGGCAGACCCCTGCGAAGCGGCGTGCTTGTGCGAGGCGGTCGGCACCTGGGAGGCGGCCGACGTCGTGGGTTCAGCATCGCCTGGACCGGCAGGAACCGGGCTGCCGGCGTCGTCATGGGCGGTCTGGCTGCCGTCCGCGGTGTCGGGACCGGCCTTGCCGGCAGCACTCTTCACCGCGGAGGCAGCCGCAGCGGCGGCGGCCCCCGCACCGGCTGCCGCGGCGGCGAGGCGCGACCCGAGGCCACCGGCGGACGCGGGCTTCGACGCGGGCATGGGCGGAACGGTCGGTCCTGCGGCGGCCGGCCCGGAGCGGTCCGCGGGAGCCGCGACGTAGTTCCCGGGATCGTCGTAGTTGATGTACGCGGCGTCGTGTTCCTCGTCGTCGTACAGTCCGTCATAGGTTTCAGGCTCGTGCGAACGGGCCTGCCCGAAGATCTCGCTGCCGAGGGTGTCCGTGAAGAACGGCTCCACGTAGGGAGGATTGGTGGCGACCACAAGGTCCAGGAGGTCCGGAGCGGTGCTGTGGTTGGCGATCAGGTAGGTGGTGCTTTCACTGACGCCGAGGTCCAGGATCTGCACATTGCCGGGGCGCTCACCGGTTGCCACCTCGCGGGCGCTCTGGGCAAGTTGCTCGGCGTTCCCGGGGCCGGCCACCAGGATGCTGACCGGCCGGTTAAGGACCTGGTCGACGCCGTCGAGTACCAGATCGTGGTCGTGCGAGGTCAACACGGTGGCGGTGACCTTGTAGCGGCCGCCAAGTACTGATCCGACGTCGATCGGTTGGGACACGGGCTCCTCCTAGGCTGTCCGGCAGCTGCGTTGCCCTTTCCCCGGGGCTCCCGGTCAGCCGGTCGACCCGTGGCCTGCAACTACCTCTCAGCTTCTGATCCTAGCCGATTGAGCTGCCCTACCCCTGTGTTGGTGCGGCCAAGTCACTCCCGGCGGCCGTGCTTGCGCCCTCGACGGGTAGGTCCGCCGGCCGGGTCCTGGCGGGTCCGCCGGCCGGGCAGCGGAGCGTCGCGGCGGAGCTGTGAACCGCCGAAGAAGGAACCGCGTCCGCCTGCCGGCTGGTCCTCTTCGGGGAGATAGCTCCGGGCCGGTCGGGTCCACCCGGAGTGCTCGTCCTCCGGTTCCTGCCCGCCGCCGGGACCGAAGGAGGAAAGGTCGGGACCGGCACGGAAGGATGCGGCGTCGAACTCGCCCGAGATGCGCGGAATCAGGCCGGTGTCATCGGAGACGGTGGCGCGCGGCGCCGTCGGGGTTTCCGGAGCAGCGGCGGACGCACCGCCGCGGCCCAGGCGACCCAGCAGCGGACGGAGGAGGTCGCGCAGTTCGGTGACGCGGAAGACGCGCAGCAAGAACAGGTACGCGAGGAGCATGACGGGCCCGACGACGGCGATCGTCACCAGGGCGGCGGGGCGGCTGCTCCAGGCGAAACCGTCGGCCCGGTAGCTGCCGAGCAACCACAGGCAGAGGGTGCCGGCAAGGGCCGAACCGAGCGCCGCGTAGCCCATCCTGATGTACGAGTTGGCGATCCGCGGCCCGTCTACGTGGCCAAGCAGGCGGCGCAGGAATCCGACGCTGATGACTACGGAGAGGATGTTTCCGAGCGTGTACAGCACGGCGATCGCGAAGATGATCCGGTCCACAGGCAGGAACTGGATGACGAAGGCCCCCACGAGGTTCACCGCGGCCAGGATGACCTGGATGAAGAACGGGGTACGGGCGTCCTCGTTGGCGTAGAACACGCGCGACATCATGAAGTTGGCGCTCATGAACGGCGTGCTCAGGGCCAGGATGGTCAGGGTCTGGGCGAGCATCACGCCGTCCTGCGGTTTGCCGCCGGAGAAGAACATGCCCAGCGGACCGGCCAGGGCGAACAGGGCCAGGGCGCCGAAGACCGTGGCGACCGCCATGGTCCGCAGGCCGTGCGAAAGGGCGTCGCGGAGTTCGGCCCGGTTGCCGGCCTGCGAGGCATGGGTCATCCGGTTGAAGAGCACGGTGGCCAGGGAAAGGGCGATGATCGAGTGCGGCAGCAGGTACAGCTGGCTGGCAACCTCCAGCACGGCATTGCCGGGCAGGGTGGCTGCGGTCTTGAGGTCGCCGGCATGCTCCAGGCGGAGCCGTTCGGCGCCTGGGATGGTGGCGATCTTCATGACGTACAGGAACGCGAGTTGCCCGACGGCGGCGGTCAGCAGTGTCCAGACGCTCAGCTTTGCGGCCCGCCCCAGTCCTACGCCCCGCCAGCCGAAGCGCGGCCGCAGGCCGAGCCGCAGGCGCAGCACCGGAATGAGCAGCACGGCAGTTTGGGCGACGACGCCGATGGTCGAGAAGCCGGCCACGAGGAAGGTCTGGAAAGGACCCCAGTTATCCAGCGTGTGCGGGTGATCGATGTTGGCGCCGAGGATCCAGATGAACATGCCCAGCCCGGCGACGGCCAGCACATTGTTCACGATGGGCGCCCACATGGCGGGCCCGAAAGCGCCGTTGGCGTTGAGGACCTGGGTCAGCAGGGCGTAGAGGCCGTAGAAGAAGATCTGCGGCAGGCAGTAGAACGCGAAGGTGACCGCCAGGGCCTTCTGTTGCGGCGAGTAACCCTGGGTGGTGAGATCGATGACCACGGGCGCCGCCAGTGTGACCAGCAGGGTCAGCCCGAGCAGCACCAGCACCGCGAGGGTCAGGAGCCGGCTGATGTAATCCGCTCCCCTGTCCGGACCTCTGCTGGCCTTGATGATCTGCGGCACCAGCACGGCGTTGAAGACGCCGCCGGCCACCAGCAGGAAGATCAGGTTGGGCAGGTTGTTGGCGTTGATGAACGTGTCATTGACCGTTGAACCCAGGCCAAGGGCGACTGCCAGCATCCAGGTCTTGGCGAAGCCGAGGAAACGGGAAACGATGGTCCCGGCGGCCATGATGGCGCTCGAACGGGCTTCTCCGGACTGGACGGACTGGGTGTTCTTCGCGGCAGACATTGCCCTAATCGTCCCATGAGCCATGTGGTCAGAGGTGTTCCGGCAGGACTTCCTTGGCCAGATCAGCGATCCGGCGCTCGTTGGGGAAGGAGAGCTTCCGTGCCAGTTCGTGCAGGGGCACCCAGGCGGCGTCGATGGCTTCCTGGTCGGGATCGTTTTCGATTGTCAGCTCGCCGCCTGTGGCCCGGAGCAGGAAGTGGTGCACGGTTTTGTGGACCCGGTGGCCGCTGACGGTGAACCAGTAGTCGATGCTGCCAAGCGGGGCCAGGACGTCGCCCTCGATGCCGGTTTCCTCCGCGATTTCGCGGACTGCGGCCTCTTCGCTGTTTTCCTTGCCCTCCGGGTGTCCCTTGGGCAGGCACCACTCGAGGCGGCCACCCCTGTTAAGGCGGGCGATGATCGCAACCCGGAGTTCGCCGTCGGACGTGTCCACAACGACGCCGCCGGCAGACACTTCCTCCACAGTGGGAAGCGAGGCCTGGGCCGGGTGCTGGGCGGGCGCGACGTGCGCACCGATTGCCGACGGCAACGGTGCGTTGGTCCTCCTGCCAGGAGCACTCGGGATCGGGTTGGCCATGAAGTCCACTCTAACGACTCTTGCCCGGTCTTGATGACCGGGACATGGACTCGCGGTTGCCCGCCGGTGACGCGCCGCCGCATTCGCCGGTCCGATGCCCGGACCGGGTGTGATGGGGCCGGGAAAATCTGACAAGCTTAAGGGACTATGGCGCAGGTATTGGACAGTTCTTCAGTCAACTTCAAGCTCGACCCGGTGGTGCTGGACCTCGGGCAGCGCTTCGTTGACGCCGGATTCGAACTGTCCCTGGTGGGCGGACCGGTGCGCGACCTCTTCCTGGGCCGGACCTCGCCGGACCTGGATTTCACCACCGACGCCACACCTGAGCAGACCCTTTCAGTCATCAGGAAATGGGCGGACAACTTCTGGGACATCGGCCGCGCATTCGGCACGATCGGCATGAAGAAGGCCGGCTTCCAGATCGAGATCACCACCTACCGGGCCGAGGCTTACGACCCCGATTCCCGCAAGCCGATGGTGGCCTTCGGTTCCTCGCTCGAGGACGACCTGCTGCGCCGTGACTTCACCATCAACGCCATGGCGCTGCGCCTGCCCTCCCTGGAACTCGTGGACCCCTTCGGCGGCGTGCGCGACCTGCACACCGGCGAGCTGGCCACCCCCGGTGCCCCGGAGGCGTCATTTTCCGATGATCCCCTCCGCATGATGCGCGCCGCCCGCTTTGCGTCCCAGCTGGGGGTCACCGTGCACGACGACGTCCGCCTGGCCATGTCCGAAATGGCGGACCGCATCAAGATCATCTCCGCCGAGCGGGTCCGCGAGGAGCTCGTGAAGACGATCAACGGGGCCCACCCGCGGGTTGGCATCGATCTGCTGGTGGACACCGGGCTCGCCGAATACGTGCTCCCCGAGGTTTCGGCCCTGCGCCTGGAATCCGACGAGCACCACCGGCACAAGGACGTGTACCAGCACTCCCTGCAGGTGCTCGAGCAGGCCGCCGCACTGGAAACCGGTCCGGACGGCCCCGTGCCTGGCCCGGACTTCGTGCTGCGCTTCGCCGCGTTGATGCACGACGTCGGGAAACCGGCGACACGCCGGTTCGAACCGGGCGGTGCGGTGAGCTTCCGCCACCACGACGTGGTGGGTGCCAAGCTGACCGCCAAGCGCATGAAGGCGCTGCGTTTCGACAACGACAGCATCAAGGCCGTGGCGCGCCTGGTGGAGCTGCACATGCGTTTCTATGGCTACGGCGACGCCGGCTGGACCGACTCGGCAGTGCGCCGCTATGTGGCCGACGCCGGCCCCCTGCTGGAGCGCCTGCACCGCCTGACCCGTTCGGATGTCACCACGCGGAACCAGCGCAAGGCTGACCGGCTGTCCTTCGCCTACGACGACCTGGAACAGCGGATCGCCGTCCTTGCCGAGCAGGAGTCCCTCAACGCCATCCGCCCCGACCTGGACGGCGGGCAGATCATGGGGTTGCTGGGCCTGGCGCCGGGACCGGTCGTCGGCCGCGCCTACAAGTTCCTCCTTGATCAGCGGATGGAATACGGCCCGCTGGAGTACGACGACGCTGTGGCGAAACTCAAGGCCTGGTGGGCTGAGCAGCCCGAAGCTGCCGTCGAAGTTTCCGCCGTCGAAGTTTCCAGTGCAGACCCTTCGAATGACACGCCCGCAGAGGAGTCCTAGTGATTGACCCGGCAAAGATTTCCCGTCCACAGCTGTGGATCATGCGCCACGGCGAGACCGAATGGTCCAAGAGCGGACAGTACACCGGACTGACCGACCTGCCCCTGACCGTCGAAGGCGAGCAGCAGGCTGTGGAGGCCCGCAAGGTCCTGGAAGGGATCGAGTTCGACCTGGTGCTCACCTCGCCGCTGCGCCGCGCCCGCCGCACCGCTGAGCTTGCCGGGTTCCCGGACGCCGTCCACGAACCGCTGGCCGTCGAATGGGACTACGGCGATTACGAGGGCATCAGCTCGGACCTGATCCGGAAGGACAACCCGGACTACCTGATCTGGACCGACGGCGTCCCCAACGGCGAAACCTTGGATTCGGTGGCGGCCCGTGCGGACAAGATCATCGCTCGCGTCCTGGAGTCCGGGATGGACAACGTGCTGGTGGTGGCGCACGGCCACTTCTCCCGTATCCTCACCGCCCGCTGGCTCGAATTGGACGCCAGGGAGGGCCGGCATTTCCTTCTCGGAACCGCGAAGGTGTGCACCCTCGGCTGGGACAAAAAGACGCCCGCGATTATCCGCTGGGGACTCTAGGCACGTTTCTGAAGTACATGGGCGCCGCCATGCCGAACGCCGCCATGCCGAACTGAGGAGTTGCGATGCAGGAAGGGCTGGTAACCGGGCGGCTGGAGCGGCTGTTCACTGGTTGCGCGTGGGCCGAGGGACCGGTTTGGGTGCCTTCTTCACAGACGCTGCGCTGGAGCGACATCCCGAACAACCGGATTCTGGAGTTCGATCCGGCAACGGCTCAGACCCGCGCATACGCGACGCATGTGGAATTCACCAACGGCCGCACTCTCGACGCCGACGGCAGCGTGGTGCAGTGCAGCCACGGTCGGCGCCGGATCGAGCGCGACAGTGACGGCACGGTGATCGGCCTGGTGGATTCCTTTGGTGGTCGGCGGCTGAACTCACCCAACGACGTCGTGATTGCGCGGGACTCGGGGGTTTGGTTCACTGATCCGCCCTACGGAATCCTGCCAGGCACGAAGGAGGGCCATGAGGGCGATCAGGAGTACGGGGGCTGCTACGTCTTCCGGTATCAGCCGGCGTCCGAGGCCTTGGTTCCAGTGATCACGGACCTGGTGCACCCGAACGGCCTCGCCTTTTCCGCCGATGAGTCGGTCCTCTACGTCGCCGACACTGCCGGACCGAGCCACGGCGAGACCTACCGGATCGCAGCGTATGACGTGCGCGACGGCGGCTGCCATAACGGCCGCACTTTCATCAGCTTCGACGACGATCATCCCTCGGACGGGTTCCGTGTGGATGTCGAAGACCGGATCTGGACATCCGCAGGACCCTCCGTTCGGGTCTACTCCTCGGGTGCCGAGTTGTTGGCCACCCTCGAAGTGCCGGAAAAGGTAGCCAATCTGTGCTTTGGGGGGCCGGACGGCCACGACCTATACATCACGGCGACCACGAGCCTCTACCGGATCCGAACAAACACCCGGGACGCCGTCCGCAGGGCCGCCCCGGCGTCAACGATTTGAACCGGAAAATCCGGCAATTCATCACTGGCCGGCACGACCCCGGTAAATTATTTTTGGAATTACCCGTGAATTAGCTGGCCAATCCCCGGATTCATGGTGTAGCTTTATTTTTGTTCCCAGAGCGACCCGCCGGGAACAAGGTGCGCGTTGTGCCGGCCAGTCAGCCGGCGCGGTGTCCGAGGCGAAAAGGAGGTTGGGAAAATGATTACTTTGACTAGCGGATGGAAGATGACCGTCTCTGCTGCTGCCCCGACCTTCGCTGCCCGGCGCCCACATTCCGGAATGCGCGCGGGAATCCGCCACATCGGGTTCCGTATTTCGGCCTGACGTATTTCGCGGCCTGCCTCGACACTTGAACCGCCTTCCCGGGATGGAAGGCTGATTTTCAGGGGTAGAAGTACGCCACGAACCGCACAGCCCGGCGCTTAAAGCGGAGCTTCCTCAGCGGAACCATGCGATCGCCGTGGTGAGCAGAGTCCTCATAGTTCGGAACCAGCTTCTTGTTGGAGACGTCTGCCCATTTCCCCCGGAATCCCAGGATTCCGTCGGTCTTCCTTAATTCCGCTGACTTACCCGCATTTTGCCTGGCATTCATTTGCCATAAGGTCCGCCGTTTTCACCGAATTCATGGGCCTTATTTGTCATGCCCAATTCCAGGCAATTCGAACCAAGGAAAGGAGGTGAAACGTGGTCAAGCGCCTCAAAGAGGTCTTCATCGCCAAGCTTGCAGCCAAGGACAAGCCGGTCTTCAACGGCCAACTCCTGGACCAGCGCCGCGAAGACGTCTATGTCGTCCTGCACCAGATGGGCGTCATCCGTTAGTGCCCTTCATGAACCCCAACAGTCAGTAGTCAGGAGGGACTGATGACACACATCGGACCGTTCGCCCCGGAAGCCCGCGCGGCTACGCGCGGGCTTCCGCCTTTTAAGGCCTCATGCCCGGCGGTATGCTCGAAGCCATGCAGGAGACCAAACCGCACCGCAGGCAGAAGCGTGCGCGCTTTGTGATTCCCAGCAGCAACGATTCCTTCCTCGCGAAGTTCACTGAGGTAGCCGGCGGGCCGCTCGGAAGCCACAGTGCGCCGGGTGCGGTTTCCCCCGGCTTCTTCACCGTTGAACGCGTGCTGGTCATCTTCACCGTCCTCGCCGCATTGCTGGGGATTCTCCTCAAGGGCTACTGCCGGGTCAATGGCTGGGAAACCCCCACACACTTCTACGCCACGTGCTACTCGGACTTCCCCGAACTGTTCCGCAGCCGCGGGCTGGGTGAAGGTGTGATCCCTTTCTTCGACCAGCAGAGCCTGTTCGAATACCCCGTGATCATGGGACTGATCGCCGGGGCCACCGCACTGCTGGTTCCCGGCTCGGGCGTGGACCTGGAACGGACCCGGGGCTACTTTGACCTCAATGCAAGCCTGGTGGTTGCCGTGTGGATCGTCACGGTCCTCGCGACGGCACGGATCAACCGCCGCAGGCCCTGGGACGCGGCCATGGTGGCACTGGCACCGGGGATCGTCCTCTCCGGATTCATCAACTGGGACATGTGGGCCGTGGCCATGCTCGCGGTGGGCATGTTCTTCTTCGCGCGGAAGAGGCCGGCCCTGGCCGGGGTGTTCATCGGCCTGGGGACCGCCACCAAGCTCTACCCTGTGCTCGCCCTGGGCGCGGTGCTGGTGCTGGCCATCCGCAGCGGCAAATTCCGCGCTTTCTTTGTGACTGCAGGGGCCGCGGCGGCCGGCTGGCTGGTGGTCAACCTGCCCATCGCGATCATGAACCCGGCGGGCTGGCGCTACTTCTTCGAGTTCACCCAGGACAGGCCGGCAGGCTTCAGCTCGTTGTGGTTTGCCTACAACCTGGTGGCTGAGCGGCTGCACTGGATGCAGCTGGGGGCTGCCACCATCAATTCGCTCGCGCTGTACCTGTTCGTGGGGGCATGTGCGTTCATCGCCCTGCTTGGCCTGGCCGCCCCGCGGCGGCCCCGTTTGGCGCAGCTGGTGTTCCTGATCGTGGCGGCATTCATCCTCACGAACAAGGTGTACTCCCCGCAGTTCGTGTTGTGGCTGGTGCCGCTGCTCGCCCTTGCCCGGCCACGCTGGCGGGACTTCCTGCTGTGGCAGGCCGCCGAGGCGCTGCACTGGGGTGCTGTGTGGATGTTCCTCGGGCAGTACACCAGCGGCGGCCTGCCGCAGCACAACCTGGACATGCCCTACTACGTGCTTGCCGTACTGCTGCATATGGCCGCAACGGCATATTTGATGGTGAGGGTCGTCCTGGACATCTGGGACCCCTGGCAGGACCCGATCCGCCTGAAGCGGATCGATGATCCGCACGGTGGCGTTTTTGACGGCGCCCGGGACTGGCTGCGGCTGGATCTTGCGCGCCCGACCGCCTCACTGCTTCCGTGGCGGCGCACCATGACGAAAGCCGGGCGCGATGGCTGAGGTCGCCGTCGTCGGCTCCGGACCGAACGGCCTCGCCGCCGCGGTGGTGATGGCCCGCGCCGGGCTGGCCGTCCGCGTGTACGAGGCGGCGGAAGCGCTCGGCGGCGGCGCCCGGACGGCGGAACTGCTGGAGCCGGGGCACGTCTACGACGTGTGCTCGGCCGTGCACCCGATGGCCCTGGCTTCCCGCTTCTTCCGCGACTTCGGCTTGGAACAGCGCGTGGAGTTGCGGCTGCCGAAAGTCCAGTACGGCACGCCGCTCGACGGCGGACGGGCGGCCCTCGCGTACCGCTCGCTGCAGCAGACCATGGACAACCTCGGGGCGGACGGGCTCGCGTACGGCCGGCTGATGCGGCCGCTCGTGGAGCACGTGGAGGGCATGCTGGACGTGTCCCAGAACCAGCTCCTTCGGATTCCCGCGGATCCCCTGGCGGCTGTGCGCCTGGGCCTGGCCACGCTGTCCCAGGGCGGACCGTGGTGGAACCGGCGCTTTCTAGAGGACGCGGCACCGGCACTGCTGACGGGCGTGGCGGCGCATGCGGTCGGCCCCTTGCCGTCGCTGGTTCCGGCCGGCGCCGGGCTCATGCTGAGCACCCTGGCCCACGTCGGCGGTTGGCCCGTGCCTGTGGGCGGTTCCGGGGCGATCGTCGATGCGATGGTGCACGATATCGAGGCCCACGGCGGAATCTTCGAACAGGGCGTGCGGGTGCGCTCCCTCGAGGAGCTCCGGCCCGCCCGGGCGGTGCTGCTGGACGTGGCACCGCCTGAGCTGCTGGGCATCGCCGGCGACGCACTGGCGGGGGCACCGGGCGCACGGTACCGGCGCGCCCTGGAAACATTCCGCTTCGGGAATGCTGCCTGCAAGGTGGACTTCATCCTGTCCGGCCCGGTGCCGTGGGCGGCGCGTGAACTGCGCGACGCCGGGACCGTCCACGTGGGCGGGACGCGTGCCGAGATGGCCGCGGCCGAGAACGAAGTGGCCGCAGGCCGCCACCCCTCTGCGCCATACGTGTTGGTGGCCCAGCCTTCCGTGGTGGACCCGGGCCGCGCCCCGGACGGGCGGCAGATCCTGTGGAGCTACTGCCATGTGCCCAAGGGTTCCACGGTGGACATGTCCGCCGCCGTGATGGAGCGGATCGAAAACTTCGCGCCCGGATTCCGCGATCTGGTGGTCGGCTGGAAGACGACGACGGCGGCCGGGCTCGCCGCGTACAACCCGAACTATGTGGGCGGTGACTTCGGGGCCGGCCTGATGGACGTGCGCGGGCTGCTGCGGCGCCCCGTGCTGTCCACGGTGCCATGGCGGACGCCGTTGCGCGGGGTGTACCTGTGTTCGTCCTCGACTCCGCCCGGGCCGGGCGTCACCGGCATGCCCGGATACCACGCGGCCCGGCATGCGCTGAAGGACGTCTTCGGACTGCCGGTGCCGGAGCTGGGCTTTGCTGGCTAGGGTCTAGGCGGCCTTCTCCAGATTCACCAGGAACTCCACGCTGCCGGTGTTCTCCACCTTCACGAAGCCCAGGTCGGGCGGAGTGATGCCGAAGTCCGCCGGGACAAGGTCGATCGTGCCGGAGACCGACACCTTCGCACCGTCGCGGACCACCTGCAGCTTGGCGGTGGCATCGCGCTTCTGGCCGGCAAGCTCAAGGGTTCCCTTCGCCTCGACGGCGGCAGGGGCCGAGCTGAGTGCCGGGATGGTCACGGGCGAAGTGAGCGTGAAGGCCGCCGTCGGGAAGGTATCTGCCTTCATGACGGTGCCGCGGAAGTAGTTGTCGCGGTTGCCGCTGTCCGTGGCGATGCTGGCGACGTCGACGTCGATCCTTGCCTTGGTCAGTCGGGTGCCGGAAACGGTGGCGGAACCCGTGACCTTTTCGGTCCGCCCGACGACGGTGACGTTGGCGCCGTTGAGGACCTCTTTGATTCGGTAACCGGCCTGGGAGGCGGAGGCGACGTTCCACGTGCCGTCCTCGGTGGCGTTAGGACTGGACGCTGCGCCGGAAGGCGCGGAGGAGGTGCTGGCCACGGAAAGGGGCGCGGGTGCCGGGCCCTGGGACTGCGCGTAGAGCTGCGGGCCGAAGATGGCAGCGAGGGCTGCAAGGACCGCGACCGCGGCTACGGCAAGCAGGATCCAGGTTCGTTTCTTTCCGGCCAAGGGTCGTCCTCCCGATGTACTTGAATGTTCACGTAAACCACGACGCCGCGGCCCGGAAAGTTCCCGGACCGCGGCGATGTGAGCTAGATGGGAGCTAGTTGGCAGCCGTGAAGCGTGCCCGGCGGTGCGCCGGCGTCTCGATCTCGTCCAACATCGCCACTGCGTAATCCTGGGTGGAGATGCTGGTGCCCGCCGGGGAATCCTTGGCGGTGGAGTACTGGCCGGTGCGTTCACCCGGCTGGATCAGGGGCGCCGGGGCCAGGACGGTCCAGTCCACGGTGTCCGGGGTCTGCCGGACCAGCTCGAGTGCCTTGGCGGCAGTGGTGGCTTCCGCCTTGTAGGCCTCGGGGAATTCGGGGGAATCGAGCAGGCGCACGCCGTCGATCGTCAGCGTGCCGGCGCCGCCGACGATCATCAGGCGGGAGCCTTCCGTGTTGCTGAAGGCGGTGGCCATGGCGTCCAGCCATTCTCCGTGGTCGCCGCCGGTGCGGCTGGGACCCGTCGCCAGCACGACGACGTCGTGGTCCTTCGCGACGGCGGCGAAGGCTTGGGCGTCTGCCTGGTCCGCCGCGAGGGAGCGGGCGCCTTCGACATCGGCGCCCTTGCGCGAGATGGCCGTGACCTCGTGGCCGCGGCTGAGGGATTCGTTGACGATCTGGCTGCCGACCATGCCGCTGGCGCCATATACTGCGATTTTCATGTCTCTCCTCGGGTTGCTAATCTTGCAATGGAAAGACAGTATCTATTTGATACTGATAGCTTCAAAGGAACTGAGTTACCCTGTGGATACCATTGCAAGCGGCAGCAGCGGCCTGCCCGCCAACGTCCTGGACCCCGACTGCCCTTCGCGGGTGATCTTCCAGCGGATCGGCGACAAGTGGGCGTCGCTGGTGGTCCAGGTGCTGGAGGACGGCCCGGTGCGCTTTTCCGAGCTGCGCAAGATGGTCAGCGTGATCACCCCGAAGGTCCTCACCCAGACCCTGCGCTCCCTCGAACGCGACGGCCTGGTGACCCGCACCATCCACGCGCAGGTGCCCCCGCGCGTGGACTACGAGCTGACGGATTTGGGCCGCTCCCTCCTGGAGCCCCTGGCGCAGCTGCGGAACTGGGCGGAGGGCAACGTACCCGCCATCCTCGCCGCGCGGGACGCCTACGACGACGCGCAGGACGAAGCGCTGCTGGGTTAAGCGGCGTTCCGCACCGGCGCCCCCAGCCGGCCGTCCCGCATGCTGAGCACGGAATCCGTGAGCGGCAGGAACTCGGTATCGTGCGTGACCATGAGGGTCGCCGTCGAGAATTCATCGGTGACCCGCCGCAGCAGCCGCACAATCGCCTCGCTGCGCTCCATGTCCAGGGCTGCTGTCGGCTCATCCAC
This sequence comes from Curtobacterium sp. LFS079, assembly GCF_047977865.1. NCBI lineage: Bacteria > Bacillati > Actinomycetota > Actinomycetes > Micrococcales > Microbacteriaceae > Curtobacterium > Curtobacterium sp. LFS079. The sequence continues at coordinate 208,782 of NZ_JBFPFO010000002.1, forward strand.
CAGAAGTACCCGTGGGCTCCCCATGAGCGCCCGGGCGATGTTCACCCGCTGGCGCTGCCCGCCGGAAAGCTGGTGCGGCCGCTTGTTGAGCTCGCCGGCCAGCCCGACGACGTCGAGCAGTTCCGCGGCCCGCCCACGCGCCGCGCGCAGCGGCCTGCCGCGCAGGTGCTCACCGACGAGGAGCTGTTCGACGGCGGTCAGTGACGGCAGCAGGTTCGGCTGCTGGAAGATGATGCCCACCGTGTCGCGGCGCAGGGCGGTGCGCTCCTTGGCGCCGAGTGCGGTGGCGTCCTGCCCGTCGATCAGCACCAGGCCGGACGTCGGGGTGACGAGGGTTGCCGCAACGGCCAGCAGCGAAGATTTGCCCGAGCCGGAGGGGCCCACGAGGGAGAGGAATTCGCCGGCGGCGGCCGTGAGGTTGACGGCGTCGAGGGCTTTGATGGTGGAGCCGCCGTCCGGGTAGTCGAGGGTGACGTTTACGAGGCTGAGCGGAGTGGTCACGTTATATGCCTTTCAGGGAATGTTTGCGGGATGGCTGGAACAGGGCCGGCCTAGTTGCCGCCGAGGGCGAGGAGCGGATCCACCTTGGTGACGCCGCGGACGGCAACAACGGCCCCCGCCAGCCCCAAGACCACGACACCCGCAACGGGCAGGATGCTGGTCATCGGCGTGATCAGGAACGGGGCCGCCTGGGCCGCGAAGAAACCACCGACTACGCCGATGATTCCGCCTGCCGCCGCGCCGGCCAGGAGCACGATTCCGGCCTGCACCAGGGCATCGCGCAGGACGTATCCGGTAGAACCGCCGAGGGCCCTGAGCACCGCGATGTCCCGGGTGCGCTGCACGGTCCAGACCGTCAGGAAGGCCACGATGACCAGCGCGGAAATGCCGTAGAGGAATGCCTGCATCAGCATGAGCGAGCCGTTCTCGCTCTTGTAGGAGCCCAGGGCCTGGAAGGATCCGCCGGGTGTGGCGCTGACAGTGCCGGCCGCGGCGTCGGCAGCATCGGTGTCCACGGAGGCTCCGGCGTCGAACGTCACCGCCAGGACGGTGGCCTCACCGGGGCCCGCATGCGCAATTTTGCGCCAGGTTTCCAGGGTGGTCCAGACGACGCCGGTGTGCGAGTACCACTGATCCGGCACCACGGCGGAGACCGTCAGCTTGTTGCCCGCGACGGCCACGCTGCTGCCGGCAGCCAGCCCGAGCTCCTTGGCCAGGGTTTCGCCGATGACCACGGTGCCGTCCGTGACGTCGGTGCCGTCCGTGACGTCCGCCGGAGCGGCGGTTTCTCCTGCCAGGACCGTGCCGTCGCTGCCGAATACGGCCACGTTCGAGGTGCCGCGGGCAGCGCCGTCGTCGCCTAGGGACTGGAAGCGGCTCTGGCTGATCCCGAGCGCCCCGGCCGAAGAGACGCCCGGCTGCGCGCGCCAGCTGCTGAGCTGCTCCGGGGTGACTTCGGATTCCGTGTAGGAGGCCTTGGCTTCGCCGCCGGGCGGGGCGCCGAAGACGATCCGGTCTGCGGGAAGTGCCGCGATGGCCGAGGTGGACTGGTTGCCAAGGCCGGCGGTCAGGCCGGACAGCATGACCAGCAGGAGGGTGATCAGGGCAACCACGCTGCCCATGAGGGCAAAGCGGCCCTTGGCAAAGCGGAGATCACGGAGCGCGAGGAACATCGGAATCCTTCGTTCATGCCCCGGATCGCGGGGCGGTTTGTTTCTGCTTCCACTCTGTCCGCGGCGGGGCCGGGAAACATCGCGCACGCGGTTGATCCGGCGGAACCATGGGGTTGAGGGGCGGATCAACCGATTGGTTGATTCGGCCGCTCCGGCGCGGGAATCGGCGCCTTTCCGTCGGTGCCGGTGGCTAGTCTGGAAGGCATGGAGGAACAGCAGGAGCCCCGGGGCCCGCAAGGCGGGAGGGGGCAGAACCCGGGCGGCACGGCGCTGGTCCTGCGCGTCCTCCGGGTGAGCCTGCATGTGGGCTTCGCCGTGCTGTTGTTGGTGGCGGTGGTCCGGCTGGTGGCCGGCCCGGCCTCGCCCGTGGCCTTGGGTGCGGGCCTGGTGCTTTCCTTGGTGCTCGCGGCCGTGTACCTTGCCGGCACCATCCTTGAAAAACGCCACTCGGCCGATCCCGCCCGCTTCGACCCGAATCCCTTCGCGCTGCGCTGGCTGGGCGCAGTGACCCTGTTGTGGCTGCTCCTGCTGATAGTCAGTTCCGACTTCGCCTGGGTGGCCTTCCCCCTGTTCTTCCTGCAGCTGCACCTGCTTCCCTTGCGCTGGGCCCTGCCCGCCATCGGCGCCAGCACGGCCCTGCTGGTGGGCGCATTGTGGTTCCACAGCCGCGGCACTGGAAATGGAGACGGCGACGGCGGCATGCAGCTCGCGATGGTCCTGGGGCCTGTGTTCGGTGCGGCCTTCGCCGTGGTCACCGGGCTCGCTTATCGGGCGCTCTACGCCGAAGCCGAGAACCAGCGGCGCGCTGCCGAGGAACTGCGCCGCACCCGTGCCGAACTCGCCAGGAGCCAGCACGACGCCGGGGTCCTGGCCGAGCGGGAACGGCTTGCCCGCGAAATCCACGACACCCTGGCCCAGGGCTTCTCCAGCATCGTCCTCATGGGCCGCTCGGCGGCGAAGGCGCTCGACGCAGGGGACCAGGAGACCGTGCGCAGCCGCCTGCAGACCGTGCAGGAGACCGCCGCCGCCAACCTCGATGAGGCCCGCAACTTCGTCCGCGGACTCAGGCCGCCCGCCCTTGAGCAGTCGACGCTGGTGGAGACCCTGCGGCGGCTGTGCGCCAAGACCGAAAGCGAGGCCGCAGCCCGGGGTACCCCGCTGCATTGCCGCTTCGAACTCGACGGCACGGCCAGCGAGCTGCCCAATGCGTACCAGGCCACCCTGCTCCGGGCGGCGCAGTCTTCCCTTGCGAACGTCTGGGCACATGCCAAGGCGCGGACCGCCGTCGTCACCTTGTCCTTCCTGGACGCCGAGGTCACCATGGACGTCTACGACGACGGCATGGGTTTCGATCCCGCCACCGTGTTGCCCGCCGCTGCCGCGCGGGCCGACGGCAGCGGGGTGGGGCTCAGTAGCCTGCGCGAGCGGCTGCATGCCCTGGGCGGAACCCTGGATGTCGAATCGGCGCCGGGCGAAGGAACCGTGGTGGCCATCCGGCTGCCGCTTACTGAAGGGGGCCGGCCGGGTGCCTGACATCCGCGTGCTGCTGGTGGACGACCACCCCGTGGTCCGTGCCGGGCTCCGTGCCATGCTGGCCGACTTCGACGGGGTCACTGTGGTGTCAGAGGCGGCCGACGGCGGTGCCGCCCTGGCGGAGCTCTCGCGGCTGAACGCGCTCGGCGAGCCGGTGGACCTCGTCCTGATGGACCTGCAGATGGGCAGCGGGATGGACGGTGCCACCGCCACAGGAAGGATCAAGGCCGGCGACGCCGGAACTCCCCCGCCGCCCGTGCTGATCCTGACAACCTACGACACCGACGCCGACATCCTGGCCGCCGTCGAAGCCGGCGCCGCCGGGTACATGCTCAAGGACGCCCCGCCCGAGCAGATCCGCCAGGCCGTGCTTTCCGCGGCGGCCGGCCAGACTGCCTTGGCACCGGGCGTGGCAGCCCGGCTCATGGGCCACATCCGGAATCCGGAGACGGCCCTGAGCCCGCGTGAGCTGCAGATCCTCGAGCTCCTGGCCACGGGGCTGGGAAACCGGGCCATCGCGCGGCAGCTCTTCATTTCCGAGGCCACGGTGAAGACACATCTGGTGCACATCTACGGCAAGCTCGGTGTGGACAACCGCACCGCCGCTATTGCCGTGGCCCGTCAACGGCGGATCATCCGCGACGCCTGAGGCCCGCCTAAGGTCCAGCTGTCCTGAGACCCACCTGTCCTGAGGCCCCGGGCGCCGGAAAACGCCGGAATAACCCGTGCGTTCCCTTCCGGAATGGCAGTGCAATTTTGGTGAAACGCTTGACCTGGCCCCGTTTCGCCGTGACGATTAGTGAACGTTTCACTGTGAGTTAGATCATAAAAAGTCATCCTCGAAAGTGAGTCCCATGTCGTCGTCACCCTCATCGGGCCTGCCCGGAAAATCCCCGTCCGGACATTCGCAGCCCGGCACCCTGACCAAAGCCCCGGCCCGCACACCCAAGCGAACTCCGGGCTGCCTCAGGAAAAAGACCACCGCGCTTGCGCTGGCGTCCCTCCTCGCCGCGTCGGGCATTCCGGCGCTCAGCTTCGCCGGAGCCGCCGCTGCCGCCCCTGGAGCCGCCCCAGGAGCCGTAGCTGCTGCGCCCGGAGACCCCGCCGCCGTCAAGGCGGTCACCCCCGAGGTCCCGGTGGACGCCGCAGGTGTGCCCCTGGGCGGGATCACCGGCTTCACGCAGAAGAACAACGTGGTTGACCTCGCGGCGGAAAGCGGCGCCCTGCGCGTGACCTTCCTGGACGAGAGCAACTTCCGCGTCGAAGCCGACCCCTCCGGAAACTTCACCGACCCCGCCAACACGGACCAGGGCGATCCCGCACGGACCGCGAACATCGTGGTGGGCAAGGACAAGTTCGCCGGGGCAACACCCACGGTGACGGACGGCGAGTGGCTGTCCATCAAGACCCCCAAGGTGACCCTCGAAATCAACAAGGCCACCACCCAGCTCAAGGTCAGCCGCGCGGACGGTTCCCTGGTCTTCGCCGAATCCGCCCCCATCACCTTCGGCGCCAAGTCCGCCACCCAGCACCTGCAGCCCCAACAGGGCGAGCAGTTCATCGGCGGCGGCATGCAGAACGGCCGCTCCGTGCACACCGGCGCCCTGATCAACATCGCCCGGAACTTCGACTGGGACGACGACGGCTACCCCAACGCCGTGCCCTACTACATGTCCTCCAAGGGCTACGGGGTGCTGCGCAACACCTTCGCCCGCGGCTCCTACGATTTCGGCGGCCAGCCGAGCACCACCCACGAGGAGAGGCGCTTCGACGCCTACTATTTCGTGGGCGACTACAAGCAGTCCCTCGGCGCGTACACCACGCTGACCGGCAAGCCGATGATGCCGCCGGTCTATGCCCTCGAATACGGAGACGCCGACTGCTACAACCGCTCCAACCCGGGGTACTCCTCCTCGGGCTACGGCGACCCCGACGGCGCCAAGCAGCGCACCCCGGACGCCATCAAAACAGCCCGCAAGTTCGTGGAGAACGACATGCCCGCCGGCTGGATGCTGGTCAACGACGGCTACGGCTGCGAATACCAGCAACTGCCGGAAACCGTGGCCAACATCGAACGGGAAACCGACCTCAAGGTAGGCCTCTGGACCCAGCGTTCCCTGACCAACCAGGCCTACGAGGTGGGCGAAGCCGGCGTGCGGCTGCGCAAGCTCGACGTCGCCTGGGTGGGACAGGGCTACCGGCAGGCCCTCACCGGTTGCGAAGCCGCGCATGACGGCATCGAGCAGTACTCCGATGCCCGCGGCACCGCGCTCATGGTCGAAGGCTGGGCCGGCGCCCAGCGTTGTGGCATGCAGTGGACCGGCGACCACTCCGGAAACCTCGACGCCGTCCGCTGGCAGGTCTCGGCCCTCACCGGAGCCGGCAACTCGGGGCTGGCGTTCACCACCGGCGACGTGGACGGCATCTTCGGCGGCTCCCCCGAGTCGTACGTCCGCGACCTGCAGTGGAAGGCCTTCGCGCCCGCGCTCTACTCGATGTCCGGCTGGGCGGCCACGGACAAGCGGCCCTGGCTCTACGGCGAGCAGGCCACCGTCATCAACCGCAAATACCTGCAGCTGCGCCAGCAGCTCATGCCCTTCATCTACACCCTGGCCCAGGAATCCGCATCCACGGGCGTGTCCATGATGCGCTCCATGGCCCTGGAATTCCCGGAACAGCAGTGGTCCTACGGGGACGAGGCCAATAAGCAGTTCATGCTCGGCAAGGACTTCCTGGTGGCACCCGTCTTCACCCAGACCGACGTGCGGAACGGCATCTTCCTGCCCGCCGGCCAGCAGTGGGTGGACTACTGGACCGGCAAGCTCTACCAGGGCGGCCAGATCCTCAACGGCTACAACGCCCCGCTGGACAGGCTCCCCGTCTTCGTCCGGGCCGGCGCCGTGGTGCCGCAAGGCATCGTGGCCCGCAACGCTTCCCTGGTTCCCGAGGATTCGCCCATCACCCTGGACGTCTACGCCAAGGGCAAGAGCAGCTTCACCTTGTACGAGGACGACAAGGTGACCCGCGAATACAAGGACGGCAAGGGCTCCCGCCAGCGCTTCGACGTCGAGGCCCCGGACTACGGCCCCGGCACGGTGTCCGTGACCATCGGCGCCCGGACCGGCGCTTACACGGGCAAAGCCGCTGCCCGGCCATACGGGCTCACGGTCCACGCCGGCTCCGCTCCGGCCGAGGTCCGGGTGGGAGCCACACTCCTGCCCAAGCTCGCCGGGAAGGAAGCCTTCGACTCCGCAAGCACCGGCTGGTACTTTGACCCCGCCAACAACGGCACCATCCACGTCAAGGCCGGCGTGATCGCCTCGGACAAGTCCGCCAGCGTACTCCTCAAGCAGGCGGGGCCACTGGGTGGCGCCAGCCAGGAAGCCAGCGCAGCCGAGCTCCGCGTCACCACCGGCAAGCAGGTCTTCCAGGACCAGGACACCACCGTGACGGCCGAATTCGTCAACACCGGCAAGAGTACTAAGTCCAACGTCAGGATCACCCCGTCCCTGCCCGAGGGCTGGACCGTCAAGAGCGCCAGCGCAGACACCGCGGGTGCCGTTCCGGGCGGCGCCTCGGCAACAGCGACTTTCGTGGTCTCACCCGGCTCCGGCGCGAAGGCGGGCCCGCAGACCGTCCGCTTCTCGGCGTCGTACACCGCCGCGGACGGCACCGCGCAGACGATCGCCGGAGCGAACCAGATCTACGTCGCCTACGGCTCCCTCGCCGCGGCGTATAACAACATCTCCGTCACCACCGTGGCCAACAAGGCTCTGGGAAACTTCGACGGCGGCGGGGCCACCTTCGCAGCCGAACAGCTAGCCACGGCGCCCGTTCCGGCGGGCGGGGTGCGGCCGGGCGGCACGGTGACCGTGAACGCCGGGACCCCGAAGCAGGTGGACTACACCTGGCCGGCGGCAGGTCCTGACGTCCCCAACGCCGTCGCACTTTCCGGGCAGACCATCGCGCTGAACGGCAAGGGAACGCACCTGGCCGTGCTCGGCTCGGCGGCGGTGGGCGGCGGCACCAGCCCCGTGCTGACCCTGACATACACGGACGGATCCAGTGAGAAGCAGTCCATCTTCTTCCCCAACTGGCTTCAGCCAAGCGCGCTGAACGGAGCAGTCGTTGCGGTCTCCGAGATGGGCCGCAATAACGCGAACGGGCCGTCCCCGGAATACACGCAGTACAAGTACCAGGCCTTCTCCAACACGGTGCGCCTTAACCCCACCAAGGAACTGGCCTCCGTCACCCTGCCCACCGATACGCGGGTGAAATTCTTCGACTGGAAGGTCACCACCCAGCCCCTCCCGGAGGCGCCGCGAGGCACTGTCTATGCTTCGGAGACCCCGTGGGTGGACGCCGTGAACGGGTACGGCGTGATCGGCATCAACGTGGCCAACAAGGATTCGGCAACGTCCCCGGACAAGCCGCTCGCCATCAACTACACCGATCCCGCCACGGGCCAGCAGCCCCGCTACAGCAAGGGCCTGGGCGTGCACGCGCTGTCCCGGATCACCTACTACCTGGACGGCAAGTGCTCCTCCTTCACCTCGCAGGTGGGGCTGGAGAGCGGTTTCGGCGGCAACATCATCTTCAAGGTCAACGCCGACGGCGTGAACAAGTACCAGTCCCGCACCTACACTCCGGGCTTCGCCCCGGAAGCTGTCACCGTGGACCTTCGCGGTGCGGCATATGTGGAACTGGTGGTCGAGCCGTCGGGGTCGATCAACGGAGCCCACGGAGTGTGGGGCGACGCGAAGTTCACCTGCGCGCCCTAAGGCTCGCCGGCTGAGTCCCCGCTGCTTAGGTACGACGGCGGGTGGTTGCCCTCCGGGAAACCCCTGGAGGCGACCACCCGCACTCAGTGCTGCTTCGCGGTGATGTCCGCGCCGGAAACCACGCGGGCAAAACCGTCGCCGAGCGCGGCGATGAAGGCCGCATGAACGGCCTCGCCGGGCACCTGCACGCCGCCGAATTCGAGGTCCGGGGCGGCACAGGCGTCGTGGACGAGCACAACGTCGTATCCCAGTTCCGCTGCCGCCCGCACGCTCGAATCAACACACATGCTGGTCATCATGCCGGCCACCACCAGTTCATCGGTGCCCAGCGCCTGCAGCAGTCCGGCCAGCTCCGTGCCGAGGAAGGCGTTGGGCTCGCGCTTGGTAATGACCGTCTCGCCGGGCAGCGGACGCACCGACTGGTGGATCTCGACGCCGGGCGTCCCGGGTCGCATGAAGCTCGCCTCGGGAGCGTCCCACTCATGCCGGACGTGCACCACTGCCTCTCCGCTGTGCCGGAAGCCTTCGAGCAGGGACGCCGCCGCGGCGGCCGCGGCCTCGGGGCCGACGAGCGGGTGCGCGCCACCCGGAAAGTAGTCGTTCTGGATGTCAATGATGAGCAAGGTCCGGCTCACGGTTCCCCGATTCGTTGGTTCGTTCGTGTGTGGCTGGGGCTTATGCGGCCATCGTAGCGGGAGCGGCGCGCGGCTTTCCTCACACCTCAATAGCTGTCACAGGGACACGGCATAATGGCGCGAGTGGGGAATACAACAAAGATTCTGGTAACTGGACTTGCGGCCCTGATGCTGGCCGGATCGCTGGCTGCGTGTGACGACGGCCGCGCCGGGGCGGAGGGCGCCGCGAAGCAGCTCGCGTCCTCGCTGGCCGGCCTCGACCTCGGCTCCGTGGCCCTTGAAGGCACGGATACGGCAGCGGCGAACGAGCGGCTCAAGGCCGTGTTCGCGGACCTCGGCGGCATCAAGCCGGCCGTGGAGGCCGGTGAGGTGAAGCTCGACGGGAGCAAGGCCACGGTGCCGCTGAACTACAGCTGGAAGCTGGGCTCCGCCGAATGGAAGTACAGCTCCCAGGCGGAGCTGGCGAAGTCCGGCGACAAGTGGACCGTGAAGTGGAACGCTGCCCTGCTCGCGCCGGAGCTCAAGGATGGCGAGGTCCTGGACGTGACCACGGCCAAGGCGAAGCGCGGCGGCATCCTGGGCGCCGGAGACACCCCGATCGTTCAGGACCGCAAGGTGATCCGTGTGGGCCTGGACAAAACCAAGGTGGACGCCGCCAAGGTCGATTCTTCCGCGCGGGCACTGGCCGGGCTGGTGGGCCTGGACACTGCGGAGTATGCCAAGCAGACCGCGGCCGCCGGTGCGCAGGCCTTCGTGGAAGCGATCGTGCTGCGCGGTTTCACCACGGACATCACCGAGGTAAAGCTGAAGGCGATCCCGGGGGCGGTGGCTCTGCCGGACACTCTGTCCCTGGCGCCCACCCGCACCTTCGCCCGTCCCATCCTTGGGGCCGTGGGCCAGGCCAGCGCCGAGCAGATTGAAAAGTCCAAGGGCGCCCTCAAAGCCGGGGACGTCGTGGGCACCGGCGGCCTGCAGGAAAAGTACGACTCCCTGCTCCGCGGCAAGGACGGCCTGGTGGTGGCGGCGGTACCCGCGCCCGGGCAGGACGCCCCGGCCGGGGGGACCACGGCGGCGCCCCGCACCCTGTTTGAAGTTGCGGCCACCGATGGCACCACGCTGAAGACCACGCTGGACTTAAGGTTGCAGCAGCTCGCGGAGACCACCCTGGCGGACATTGGCCCGGCTTCGGCCATTGTGGCGATCCGGCCGTCTACCGGGGCTGTGCTCGCCGCCGCGTCCGGTCCCGGCAGCAACGGCTACAACACCGCCATGCTGGGCCAGTACGCCCCCGGATCCACGTTCAAGATCGTCGATTCGCTGGCGATGTTCCGCGACGGCATGACCCCCGACTCCAAGGTCGAGTGCACGCCCACCCTCACCGTAGACGGCCGCACCTTCAAGAACGCCGAGGGCTACCCCGCATCCTCCCTGGGTTCGGTTCCACTCCGTGAAGCCTTCGCGCACTCGTGCAACACGGCCTTCATCTCGGCCCGGAACAAGGTCAGCCAGCAGCAGCTCGAATCCGCCGCCACCTCCCTCGGCGTGGCCGTGGAAGCACCCAACTTGGGCGCCGACGCTTTCCTCGGCTCCGTTCCCGGCAGCGCGGAAGGCACCGAACACGCCGCCTCCATGATCGGCCAGGGCAAGGTGCTTCTCTCGCCGCTCGCCGCGGCAGTGATGGCTGCCTCCGTCGGTCACGGCGCTCCCGTGTCACCGCAGCTCGTCCTCAACCCCGACGGCGGTGCCTCTCCCGCGGGGGGCGCCTCGCCGTCGTCGCCGGCTTCCTCCCTTGCCTCACCGTCCGCCCCGGCGATCGCGAAGCCGCTGACGAAAGCCGAAGCGGCTGAACTCAGCGACATGATGCGCGCCGTGGTGACCTCCGGCCACGCCGGCTTCCTCGCGCAGGTGCCCGGTGCCCCGGTGGGCGCCAAGACCGGCACCGCCGAGTTCGGCAAGGAAAACCCGCCCAAGACCCACGCCTGGATCGTGGCTGTGCACGGCGATCTTGCGGTGGCCGTGTTCGTCGAGGACGGCGGCCTTGGAGCCACCACCAGCGGTCCGCTGCTGAAGGAGTTCCTCACCGCCGCGGGATAGCGCTGGTGCCCGGCTGCGGCTTGGACGTATCCTCAGGCTGTCACGCGGAACCTTCCCGGAAGGCCACGCAACGGAACAGCATCGAGGGGGAACGCATGACCACGCCGCCGCCGGACCTTCAGCCCGGATACCCGCAGTCCGACCAGACTCCTGTCACCCAGGGCCAGCTGCGCTGGTACCTCGAAGGCATGAGGCACGCCCGCCTGGCCGCCGTGTTCGGGGTGCTCGGGATCGTGTCCCTGGGCGTCGTCTTCGGCCCGCTGGCGCTCATGCAGTCCAAGAAAGCCGAGGCCTACGGGGTTCCCGCACAGGACGGAAGGATCCTGGGCTGGGTGGGGATCGGCCTGTTCATCGCCTGGTGCCTGTTCTTCATTGCCTACTTCATCCTCATTGTGAGCTTCATTACTCAGCTGCCGCACATCATGAGGTCGCCCCTGCCGAACCGGTACTGACGGGGCTCGCCAGCCCGGCCGAATCAGTCGTGGAACGGTTCGCCGGTGAGCTGGTGGTCGGCGTGGTTCAGGGTTTCGCGAATGAGCCGCACCAGGTGGCCGTCGTGCAGGGAGTAGATGACGTGCCGGCCGTCCTTGCGGGTGTCCACCAGGCCGCTGAGCCGCAGTTTCGCCAGATGCTGGCTGACAACGGTGCGCGGTACGTCGGCCATTTCCGTGAGTTCTGTGACCGACTTTGGCCCCGAGGTCAGCTGCCAGAGCAGGTGCAGCCGGGTGGGTTCGGCGAGCATCCGCAGGGTTCCGGCCGCGGTGTCGAGCAGCCCGGCGTCCGGAGTGACCTCGTGGACGAGGGACGGCTCGGGGACTTGCCGTTTCATGTTGGCCATGCTCAAAGGCCTGCTCCTATTGCTTGAGTTCCGCGGCTTCCCGGCCGTCCGGGCTGGTGTCCGTACGCGGCCGCACGGACCTGCGCGGCCACGAAAGGAAAGCACCCGTACCGCCTATCATCGCAACAAATGTCAGCGCGAGGGCAGCCGGGCCAAGCCCCGCCGCGGCGCCGAGCCAGCCCGCCAGCGGATATGTGAGGATGTAGCAGGCGTGGGACAGCGAGAACTGCGCCGTGAAAACGTACGGCCGTGTCTCCTCATCGGAGGCTTCGCGCAGCAGCCGTGCCGACGGCGTCAGGACCGTTGAGTTACCGGCGCCCAGCAGGAACCACAGACCAAGCAGCCACCACCAGGCGGTGCCTGAACCGTTGCCCTGTCCGTGGCCCGCTTCCGCCAGGAACGTCACTGCCGTGGCGCCGGCCATGACCGCGGGGATTACTGCCGCACCGGTGAGCATGACCTGACGGTCCCCGAAGCGCTCCAGCAGGCGGGGCGCACCAAGCGCCACGGCCATGGAACCCACCCCGAAGCAGGCCAAGGCCAGGGCAAGGTCCGTCTCCGGCCGGTGCAGTACCTCCCGGACGTAGACCACGGTGTTCACCAGGACCAGGGCCGTGGGTGCGGCAACCACCAGGTTCAGCGCCAGCAGCGAACGCAGTTTGGGGGTGCGCCAGAAGATCCTCGCGCCGAGGGTAGTTCGGTGCCACAACGACGCCGGAGCCTCCTTTGATCCGCCGCCCGGTGTTGATCCGCTGACCGCTGTTGCGGGCAGCGCGGTGCGGACCACCAGGAGCGCCGAGAGCAGGAAGCCCGCGACCGTTCCGAGGAACAGCTTGTTGTAGCTGAGAACGGTCAGCAGCAGGGCCGCGATCGCCGGGCTGGCCAGCGCTTCCAGGTCGTAGGCCAGCCGGGAAAGGGATAGCGCCCGGGTGTAGTCCCGCTCTGCCGGGAGGACCGTCGGAATCAATGACTGGAATGCCGGGGTGAACGTTGCCGAGGCGGACTGCAACAGGAAAATCACCACGTAAATCTGCCACGCCTCGGTGATGAAGGGCAGGCACAGGGCCATCGCCGCCCGCAGCAGGTCGGCCGTGATGAGCACCGGCTTCTTCGGAACGTTGGCTACCAGGGCGTTGATCACCGGGGCGAAGCCCACGTAGGCGGCCATCTTGATGGTCAGTGCCGTGCCGAGGACGGCCCCGGCGTCCTTTCCGGCCAGGTCAAAGGCCAGCAGGCCCAGCGCCACAGTGAGCAGCCCTGTGCCCAGGAGGGCCACGACCTGGGCGGAGAACAGCCGCCGGTACGTTCCATTCTGCAGTAGTGGCAACATCAGCTTTCCCGCTTTGAGTGCATATGTGCATTGTAGTGCACTCATTTGCGGTGGTACATCATTGCGTGAATACACTGATCGATGTACTTTGATTTCATGGAAACGCTCACGCATGCGCCCGTGCTTGCCCGCTTCGGATACGCGGTCTCGGATCCCACCAGGGCCCGCATTCTCCTCGCCCTGGCTTCCGTACCCGCGTACCCCTCGGAGCTTGCGGATTCCCTGGCGGTCTCGCGGCAGAGCATGTCCAACCACCTGGCGTGCCTGCGCGGCTGCGGACTGGTGCTGGCTGTTCCGGACGGACGGCGCACGCGCTATGAGCTGGCCGACGCCCGCCTGGGCCACGCCATCAAGGACCTCATTGGTGTTGTGCTGGCAGTAGATCCTGCCTGCTGTGCCCCGGACGGGGAGTGCCTGGTATGAGCACCCTTGAACTCGCCCTTTCCCCTGCCCGGCGGGCCGTGCTGAGCCGCCGGATCCGTCTCTTCGCCGCCGCCACCATCAGCTACAACCTCGTGGAGGCAGTGGTGGCCTTGTGGGCGGGAGGCGTGGCGGACTCTTCCGCTTTGATCGGGTTCGGGCTCGATTCTGTAATCGAGGTGGGGTCCGCCGTCGCGCTGTCATGGCAGTTCTCGTCCACGGATCCTGAGCGGCGCGAGCATGTGACCCTGCGGATCATCGCGATCTCCTTCTTTGCCCTCGCGGCCTTCGTGACGGCGGACGCGCTCCGTTCCGTGGCTGGCGGCGGCGAAGCGCAGCACTCCGTACCGGGACTGGTGATCGCCGCCCTGAGCCTGGCAATGATGCCCGTCCTGTCCTGGGCGCAGCGCCGGGCCGGCCGCGAACTGGGCTCCAGGACGGCCGTTGCCGACTCGAAGCAGACTCTGCTGTGCACCTACCTTTCGGCGGTGCTGTTGCTTGGCCTGCTGCTGAACAGCACCCTGGGCTGGTGGTGGGCCGACGCCGGAGCCGCCCTGGTCATCGCGGCGATCGCCGTGCGCGAAGGCGTCAACGCGTGGCGCGGCGACGTCTGCTGCGACGGCTGCGGGAGTGGCCCAGGAGCTGGCGAGGCACCGGAAAGGAGCACCCATGACCTTTGAACTGAGGGTCATCGAAGGATGTCCGAACAGCGGCCCCGCCCTTGAAATCTTCCACCGCGCCTTGGCCGAGGAGGGACTGCCGGACGAACACGTGGTGGTCAGGACGCTCGCCAGCGATCGCGAGGCTGCGGCGCTTGGTTTCCACGGTTCGCCGTCGTTCATTGCCTCCGGCAAGGATCTGTTCCCGGCAAACTCGCAACCGGCATTGAGCTGCCGCGTCTACCGGACCCCGCGCGGCCTGGCGGGACTGCCCGAGCTGGAATCGGTCCGCGCCGCGCTGCGGGATTCCGCGCAGGTTCCGCGCTAGGACCTATCCGACGTGGACCCAGGGGCGCCGGGTGACTTCGGGCTCGGCTTCCCGGAGGACTTCGCGGGTGACGGGAGCTATTTCCCCTTCCCCGAGGAACAGGAACTTCAACAGGTTGGTTACGGGGTTTCCTTCGGTCCAGCGGAAATAGATATGCGGCATCAGTCCGGTGATGTCGCGGATGTGCAGGAGTACCGAGGCAATGGTGTTCGGTACCACGGGTCCGTGGACCTCCAGGATCCGGAAGCCGTGCCGGGTGACGCCCCGGACTTCGAGCTCGGTTTCGAAATCCGAGGAGTCATCCACGATGACTTCCAGGAACAGTGCTTCGCTTCCCAGAGGCAGGTGGCTGACTTCGATCGCGGACGTCAGCTTCTCGCGATAGGCGCTGGCGGTCAGTCGCTCGGGCTGATGGGCGATCAGGGAGATCGGCCCCGCAAGATCCGAGGACATGAATTCCAAGGCTGTCCGGTCGAGCCGGACATGGGTGGCATGGAGTTCGAAGGAGCGCCTGATGCGGGAAAGGAGCGAGATGACGATGATGCCGAGAATGAAAAGGCCGGCGATCCGGATGCCTTCCGGCCGTTCGATGATGTTGGCGATGGTGGTGTAGACGAAGACCACGGAAATGGCCCCGAAACCGAGCGTCTGGCTGGCCTGCTTCTTGCGCCGGGCCGAGAGGGTCACGGCGATGGCGGCCGAGGTCATCAACACCAGGACGCCGGTGGCGTAGGCACCGCCCTGGGCGTCGACGTCGGCGTTGAAAAGGAAGGTGATGAGGAACCCGATCAGGGTGAAGACCAGGACCAGGGGCCGCACGGCGCGCGCCCATCCGGGCGCCATGCCGTACCGGGGCAGGTACCGGGGCACGAGGTTGAGCAACCCGGCCATGGCCGAGGCGCCGGCAAACCACAGGATCGCGATGGTGCTGATGTCGTACACGGTGCCGAATCCGTTGCCCAGGTATTGGTGGGCAAGGAATGCCAAGGCGCGCCCGTTGGCTTGTCCGCCCGCTTCGAATTCCTGCTCGGGGATCAGGACGACGGTGATGAAGCTGGTCGTCAGGAGGAATCCGCTCATGATCACGGCCGCTGTGGTCAGCAGCGAGCGGGCGCCGTGGATGCGCCCCGCTGGGTTTTCTTCGGTGTCGGAGGGGCGGCCCTTGATCTGGGGCATGACCGCGACGCCGGTTTCGAACCCGGACAGGCCCAGTGCAAGTTTGGGGAAGACGATCAACGCGATGGCGATCACCATGAGCGGATCGCCGTGGGAGGTGGTGAGCGCATGCCACCAGTCACCCACCATCACCGGGTGCTCAAAGACCCCTGCCATGGTCACCACAACCACCACCGCGTTCAGGCCCAGGTACAGCACCACCAGGGCGACCGCGACGCCGATGGCCTCCTTGAATCCCCGCAGGAATACCGCGGCCAGAAGGGCCAGGAGGAAGAGCGTGACCAGTACGTTCTGCCCTTGAAGCCACCCCGGCATCAGGGGGTTCTGGACGGCGTGGGCGGTGGCGTCGGCGGCGGACAGGGTCATGGTGATCATGAAATCCGTGGCGGCAAAGCCAAGCAGGACCAGGACCAGCAGTTTTCCGCTCCAACTCGGCAGCAACCGCTCCAGCATCGCGATGGAACCCTCGCCGCGGGGGCTTTCCTGAGCGACTCTCCGATAGACCGGAAGGGCGCCGAACAGGGTCACGATGATCAAGACCAGGGTTGCCAGCGGGGAAATCACGCCCGCGGCCAGGGCGGCGATGGCCGGCTGGTAGCCCAGGGTGGAGAAATAGTCCACACCGGTCAGGCACATGACCTGCCACCAAGTGTGTTTCCTCAAGTGCTCGTCGCTGACGGCGCCGGGCCCCTGGTGCAGGCCCTTTGCGTCCTGGAGGCCGAACAGCAGCCATCTGCGGAAGCGCTCCGCGGACCCCGGCCGCGGCGCAGAGGGATCCGCCGGCGGGCGGCTGAGCGTGGTCATGATTACCTCTCCGCGACGGGGCGGGAACTCCGTGGCACTGCCGACGCTAGCACCGCGGAAAGACCCCGGAAGCGGTGTACCGGAATCCTTGATGAGTCCTTAACGCCCAGGGTCCGACGGCGACGGCTTTTCGCAGATTGGGCGTTTGGAATTCGTAAAGGCCGGTGTTGGAAAAGCTCGGACGGTGCTCCGATGGAGGGAGAGAACCCGGCGTTCACCGCTTCTGGCACAGGAGGTCAAGGAATGGAACCGGAATCACAAGAAGCCACGGACGCGCCGGGAACCGCGGCGTTCTTGTCGATCGATGAGACCGGCGACTTCAGCTACCACCCCTCGGAACAGGCGTTGCTTGAGGGGTATGAGTATGTGGGCGAGGCGGCCTGCATCCTTGACCGGGACGGCGCCCAGTACCGGCTTGTCCTGGACGAGGACCGCCGGCTTCGCTTGGGACCGCGGCTGGGGCAGGTCGACTTGAACTGGCTCAGGCAGGCATGGACCACCGCGCTGAAGACGCACGCCCCGGCGCATCGGCTGCGCCGGCACCTGCCGGCAGATTTGGGCACACTGCCCGCCGAGTTATTCGAGATCCTGGCCCTTGAACAAGGCGTCCCGCCCTTGGACGGTCCGTGGGTCCTTGAGGCCAAGGGAAAGACGGAAACGCTGCCAACCTTGGCGGAGACGGACCGGCGTGCGGCGGCCCTGCACGAACACGATGGCATCCGGGTAGAGGACCCGTACGGCCGCAGCTACCGCCTGGAATGGCCGCACCCGCGCCTGGTTCCCGGCAGGCCGTTCTACGTCGAAGTGTAGATTCCCCAGGATTCTTCGCCGAATGGCTCCCTTAGCCGGCGCCCACTCCAGCGCAGCCAAGCTGCGCGGCGAAGGCCAGCATGGCGTCGCGTGCCATGTCCACGGTGACGAGCCTGTTGCCGGACACGATGTGCAGCCCGTACGCGTCCTCGAGGGCCACCATGTTCATGGCCGCCTGGCCGAGATCCGAGGTGATCGAGAAGGCGCCGGAGGCATTTCCCTCCTCGAAGATGGCCCGGTACGTGGCGGTCTGCCGGAGGTACATCTGCTGGACCAGGGAGTCGTGCAGTTCCGAGCTGCCCGCCATGAAGTCGAACTCATAGAGCAGGCGCATGAGGGCGTCGTCCGGCCCGCTCGGCAGGCCGCCGTCGACCGCTGCGCGGAGCTTGTCCGCAGGGGACTTGAGCTCAGCCACCAGCTCGTCCCTCCGGTCGCAGAAGCGTTCGGTGCCGGCCCGGTGCGCCTCGACAAGGAGGGCATCCAGGTCGTCGAAATAGTAGAGCAAGGCCCCGCGGGTGAGGCCTGCACGCTTGGCGATGTCGGACAGCGAGAGGGAGCGCAAGCCCTGTGCGGAGGCTTCCTTGAGGGCGGCTTCCACGAGTTCCGAGCGCCGCTGCTGCTGCGTGTTGGGGCGGGCCATGCCCTTGACACTATCCGATGTGAGCTGCCACACTCCAATGGTTATTTGACGCTGGTGTCAAAAAACAAAATCCTTCCTTCGCAGACCGAACGGATTCCCATGGAAAAGCCCAGCAGCACCGCTCCGGTACGGGGCACGGCCCAGGCCCCGGATACGCAGGCGCCGGACACGCAAGCATCGGACACCCAGACAGGACGGTCCTACGACGCATCCCTGTCCCGCAGCCTCGGCCTTGGCGGCAACATCCTCATCACCCTGTCCTCCATCTCCCCCGCGTCCAGCGTCTTCATCCTCGGCGGTGCCGCACTGGCTGCGTTCGGCACCGGCGTGGTCTGGGGCTTCCTCATCGCAGGAATCGTCAGCATCCTCGTCGCCTTCTGCTACGCGGAACTCGCCTCCGCCTACCCCGTGGCGGGCGGGGACTACTCACTGGTGGCGCGGGCACTGGGCCCGGCGGCCGGCGTCGTGACCTTCTTCATCAGCCTCGTCTCGCTGCCGCTGATCGTCGCGGTCTTCGCGCTCGGCGTCGCAGACTACCTAGGGGTGGCCATCGCAGGCCTGTCCCCCGAAACGACCGCCCTCGTGGTGGTGGTGCTGACCACCGTCACCGCCTGCTTCAACATCAAGGCCAACGCCTGGCTCACCGGGGTTTTCCTCTTCGTGGAGATGGCGGCACTGGTGCTGCTCGCGGTCCTTGGCCTGGTCCATGTGGAGCGGCCGGTGGGCACCCTCTTCGTTCCGCAGGCACTCGACGCCGGCACCGGAGCCCTTGCGCCGCTGGCGATCGCGGGCCTGATGATCGCCGTCACCCAGGGCATCTTCTCCTTCAACGGCTATGGCGGAGCCGTCTACTTCGCCGAGGAAACCAGGAACCCCGCCCGCACCCTGGCGCGCGCCGTGCTGTGGAGCGCCGCCGCGACGATCGCGGCCGAGCTGATTCCGCTGCTCGCGATCCTGCTCGGCGCTTCCTCGCAGGAAGAACTGTTCGCCTCGGAACTGCCGGTTGAAGAGTTCCTCAGCGAACGCGCGGGTGACGCCGTCACCACCCTTGTGCTGCTCGCCGTCGCCTTCTCGATCATCAACGCCATCATCGCCATCACCCTCCAGTCCGGCCGGCTGCTCTATGCCGCGGCCCGCGACCGTGCGCTGCCCGAAGGCGTGGCCCGCGGCCTGCGCCGCGTGAGCTCCAGGGGCCAGGCGCCCGTCGCGGCAACCGCCGTCATGGGTGCCATCGCCTTCCTCGCCTGTTTCGTTCCGGTCGACATCCTGTTGACCGCCACCGGATCCACCCTCACGTTCAGCTACCTTTTCATCGCCCTCGCTGCAATCACCCACCGCCGGCGGTCAAGCATCCCGGGCAAACAGCCGGGGACCGGCTACCGGATGCCGTGGTGGCCGCTCCCGCCGGCCATCTGCATTGCCGCCCTGGTGCTGGTCTTCGTGGTGGCCGTCCTGGACCCGGAGCAGTGGCTGAGCGTGGGCATCTCCCTGGCCTTCGTCGCCGCCGGCTTCGCCTACTACTACCTGTACCTCCGGCCGCGCTCCGGAACCCACCTGCTGCTGCTTGACGCAGTGCACGACGAGGAGGACCACCTTGCTTGACTTGCTGCTCCACAACGGATCCGTTCGCACCTTCGACGGAACAGGCTGGGCCGAAGCGGTCGGCATCAGCAACGGTCTCATCAGCTACGTCGGCGCCGACCAGGACGCCCCTCCGGCCCGGCGCCGGCTCGACCTGCGCGGCCGGCTCCTAAGCCCCGGCGTCATCGACAGCCACAATCACCTCCTCCTGGGCTTCGACCCCGACGCGGTCAGCCTCGAAGGGGCCCACACCCTGCAGGAGGTGCGCCACCGGATCGCGGTCCACGCGGCTGCCCGGCCCGAACTGGACTGGGTCTGCGCCGAAAACGCTGTGTACGCCGTCGTCGAGGGCCGCCGGCCGAACGCTGCGGACCTGCGCGGCCTGACGGACCGGCCCGTCTTCATCACCACGTACGACCAGCATTCGGTGTGGCTCAACGACGCCGCGATCCGCGCCCTCGGGATCGAACGCGGCGCTACGATCCCGTGGGGCCGCCCCGAGTTCGACGACGACGGCCGGCCCACCGGCTGGGTGACCGATTTCTACACGAGCGCCATGACGACGGCGGGCCTGGCAGGACTGCAGCGCGATATTCCGATGTACTCCCCGGACCGCCGCTACCGCCGGATCACGTCCAGCCTTGAGATGGCGGCAGCCAGCGGCATCACCACCGTGGTCGAGCCCCAGGTTCCCCTTGCCGAGCTGGACCTCATGTACCGGGCCCGGCGCGAAGGCAGGATGCACTCCCGGGTCATCACGGCCCTGTTCCACCCTGTCGGTTCGGACGCGGCGTTCCGCCGGGAACTGCGCGACGCCGTTGACGGCGCTCCAGCCGACCCGATGCTCCGGCTCGGCCCGGTGAAGCTCTACGCGGACGACGTGATCGAACCGCACACCGCCGCGATGCTCGCCGACTACGCCAACCGGCCCGGCCACCGGGGTGCCCCGAGCTGCCCGCCCAACGAGTTCACGGCGACGCTCACGGAGCTGGACCGGCTCGGCTTCCAGACGCACACCCACGCCACGGGCGACTGGGGAGTGCGGCTGGCCCTCGATTCGATCGAGCACGCCCAGCGCAGCAACGGGACGGGGAGCAACGGCGCCGGCGACCGCCGGCACGGAATCGTGCACGTGGAGTGCCTGGCCGAGGAGGATGTTCCCCGCTTCGCGCAGCTGGGGGTGGTACCGGCGATGCAGCCGCGCCACTGCTCCCCGGACCTGGTGGCGGGAACGTGGATGGACAACGTGGGCGAGGAACGCTGGGACCGCGCCTGGCGCTTCAAGTCCCTCGCCCGCTCCGGCGCCCGCCTGGCGTTCTCCAGCGACTGGCAGGTGGGCGAGATGGACCCGCTGGTCGGCCTGTACAGCGCCCTCACCCGGGATTCGCTCGACGGCGGTGCCGCCTGGACGCCGGACGAGCGCCTAGACCTGGACACCAGTCTGCGGGCGTACACCCAAGGCGGCGCCTGGGCCTGGCACGCCGAGGACGAACTGGGCGTGATCCGCGTGGGCGCCCGGGCCGACGTCGTGGTGTGGTCCGCCAACCTGTACCGGCTGGAAGCCCCGGAACTCCTGGGTGAGAAGGCGGACCTGACGATCGTGGGCGGTGCCGTGGTGCACGACGCCCACCACGAGCTCAACGACGCCCCGCCGGTGCACGCCTCCGCGGTCCACGCCGGCCACCGGGCGCCGTCGATGGGGTGTGCACACTAGAAGCGTGCGTTCCTCCCTTTGAATCTTCCCGGCAGCTACGAGCTACGGAGTGGCACCATGGACGGATGGCCAAGCCCTTTACCCTGACCCAGCTGCGCTACTTCGCCGTGGTGGCCGAACTGGAGAACATGACGGCCGCTGCCGAGGTCCTCAAAGTCACGCAGCCCGCGCTTTCCACCGCGATGGCCCAGCTTGAAACCAGCCTTGCGACCCAGCTGTTCGTGCGTCAACGGACCCGAGGCATCCGGCTCACGTCCACCGGCAAACAGTTCGCCCAGGACATCAAGTCCTTCCTGGAGCACGCCGATTCGCTCTACGAGTCGGCCCGCGGCATGGCCGCCAACCTCTCCGGCGAACTCAAGGTAGGAGTCTTCGCCCCGCTTGCGCCGTTCCGGTTGCCGGCCATCCTGCAGGCCTTCGAGGCCGAGCATCCGGGTGTGGAGGTATCCATTGTGGAGGCCGACCTCGCACGCCTTCAGGAGGCGCTGTTGGGTGGGCAATGCGACGTTGCGCTGATGTACGGGCTCGGGCTGGGTCGCGGGTTCACGTATGAGGTGTTGGAGCGGATCCCTCCCCACGTGCTTGTCCACGTAGGGCATCCCCTGGCGATGGCGGGCCGGAAGGAGATCGCGTTGCGCGAATTGGAAGGTGAGCCGTCCGTGGTCCTGGACTTGCCGCACAGCCGCGAATACTACGAGCAGCTTTACGCCATGGCCGGCGTGGTCCCCAACGTCCGGCACCGCTTTTCCGGCTACGAAACCGTGCGCTCCTTCGTGGCCAAGGGCCATGGCTACGCTGTGCTCAACCAGCGCCTGCACAGCGACACCACCTACTCGGGAGGGCACGTCGTTTCCCTGGCGCTCACGGACAACTTCCCGCCGATCGAGGTCATGGTGGTCCGGCCCGAAGGAGTCCAGGCAACCCGAAGGGTCCTGGCCTTCGAGGAAAGCTGCCGCCGGATCTACGGGAGCAAAGGCCTCGGAGGCGCATAACTGAAATCTATGGGCCAACTAAAAACAATCAATTAGACAGATGTGATGGCCGTCACTGATTGTTGAATCCAAGCTCTTCTAAGGAGATTCAATGGTCCTGAAGTACGTCGAAGATGTCAGCGGAACCTCATCCGAAGGCTCCACCGTTCAAGCCAGCACCGACCAAGCCAGCGCCGCCCCCGCAGCGGCGAAGACCACCGCCATGCAGCGGCGGGTCCTCGCCGGCGGCAGCGTGGGCCAGTTCATCGAGTTCTACGATTTCACCCTGTACGGCCTTACGGCCGTGATTTTCTCCCAGGTGTTCTTCCCGGGCGGCAGCCCTCTCACCGCCATGCTCGCGACATTCGCCACCTTCGGCGTTGCCTTCGTGGTCCGCCCGCTCGGCGGCCTGTTCTTCGGAGCCCTGGGCGACCGCATCGGCCGACGCCGGGTCCTCACCATCACGCTCATGGCGATCGGCGGTGCCACCGCCCTGATGGGCCTGCTGCCCGGCTACGCGCAGATCGGCGCCTGGGCGCCCGTGCTGCTGGTCCTGTGCCGTCTCATCCAAGGCTTCTCCGCCGGCGGTGAATCCGTGGGCGCCCCGTCCTTCGTTTTCGAGCACGCTCCGGTGAACCGGCGCGGCTTCTGGCTCAACATCACCATCGCCGCGACGGCCTTGCCCTCGGTGGTTGCCGGCACCATGATCCTGATCCTCAGCCAGTCCATGCCCAATGAGGCCTTCACCTCCTGGGGCTGGCGCCTGCCCTTCCTGTTGGCGCTGCCGCTCGCCATGGTGGGTGTCTGGATCCGCAGCCGCACCGAGGAAAGCGAGGCGTTCAAGGACGCCCAGGCCACGCGGGAGAAGGAGTTCAGCCCGGTCCGCGAGGCCTTCCGCCAGAACAAGCTCCGCATGGTCCAGGTCATCTTCGTCATGGGACTGACCGCCATGGGCTTCTACTTCCTGTCCGCCTACTTCGTCTCCTATGTGCAGACCACCGGCCACCTGAGCCGCGAACAGTCTCTCCTGGTGAACGCAGCCGCCCTCGCCCTGTACGCGGTCCTGCTGCCGATCGGCGGACGGCTGGGTGACCGCTTCGGCCGCAAGCCGATGCTCATCGCGGGCTCGGCGGTGCTGGCCGTGCTTTCCGTCCCGAGCTTCATGCTGGTCACCAGCGGAAACCTGGGGCTCGCGCTCCTGGGCCAGTCCCTCTTCGTGCTGGCGCTCTGTGTCTACGGCGGCGGCTGCTACACCTTCTTCGTCGAAATTTTCACCACCAACACCCGTTTCACCTCGGCGGCCGTGAGTTACAACGCGGCCTACGCCATCTTCGGCGGCACCGCCCCGTTCATCGGCACCGCCCTGGTGGGAGCAAGCGGCGTCCCGCACATGCCAGGCGTGTACATGGCGGCCGCTGCCGCCGTCGTACTCCTGCTGGTCACCCTCACCAAGGTGCCCGAGACCCGCGGCCGCATCGGTTAAGACCCTCCCACCCGCTCCAGCTAAGGAATCCATCATGAGCGCAACAGCCTTCCTCGCCGATTTTCACCACGTGGCAACCATCGGCGCCACTCCCAACAACGGCGTGGACCGCCAGGCAGCCACCGCCGAGGACCGGCTCACCAGGGACTGGTTCGCCGCCTTTGTGCGCGACGCCGGGTGGCAGCTGCAGGTGGACGGCATCGGCAACATGTTCGGGATGCTGGAGTGGACGCCGGGCGCGCCGTACGTCCTGGTCGGATCGCACCTGGACAGCCAACCCCTTGCCGGACGGTTCGACGGCGCATACGGCGTGATCGCCGCGCTCCACGCGGCCAGGAGGCTCGACGCCGAAGTGGCGGCGTCCGCTGCCGCGCCACGGTACAACCTGGCGGTGGTGAACTGGTTCAACGAGGAAGGCAGCCGCTTCGCCCCGAGCATCATGGGCAGTTCCGTTTTCGCCGGACTGTTCGAGTGCGGGCAGATGCTGGACGTCCGGGACTTCACCGGAACAAGCGTCCGCGAGGCGTTGGGCGGGATCGGCTACCTCGGCACGGACCCCGGGCCGGAAGCGGCAGGCTACGCCGAAATCCACATCGAACAGGGCCGCATCCTGGAGCGCGAAGGGATCAGCATCGGCGTCGTCGATTCCAGCTGGCACACCCAGAAACTGGACATCGAGGTGCTCGGCGAGCAGTCCCACACCGGGGCCACGGCGATGGCGGACCGGCACGATGCGCTCGTGGCGGCGTCGAAAATCATCCTCATGGTGCACGACGTCACGAAGGACTTCGCCGAGGAATCACTGGTGTCCTCCGTGGGCCAGCTGACCCTGGAGCCCAACTCGCCGATCGTCGTCGCCCGCCGGGTGCACCTGGTGGCGGACCTGCGCTCCGGTGACCCGGAGATTGTGGGGGCGGCACGGGCAAAGCTGCTGCGCGACATCGACGTGCTGGCCCGCGAGCACGACATCAAGGTCAACGTGAAGGACTTCGACATCCGGCCGATCCGGCGCTTCCCTGACGCAGGGCTGGAACTCTCGGAAAAAGTCGCGGCCAACCTGGGGCTGACGGCGCGGCGGATCCAGACCATGGCCGGGCACGATTCCGTGGCCATGAACACCATGGTGCCGTCGGTGATGCTGTTCATCCCGAGCGTGGACGGCGTCTCGCACTGCGAACGGGAATTCAGCACCGATGCAGACATGGTTGCCGGCGTGGACATGCTCACCGGCGTGGCCCGGGAACTCGTGTCGGGGGCGCTGGCATGACGGAGCTTCACTATCTCGACGCCGGCACGGCCCTGCGCTTGTTCCGCCGCCGGGAGCTGTCCCCGGTGGAGCTGATGGACGCCGTCATCGCCCGGACTGAGCAGGTCAACAGCGGCATCAATGCCCTCACGGAGACCCTCTTTGACGAGGCACGGCGCACCGCGCGGCAGGCAGCCACCGCCTACGCCCGCGGCCGCGGCCTGACCCCGCTGCTCGGCCTGCCGGTCGCGGCGAAGGAGAAGCACGGACTCGCCGGGCACACCCTGTCCCAAGGCTTGATTGCGCAGAAGGATGTGATCGCTGCCGAAGACCATCCGGTCATTGCGCGGATCCGGGCTGCCGGTGGGATCATCCACGCACGCACCACCACCCCGGAGTACAGCTGCGCCACGGTCACCCACAGCCCGTTGTGGGGAATCACCCGGAACCCTTGGAACCCGAGGTACTCGCCCGGTGGTTCTTCCGGCGGCGCCGGAGCAGCACTGGCCGCGGGGCTGGCTCCCTTGGCAACGGCCTCGGACATTGCCGGCTCAACCCGCCTGCCGGCGTCGTTCACTGGAACGGTGGGCTTCAAAGCGCCGTACGGCAGGATCCCGGGGCTGGCCCCGCTGTCCGCCGACCACTACCGCGGCGACGGTCCCATGGCCCGGACCGTGGCCGACGCCGCCCTGCTGGCAAACGTCATGGCCGGCCGGCACCCGCGAGATCACACGTCGCTGGCGGATGGTGCACCTGTTTCGGCCGGTTCCGGCGCAGAAGCTGCCCGGGGGATGCGGATCGCGCTGTGCATCCGCCTGGGCAACTACCCGGTGGCGTCCGACGTCGAGGCCAACACCCGCACAGTGGCCGCGGCACTGCGGGACGCCGGCGCCGTCGTCGAGGAAGTCGAACTGCCCTGGACCACGGAATTCATCAGCCGGACCATGTTCACCCATTTCGGCTACCTTCTGGGGCCCGCCATGGAGGACGAGACGGACGGCACCGAAGACCAGCTCGCCCCCTACACGCGGCAGTTCATGGCCGATGCCCGTTCCGCAGCTAAGGCCAACCGCTTCGTGGACGGAATCCGCGCCGAAACGCAGATCCAGGCCCAGCTGGCGTCTGCCATGGCGGGGTTCGATGCACTGCTCTGCCCGGCCTCGGCCGTTCCCGCGCTGGAGGCGGAGGAAATGTACCTGGACGGGATCGACGCCGGCGGAGTGCACCTGGAGCACTACTGGCAGGGCCACATGACCGGGCCGTTCAACATCGCCAACCGTTGCCCCGTCCTTGCAGTGCCGAGCGGCATGGCGGACTGCGGAATTCCCACCGGCGTGCAGATTGTGGGCCATCCTTTCGACGACAACCCGGTCTTCAAGGTAGGCACCGCCGTCGAGGCCTTGCTCCCATGGGAGCGCCGAAGGCCGGAACTGAACCTGTCGGCCTGAGCGGCCGATGCGAGCCGCCTGGCTGGAGGCAGGCAAGCCCCTACTCACGCGCCCCGGCCGTTGATAAGCTCACATCCAGTCGAGCATCGGATCTAGCTGAGGGGATCAACATGCCCGTCGGCACAGCGTTTGAGCCCGCCAGTCTTTGCGGGTTGGAGCGCGGCCGGCCAGGGACTGTGGCCGCCGATCTCCGACGGGCTGGCACCGATGGCCCTTGACACTTACAGCCTGAGGGTGGCCTTCGCGGTCGTCGCGTTTACGGTGGGCCTCCTGTTCTACTTCGCGGACTATCTCACCACCCGCTCCCCGTACAGCGGCTGGTGGTGCGTATCGCTGGCCCTGTTCCTGATCGGATCGGCAGTGTTCCTGCTTGAACTGACGCCGCTGCGCTGGTTGGCGAATCCGGTGGGGAACCCCATGTTGGTGGCCGGCGCCTGCGCCGTCTGGGCCAGCGCCCGCTCCCTCAGGGCGCTCCGTCCTTCCGTCTGGGTGCTCGCGGCGGTGCCGGGGTGCGCGGCGGTGGCGGCAGTCGCAGATAATCCGTCCACCAACGAATGGGCCGGCGATCCGGTGTTCCTGGCTTTCATGTCCCTCATGATCGGACTGGCCGGACGGGAGCTGTGGCTCGGCGGGCCCGAGGCTTCCAGGATCCGGGTGTCCATGGGCATCGCCGCCGCCGCGGTCTCCACGTTCTACCTCTGCCGGCTCATGTCCTTCACCCTCGACGGCCCCCACAGTGCCCGGTACAACACCCTCTTCGGTTCCGCGGCCACGACCCTGGTTGGCATGGCATTCCTGGCTGTCGCTTCATTCAGCATGTTCGCCCTCAGCAGTGAGAACCGCACCCGTGTTCTCAGGACCGCTGCCGCCCAGGACGGCCTCACCGGCCTGCTGAACCGGGCCAGTTTTTTCCAGGAGGCGGGTGAGGAGCTCCGCAGGATGCGGCTCGATGACCGCACGGGCTCCTTGGTCCTGGCCGACCTCGACCATTTCAAGGCGGTCAACGACAGCTACGGGCACGCTGCGGGAGATGTCGCGCTGAAGGCATTCGCCGGGGCGTGCCGGGCGGCGGTCCGCTCCGGGGACCTGGTGGGGCGGATCGGCGGGGAGGAATTCGTCCTCCTCGTCCCGGGCATCAGCGCCGAGCGGGCACACACGATCGTCCAGGAGATCAGCGACCGCTTCGAAACGGCCGGCACCTCCGCCCGCTTTCCGATGCCCACCGTGAGCTACGGCATCATTGCGATCGACAAGGAAGGGGTGGATCTCGAGGCGCTCATCGGAGCTGCGGATACTGCCCTGTACATGGCCAAGAGCCTGGGCCGTAACCGCGCCGTCATCGGCACCCTGGGCGCCTGATGCACAAGGCTGAATACACCAGCTGCGTGATCGCCGGCGGGGGTCCGGCGGGGGTGATGCTCGGGTTGCTGCTGGCGCGGGCCGGCGTCGAGATCACCGTGCTGGAGAAGCACGCAGACTTCCTGCGCGATTTCCGCGGCGATACCGTCCACGCCTCCACCATCCGGCTCCTGGACGAACTCGGCCTCGGCGAAGAGTTCCGCAGGCTCCCGCAGAGCAGGCTGGAGAACTTCCGGCTCCCCACCCCGTCCGGGGATTCGGTGGTGCTGGCCGACTTCGGGCTGCTCAAGGCTCCCTACAACTACGTGGCCATGGTGCCGCAATGGGACCTGCTGAGCTTCCTCGTGGAAGCCGCCGGGCAGGAACGGGCCTTCACGCTCCGCCTGAACACGGAGGCCACGGATCTGTTGCGGGACAGCGCCGGGAAGGTCACCGGGGTGGCGTACCGGAGCCGGGAGCCGGAAAGCGGTGCCGAAACAGCTTCGGGGGAGATCCGGGCGGACCTGACGGTGGCGTGCGACGGCCGCGGCTCGGTGCTGCGGCAGCGGGCCGGGCTGGTGCCGCGCGAGTTTCCGGTGCCGTTCGACACCTGGTGGTTCCGGCTGCCTCGCGCTGCCGACGAGACGGAGCCCGTGGCCTCGATCGCGCCGCGCTTCGCCGGTTCCGAAGTGCTCCTGAGCCTGACGCGCAAGGACTACCACCAGATCGCCTACCTCGCGGCGAAGGGCCTGGACGCGAAACTCCGCGCGGACGGCGTCGAGGCGTTCCGTGCCCGGGTGGCCAGGCTCCGGCCGGACCTCGCCGACCGCGTGGACCACATCCGCTCCATGGACGATCTGCACCTGCTCGACGTCAAGCTCAACCGCCTGCCGAGGTGGCACCAGCCGGGCCTCCTGCTGCTGGGCGATGCCGCACATGCCATGTCCCCCGCCGGCGGCGTGGGCATCAACCTCGCCATCCAGGACGCGGTGGCCGCGGCCCGGCTCGTCGCCAAGCCGTTGTTGAGCAGAACGCTCGACGACGGCCACCTCGCCGCCGTCCAGAAGCGCCGCTGGATGCCCACGGTCACCGTGCAGTTGTTCCAGCGCTTGCTGCACCGCGCGGTTTTTGCGCAGGTCATGGCCGGCAAGCAGCCCGATCCACCCAAGCCCTTGGTCTTCGTGGCCCGGAACTTCCCGGCGTTCCGCAAACTGCCCGCGCGGATGATCGCTTTCGGTCCGCGTCCGGAACACGCTCCCGGGTTCGCCCGGCGCAAGCCGGACGCCCCGCCGGAGCCGGGCTCCGCCGTCGAACCCCCTGCCGGGCCGGACGCCGGACCGGCCGCCGGACAGGCAGGATAAGGCCATGGCTGAGCGGCGGTTGCTGCCGCAGGGTTGGAGAAAGCTGGTCCTGGTGCTGCATATCATCGGCGGCGTCGGCTGGATGGGCCTGGACGTCGGACTCCTGTTCCTCGTGTTCACAGGTCTGCTGACCGAGAACGGGAGGACCGCCGTCGCTGTGTATACCGCTCTCGGAATATTCGTTCCGCCGGCCGTTATCGCCCTCAGCCTGCTGATGCTGGTTACGGGTCTGATTCAGGGCATCTGGACCAAATGGGGATTGTTCCAGTACTGGTGGGTGTTCGTGAAGCTTCTGCTGGGAATCGTGTTGACGGCTTTGGTGTTTGTCGCGTTGCTGCCCGCTGTGGGCTCTCTGCCTGCCGGACTTACGGACGCGGACGGGACCAGCGGGGCAGCGGTGCGCCGCGCGCTGGGTGCCGCACCGGTCCAGCTTCTCTTTCCGCCCGTGGTGTCCTTCCTGTCGCTGGGATTTGCACAGGTGCTGGCCATCTACAAGCCCTGGGGCCGGCTGGGGAAGCGACTCCCTTAGCGGA
This sequence comes from Curtobacterium sp. LFS079, assembly GCF_047977865.1. Lineage (NCBI taxonomy): Bacteria > Bacillati > Actinomycetota > Actinomycetes > Micrococcales > Microbacteriaceae > Curtobacterium > Curtobacterium sp. LFS079. The sequence continues at coordinate 238,178 of NZ_JBFPFO010000002.1, forward strand.
AGCTCCGTCATGGGAAGATTGGGCAGTGGCCCATATTGACGTTTCCGGCATCGATTACTTCCTCTCCGACGGCACCCAGCTGCTCAACGGCGTGACCTTCAAGGTCCCGGACGGCAGCAAGACGGCCTTGATCGGGCCGAACGGAACCGGCAAGACCACCCTGTTCAAGATCATTTCCGGCGACATCACGCCGGACGAAGGCGTTGTGGGCCGCTCCGGCAGCATGGGCATCATGCGCCAGTTCGTGGGCCAGGTCCGCGACGAATCCACCGTGCGGGACCTGCTGGTCTCCGCCGCGCCGCCCGCCCTTGCCGCCGCCGCGAAGGCCGTGGAGGACGCCGAGCTCGCCATGATGGAGCACGACGACGAGCCCACCCAGATGCGGTACGCCCAGGCGATCGTGGACTGGGGAGACGCGGGCGGCTACGACGTCGAGACCGTCTGGGACGAGGTCTGCATGGCCGCGCTCGGAGTTTCCTTCGACAAGGCCCAGCACCGCCGCGCGTCGAGCCTGTCCGGCGGCGAGCAGAAACGGCTGGTCCTCGAAGCGCTCTTCGCCGGCCCGGACGACCTGCTCCTGCTGGACGAACCGGACAACTACCTGGACGTCCCCGGCAAACGCTGGCTGGAAGGCAAACTCAACGAATCCAGGAAGACCGTGTTCTTCATCAGCCACGACCGTGAACTCCTCAACAACGCCGCGGGCAGGATCGTCACTTTGGAACCGGGCATCAACGGCGCCGGCGCGTGGATCCACGGCGGCGGCTTCGGCAGTTATGTGGAGGCCCGTGCGGACCGGAACGCCCGCTTCGAGGAACTGCGCAAGCGCTGGGACGAAGAGCACGTGAAGCTCAAGGAACTGGTCAACATGTACAAGACCAAGGCCGCGTTCCGTTCCGACATGGCCAACAAGTACCAGGCCGCCCAGACCCGCCTGGCCAAGTTCCTGGAGGCCGGCCCGCCCGAGGCCCTGCCGCTGGAACAGAACGTGCAGATGCGCCTGCGCGGCGGCCGCACCGGCAAGCGCGCCGTGGTCGCAGAGAAGCTGGAGCTCACCGGCCTGATGAAGCCCTTCTCCACCGAGATCTGGTTCGGCGACCGCGTGGGCGTGCTGGGCTCCAACGGTTCCGGCAAGAGCCACTTCCTGCGGCTGCTCGCCGCCGGCGGCACCGACCCGGAGCGCGAACACCTGCCGGTCTCCGACGTCGAAATCGCCGAGGTGCCGCACGAGGGCACCGTGAAACTCGGCGCCCGCATCCGGCCCGGCTTCTTCGCCCAGACCCATTCCCGGCCGGACCTGCTGGGCCGGACCCTGCTGGACATCCTGCACCGCGGCGACGAGCACCGCTCCGGGCTGGGCCGTGAAGCCGCGTCCGGAGCCCTGGACGCCTACGGGCTGGTGGGCTCCGCGGAGCAGAAGTACGAGTCCCTGTCCGGCGGCCAGCAGGCCCGCTTCCAGATCCTGCTGCTGCAGCTGTCCGGCGCCACGCTCCTGCTCCTGGACGAGCCCACGGACAACCTGGACCTGCACTCGGGCGAGGCCCTGGAACGCGCGATCGACGCCTTCGAGGGGACCGTGCTGGCCGTGACCCACGACCGCTGGTTCGCCAAGTCCTTCGACCGCTTCCTGGTGTTCGGCTCCGACGGCAAGGTCTACGAATCCGCCGAACCGGTGTGGGACGAAAGCCGGGTGGAGCGGGCGCGGTAGGACACCACGCGCACCGCCACTTCGGGGTGAGCCGACGACGGCGGGCCCCCGGCCGCCGTCGTCATGGTTCCGGCGGGCTTCCTTCCCGGCCCGCCGATGCGTACGATCGTACGCATGACTGATTACTTCGCCGGAGACCCCCGCAGCAACCGGGAGCGCATGCTCGCCGGAGATCTTTACATCTCCGACGACCCGGAGAGCGAGAAGGAGGCCCAGCGCGCCATGGCGCTGCAGGCGAAGTTCGCCGCCGCCTACCCGGAGGATCCACTGGGATCGCAGGCCATCCTGGAGGAACTCCTCGGCAGCCTCGGTGAGGACGTGCACATCAAAGCGCCGATATATGTCGATTACGGCACATATATCTCGGTGGGTGCCCGCACCTTCATCAACTACAACCTCACGGCCCTCGACGTCGCCGCGATCACCATCGGCGAGGACTGCCAGATCGGCCCGAACGTCCAGCTCCTCACCCCCACACACCCTGTCGACCCGCAGCCGCGGCGCGACCGCCTCGAAGCGGCCGAGCCGATCACCATCGGGGACAATGTCTGGCTGGGCGGCGGCGCCATCGTGCTGCCGGGCGTCACCATCGGCGAAAACTCCGTGATCGGCGCAGGAGCCGTGGTCACGAAGGACATCCCGGCCAACTGCGTCGCCGTCGGCAACCCGGCGCGCGTCATCCGGGAGATCTGAGGATATGGCCACGCGCCGATTCGACCCCGACCGCCGGGACAGGATCATCGACGCCGCCCTCGACGTGATCGCCGCGGAGGGCGTGGCGGGGGCCTCGCACCGCAGGATCGCGGCGCACGCCGGGGTGCCGCTGGGCTCCATGAGCTATCACTTCAGCGGCATGGACGAGCTGCTCACCGAGGCGTTCACCCGCTTCGGCACCTCCATCTCGGACCGCTTCGACGCGCGCCTGGGCCGGGCCGAAGGGATCGACGCCGCCCGTCAGGCCGTGGTGGACTTGATCCACGAGGACCTCCTGGACTCGCAGCGGGAGCTGGTACTGACCCACGAGCTCTACACACTGGCGGCGCGGAAACCGGAGTTCCGCCGCATCACCCGCGACTGGATGGCACGAAGCCGGCGGGCCCTCGGCCTGAACTTCGATCCCGAGACCTGCCGGATGCTGGACGCCCTGATCGAGGGCCTCTCCATCCACGCCGCACTGGACACCGAACCGCACGACACCGAACCGCACGACACCGCGCCGCACAGCCGGGCCCGCACCGCCGAGGCGGTCTCGCGCATCACCGCCACCGCACCCGACAACACCAGGGAAGCCGCACACGAATGACCCTCACCACCAGCACCAACGTCCGCGCCGCAGCCGTGGCCACTTTCCTGGTCTTCGGCATGAACGGCCTGGTCTTCGCCAGCTGGGCCGCGCGCATCCCGGCCGTGTCCGAAACCCTCCGGCTGGGTTCGGGAGAAATCGGCACGCTGCTGCTCTGCATCGCCGTCGGCTCCCTCGTCGCGCTGCCGTCCAGCGGCTGGGTGATCGGCCGGATCGGCACGGCGAATGCCGTCCGCTTCGCCGGATTGCTGCTCGGTGCCGCCGGCTGCGGCGTGGCCTTCTCGTTGATGGCCGCAGCCGTGGTGCCGACCGCGATCTCCCTCTTCTTCCTCGGCATGGGCGTCGGCGTCTGGGACGTGGCGCAGAACATCGAAGGGGCCGACGTCGAACACCGCCTCGGGCGGACCATCATGCCGCAGTTCCACGCGGCCTTCAGCGGCGGCGCCTTCGTCGGCGCGCTCATCGGAGCCGGACTCTCGCAGCTCGGCGTCGGCCTGCCGGAACACCTGCTGGTCATCGCCGCCGTCGCCGTAGCGCTGGCCCTGACCGCGCCGCGCTACTTCATCCCACATGTCGCCGCGCACACCGAACCCGACGGCGGTGCTGCCGCCACCAAGGGCGCTTCGGCCTGGCGCGACAGCCGGACCCTGCTGATCGGCGTCGTCGTGCTCGGCGCCACCCTGACCGAAGGTGCCGGCAACGACTGGATCGCGAAGGCCGCCGTGGACGGCATGCACGCCAGCGAATCCACCGGTGCCCTGCTGTTCGCCCTGTTCGTCGCGGCGATGACCCTGATGCGGTTCCTGGGGGGCCGCGCGATCGACCGCTTCGGCCGGGTGGCCGTCCTGCGCGCGAGCATGGGCGCCGCCGCCCTGGGCCTGGCCCTGTTCGTCTTCGCCGGGAACATCGTCCTGGCCGCGGTCGGTGCTGCCCTGTGGGGCGTCGGCGCCGCCCTGGCATTCCCGATGGGCATGTCCGCCGCCGCGGATGATCCGAGGCACGCGGCGGCCCGGGTTTCGGTGGTGTCCACCATCGGCTACATCGCCTTCCTGGCCGGTCCGCCCCTGCTGGGCTACCTGGGTGACCACACCGGCATCCGCTTCGCGCTCCTGGCTATCGGGGCTCCGATCCTGCTGGCCCTGCTCCTCGCCGGCGCCGCGAAACCGCTCGCGGCTGACTAGGCCCCTCGCCGACCGTCTCCTGCACGACGGTCGTTTGCATGGCCGGAACGGTTGCGGCGGCTGGCCCCCTCCGGGCGCGCTTACGGCGACGCCGGAGCGGTGGCGGGCGCGGACGGCGAAGTGCGGGGCGAGGCCCCATCCGTTGGAGCGCCGTTTTGCCGGTTCCGGCCTTGCTGGCCGCCGTTGAACTGGCCACCGTTGAAATTCTGGAACTGGCTCCGGCCGGACCTGGCGTGCCCGGCGTCCATGAGCTTGGTGACGCCGACGCCGCCGAAGAAGCCTACCGCAAGCAGCAGCACGGCCAGGAGGATCTGGGTCAGGCGTCCCATGTGGAAGCGCTTCTTGGGCACAAAAGGCTCAGGCGCCTGGGCATAGGGCGGATGGGCCTGCCCCGCGTAGGGCTGTTGGGGTTCGGGCTGGTTCATCGGACCGGGTTCCGGGGCCGGGTAAGACATGGGATCTCCTGTTGCTGGTTTGTTCGTTGCTTGCTGGAAGGACGGCGGGCTATTCGTACCGCAGGGCGTCGATCGGCCGTAGTTTTGCCGCCTTGTTGGCCGGGTAAATTCCGAACATGAGGCCGATCGCCGCGGAAACCAGGAAGGACAGCCACACCGTCCACCATTGGACTTCGGGTTGGATTCCCAGCACCGGGAAGGCACTGCCGACGTAGCCTGCGGCAATGCCCAGCATTCCGCCGATCAGCGAAATGATGAGCGATTCGATGAGGAACTGGCTCACGATACTGCTCCGCGACGCGCCGATCGCCTTGCGGATGCCGATTTCGCGCGTGCGCTCAGTGACGGTGACCAGCATGATGTTCATGACGCCGATTCCGCCCACCAGGAGCGAAATGCCGGCCACGGCGCCCAGCAGGATGGTCAGGGTGGCCGTGGTTGTGGTGGCCGTGGTGAGGATCTGCGCCTGGTTCCGCACCTGGTAGTCCCGGTCCGCAGAGGTGACGTTGTGCCTGGCATCGAGGATCATCTGGACCTCGTTCTGCGCCCGGTTCATTACGTCCGCAGACTTTGCCTGCACGCTGATGGACGCCAGGGAGGGTGTGTACCCTGTGAACTTGTCCTGGGCGGCGCTGTAGGGGATCACCACAATGTCGTCCGGATCGTTCAGGCCCGAGGACCCCTTGGGAGCCAGCACGCCTGTGACCACGAAGTTCTGGCCGTTCAAGGCGATCGTCTGCCCCACCGCCGCGGCCACCGCATTGCCCACCAGATCCTGCGCCACGGTATTGCCGATTACCGCCACCGCGGTGCCGCTGCTCGCATCGCCGTCGCTGAAGTAGGAGCCAGCCGCCAGAGTGTCGTTCGAAATGGCAAAATACGACGGCGTGGTTCCCACGAATGTCGCCACGGCGTGGCTTGCGTCCTGGTAGGTTCCCGTGACATTCTGCGCGGTGACTACGGGCGCCGTCGTGGCGACGTCGGGGGCCATGACGGGGTCGGTCAACGCGCCCATGTCCTGGAGGGTCAGGTTGGTGCCGCGGGACCGCGGGCCGGTGACGGCCTGCCCGCCACCGGCCCGTCCGCCCGCCGCCGTCTGGCGGCTCACGGTGAGCACGTTGGTTCCCAGCTTGCCGATCTGGGCCTTGATTGCGTTGGCGGTGCCGGCACCGACGGCCAGCAGGATGATCACTGACGCAATACCGATCAGGATGCCCAAGGTGGTGAGTATGGAGCGCATCTTGTTAGCCATCACCCCCGTCAGGGCGAAGCGGACAGACTCGGCAATCATCACAGCGGAACCCCCGTCGCCAAGGGGTGCGCTTGGACGCCGCGGACCCGGTGGTCCTCGATGATGTGGCCGTCTTTCATGCGCACTACCCGGTTGGCGCGTGCCGCGACGTCGGCCTCGTGGGTAATCATCACGATGGTTCGCCCGCTGGCGTGCAGAGATTCGAAGAGATCCAGGATCTCGTGCGAGGACTTGGTGTCCAGGGCGCCGGTCGGTTCGTCGGCCAGCAGCAGCACCGGGTTCGTTACCAGCGCCCGCGCGATCGCAACACGTTGTTGCTGGCCGCCGGAGAGCTGTGACGGCTTGTGGTCCGCACGGGAAGCCAGGCCCACCGAATCGAGCACATCCAGCGCCCGCTCGCGTCGCTCCCGCCGGTGCACTTTTGCGTACGCGAGGGGCATGGCGACGTTGTCCACGGCGCGGGTGCGCGGTATGAGGTTGAAGTTCTGGAAGACGAAGCCGATTTTCCGGTTGCGGATCTGCGCCAGCTGGTATTCGTCCAGAGTGCCGGTATCGATGGCATCCAGGTGGTAGCTCCCGGCGGTGGCACCGTCGAGGCAGCCGATGATGTTCATCATGGTCGATTTACCGGAGCCCGAGGCGCCGATGATGGCCACGAAGTCGCCGCGGTCAACAGTAATGCTGACGGCGTCCAGTGCACGGACCTCGGCCTCGCCCTTGCCATAGACCTTGCTCACTGAGTCCAACTGGATGAGGGGGGCATTCACCGTTGTTCACCCGCCATTTCCGCGCGTGCCGCCGGTGCCGCCCCCGCCGCCCCCGCCGCCAAACCCGCCGCCGCCAAACCCGCCTCCGCCGAACCCGCCCGCCCCGGTCCGTCCGGTGGTGCCTGTGTCCAGGGTTGACGAGATGACCGGGAGTTCAACCTGATCGCCCGCGCTGAGGCCGGTCAGCACCTGGGTGCGGCCGTTGTCCGTGATCCCGGTGGTGATGGTCACCGGCGTCGAGGTTCCGTCCTTGAGGACGTTGACTGTCTGCCGGGACCCGGTGGTGGTGATTGCCAGCGTGGGCACCGTCAGCGCGTTCTTGGCGGTTGCTGTGGTCACGGAGATGTTTGCGCTCTGGCCAAGCCGGAGGACGGCCGGGGGGTTCTTGATGGAGATGGTTACGGGGTAGCTGACCACGTTGTTCGTGGTGACGGCGTTCTGGGCGATCGTCGTGATCGTGCCCGTCACGGGTGCAGCGGAAGGGTCCGTCTTGAGTGCAGGGAAGGTGAATGTGGCGGTATCGCCGGTCTTCATGGCGGCAATTTCCGATTCCGCGAAATTGGCGATGACTTGCAAATGAGCGGTGTCGCTGATGGTGATGAGCCCCGAAGACGAGGTGCTGGCAGTGCTTGTGGTGGCGCTGCCCGAGGCACCGGATGTTCCGGATGAGCCGGAGGAGGCAGAGGAGACGGCGGAGCCCGAGCTGCCGGCGTTGCCACCGACGACGGCGTTCACGGCAGTGACGGTGCCCGAAACCGGGGCGGCAAGCCGGCAGGACGCGAGGTTCTTGTTTGCCGTGTCGACGGCGATCTGGGCGGAAGTGGTGTTGGATGTGGGCCCACCGCTGTTTTGCGCGGAGTTGAAGGCCGTCTGCGCCGAGGCGAGTTGCTCGTTGTCCTTGAGGGACGCGCTCGATTGTTGCGTCGTTGCCTCGCTCAGCGCCTGGCTGTCCTTTGCCAGCTGGGCTTGAGCGGCCCCAAGGGCCGCCTGGGCCGTTTGGCTGCTGGGCTGGGCTCTGGCGACGGCTTGTGCTGAAGCGACGCGTGCCTTGTCATTGTTCACTGCCGTTTGAGCCGCGGCCACGGCATTGTTCTGCTGGCTCGCATCAAGATTGGCCGTCTGTTGGGCGTTGGACAGGTTTTGCCTGGCAGACGCGATCTGGTTGTCAGCCGAAGCCTGCTGTTGGCTTGCCTGCGCCGTGGCCGAATCGAGCTGCGCCTGCGCAACAGCCAAGGCGTTCCGGGCGTTTGTCGGATCAATGGTGACCAGCACCTGCCCGGCTTTGACTTGCTGACCCATCAGCGCAGAGACGGAGGAAATCGGGCCGTTGCAATTCTGTGCGTTGATCACGGTGGTGCTTGCCGGAGAGACGTTTCCGTTTGCCGTGGCTACAGCCGTGAGATCCGCCGTGCTCACCGCGACTGTGCGGGCGGTGGTGTCAGAAGCGGCTTGCGGGGTGCCGTTCAGCACGAAGAAGGCACCGGCGGCGATGCCGACAACTGCCACTCCGATGCCGCAGTTAATGAGTTGGGGCGTTGAGAGCATGCCCGAACACTATGGCCGCACGCTTGGAGCTGGCCGAGTGCAAGCTGCTGGTTTCCCCTGTGGCTGCTTTCACTATTACCCAGCGGTCCCCAGCGTAGCCCGCTCCGCATAAGTATTCTCCTGAATGCATATGTTCTGGACGGCCACCCACAGCAGGAGCACCACCGCGGTGGCCAGGCATGCGCCGCCCACCACGTCACTGAGCCAGTGGGCTGCCAGATAGGTGCGGCTGAGCATCATCGAGACTGTCCCGAGCGCAGCAAGCACCCAGGCCCAGGCGCGGCCGAAGAGCAGCGCGGCGGCTACGACGAATGCCGCGGTGCTGGAAGCATGCCCCGACGGGTATGAATAGGTTTCCGTGAACACCCCGGCGTCGCCGGGGCGCGGCCGCTGGACGAGCCACTTGAGGAGCTGGACCAGGAGCGTCACCACCAGCCCCGACACCACGCTGAAGAGGGCCATCTTCGGGCGCCGCCGAACGAGCAGGGCCGCACCCAGCAGGGCATGGAACACGAACATCCCCGTGTAACCGGCCCAGTTCAGCACCAGGTTCACGGTGTCCCAGAACGGGTTGCGCAGCCCCAGCATGGAGTCGTGCCAGGCGGTATCTGCGCCTTGGAAAGGCGGCCGGATCGGGTTTGTGAGGAGGATGCCGCCAAGGATCGCAGCAACGGCCAGCAGCACGGCGGCCGCGGCGGTGGTCGCGCCCGGGTGAAGTCTGCGTGGCTGAAGGCTCCCCATCAGCCCATCCTAGGAGGCCTTCCTGGTCCCCCGGACCATTTTGCGGATGTGCTCCGGGGTGAGGCCGGTGAGCGAGGCCAGTTCGAAGACGTCCAGCACGCCCCCGCGGTGCGCGGCGGCCACTAGGGCCTGCCGTTCCGTCTCGAAGCCGAGCCGCTCGGCCTCCGCCTCCGCGAGTTCCCGGGCGGCTTCCTCCAGCTGCACGAGGCGGCTTTGCCGGTTGTTGCCCGACGGCGGCAGTCCGGTGCCGTCCCCGGCGGCGGTCCGTACCACCCAGGCGGAGATGCCGAGCGCGGCCGCGATCATTGTGATGGGCACGCGATCCTGGGCGGACAGGGCGATGAGTTCATTGCGGCGGACGATCAGCGCGCGGAAGCTGCTGTCTGCGCGTGCGATGCGCTGCCGCTGTTGCGTGAGCCCCGAACGGAACCGGCCGCCGTCGTCCGCCCTTCCTTCGGCCGCCGCGGCGGCCGTGATGCGGGAAACGGCCCGGGGCCGGCGCACGGCACGCTGCGAGCCGCCGTAACGGTACCCGCCCGGGGGCAGGGAGGTGCCGCGCTTCAGCTGTCCGTCCATGCAAGAAAGCTAGCCGCGGCGGTGGCGTTCCGGGAAATACCAAATCCGCGTGAATCCATAAGCAAAGGCGATACCACAGGCTCGGGAAGCCATAAGGATGCCTTATCAAGCCACTCACAATTGGTCTTATCCATGCGGCTTTTGCATACCTAGGCTCGAAGGGAGCCCGACACACAAATTCCCAGCACACTGCTTCGGAGGAGATCATGCCCGACCATTCATCGGCGTCGTACGAACCGGCTTCCCGCGTCAGCCGCATCAAGTCGTCCCCCAGCGTCGCTGCCGCGGCCCGCGTCCGTGAGCTGAAGGCCGAAGGCCGTACGATCATCGACCTAACCGTGGGCGAACCGGACTTCGACACCCCGGAGCACATCAAGGCAGCCGCCGTCGCCGCGATCCAGGCCGGCGAGACCAAGTACACCTCGGTCACCGGAACCCCCGCCCTCCAGTCCGCCATCCTCGGCCGCCTGGAACGCCACACCGGCATCAGCTACGGCAAGAATGAGATCACCGTGGGCGGCGGCGCCAAGCAGGTCATCTTCCTCGCCTTGATGGCCACCCTCGACGCCGGCGACGAAGTCATCATCCCGGCCCCCTACTGGGTGTCCTACCCGGACATGGTGCTCGCCAACGAGGGCACCCCCGTGATCGTCCCCTGCGGCGAGGACGCCGGCTTCAAGCTCACCCCGGAAGCACTGCGCGGCGCCATCACCCCGCAGGGCAAATGGCTCATCCTCAACACCCCGTCCAACCCCACCGGCGCCGTCTACAGCCGGGCCGAGCTCACCGCCCTCGCCGCGGTGCTCGAGGAATTCCCGCAGCTGCTGGTCCTCACCGACGAGATCTACGACGAAATCAACTTCGGCAGCGAACGCATCTCCAGCCTGGTGGAGGTGGCGCCCGCGCTGAAGGACCGTATCCTCCTGGTCAACGGTGTCTCCAAGGCCTACGCCATGACCGGCTGGCGCATCGGCTACGCCGCCGGCCCCGCCCCGGTGGTGGCGGCCATCAACAAGCTGCAGTCCCAGATGTCCTCCTGCCCATCCTCGGTCAGCCAGGCCGCCGCAGCCGCCGCGCTCTCCGGCGAGCAGGGCTTCATCCGCGAAAGCGTGGAGGTCTACCGCGGCCGCCGGGATGCCGCCGTCGCAGGCCTGAACGCCGTGGACGGACTCTCCTGCACCGCAGCCGACGGCGCCTTCTACACCTGGGTGAACTGCTCCGGTGTGATCGGCAAGACGACACCGGCCGGCGCCACCATCCGCAACGACGAGGACTTCACCCTGTACCTCCTCGACGCCGCCTCCGTGGCAGTGATCCAGGGCTCCGCGTACGGCCTGGAACCGTACTTCCGCATCTCCTTCGCCACGGACCTGGACACCATCCAGTCCGCCGTCGTCGCCGTCGACAAAGCCGTCCGCGCGCTCAGCTGACACCCGACTGAGCCGCTCCCCGATCACCCAGCAGAAAGCCACAGCCATGATCCACGTCAAGACCAAATTCGAACGCCCGGACGCCGACGTCGTCGAACGGCTCTCGAAGTTCTCCTCCGCCACCATCCATGAGGCCCAGGGCCGCAAGGGCGCGCTGAACTCGAAGATCAAGCCGATCGACCGCGAGATGTCCTTCTGCGGGCCCGCCGTCACCGTGCGCTGCGCGCCGCAGGACAACCTGATGCTCCAGGTGGCCATCCACTACGCCCGGAGCGGCGACGTGGTGCTGGTGGGCACCGGGGAATATGAGGAAGCCGGCATCTTCGGCGACGTTCTCGGCAACGCCATGAAGGCCAAGGGCATCGCCGCCATGGTCACCGAATCCGGTGTGCGGGACACCGCCGACCTGATCGAACTCGGCCTGCCCGTGTTCTCCGGCAACGTCTGCATCAAGGGCACCGTCAAGGAAACCTTGGGCCCGATCAACCACCCGCTGGTGATCGGCGACGAGATCATCTACCCCGGCGACATCCTGCGCGGTGACGCCGACGGCGTGGTGGTGGTCCGCCGCGAGGAAGCCGAGGAGGTCATCGCCCTTTCGCAGGCCCGCGATGACCACGAGCGGGAGCTGATCAAGCTGTACCACGACGGCGGCACCACCATCGAGCTGTGCGAACTCACCGACAAGCTGAAGGCCAAGGGCCTGCTGGTGGAGGAATAAGCGGAACCGGCCTGACCGGACGAAATGTTGTTGGCCCCCCGAAATTTCGGCGGGCCAACTACATTTCAGCCTGCAAGAACGCCTAGGGCACTAGCGGTGGTCCGATAAGCGGCTTCTATGGGCGGTGGGCGTGCGGCGTCAACCCCGGTCCGTAGTCCTCCAGGAGTCGGTTGCGGATCATTTCGCGGATGATGATCAGCACGGCGGAGGCCGCCTCGGAGAGCGGTTCATGCTCGGCCGTGCACAGTGCGATCTTGCACTGCAATGCCGGTTCGACGATCCGCAGCACCTGGAAGTCCTCGTAGTGGAACAAGGCATCCGCGGCCGAACGGGGCAGGATCGTGGAACCCAGGCCCGAGGCGATCAGGCGGCCCAGAACGGGTACGGATTCCACCTCGCCGGCCAGCTTCACCGGCAGCCCCAGTTCCTCCATGCCCTTGTCCACCACTTGGCGCAGGGTGTGGATCCGCTCCGGCAGGAACAGCTTTTGGCCGGCTACCTCGGCCAGCGTCACCGTCTCGCCGTCGCCGATTTCCAGGCCCGTGTTCGAGACCAGGTGCAGGTCTTCCACCACCATGGTGGTGAACTGGACGCCCCGGATCGGCCCCGGTTCGTAGATGAGGGCCATGTCCAGCTTGCCGTTCTTGATCGCCTCGCTCAGGACGCCGCCGAAGGTTTCCGTCAGGTGCAGCACGATATCCGGGTACCGTTCACCCACTTCCCGCACGATCTCCGGCGCCAGCTTCGAGACCATGCTGTACGGCGCGATCGCGATCGACACCCGGCCGGCCGGGGCCGCCCCGGATGCCTCGACGTCGGTCCTCGCTTGCTCCACGAGGCGCAGGATGGTCTGGGCGTGGCGGTACAGGGCGTGCCCCGCAGAGGTGGGTTCCACGCCCTGCTTGCTGCGGATGAGCAGCCGCTGCTTGAGTTCCTTTTCCAGCGAGGAGACCTGCTGGCTTAGGGCGGGCTGGGCGACGTGGAGGCTTGCGGCGGCCTTGGTGATGCTTCCTGAATCCACGATCCGCACGAAGTATTCGAGCTTCCGTGTGTCCATTTTTGCGCCTTTCTAAACGGTCCGTCGACGGCCCTGCCTCATAGCAAAAGCTTATGCGGTGACGCCGAACAAGTCTTTGATACCCCGCCCTGGCCATGATCTCCGATTTCGACCGTCCTTTCCATAAGGCTTTCTTATGACGGGACGCCCAATAGGTCTTTGTCGTGAGGGTGGTCACGGTGGAACCCTCGAAGTGTGGGGAAGTGATGCACGCAACATCCGCGAGGAAAGAGGACAACGTGACTGCCGTGATCGATCTCGTGGCGGATCTGGGAGAAGGATTCGGCGCGTACACCCTGGGCGAGGACCAGGATCTCCTGGACATCGTCTCCAGTGCGAACATCGCGTGCGGCTTCCACGCGGGCGATCCGGACATCATGGACCGCACCGTGGCCGACTGCGTCCGCCGCGGAGTCGGCATCGGTGCCCATCCCAGCTTCCCGGACCTGCGCGGCTTTGGCCGGCGCGCCATGGACCTCACCGCGGAGGAAGTCCGCACCGACACCCTCTACCAGCTCGGCGCCCTCTCCGCCTTCGCCGCGTACCACGGCACCCGCGTTTCGCACATCGCCCCCCACGGCCGCCTGGGGAACCTCGTCGCCACCCGCGCGGACTACGCCGACGCCGTTGCTGACGCCGCCTTCCGCGCCGACCCCTCCCTGATCGTCCTCGCGCAGGACGGCGAACTGGCCCGTGCCGCCGCAGGGCGCGGCCTCGGCGTCGCGATCGTCGGCATCGCGGACCGTGCCTACCAGGCGGACGGCACCCTCGTTCCGCGCAGCGAGCCCGACGCGGTGCTGCACGATCCCGCCGACATCGTCGAACGGACCGTCCGCATGGTCACCGAAGGCGTCATCGAAACGGTGGCAGGCACCGACGTCGCCATCCAGGCGGACACCGTGCTGCTGCATGGCGACAACCCTGGCGCCGTCGCCCTCGCACGGCTCATCCGCAAGGAACTCACCGCCGCCGGCGTCCGCATCGCCCCGCTCGCCGAGGTCCTCGGCGCCCGGTACAACGGGAACCAGGCAGAACGCAGCCTGTCATGAGCACCTTCGCCGCCCCTGCCGTCGAGATCCACGAATCCGGCGATTCCGCCGTCCGCGTCGTGGCCGTCTCCGCGGACCCCGAGCACAACTGGGAAACCGTGCACCGCCTGGCCGGCTGGCTGGACACCTGCGACGCCGAAGGCCTCCACGGTGCCGTCCCCACCTACGATTCGGTGCTGGTGGAGTTCGACCCCGCCCTGGTTTCCGCGAAGCAGCTGCGCGCTTTCGTCCAGCTCGGACTGCGCCAGCTGGACCTCGCCGGCAGCTCCGCACGGGGACCGCAGCAGTTCGAAGTGCCGGTGGCTTACGGCGGCGACTTCGGCCCGGACCTGGAAATGGTCGCCGAGCAGCAGGGCATCACGGTTGACGAGGTCATCGCCCTGCACTCGGCCAAGAGCTACACCATCCGCTGCATGGGCGCACCGGCCGGTTCGCCCATGATGGACGGCCCCGAGTTCCCGGTCCCCGTTCCGCGGCTGAAGGACCCGCGCCTCAGCGTCCCCGCCGGCGCGATCGCCGTCGCCGGACGGCAGGCGGTCATCGCTCCGGCGGTGGCCCCCGGCGGCTGGTGCGTGATCGGCCAGACCCCGCTCACCGTGCTTCACCTCGGCCGGGATCCGCTGGTCCCGTACCGTCCCGGGGACACGCTGCGCTTCCGTCCGATCAGCCACGCCGAATTCGACGGCTACGTCGGCCGGCACCTGGCAGCCCTGCAGCCGACCGCCCTGCAGGCCACCCTGCAGCCGGCCACGCTGGAAGCGGAGGCTGCGCTGTGAACGGCCGGATCGTCGTCGAGCAGCCCGGAAACTCCGTGGTCACGGACCTCGGCCGCTTCCGTGGGCCGCGATTCGGCCTGCCGGTCAACGGCGCCCTGGACCAGTTCTCGGCCCGTGCCGCCAACATCCTCGCCGGCAACCCGGACGACGCCCCCCTCGTGGAGGTGACCGCGCTGGACTTCCGGATGCGCGCGGACCAGGACCTCTTGGTCGCCGTCACCGGTGCTCCCCTCACCCTCACGGTGGGCGGCCGGGAACAGCCCCGGTGGGAACCGGTGTCGGTCCGGGCCGGGGAAGCTGTGGCCATCCGCGGCATACACACCGGACTGCGCGCCTACCTGGCCATCCATGGCTCGGTCGATGCGCCGCTGCTGATGGGCAGCTGCGCCCCGGACACCGTGATCGGCTTCGGCTTGAAGCTGGGCGAAGGGACTGTGCTGGGCATCCAGCGCAGCGTTGCGCCGCTCCGGCAGCCCTATTTTGATATCCCGTTGTTCCGCCTGGGCCTTGAACGGCCCGCCATGGGTTCGGAACTCGCGGTGGACGTCACCGATGGCCCGGACGTGGCCGAATTCGGTGATTCGGCCGCCCTGCTGTTCGCCTCCGCCTACACGGTGAGCGGCCGCAGCAACCACATCGGACTCCGGCTCGGCGGCGAGCTGCCGGAACGGATGTCCAACGCGGAGGTCCTCTCCCGCGGTGTCCCGGTGGGCGCCGTGGAAGTCCCCAACGGGGAGGAACTCCTGGTTCTGCACCGGGGGCGCGGCGTCACTGCCGGGTACCCGGTCCTGGCCGTCGCCACCAGCCTCGGACTCGATGTCCTGGCCCAGGCCCGGCCAGGGGATGTTGTCCGCTTCCGGAAGACCACTGTCGCCGAGGCGACCCTGGCCTACCGGGCCTCCATGCGGCAGCTCGAATCCCTCCGAACAACCGTCAATACCGTTTTCAAACTCCTCGGAGTCGGAGACGAACCCGGATGGCGGGAACTGCCACCGGCCATCGCCATCTGAAAACCCTCGCCACCGTCACGGGGCCTTGTTAAGCTCCAAATATCAAGGGAAAGCACATGTCAACAAGCACCAATCCTGCCTCGACGCAGCCCCATCGGCTCACCGGCCGGCAGACCCGCAAGGTCGTCACCGCCGGTTGCGTCGGCATCTTCGTGGAACTCTACGACAACGGCATTTTCGCCTTCATGGCGGGAACCCTTGCCCTGGTGTTCCTCGCCCCGGGCAACCCGGACAACGCCCTGCTGTTCGTGTTCGCCGGCTACGCCGTGTCCTTCTTCGTGCGTCCGCTGGGCGCCGTGGTCTGCGGCTACCTCGGGGACCGGATCGGCAGGCAAAAGCTCCTGGTCTTCGTGATCCTGCTGATCAGCGTAGCCACCGCGGGTATCGGCTTGCTGCCGCCGTATGCCGCCATCGGCATCGCGGCTCCCGTGCTGCTGGTCCTCCTGCGGATGCTCCAGGGCTTCTCAGTCGGCGGTGAAGCCGCCGGTGCCATGACCTTCCTGGCCGAGCACGCTCCCGAAGGCAAGCGCGGCGTCATCACCTCCTACGCCCAGATCGCGTCCTTCGCGGCCCTGCTGACCGGCACCCTCGTGGCCTACTCCATGTCTCCGTGGCTCAGCCAGGCTGCCATCGACGGCGGCGGCTTCGGTTCCTTCGCATGGCGTGTTCCGTTCCTGGTCGCCATTCCCATGGGCATCATCGGCTTCTACATCCGCAAGGCCATCAGCGACACCCCGAATTTCACCAGGCTCAAGGAAGAGGGCGGGCTTTCCAAGAACCCGCTGAAGGAAGCCTTCAAGTCCGCTGAACACCGCCGCGCCATGGTGCTGGCCCTCTTCATCCCGCTGATGAATGGCTCCGGCTACTACGTGCTGTTCTCCTACATGCCTACCTTCCTGAAGGGCAAGCAGATCAACTTCAGCATCGGCGAGGCCCTGCTGGTCACCGCCTGCAGCCTGGTGGTCATCTGCATCGCCATCCCGTTCATGGGTGCCCTGTCCGACCGGGTGGGCCGCAAGAAGGTCATCGCCGGTGCCGCCATCGCCATGGCCATCATCGGCATCCCGGCTTATGCGCTGATCGCCACCGGCAACATGGGGCTCGCCATCCTGGGCGCCTCCCTCATGGCAATCGTCTTCGCCGGGCACACGGCCGTCATCCACATCCTGATCGTGGAGCTGTTCCCCACGCGTGTCCGCTACTCGGCCTACGGACTGGGCTACAACATCTCTTCCGCGCTCTTCGGCGGCACCGCCCCGCTGCTCATGACCTGGCTGATTTCCAGCACGGGCAACATCTACATGCCGGCCTTCTACGCCGTCGTCACCGCGCTGGGCACCCTCGCCGCGGTCAGCACGGTCAAGGACCGTGCCCACGAGCCGCTGCGCGACGCCTGAGCCCTTTCCATCCCGACGCCGGCCCCTCCTTCGGGGGCGGCGCCGCTTTCCAAGACTTCCGGAGTAACCATGTCCTTCTCTGACTACACCACCGCCGTTGTGACGGGCGCGTCCACCGGCATGGGCGCCGCCATCGCCGAGCGCCTCGCCAAGCGCGGATTGACGGTGCACGCCTTTGCCCGCAACGAAGACCGGCTCAAGGAGCTGGCCGACCGCACCGGGGCCATCCCGCACGCCGTCGACCTGACCGACACCGCCGCCGTCGCCGCGGAGCTGGAAGGCCTGGCGGTGGATATCCTGGTGAACTGTGCCGGGGTGTCCCGGCCCGGGAACATCCTGGACTCATCGGAATCGGACATTGACGAACTGATCGACGTGAACCTCCGCGGCCTCCTCCAGCTGACCCGGCTGGTGCTTCCGGGCATGGTGGAGCGGGACCTCGGCCACATCGTCAACATCAGCTCGATCGCCGGCGTCTACAACTTCTACGGCCACACGGTCTACCACGCCACCAAGGCAGCCGTTCACCAGATCTCCCGCCAGCTCCGCAACGACACCGTGGGCAAGCGGATCCGTGTCACCGAGATCTGCCCGGGCCGCGTGGAGACGGAGATCTTCGGCCGGAACATGGGCGGCACCCCGGAAGCCATGGAAGAGGCGTGGAAGACCTACTACGAAGGCTATGAGTCGCTCACCACCGGGGACATTGTGGACGCACTCGACTACGCCGTGGACACTCCCCGCCACGTGAATGTGGGCATGCTGGAAATCATGCCCACCTTCCAGGTCCCGGGCGGCCTGGTGTTCGACCGGCGCGACTAAGCCGCCGGGCCGCACCGCCCCTAAGCTGCCCGGACCTGCGGTCCGGGCCTACAGATTCCGGTGGAAAACGCACTCCCTCCACCGGATATACAAGCCGCCGGCCACACCCCGTTCCGTGGCCGGCGGCACCCGTTTAATGGCGGCTCCTAATGCGCGACGGCGGCGCCCGTCGTTCCCGACCCCGAACCGCCCGGCTCCCGCCCCTGGAGTACGCTGGCCCCATGCGGACAATCCTGCGCCGGAGCCTCGGGCTGCGCCCTGTGCACGGGCTGCGCCGAGGGTTCGCGTCGCAGGCTGCGCACCGCCTGCGCCGAGGCCTCGCGTCGAGCGCTGCGCACCGCCTGCGCCGCCGTGTGCGCAGCTTGCGTCGCGGCCCGGGCAAAATAGCCGATTTCGACCGGGCCGTGCTTCGCCGGATTTCCCGCTGGCCGCACGGGAACCACGACGCCTTTTTCCGCGGCCTCTCCGCCGCCGCCACCAAGGGCAAGCTGTGGTTCGCCGTCGCCGGCGCACTGGCTGCCGTTCCGGGCAAACCGCGCCGTGCCGCCGTGCATGGCCTCCTTGCCCTCGGTGTGGCGTCCGCCGTCACCAACCTCGGCTTCAAGGCGCTCCTCCCGCGCACCCGCCCCCTGCCCGAACACCTTCCGGTCTTCCGCTTCGTGCACCCGCAGCCCACCAGCTCCTCGATGCCTTCGGGCCATTCGGCGTCCGCCGTGGCCTTCACGCTGGGCGTCTCCTTCGTGCAGCCGGCCCTCGGCGCGCTGCTCGCCCCGGTGGCCGCCGGGGTGGCGTATTCCCGTGTCCACACCGGGGCGCACTGGCCCTCCGACGTGGTCTTCGGCTCGGCGATCGGCGCCGGCGCGGCGTTGCTCACCCGTCGCTGGTGGCCGGCGCGGGAAGCACCACCGGCGGTCCGCCGCACCCCCGAGGCCCTGGCGAAGATCGACGACGGCGCCGGGCTGGCGATCGTTGTCAACGCCAAGGGCGGTTCCTACTCCCCGGAGACCGGGAACCTCCTGCAGGAGGCCTTCCCACAGGCGCACATCCGCGAGACCGGCGACGACGAGGACATCAATGCGGTCATCGAGGAAACCGCAGCACGGCCCGGGACCAAGGCCCTCGGGGTGTGGGGCGGCGACGGTACGGTCGGCACCGCGGCGGCTGCCGCCGTCGAGCATGGACTGCCGCTGCTGGTGCTGCCCGGCGGGACGCTGAACCACTTTGCCCGCGACGCGGGCATCTCCACCCTCGCGGATGCCGTGGCGGCCGCGGAGGCCGGGAGCGGGATCCGCGCGGACACGGCCAGGGTAGCGGCCGGCCGCGGCCAGGCCGGGACGGACGAGATCCGCGAGTTCGCGATGCTGAACACCGCCAGCATCGGGGTCTATCCGAACCTCGTGCGCCGGCGCGAACGGCTCCAGGGCGCCCTCGGCAAGCCGCTGGCGGGCCTGATCGCGGGGCTGCGAACCTTCGCTGCGGCCTCGCCCACCACCTTGCTGATCGACGGCGTCCGGCACCGGATCTGGATCCTTTACCTGGGCCGCGGCCGCTACTACCCGCGGGACCTGGCGCCGCTGGCCCGCCCGGTGATGGACGACGGCGTCCTGGACATCCGCGTGGTCACCGCGGACGAGCCCTTTGCCCGGCTCCGCCTGCTCTGGGCGGTGCTCACCGGGACCGCCGGCAGTTCGAAGGTGACGCATTTGCGTGAGGCGGCCCGGATCAGCGTCGAAGCGGTGGACTCGCCGCTGGTTCTGGCGGTCGACGGCGAGCCGCTCCCCGGGGTGCGCCGCGCGGACTTCAGCGTCCGGCCGGGGCACCTGCTGGTGTACTCGCCGGATTCCGGTGCTCCGGATCATCCATGAGGATTACCCTGATCCGCCCCTGAATCATCCCTGGGACAGGCGATTCCCGGCGCCTGCATGGCTAGCGTTGTTAATACCGTCAACAACACTCGGCTTCAGCGAAAGGGAAGGGACACTTCCATGATCGGGGCACTCCATGATTGAGGCAATCGGGCTGCGAAAGGTCTACGGCGAGAAGACCGCCGTCGACGGCGTCAGCTTCACCGTCCAGCCCGGAAAGGTCACGGGCTTCCTGGGACCCAACGGCGCCGGCAAATCCACCACCATGCGCATGATCATGGGACTGGACAGGCCCACCGCGGGCAGCGTCACAGTGAACAACGTGCCGTTTGACCGGCACCAGGCACCGCTCCGTGAGATCGGCGCCCTCCTGGATGCCAAGGCCGTGCACACCAGCCGCACCGCCTACAACCACCTGCTGGCCATGGCCGCCACCCACAGCATCCCGAAAAAGCGCATCCACGAGGTCATCGACATGACCGGCCTGGGTGACGTGGCGCGGAAGAAGGTGAAGGGCTTCTCACTCGGCATGGGCCAGCGGCTGGGTATCGCCGCGGCGCTCCTGGGCGATCCGCAGACCATCATCCTGGACGAGCCTGTCAACGGCCTGGACCCGGAAGGCGTGCTCTGGGTGCGCAACCTGGTCAAATACCTGGCCGGGGAGGGGCGCACCGTTTTCCTCTCGAGCCACCTCATGAGCGAAATGGCCCTGACGGCGGACCACCTGATCGTGATCGGCCGCGGCAAGATCATCGCGGACGCCCCCATCGGCGAGATCATCTCCGGCAAGGGCAGGTCCCGCACCCGGGTCCGCACCGACGAACCGCTGCGCCTCATGCAGCTGCTGGCCGGCGACGGTGTGTCCGTGGAGGCCCAGGACCGTGAGCTCCTGGAAGTCTCCGGGCTGGATCCGCGCGGCATCGCGCGCACCGCCCTGGACAACCGGGTGATGGTCTACGAACTCACGCCGCTGCAGGCCAGCCTGGAAGAGGCCTACATGGAACTGACCAAGGACGAGGTCGAATACCACTCGCACATCACCACAGGACCGCCCGCAGCCGGCGGAGCTGCGGCGAACCCGGGCACCGTCCAGAACCCGGTCCCCGTCAAAACCGGAGGAGAGCAGGCATGAGCGCCACCACCTTGGAATCCCGCCGGGCCAGCCTCCCGGTCGGCCCCGGACCAGCCTTCCACCGGGTCCTGAATTCCGAATTCATCAAGTTCCGCACCCTGTTGTCCACTCTGATCCTGCTCGCCTCGACGGCTGTGGTGATGGTCGGCTTCGGTGCGCTGACCGCGTGGGGCACCGGCCAGTTCGCCGACGCCGCCACCCGGGATCCGGAAGCGGCCGCCGCCTTGGCCGCGCAGGGCGGGGACCTCGCGGTCACAGTGCCGACGGCAGGCATCGCCTTTGCCCAGCTGATCCTCGGATCCCTCGGCGTGCTGCTTATGAGCTCCGAATTCACCACCGGCATGGCCCGTTCCACCTTCGCTGCAGTGCCCAAGCGGCTCCCGGCGTTCCTGGCCAAGCTGATCGTGGTCACGGTGAGCTCCTTCGCCCTCACGGCCGTCTCCACCTACATCGCCGGCCTGGTCGCGCTCCCCATCCTGGACAGTTACAAGCTGCACCTGGATCTCGGCAGCCAGCAGTCCATCAAACTACTGGTGGTCAACAGCATCTACGTGGCCGCCGTCGCCGCCATCGGCATGTCCCTGGGCACCCTGCTCCGGAACTCTGCCGGCGGCATCATGAGCCTCGTGGGCCTGTTCTTCGTGGCACCGATCGCCTTCCAGCTCATCCCGGGGGACTTCTTCAAAGAAGCCCGCAAGTACCTGCCGGGCAACACGATCATGCCGCTGACCTCCGTCGAGCACGTCCCGGACACCCTGGAGGCCTGGCAGGCCGGCCTGGTCCTGGGCGCCTGGGTGGTGGTTCCCGTGGCCCTGGCCATGCTGCTGCTCAAGAAGCGCGACGTTTGATCCGACGGGATACGACAAGCCCGGCCGCGAGGCCGAATAGGCTCGTCCCATGAGCGAAGAACCGCTGGCGTTGGACGCGGCGGCCGCAGCGGGCACCATGGCCCCCGTGGCCGACGCGTCCTTCGCCGAGATCACGGCCCGCCGCCGCGGCAGGGTGCGCCGGTACTTCTACGAGCACCCGCGCCTGATGGATGCCGTGGTGGTGCTCTGTTACCTGATCCTGGCACTGTCCACGCTGATCAGCGGCATTGTGGAGGGGAAGTGGCTGGCGTCGGTGCTTCTCCTGGCCACCGCCGGGACGCTCTTCCTCCGCCGGATCTTCCCGCTCGCGGTGACGGCCGCCGTCGCGCTCCTGGAACTCGGGGTGACGCTGCTGCACCCGTGGGGCACCAATGTTTCCGCGGGCCTCTGGTTCGCGCTGTATGCCGTGGCGGTGGCGCAGCCACGGCGCCGCGCCCTCACGGTCTTCGCCGCCGCGAGCCTGCCGCTCACGCTGCTCTACCTGTTCATGTGGACGTCGCCCGGCGGACCGGCCGATCCCGGCGACCCGGCGCTGCCGGAGAACTTCCACCTCATCAGCAACATCACCGCCGCCGTCAGCATCCTGCTGTCCAACCTGATCGCCACCGGCATCGGCATCTCGGTACGGCAGCGCCGCGAGCACGAGTCCGAGATCCGCGCCTGGGCCGCCCGCACCGCGCACCTCGGTTCCGTGACGGAACGGAACCGGATCGCCCGGGAGATGCACGACGTCGTCGCGCATTCGCTCACGGTGATGATCAGCTTGTCCGACGGCGCCGCCGTCGTGGTCCGGAAGGATCCGGAACGCGCAGCGGAGGTGCTCGGCGAGCTTTCGCGCACCGGCCGCACCGCGCTGGCGGACATGCGCCGCGTGCTCGGGGTGCTGCGCGACGATTCCGGCCGTCCCGCGCCCCTCGCGCCCACCGCCTCCGGAGACCTCGCGACCCTGCTGGAGGGCTTCCGCACCGCCGGCCTGCCGCTGCATTTTTCGCACACCGGCCCGGCCCTGCCGGACGATCCTGCTTTCCGGCTCACCGTGTTCCGGATCGTGCAGGAGTCCCTCACCAACGTCCTGCGATACGGGCGCGCGCTGGGCCTCGTCGAGGTTCGCGTGCTGCGGGACGGGGACCGGGTCACCATTGACGTGCTCGACGACGGCCGGGACTTCCGGGAGGGCCTTGCCGGGGCGGGCGCTTCCGGAGTCCGCGGTTCCGGTTTGGGGACCGGGCAGGGCATCAACGGCATGCGGGAGCGGGCCCGGATCTACGCGGGCACCGTGGACGCGGGCCCTGGGCAGGGCGGTGGCTGGCGGGTCCACGCGGAATTGAACTGGAACGGCGACAAGGGGAAGCCATGACCGGAGACGGAACGATCAAAGTGCTGCTGGTGGACGACCAGCCGCTGCTGCGCATGGGCTTCCGGCTCATCCTGGAGGGCGAATCGGACCTGGACGTGGTGGGGGAGGCGTCCGACGGCAATGAGGCGCTGGCCCAGGCCGCGGCGCTGCACCCGGACGTCATCCTGATGGACGTGCGGATGCCCGGGATGGACGGCATCGAGGCCACCCGCCGGCTCAGTGCCTTGGATTCCGCGGCGCGGGTCATCATCCTCACCACCTTCGACCTGGACGAGTACGCTTTCGCCGGTCTGCAGGCCGGCGCGTCGGCGTTCCTGCTCAAGGACGTGGCCCCGGAGGAACTGGTGCACGCGGTGCGGCTGGTGGCCAGCGGGGACGCCGTGGTGGCGCCACGGGTCACGCAGCGGCTGCTCGAAACCTACGTCCGTGGGGCCCGGCCGCACGGGCAGTCCACACCCGCTGTACCGGCCCGGGATCCGCTATTGGACGAGCTCACGCCGCGCGAAACCGAGATGCTCCAGGCCATCGCCGAGGGCCTGTCCAACGCGGAGATCGCGCACAAGTTCTTCCTGTCCGAAGCCACAGTGAAGACCCACGTGCGCCGCATCCTGACCAAGCTGCACCTGCGGGACCGGGTCCAGGTGGTGGTGTATGCCTACGAAAGCGGCCTGGTGATTCCGAGCAACAACCCGGATTACTGAGCAGCGCTGCGGAGAGGGGTGCCCGGGGCCCTCGGGGTGCGCCCGGGGGCCTCGGGCACCAAGGTCAGTTGTCCTTGTCGCCGAATTCGGGCTCTTGTCCGCCCTGCTCCCGGAACTGGGGAGCCGCGCCGTGATGGTGCTTGGTGTTGTGTTTCTGGGCATAGCGCAAAGCGGGCTTAAGCTCGCGGAAAAGACGGCCCCTGGAAGAAGCTCCGCACTGGACGAGATACGCGGTGCCGTCCGGTCCGTAGGATTCCGACACGTCGGCCGGTCTGGTCATGATCTTGTCCTTCGCTCTGGTGCGGGCAGGCAATGCCGGCCCGCAGGTCATTGCCCCTCCAGCCGTCAGGGCAGGGCCGGGTAGCTTGCAAGGATGTAGTCCATCGCCGCTGGGCCGGTTATGCGCAGGCCAGGGACGGGAACCTTGATCCCGTGCTCTTTCATGGCCGACCGGAAGTCAGCCTCGTTGGCCGGAACATGGTGGTGCACCTGGCACCAACTGATGTAAAGACCAAAGAGCTCGTCGAGGCCAAGGGAGCGCGTCGGATCGGGATCCGGAATAGTGGCTTCGGCGAGGAATCGGCCGAAGTGGGAGATGGCCATTGGTGGCCTTTCGAGGCTGTTACTGCAGCTGCCGGCCGCGGTGGCCGGGGCAGCGGCACCACGGCCACGCGGACCAAGGATGCGCGGTGGCGGGTGCTTTTTTCGTACCGGAGGACGGCGGCACGGGCCGCATGGTGTGGTAATGCATACGAACGGGGTCTACGCTGTAGTCATAAGGCGTACACTTACTTCCTTGTCTACACTGTAGATCTACGGATTTTCTAAAGCAAGCATTTTGGAGGCGAGGTTTCTCCGGGAGGGGTTCCGGGAAGCTCCGCGCGGAAAGGCGGGAGAGATGATGGAACATGCAGGCACACCCGTGCATGATCCCCGCGCCGGGCGGCTCAACCGCCGGATCGTCGTGCGCGCGGCCTTGGAGTTGGTGGATGCGGATGGGCTGGAGGCCTTGAGCATGCGGCGGCTCGGGCATGCACTCGGCAGGGACCCGATGGCCTTGTACCGCCACGCTGCCAGCCGGAAAGAGCTGTTGGCGGGCGTCGTCGAACTGGTGCTGGAAGAGTTGGAGGTCTTCCCTGACGATGCGCATTGGCAGGACCAACTGCGCCGGATAGCCCATGAACTGCGCCGTGTGTGTCTGCTGCACCCGAACGTCGTGCCGGTGCTCGTGACCGGAGCGTTGTCGACGCCGCTGGGCCTGCGCCCCGCGGGAACGCTGAAGCCGCTGGAGCAGATTCTGGGGATCCTGATCGACGCCGGCTTCACCCCTGCGGACGCCCTGCACGTCTACCGCGCTTTTTACGGCTTCCTCTATGGACACATCCTGAACGAACTCCAGGAACTCATCGCCGACCCGGAAGAAAACGAAGCGCTCCTGCGGCTCGGACTCCATCGCCTGCCCCTTCGGGATTTCCCGCACCTCCGCCGTATGGCGCCCGAGCTTCTGGAGTACGACGGGGCATTGGAACTCGACCAGGGAATCAGCATCCTCCTGGCCGGGTTCGGCCAACAATTCGCCGACCGCCTACAGCACGCCGGGGCCTGAGGTTCCGCGCACAGCCCCGGCACAGAAACCCCATGTACACGGCACAGCCCGCCGGGCTTCCATGGATCCATGACTACATCACCCCGCACCCCTGAAAGCAACGGCCCGCATCCCGACCACGACCGCGGGCTCGAGTTCGACCTCTCCACGCTCCTGAGCCGCCGGACGCTTGGCGTGCTGTTCGGCGGTGCGGCCACCGCGGCGCTCGCCGCCTGCACCCCCAACGGCACCGGCGGCGGAACCGCCACGGACAGCGCAAGCAGCGCTGCGCCGTCGGGCACCGCAAGCAGCAGCACCTCAAGCCCAAGCACGACGGCGGCCGCCTCGCCGCCAGCCTCCGCGTCCTCCACGGTGACCCGCGCCTTCGCCGAATGCGGCGTGGAGATCCCGCAGGAAACTTCCGGCCCCTTCCCTGGCGACGGCTCCAATGGCCCCAACGTCCTCGTGGAATCCGGGGTGGTGCGCAAGGACATCACCTCCAGCTTCGGCAGCTCCAGCGCCAAGGCCGAGGGGGTGCCCCTGACCGTCACGTTGACCCTCCTCGACGGGTCAACGAAAGACGGCTCCAATGGCTGCCGGCCCCTCTCTGGCGCTGCGGTCTACGCCTGGCATTGCGACCGCGAAGGCCGGTACTCGCTCTACGACTCCAGCCTGGAGAACGAAAACTACCTGCGCGGCGTCCAGGAGGCTGACGCCAACGGGCAGCTGACCTTCACCACCATCTTCCCCGGCGCGTACAACGGCCGCTGGCCGCACATCCACTTCGAAGTGTTCGAATCCCTGAGCAACGCCACCAAGGCCGGGCAGCTGCTGGCGGTGTCGCAGATCGCGCTCACGGACGCCGCCTGCCGCGCCGTCTACGCCACCACGGGTTACGAATCCAGCGCCCGGAACTTCCCCAACACCACCCTGAACTCGGACAACGTCTTCGGCGACGACGGCGGCATCCACCAGCTCGCCACAATGTCCGGATCGGGGTCGGCGGGCTACACGGCCGGGCTCAACGTGACCATCTAGACTCGGGGCATGCCTTCCACTGCCAGCGCATCCGAGCACATCCGGGACCTCGGCGCCTACGTCACCGCGTCGCCGTCGAGCTTCCACGCCGTCCACGAAGCAGCCCGCCGGCTCGACGCGGCAAGGTTCACCAGGCTGGACGAAGCGCAGGCCTGGCCGGTCCCCTCGAAGGGCGGCGGCGCGTACTTCGTGATCCGCGACGGCGCCCTCATCGCCTGGGTGGTGCCGGGAGGCGCCGGACCCGCCACCGCCTTCAACATCCTGGGCACCCACACGGATTCGCCGTCCTTCAAGCTCAAGCCCAAGCCCACCACCGGCAAGTTCGGCTGGCTGCAGGCCGGCGTCGAGGTCTACGGCGGCCCGCTGCTGAACTCCTGGCTGGACCGCGAACTGCGCCTCGCGGGCCGGCTCGTGATGCTCGACGGCACCGAACACTTGACCGCCACCGGCCCGCTGTTGCGCTTCCCGCAGCTGGCCATCCACCTGGACCGCGCCGTCAACGAGGGCCTGACCCTGGGTAAGCAGCAGCACATGAACCCGGTCTTCGGCCTGGGCGATCCGGGATCGGAGGACCTGCTGGCGCTGCTCGCCGCGTCAGTCTCTTCCGGCGAGGACTCAGCGCGCCCTGCCGACTCAGCGCACCCTGCCGACTCAGCGCGCCCTGCCGACTCAGCGCACGACGGCGGCGGGAAGCCTTCCGGTGTGGATCCTGCCCTGATTGGCGGGTACGACATCGTGGTCGCCGACACCCAGGAGCCGGCGGTGTTCGGCGCAAAGGGCGAGTTCTTCGCCTCCGGCCGCCTGGACAACCTCTCCTCCACGCACGCGGGCCTTGCCGCCCTGATCGCGCATGCCACTGCGGGTGCGCAGGCCGGAGGCCCCATCGCGGTCCTGGCCGCCTTCGACCATGAGGAAATCGGGTCCGCGTCCCGGTCCGGTGCGTGCGGGCCGATCCTGGAAGACATCCTGACGCGGATCTCGGACGGCCTGGGCGCGTCGGTGAGTGAACGGCGGCAGGCCTTCGCGGCGTCGTTCTGTGTTTCCGCGGACGCCGGCCACGCCGTGCACCCCAACTACCCGGAACGGCACGACCCCGTCAACCGCCCGGTGCTCAACGGGGGGCCGCTGCTGAAGATCAATGCGAACCAGCGCTACGCCACCGACGCCGCGGGTGCCGCCTTCTGGGCGCGGCTCTGCGGCTACGCCGGCGTGCCGTACCAGGAGTTCGTCTCCAACAACGACGTCCCTTGCGGCTCCACCATCGGACCCCTGACGGCCACGCGACTGGGCATCCGGACGGTCGATGTCGGCATTCCGCTGCTGTCCATGCACTCCGCCCGCGAACTCTGCGGTACCGAGGACCCGCGGTCGCTGTCCGCCGTCGCGGAGCTGTTCTTCCGGACGGCCGCGTAGGGAGCTGCCACGGCGCTGCCCCCGGACTGCTACCCGGCCAATCCGACCACCAGGTTGATCGTCGCGGCCAGGATCACCGTGCCGAACAGGTAGGAGAGCAGGGCGTGCTTGAGGGCCTCGGCCCTGATGCGGTGGTTTTCGAGGTTGGTGTCCGATACCTGGTAGGTCATGCCCAGGCTCGTGGCCAGATACGCGAAATCGGTGTACTGCGGCAGTTCTTTCTGGTTGAAGTTGATGCCGCCCACCTCTCCGCCGGCGTCGTCCGCGGTGCCGTAGTACAGCTCGGCGTAGCGCAGTGTGAACAGGGTCTGGATCAGCATCCAGGACAGCGCGACACTCAGCAGCGACAGAGCTCCCGCAGCGAGCCGGCCGCTCAGCCCGCCGCCGTCGTCCTGGTGCGATCCGACCACGACGGCGGCCACCGCCGCGAGGCTCAAAAGGTTCGCGCCGAGGATCAGCAGTTCGCCCGTTCCGCGTGAGGGGTCTTCTTCCGTGGCGTGCCTGCGGGTGTCCTCCGGGCCGAGACGCCCGATGACGAGCCACACCCACAGCACATACGTGAAGGAGGCGACCGCCCAGCCCACCACCGGGGCAGCCAGCCAGCCCCCGGAGGCGCCGGTGGCCACTGCCGCAGCGGCACCGGCGGCGAACATGACGGCCAGGCGCAGCCGCTTCCGCCGGGCCCGCTGGGTGGGGGTCGGCTTGCTAGAGCCTGGCACCGGATTCGTCCTTGGCGTCGGCGCGCTTGTTGTCGGCCTGCAGGATGCCGTCCCGGACCCCGGAACGGATTACGAAGTACAGGGCGTACAGGAAAACGGCGGCGAAGAGCACGGGGATGACGGTGGCGTTCAGCATTGCGGCGTCCATAGGGCCACCCTAGCCGTGCCCCCCGACCTTTTGCTGGAGACCTCTGAAGTGTCCTGCCCGCTGTCCGAATCGGCAGGTGCGGGATTGCCGTGTTAGTGTCTTTTTCGCTGTCACGGAGAAAAACCAAACACGGCTTCTCCGGATCACCTGCGCGGGTGGCGGAATGGCAGACGCGCTAGCTTGAGGTGCTGGTCCTCGAAAGGGGGTGGGGGTTCAAGTCCCCCTCCGCGCACAGACACACCCCGGTTTTCGGACCGGGGTGTTCTTTTTTGCCCCGGCTACGCGCCGGTGCGTGGTGCGAACATGATGACGGCGACGCCCAGCAGGCAGATGACCGCGCCGGCGATGTCCCAACGGTCGGGCCGGAAACCGTCCATCAGCATTCCCCAGGCGAGGGAACCGGCGATGAAGACCCCGCCGTACGCCGCCAGGACGCGGCCGAAGTGGGCGTCGGGCTGGAACGCGGCCACGAAGCCGTAGATGCCCAGAGCCACGATGCCGAGGCCCGCCCACCACCACGGCTTGGCGTCCCGGACGGACTGCCACACCAGCCAGGCCCCGCCGATTTCGGCCACGGCGGCAAGGAGGAACAGCACGGAGGACTTCAGGATGGTCATGGCTTTCAGTTTGCCTCCGTGCCCGGTTTTCCACATACGGCGGCCGGGCAGTTCCCCCTCGCTGACACGCCGAATAGCCTTGGGTGTGGGAGATGGACTAAGATATTGAAGTCTGTGCTGCGCCCTGTCCCCGAATTTTCCGGTGGCGGAGCCTTGCACGGCATCGCAAATGAACCTCCTGTTACGGAAGTACCGTAACCGCTTAGCCCAAAGGAGGTGGGTTCACATATGCGTCCTTACGAATTGATGGTAATCATCGACCCCGAGGTCGAAGAGCGTACCGTTGAGCCGTCGCTTCAGAAGTTCCTGAATGTCATCACCACCGATGGTGGAACCATCGAGAAGGTTGACATCTGGGGCCGTCGTCGCCTGGCTTACGACATCAAGAAGAAGTCTGAAGGTATCTACGCCGTGGTGAACTTCACCGCTGAGCCGGCTACCGCCAAGGAACTTGACCGCCAGCTGTCTCTCAACGAGACCATCATGCGCACCAAGATCATCCGCCCCGAAGACCAGAAGGTTGTTGCTGAGTAATTCAGCTCCCGACTTTCCAATCTTTACCCCGTAGGAACGAACAAGGAGGCAGTAGATGGCAGGCGAAACCACTATTACGGTCATCGGTAATCTCACCAATGACCCGGAGCTGCGGTTCACCCCGTCTGGCTCGGCAGTAGCGAACTTCACCATCGCTTCTACTCCCCGGACCTTCGACCGCCAGTCCAACGAGTGGAAGGACGGGGAAACCCTGTTCCTCCGCGCGTCGGTGTGGCGTGAAGCAGCCGAGAACGTGGCCGAATCCCTCACCAAGGGCATGCGCGTCATCGTTTCCGGCCGCTTGAAGAGCCGCTCCTACGAAACCAAGGAAGGCGAGAAGCGCACCGTCATCGAGCTTGAGGTCGACGAAATCGGCCCCAGCCTCCGGTACGCCAATGCCAAGGTCAACCGTACCCAGCGCTCCGGCGGTGGCGGGTTTGGCGGCGGAAACGGCAACCAGGGCGGCTTCGGCGGCGGCGGCGGCGGTGGCTTCGGGGGCGGCTCTGGTGGAAACCAGGGCGGCAACTCCGGTGGAAACTGGGGTGGCAACCAGCCCGCGCAGCAGGATGACCCGTGGGCTACCCCCGGTGTCAGCAATGCAGGCGGCTGGGGCAACGGCCCGGATTCCGAACCTCCCTTCTAAACAAACATTCACGTCCGACGCCGGAACCCGCCCGGGTGCCGCAAGGCACCCAAGGTGGCAGACGCCGTCGGACACCACCATCCCGTGGATCAATATCCACGGGCTCCATAGAAAAGGAGCTCCACGATGGCTAAGGCTGAACTCCGTAAGCCCAAACCAAAGTCCAACCCCTTGAAGGCCGCTGACATCACCGTCATCGACTACAAGGACGTAGCACTGCTGCGCAAGTTCATCTCCGACCGCGGAAAGATCCGCGCTCGTCGCGTCACCGGCGTTACCGTTCAGGAACAGCGCAAGATCGCCCAGGCAATCAAGAACGCCCGCGAAGTTGCACTGCTGCCCTACTCCGGCGCTGGCCGCGGCTAAGGAAGGGATTAACTAACATGGCAAAGGTCATTCTGACCCACGAAGTTACCGGTCTCGGTGCTGCTGGCGATGTTGTCGAGGTCAAGAACGGTTACGCACGTAACTACCTCCTGCCCCGCGGCTTCGCCCTGACCTGGACCCGTGGTGGCGAGAAGCAGGTTGAGTCCATCAAGGCTGCACGTGCTGCCCGCGCCCATGCTTCCGTTGAAGCTGCCCAGGCACAGGCCGCTGCGCTGTCCGCCAAGAAGGTCCAGCTGGTTGTGAAGGCCGGCGAGTCCGGTCGTCTCTTCGGCACCGTCAAGCCGGCCGACGTCGCAGCTGCTGTTGAGGCTGCCGGTCTCGGCTCCATCGACAAGCGCAACGTTGAACTGCCGAACCACATCAAGTCTGTTGGTTCGTACCAGGCCAACGTCCGCCTGCACGAGGACGTTTCCGCTGTCATCGACCTCGAGGTCGTTGCAAGCAAGTAGCGCAGGGTTCCCTGAAACCGAGCTTGCGAGGTTTTAGGGAGTGCTACGCAGCGCAAGTGGCGCAAGCTGCATGAAAGGTCTCCGCCTCCGGTTTCCGGAGGCGGGGACCTTTTGCGTTGCGCGAACGTACAGTTGAGGCCCTTAAAATCGCAAAAACGGGGCACTATCTGTACGTTCGCGCAAGCGGTATGGGACCGTCCGAGCCCACGATGCTCCACCGCCCCCAGGCCTGCCGGAGCCGGTGATAGCCTGCAGCAGTGACTCCCGAAACCGCACGCGCACGGCGCTTTTTCCAACTCGATGTCTTCTCCGCGGTGCCCTGCCTTGGCAACCCTTTGGCCGTCGTCGTCGACGCCGAAGGCCTGGATGGCGCACAGATGCAGCAATTCGCGAACTGGACCAACCTGTCCGAAACCACCTTTCTGCTTCCGCCGGAGGACCCGGCCGCAGACTACCGGGTACGGATTTTCACCGCCAGCGAGGAACTGCCTTTCGCGGGGCATCCAACCCTGGGTTCGGCCTACGCGTGGTTGCAGGCCGGCGGCGTGCCGAAGCAGGAAGGCGTTCTTGTCCAGGAGTGCGGCGCCGGGTTGGTCCAAGTGCAGGCCGACGGCGGCCGGCTGGCTTTTGAGGCGCCTCCGCTTACCCGCTCGGGCCCGGTCGACGCTGCGACCCGGGAGAGGCTGGCCGCCGGGCTGCGCCTGCCGGAGGAGGCCCTGCTCGACGCCGCGTGGCTGGTGAACGGTCCGCGCTGGATCGGTGTGCTGCTGGAGTCCGCCGAGGAGGTTCTGGGGATCACTCCGGACCTGGCCGCGCTGGGGGAGTTGGAGGTGGGCGTGATCGGTCCGCACCGGCCCGGGGCGGGTGCCGACTTCGAGGTGCGGACGTTCATCGCCGGCGACGCGGTGGTGGAGGACCCCGTCACCGGGAGCTTCAACGCCGGGGCAGCCCAATGGCTGATCGGCAGCGGCCGCGCACCTGAGCGGTATCTCGCCGCCCAGGGAACCGTGCTGGGCCGGGCCGGACGGGTCCACGTGGAGTCCGTGGACGGCCGGATCTGGATCGGCGGGGACACAACGGCCTGCATCCAAGGAACCGTGCTGCTGTAGGGCACCGTTCGGAGCGCGAACGTGCAGCTGATGCCCTCAAAACCGCGAAAAAGGGGCATTATCTGCCCGTTCGCGCAAGGAACGCACTGAGGAAACCCGGGCGGGAATACTCCAACGCACTCTGTCGTTTGACGGTATAGATGCAAATGCATGTAATCTGTAAACGAACCGTCGAGCATCAGGAGAACGCCATGGAGACCCGCCGCATCACTGTCCTTTCCGCCGGACTCGGAGTCCCGTCGTCGAGCCGCCTGCTGGCCGACCAGCTCGCCGCATCGGCGAAGCGCCAGCTTGGAGAGGCGGGCTACGATGCCCAGGTCGAGGTCATCGAGCTGCGCGAGCTTGCCGTGGACATCGCGAACAACTTTGTCACCGGCTACGCGGGACCGCGCCTCGCAGAGGTGATTGCCGGCGTCGAGCAGTCCGACGGGATCATCGCCGTCAGCCCCGTCTTCAGCGCCTCCTACAGCGGCCTGTTCAAGTCCTTCATTGACGTACTGGACCCCAAGTCGCTGGACGGCAAGGCCGTCCTGATGGGCGCCACCGGCGGCACTGACCGCCACCAGATGGTGCTGGACCACGCCATGCGCCCGCTCTTCAGCTATCTGCGCACCCGGATGACCCAGACCTCCGTTTTCGCCGGTCCCCAGGACTGGGGAAACAACGACGACGGCGGCTCGCCACTGTCGGCCCGTGTGGACCGGGCGGCCGGGGAACTGGTGCAGCTGCTGAGCGGCGAACAACCGCACCGCAAGACCGACCCGATGGAGTCCCTGCCGTTCGAGCAGCTCCTGGCCGGAATCACCGGCGGCCGGTAGCCCGGCAGATCGCAGCCCGGCAGATCGCAGCCCGGCGCCCGGCTCCGGCCGGGCGGCGGGCCGAACTTTTTCCGGGCCCAGGTCGTTGAGCCGGTCATGAAGTGTCCTGTGGATTCAAATGACCTGGTGATGAGCGAGCGGAACGGAGTGGAGATCGACTACTGCCCGCAGTGCAGGGGCGTCTGGCTGGACCGGGGTGAGCTCGACAAGATCATTGACCGCGCGCCGGGCCAGTATGGCGCACAGTCCGCGCCGCCCCAGGCGCCGGCCGCACCACGCCAGGCTCCGCCCGCTCCGCCCGCACCGCCGCTCTACGACCGCGGCTACCCGGAGCGGCCGCGCTACGAGGACCGCGACTACGGCAACCGGGGTTACGACCGTGACTACGACCGGCGCAAGCACAAGAAGAAGGAAGGCTGGTTGGGGGACCTGTTTGACTTTTAGGCCCCGCCCCTCGTTGGTCAGTCCTCCAGCAGGGCGATGAACTCGCGTGCCTGCGCGAGGGAAATGTCAGAGTGGCGAACCAGGGCAAGGGCGG
Organism: Curtobacterium sp. LFS079; assembly: GCF_047977865.1. NCBI lineage: Bacteria > Bacillati > Actinomycetota > Actinomycetes > Micrococcales > Microbacteriaceae > Curtobacterium > Curtobacterium sp. LFS079. Next base: position 271,890 of record NZ_JBFPFO010000002.1, read on the forward strand.
CGGCCTCTGCGTCGCCGCTCTTGGCCAGTGTGCGGATCCGCCCGTAGATATCGTCGTTGAGCATGTTGCTGCTGACCTCGCGGATCACATCGCCCTTGCTGGCGATGGCCCGGTAGCGGTAAGGGAAGCGTTCCGGCTCTTCTTCCTCCGGAAGCAGGTCCGCGGGAGGCGGTTCAGGCTGCCGGAACGGCTGCGGGTGCGCCGCGAGGGCGGCAACGGCATCGCGGGAGGCGCGCAGGCCCTCTCCCGTGCTGCTGAGGTACAGCTTGATCGCGGCCATGGCCTGTCCCTGGGCGATGAGCGAGTACAGCCGGCGGTGCTGGTCCTCGCTAAGCTTGGCCGCGGACTCCCGGGCCAGTTCCAGGGCGTCCACGGGCGCGCCCTCGGCGTCGTGCTTCTCCCGGTACTCCGTGGCACGGCGGCTCAACATGCGGTTCAGCAGCAGGACGGCGATGACCACGGCAACCAGGATCAGGGCCGGGATGATCAGGGATTCCATGTATCAGAGCCGATCTATGTAGTTCTTTGCGGAGAGCAGGTCCGCGCGGGTGTAGTCCCGTAGAAGTTTAATGGCCTGGATCTTCTGCCCGTTCCTGGCCATGAATTGAAGCTGCCGCACGAGGTCCGGATTCAGCTGCCCGTTGGAAAGCGCTGCCGGCTGGTAGTCCGCCGACGCCGGTGCTGCCGCCCCCGCGGTGCGCTGCTGCGGGTGGGCTGCCGGACCCTGCGGAGCCGGATGGTTTTCGGATTGCTGGCGAGCCTGTTCCTGGTTCTGGCTTGGCAGCGTTGACGCGTTGATCCGTTCGCGGACAGCCAGCGCGGCACGGACTTGTTCGGCCTGGTGCGCGGCCGAACGCCGGGCTAGTTCCCGTTGGTACCGTTCGGCCTCGGAGACGCCGAAGTCCCGGGGTTTGAAGGCATGGTTCAAGGCCCAGATCACCATGCCGAGGATGGCCGCTGGCGCGACGACAATCAGTACATCCCCCAAGGTGAAGTCCATGCCTAGAGCTTATGCCAGTTGCCAGTTATCCACAGCACATTCCCACGTGGGCATGCTTTTTGAGAGGATGCTGTCGAATTTTCGGGGAAATTGTGGGCTGAATCACAATCACGGCATATTTTCCACAGCCGACAGGGTGCCAGGTGGTCTGTCCATGCGTTCCGCGGCATTGAGGCTGTGGATGGAGGAGGCCGCAAAATACTTTTGTTCCACACCCTGTTCGAAGAGTTTTCCCAGTTCAGAGGCGAGTTTGTGGACAAAGTATTTCGCTTTCCACAGGATGATGCACAGACTGTGCACAAGCACGGCCACGTTATCCACGGGTTATCCACATGCCCGGCTTGGTTCCGCGAAAAAGCGGGGATAACGTGGCTGGGTACCCCTTTCAGGTACGTGGATTGCCCCGTTTTCGCCGCCGCTGGAGTTCCGTGCACTGGTCCATTTAGGATCTTGTGGATTTCCCTGTGGATAACCCGTGGATTGCTGGGGAAATCCGGATCTGCCGGTTCTGCGAGGTGCGCCGGCGGAAGAATGTCGGTGCCTGCCGCAAGGATGGGGCAACGGCAGATTCCAGGCGGTCGGCAGCCCCACACAGGGGGCGCCGCAAGGCTGCCCTGAAGCACCCGGCGGTACACATGGAGGACGGCTTTGTCAGTAACGCACCTGGATTCGATTGAGGGCGGCCGCTCATCCGAGCTGGGCCGCACTCCCCCGCAGGACATCGCGGCCGAGCAATCGGTACTCGGCGGCATGATGCTGTCCAAGGATGCCATTGCGGATGTCGTCGAGATCGTCCGCGGGCACGATTTCTACCGCCCTGCCCACGAGACCATCTACGAATCGATCATCGATCTCTACGGCCGCGGTGAACCGGCCGACGCCGTCACGGTCTCGGATGAACTGACCAAGCGCGGCGAGATCAACAAGATCGGCGGCCCCGCCTACCTGCACGAGCTCATCCAGACGGTTCCCACCGCCGCCAACGCCGGGTACTACGCGGAAATCGTGGCTGAACGGGCCGTGCTGCGCCGCCTCGTGAACGCCGGCACCAAGATCGTCCAGATGGGCTACGGCCAGGACGGCGAGGTGGAGGATCTGGTCAACCAGGCCCAGGCCGAGGTCTACGCCGTGGCCGAGCGCCGCACCGCCGAGGACTATGTCGCCCTGAAGGACGTCATGGAGTCCACCGTGGACGAAATCGAAGCCTCCGGGCACCGTGGCGAGGGCATGACCGGTGTTCCCACGGGCTTCTATGAGCTCGATGAGCTGACCCACGGCCTGCACCCCGGCCAGATGATCGTCATCGCGGCCCGTCCCGCGGTCGGCAAGTCCACCTTCGCGCTGGACTTCGCGCGTTCCGCGGCGATCAAGAACAACCTGGCCACCGTGATGTTTTCCCTCGAAATGGGCCGGAACGAAATCGCCATGCGCCTGCTTTCGGCCGAGGCCACCATCAGCCTCCAGGACCTCCGCAAGGGCACCATCAAGGACGAGCAATGGTCCAAGATCGCCACCACCATGGGCCGGATGAACGATGCCCCGCTGTTCATCGATGACAGCCCCAACATGTCCCTGATGGAGATCCGTGCCAAGTGCCGGCGCCTGAAGCAGCAGCACGACCTCAAGCTCGTGGTCCTGGACTACCTGCAGCTCATGAGCTCCGGCAAGCGCGTGGAGTCCCGCCAGCAGGAAGTCTCCGAGTTCTCGCGTGCGCTGAAGCTGCTCGCCAAGGAACTCCAGGTGCCCGTGATCGCCCTGTCCCAGCTGAACCGTGGCTCCGAACAGCGCCAGGATAAGCGCCCCATGGTCTCGGACCTGCGTGAATCCGGCTCCATCGAGCAGGACGCCGACATGGTCATCCTGCTGCACCGCGAGGACGTCTACGACAAGGAATCCCCGCGCGCCGGCGAGGCGGACATCCTGGTGGCCAAGCACCGTAACGGTCCCACCAAGGACATCGTGGTCGCCTTCCAGGGCCACTATTCGCGTTTCGCCAACATGGCCGGCGAGACGGGCGGCGGCGGCTTCTAGCAGGAGGCCTTCGGGCGCCCGGGCCGGATGTTGGAGGCGCCTAGGCGCCGCCCTCCAGCAGGTGGTCGGGCAGGCGGTTGCCCGGCGCGCCGCCGCGGATTTCCAGCAGTTCCCGCGCGTGTGCGTGCAGGCGCTTGTCCTCCTCGCTGACCGGCACCCATTGGGGCACCGGCACCGAGGCTCCGCTGTCGTCCCGGGCCACCATGACCGTCAGGCAATAGGTAGTGAGGTTCATTTCCCGGCTCTTCGGGCTGCCCGAACGCACGTGGACCGCGACGTGCATGCCCCTGTTGCCGGTGTACACCAGCCGGGCCTCCACTTCCACGACGTCGCCGATCAGCAGCGGCCGGTAGAAACGGACCCCGCCGGAGAATACGGCCACGGTGTCCCTGCCGCAATACCGCGAGGCGCAGACATAGGCGGCTTCGTCGATCCATTTCATGACGATGCCGCCGTGCACCTTGCCGCCCCAGTTCACGTCGGTGGGGGAAGCCATGAAGCGCAGCACCACGCGCTCGGCCGTGCCGGCGTCGGTATATTCCTGGGCGTTCATCGCTTCGACGATCTGCTCGCGCACGGCGATCCGCGCTAGGGCGTTGTCCCGCTGCTCGATTTCGGCCGGCGTCGACGGCGTGAACTGCGGAACCGGGACAGGCTTGCCGTCCGCGCCGACCGCCACGAAGATCACCAGGCATTGGCTGCGCATGGTGGCGGGGCCGCCCTTGGGGTCGGCCGCAGAAGTGACGGTGCGGATGTGCATCGAGGAGCGGCCGGTGTAGACGATGGTCGCCTCCACTTCCACCATGTCGCCGCTGTTCACGGGATCGCTGAAGTGGATGTTGCCGACGTACGCCGTCACGCAGTAGGACTTCGCCCAGCCGACGGCCGCCGCGTAGGCCGCCTTGTCCACCCATTCCAGGACGGTGCCGGCGTCCACCGAACCGCTGTGGCCGACGTCGGTGGGGGCGGCCAGGAAGCGAAGGGTGACGGAGTGCGGTGCGGGCTCGCTCATGAGGCGATTTTAGCGACGGGCCTGACGGCGGTGCCTTGTGTGACGGTGCCCGGCACCCACGGGCGGGGTGCGTTCTGGTGACGCAGCGATTTCGCTACTACTAATGAGAGTCATTATTGTTAAGCGCATGATCACTCACCCCTCGTCCAAACGTCCCGCCGGCCGCGCGCTCGCGCTGCCCTCCGTGGCACTTTCCGCACTTCTCCTCGCCGGCTGCGGCGCAGCCGCCTCTCCGGGCGGCCCTGCTTCCCCGTCGCCAAGCGGTGACGCGTCCGGCCCTGCAGCCGAGGAAGCCCAAGGCCCCACGCCGCGCCTCGTCCTCACCCATGACGGCGGCATCTCGGTCCTCGACGCCAGGACCCTGAAGCCGGTGGGAGGGGCGGAGCTCGACGGCTTCAACCGCCTGAACCCGGCCGGCGACGGCCGCCACGTGCTGGTCTCCACAGGCGATGCCTTCCGGGTATTCGACGCCGGTTCCTGGAGCGAGCCGCACGGCGACCACAGCCACCACTACGCAGGCGAGCCGCGCCTGACGGAACGCGCCTTCGAGGCCAGCAAGGCCGGTCACGTGGTGCGCCATGCCGGGACGACCGTGCTCTTCAGCGACGGCTCCGGAAAGGTCGAAAGTTTCGATCCCGCGGGGTTGACGAAGGCCCTGACCGGCGGCCTGCCCGAAACGGATGTCTACACGGCGCCGGAGGCCCATCACGGCGTCGCGGTGCCGCTCGAGGATGGCGGCCTGCTGGTGACCCTCGGAAACGAGGAGAGCCGATCCGGCGCCGTCGTCCTCGGCCCCGGCAAGGGGCAGCACCGGAAGGAAATCGCGCGGGCCGAAAACTGCCCCGGCGTCCACGGCGAGGCCGTCGCCGCGCACGGGACCGTGGTGCTCGGCTGCGAAAACGGCATGCTGATCTACAGGGGCGGCGGCAAGTTCACCAAGGTGGCCAGTCCCGACAAGTACGGCCGGGTGGGCAACCAGGCCGGATCCGAAAAATCCCCGGTGATCCTGGGTGACTACAAGATGGACAAGGCCGCGAAGCTGGAACGCCCCACCCGCATCTCGCTGGTCAACACCGACACCGCCACGCTGCGGCTTGTGGAACTCGGGACCAGCTACTCCTTCCGCTCCCTCGGCCGTGGCCCGGCCGGCGAGGCCTTGGTCCTCGGAACCGACGGCGGCCTGCGGGTGATCGATCCCGCCACCGGCAAAGTCACGTCCACCATCAAAGTGACGGCGCCCTGGACCGAGTCCGAAACCTGGCAGGACCCCCGGCCCACCCTCTTCGTTCAGGGTTCGACGGGGTACGTCACCGAGCCTGCGGGCCACCGGATCCATGCCGTGGACCTCAAGAGCGGCAAGGTGACCAAGAGTGCCGCGCTGGACTTTGTGCCGAACGAGCTGACCGGCGTCGAGGGCTGAGAGACCGTTAGGCTGAGAGGCCGCTAACAGGAAAACGCACCCGCCGAAGCGGGTGCGTTTTTCCTTTTCTGAAGGAGCCTAGGCGAGGACGCCCAGCTTGGAGCCCTTGCGGCCGAACGCTGCGGCGTCGACGGAGAGCCGCCCGGCGCCGGCGAGGGCCAGCGCGAGGGCGCCGCCGCCGAGGGCAAGCACGAGTTCGTAGCCGCCGTTGGCGACAAAGACCCCGGCCGGCGCGTGCACCAGCACCAGGGCGCCGAGCATGTCCGCGGCGAGGAGCGCGCCGAAGACGCGGGTCAGGAGTCCGGCGATGATCGCGATGCCGCCCACGAGTTCCAGTCCGGCCACGACGGGCGCCACGACGGATGCGCCCGGCACCCCCATCTGGGCGAAGGCGGCCTGGGTGCCGGCGATGGTGAATTCGTTGAATTTCTGCCAGCCGTGCGCGGCGAAGATGAATCCGACGATGACGCGCAGGACGGTAAGGGCTGTGGTGGTCAGCTTGGACTTGTTCATATAAGCAGCGTTGCGAACATTGCTTGAAGTGTCAAGTAAATGTGACGGGGAGCAACGGAGCCCCTGTCTTGTCTGCCCCTCCCGTTATGGTGGAAAAGTGCCCCAGACCGTAGCCCGAGCCGCCAGCCCGTCCCACGCCCGCGAGATCCTCCGCCTCGCCGTTCCGGCCTTCGGTGCCCTGATCGCGGAGCCCTTGTTCCTCCTGGCGGACTCGGCCATCGTGGGCCACCTCGGCGTCAGCCAGCTGGCCGGCGTCGGGCTGGCATCCACGCTGCTGCACACCGCCGTCGGGCTGATGGTCTTCCTTGCGTATTCGACGACGCCGGCGGTCGCCCGGGCGATCGGCGACGGCAAGCTGTCCAAGGCGCTCGCGGCAGGGCGCGACGGCGTGTGGCTGGCCCTGCTGCTGGGTACCGTGCTGGCGGTGGGCGGCTTCTTCGCAGCCGGGCCGCTGGTGGACCTGTTCGGCGCCGGGGGAGAGGTGCGCGGCTTCGCCGTCGACTACCTCCGCTGGTCCATGCCCGGGCTGGTGGCCATGTTGCTGATCTTCGCGGGCACCGGCGTGCTCCGCGGCCTGCAGGACACCCGTACTCCGCTGGTGGTGGCCACAGCCGGCTTCGCGCTCAATATCGCCCTGAACTGGGCGCTGGTCTACGGGCTGCACCTCTCGGTCACGGGTTCGGCGCTCGGCACCAGCATCGCGCAATGGGCCATGGCTGCGGTGTACCTGGTGATGGTCGGCCGCAACGCCCGCCGTCATGGGGTGTCGCTGCGGCCGGACTGGCACGGCATCCGGGCCATGACCACGGTGGGTTCCTGGCTGATGCTCCGTACGCTCTCCCTGCGCCTGGCGATCCTCGCCACTGTGCTCGTGGCCACCTCGCAGGGGGCGGTCAACCTGGCCGCACACCAGCTCACCATGACCATCTTCTCCTTCCTGGCCTTCGCGCTGGATGCCCTGGCCATCGCCGCCCAGGCCCTGATCGGCAAGGAACTCGGCGCCGCGAGGCCGGCCGAGGCGCGCGGGCTTACCCGGACCATGATCCGCTGGGGCCTTGGCTTCGGCGTCGTGACCGGGGCCCTGCTGGCCGTGGCCGCGCCGTGGGCGGGCCTGCTCTTCACCTCCGACGCCGCCGTGCAGTCAGCGCTCACGGGAGCGCTCTGGATCCTGGCCGCCGGGCAGCCGCTGGCCAGCTTCGTGTTCGTGCTCGACGGCGTGCTGATCGGCGCGGGGGACGCCCGCTACCTGGCGATTGCCGGCGTCGTGAACCTCGCCTTCTACCTGCCCCTGCTGGCCGCAGTCCACCTGACGCGGCCCGGGGGCGCGGCCGGGCTGCTCTGGCTCTGGGCGGCCTTCGGCCTGGGCTACATGCTGGCCCGTGGAGTCACCCTCGGGCTGCGCTCGCGCAGCGACAAATGGATGGTACTGGGTTCATAGCCCCGGCCCCGCCGCAGCCCGTCAAGGGCGGCAGGGTCTGATCGCTAAACTGGACGGGTGACTTCCCCCTCGTCCCCAGCATCTGTCCCTTCCTGGCTCTCCGGCTCCGATGATGCCGCGCCCTGGAAGCCGGTGCTGCTGCGTGCCGCAATCGCCCTCGCCTTCGGGGCGCTGACGGTGTTCTGGGGCGCTCCGTCCGTGCAGGTCCTTGCCTGGGCGCTCGGACTGTACCTGCTCGCGACGGCGTTTGCCGTGCTGCGAAGCGGAAGCGCTCCGCTTGCCGTGGCGGCCGTGGTCGCGCTGGGCGGCGTGGCCGCACTGCTTTTCCAGTCCGACGCCGGAGTCACCCTTTCCGCCTCGACCGCCCTCCTGGTGCTCGGCGTATGGGAGCTGGTGCAGGGGCTGCGCCAGCGTGGACGCCAGGTGCTGGCGCGCGACTGGCTGATCTCCGGCGTCGTTGGTGTTGGAACGGCGGCGCTGCTGCCCTTCTTCACCAACCTCGGAGCGCACGCCTTGCTGGGCGTGGCCGGCGGCGGCGCCATCATTTCCGGCGTCCTGTGGACGCTCTCCGGCCTGAGCCTGCGCCATGACGCCGGCGGCCGCGGGAACGGTGGGCACGGCGTGCCCGCCGAGGACGTAAACTAGTTACCGTACCTTCTACTTTCTGTAGAACTCTTGAGGCGCGCGAAGCGCCGGCACCATTGGAGGACCACCTTGGCAGACCAGAAACCAGGAGAGCCGCGCAAGATGCGGACCTCGGTGAAGGGGCCACTGATGTTTTCCGCGTTCTGGGGAGTGCTGGTCTTCTTCGCAGTGCTGATCTTCGCCTCGGGCGGCAGCGGCCACTCGCCGCGCTTCGACCTCGCCTTCACCGGCGGCGGCATCGCTTTCATCGTCAGCCTGGTCATGGCCGCGATGCTCTCCATGAGCCACAAGGAAAACGCTGAACACCTGGGCAAGGGCTCCGGCGTCAACCTGAGTTCGCGCAGGCCCGGCAGCCACGGCGGCGCCGTTCCCGGCCCGGCTTCCCCCGCGCCGGAGAAGCCCGAAACCCCGGACTCCGGCAGCAACTAAGCCGGCTCTTGGTCTGCGCGCTGGCTGTCCTACGCGCTTGCCGTTCTACGCGCTTGCGCGGCGTGCCCGGTACGCTGCCACATGCGCCCGGTTGGCGCAGTTTCCCGTGTCGCAGTAGAGCTTGGAGCGGTTCCGGCTCAGGTCCAACACCACCGCGTCGCAGTCCTCGGCGGCGCAGACCCGCATGCGTTCGCTTTCCTTGCTGCGGATCACGTCCACCAGTCCCATGGCCGCCTCGGTGCCCATGCGTTCCACCAGCGGCGCATCCGGCGTCGTGGCGTGCAGGTGCCAATCCCAATGGTCGTGCTTCACGAGCTGGGGGAGTGCCTTCGCCTTCGCCAGCAGCTGGTTGATCGCCTGGACGGCAGTGTCCTCATCTGCCGTCCACAGCGCCGCGAGTTCCGTGCGGAGCCGCTTGACGCTCTCCAGTTCCCGCTCCGTTCCGGCCCGCACGCCGGTGAATTCTTCGGCGTCGAGGAAGGCATCAAGGTCTTCCGGAGTGCGCAGATCTTCGCCGCCGTTGGCGGCGGTATTGATCAGATTGACGACGGCGCGCAAGGCCACCTCAGTGTCAGGTGCAAAAAGCACTTTGACTCCTTACTTGGCTCGGGAGTATTGTCAGGAGCGTAACCCATTTTACTCCTGACAGGAGGCGTGCTGTGTCAGCTGCCAAGAACCGGGGCGCGGCAGGCTTCATGGCCTCCGGCCTGGGCGTCGCACTATTCTCCTCCGCGGTCTTCGGGCTGTCCGGCTCCTTCGCGAAATCCCTCCTGGAGACAGGCTGGACGCCGGGCGCCGCTGTCGCCATCCGCCTCAGCGGCGCTGCCCTGGTCCTGGCCGTGCCCGCCGTCGTCGCGCTCCGCGGCCGCTGGCACCAGCTCAAGGAAAACTGGCTCACCATCCTGCTGTTCGGACTGATCGGCGTGGCCGGCTGTCAGCTCTTCTACTTCAACGCCGTGGCGCGGCTGTCCGTGGGCGTTGCCCTGCTGCTCGAATACCTCGCGCCCACCATGGTCGTGCTCTGGCTCTGGGCCGCAACCCGGCGCCGTCCCCGTGCGCTGACCTCGATCGGCACGCTGCTGTCCCTGGGTGGCCTGGTCCTGGTCCTGGACCTCACCGGCGCGGTCAAGGTGGACTTCGTCGGCGCGCTCTGGGGCATGGCTGCGGCGGTCTGCCTGGTGATCTACTTCTTCATCACGGCCAAGCAGAATGACGGCCTTCCGCCCCTGGTCCTGGCTTCCGGCGGGCTGCTGGCCGGCGCGGTCGTGATGTGGGCCGCTGCCGCCGTCGGCCTGCTGCCGATGTCCTTCAGCACCGCGGACACCCACCTTGGCCCGTGGAACACCCCGTGGTGGGTTTCCGTTGCCGGCCTGGTGCTGCTGTCCACCGTCCTGTCTTACGTCACCGGCATCATGGCCGCCCGCAGCCTGGGCTCCAAGGTGGCGTCCTTCGTTTCGCTCACCGAAGTGCTCTTCGCCGTCGTCTGGGCCTGGCTGCTGCTGGCCGAACTGCCGGGCACCATCCAGCTCCTGGGCGGCGCCCTGATCATCTTCGGCGTGGTGCTGGTACGCGTGGACGAACTCCGCGCCGAGCGCGCGGATGTTTCCGTGCCCGGCGGTGCCGAGCCGTGTGCGGAGCTTGACCACGCGAACGACGTCGAGCCCGTGCCTTCGGTGCGGACGGTCCCGGAGCGCTAACCAGCGGCGTGGAATTTCCGGCCGAAACGTGGATGGCCCCCTCAAATTTGAGGGGGTCATCCACGTTTGGGCCGGTAGGACCGGTGGTCCGGATGTTAGTGGGAGGCCTGTTCCTGCTCGTTGGCGTTCTTGGTGGCCTTCTTGCCGGCTTCGTCCAGGGCCTGGGCGACCTTCTGGAGGGCGGTCATGTGCTGGGACTGCCATTCGTTGCGGAAGCGGTCGGCGTCCGGGCCTTTCCAGTCGGTGCCCTGGAGGACTTTATTCAGGGTGTTGCGCTGCTGCTCGATTTCGTTCGAGCCTGCGCTGAGCTTGCTGCCGAGGGTCTTGAGCTGCTGTACATCTGCGCCCCAAATGGCCATGGTGTGTCTCCTTTTGGATTGTCGCGGACCCGAACTCTTCGGCATCCCCAATACCTAGAAACTATCCCGGCCGGGTGAAGGGTGTCGATGGGAACCCCTCCCCATGAAGAGATCCCCCGTGAAGAGGTCCCCCGGGAAGGAGTCCCCGTGAAGGAGTCCCCACCGACACCCGGGCCGAGTCAGTTGGCTACTTGCCGAAGCCGCGCAGCCTCAGGGAATTGGCCACCACCAGCACGGAGCTGGCGGCCATCGCGGCGCCCGCGATCATCGGGTTCAGCAGCCCCAGGGCCGCCACCGGAATGCCCACCGCGTTGTAGAAGAACGCCCAGAACAGGTTGGTCTTGATCGTCGCCAGGGTCTTCCTCGACAACTCGATCGCCTGCACCAGCTGCCCCAGCTCGCTGCCCATCACAGTGAGGTCCGAAGCCTCGATCGCCACATCCGTGCCCGAGCCCATCGCGATGCCCAGGTCCGCCTGCGCCAGGGCCGCGGCGTCGTTCACGCCGTCACCGGCCATGGCCACCGTGGCGCCTTTGGCCTGCAATTGGCGGACCGCGGCCACCTTGCCTTCCGGCAGCACACCGGCGAACACATCCTCCGGTGCGATCCCGACGGCGTCCGCCACCTGGGCGGCCACTGCGGCGTTGTCGCCGGTCAGCAGCATCGGACGGATGCCCAGTTTCTTCAGTTCCGCGATCGCCGCTGCGGACCCGTCCTTGATAGTGTCCCGCAAGGCAACGATTCCGGCCGGCGTACCGTCCACGGCCACCCAGATCGCAGTGGCGCCGCCCGCCTCCGAGTCCGCCAGCGCCTTGCGCTGTGCCTCGTCCGGGGCGATCCCGTTCTCTTCCAGCCAGCCGGAGCGTCCCACGACGACGGTCCGGGCAGTACCGCCGTTAAGCGCTACCGTTCCGCGGACTCCGCCGCCGGCCGCCGAACTGAAGTCCGACACCGCGGGGAGGCTGCCGCCGTCGGGCAGCGCATCCTTGGCGGCTGCGGCAATTGCGTGCGCGATCGGGTGCTCGGAGGCTGCCTCCACTGCGCCCGCCAGGGCGAGGACGTCCGCCTCGCGGTGCCCGTTCAGGGAGCTGCCGTTGAAAGATAGCGTCCCGTCCACGGCCAGCTTGCCGCTGGTCACCGTGCCCGTCTTGTCCAGCAGGATGGTGTCCACGGTGCGGGTGTCCTCCAGGACCTGCGGGCCCTTGATGAGGATGCCCAGCTGGGCGCCGCGGCCGGTGCCGGTCAGCAGGCCCACCGGCGTGGCGAGCCCCAGGGCGCATGGGCAGGCGATCACCAGGACCGCGACGGCGGCGGTGAAGGACGCGTTCAGCTCGCCGGTGGCCAGGAACCAGGCCAGGAAAGTGAGCACCGCGAGGACCAGCACTACCGGCACAAAAACCGCGCTGATGCGGTCCGCGAGCCGGGCGATCGGCGCCTTGCCGGTCTGCGCCTGGCTGACGAGCCGCCCCATCTGGGCCAGCGTCGTCTCCGAGCCCACCCGGGTGGCTCTCACGATCAGCCTGCCCGAGGTGTTGATGGTGGCTCCCGTCACCGGGCTGTCCGGGCCGACCTCCACCGGGACGGACTCGCCCGTCAGCAGTGAAGCGTCGACGGCGGACGCGCCTTCCGTGACCACGCCGTCGGTGGCGATCTTCTCGCCCGGCCGGACCACGAACAGGTCGCCTGCTTCGAGTTCGTCCGCGGGGATCTTGTGCTCGACGCCGTTGCGCAGAACAGTGGCGTCCTTCGCGCCGAGGCTCAGCAGGGCCTTGAGGGCGTCGCCGGCTTTTGCCTTTGCGTTCGCCTCGAGGTAGCGGCCCAGCAGCAGGAAAGTGGTGACCACCGCGGCGACCTCGAAATACAGGCCTCCGCCCATGGTCTCCATGCCCGGGTGTTCGGTCATCCGCGGGTCCGCGAACAACTGCCACGCCGAGTACAGGTAGGCCGCCAGCACGCCGATGGAAACCAGGGTGTCCATGGTGGAAGCGAAGTGCCGGGCGTTGATCGCGGCGGCACGGTGGAACGGCCACGCCGCCCAGCTCACCACCGGCAACGCCAGCGCCGCCGCCACCCAGCCCCAGTTCGCGAACTGCAGCGCGGGGATCATGGAGATCGCGAACACCGGAACGGTGAGTACCGCGGCAGTGATCAGCCGCGGGCGCAGGGTCTTGGCGCCGGGGCCATGGTGCATGTGGTCGCCAGCCGCGACGCCACGACCCACATGCTCTGTGTGCTCGACGCCGGTGTGGTCGCCTTGCGCGGCCCCGCGAACCACATGCTCTGCATGCTCGGTCGTTCCTCGCTTAGACGCATGCTGCCGCATGTGTCCCGCATTGCCGCTATGGTCATGTTGCGTCGCGCTGTGCTCAGGGTGAGGTGCGCCAAGCATCTCGGTTTCGCGGTCAGCGCCGTACTGGTGTGCCGGCTCGCTGTGGTCGCCGTGCTCGTGCCCGTAGTGCTCCCCGTGCTTGTGGGTGCCCGGCTGGGGTTTGATGTAGGCCTTGTAGCCTGTGGCGTTGACCGTGTCTACGATCTGTTGGTCCGTGATGTCCGCGGGGACCGTGACGCTGGCGGATTCGAGGGGGAGGTTCACGGAGGCTTCGACGCCCTCCAGTTTGCCGAGCTTCCGCTCCACCCGGGCCACGCATGATGCGCAGGTCATGCCCTCGATATCCAGTTCGACGATGCGGGTACCTTGCTGTTTGAGTAAGTCCTGGTTCCCCACGATGCCCCCTAAGCGTCGTTGGCCACTACCAGGTAGCCGGCCTCGGCAACGGCTTCGCCGATCTCCGAAGGGGCGAGCTCCTGGGTGGAAGTGATGGTCACAGTTGAGATGCCGCCCGCGTTCAGGTCGATCGCCACGGATTTCACGCCGTCGAGGGCTTCGATCTCCTCGCTTACCGCCGAAACACAGTGCCCGCAGGTCATGCCCGAAACACTGACGTTGGTCTGGATGGTGGCGGTGTTCTGTCCCATGGCGTGCTCCTTGGTGGTGAGTTGAATGATGTGGTGAGAGTTCGCGGTGTTACCGCAGCAGGCGCCCGATGGCATCCGTGGCCTCCTTGACCTTGAAATCGATGGCCTCGGCACGGGATCCGGGATCCGGCTCCGCGGCGGCGCCCACCACGCAATGCCCGATGTGCTCTTCCAGCAGGCCGAGGCTGACGGCATGGAGCGCCTTATTGACGGCGGCGACCTGGGTGAGGATATCGATGCAGTACTTGTCCTCGTCAACCATGCGGGCGATTCCGCGGACCTGTCCTTCGATCCGCTTCAGCCTGCGCAGGTAGGAGTCCTTGTTCGAGGAATAGCCGTGCTGGGCGTGCGGCTCTTCCGGGGAACCGGAAGCAGGGGCAACGCCGGCCGGGGTGGTGAGGGGATCTACCGTGCTCATGTGATCAATGTATACCCCCCGGGGGTACTTGGCAAGTACCCCCGGGGGGTATACATGAAGGGTTAGGTGCACAACGCCGGCAGCTAAGCTTGCGCTCGGCCGGAAAGCCCAAGGAAAGGAACCCCATGCAGGAAACCGCACTCGAAAACGGTCCGGGCGGACCCGGCCCCTCGGAGTATTTCCGGGCCAAGCTCCGCTTCGAAATCGACGTCATGGACGTGGCTGACGCCCCGGCCGGCAGCTTCGTGCTGGTGGACACGCGGCGGCAATACTCCTGGGACCACGGGCACATCCCCGGTGCCGTGCACCTGCCGACGGCGCAGATCCCCGCCGGCGCCCCGGAAATCATTCCGGCTGGCAGCCGCGTGGTGGTCTACTCCTGGGGTCCGGGCTGCAACGGGAGCACCTTCGCCGCACTCGCCTTTGCCGAGCTCGGTTATCCGGTACAGGAAATGATCGGCGGGATCGAGTACTGGGCGCGGAATGGTCTTCCGGTGGAAACGGCCGACGGCGTCACGGTTCGGGAGTTCGACGGCCTGGTCACTGCACACCAGCCCGGGTAGTACTCAAGCGCCGATTAGATGGTTCCCGCACGGTTAGACGGCGGCCACCGTCTAACCGTGCGGGAACCATCTATCCGGAGGTGCCAGCCGGCCCGGAAGCCCATGAACCCGCCGGAACCTCAGTGCATCAGCCACCCCGCATTGCATCAGCCACCCCGCATTGCATCAGCCACCCCGCATTGCCGGGTACAGAGGCGTCACACCTTTGAACTGGTGATTTTCAGGTGGTGACTCGGCCAAGCCGTCCATCCGATTAGACGGTTCCCTTCCCACTAGACGTTGGCCACCGTCTAGTGGTGCGGGAACCGTCGAAACGGGCGAGGATCCCGGGCGTGCCGGGAAGGGCCGCCGGTACTTGTCCAGGCCGCCGGCACTGTTCCCGGGGTGCTAGATCCCGAGTCAGCGGCCAAAATGTGCCAAAACGGTTTTTCGCCGCGGGATGACCATAGGGCCACGCAAAGCTCCGCGTCAAGAGAAAAATCCTTTGGGCAGGCCGCTCAAACAATTTTTCTGTGACTCTTGACACGCTCGCCCAATGACCTTTACGGTTTTGCCAAGTCGTTTTGGCAAAACGATTCTTCACCCCGATCAATCTCGCCATTTCCGTTCGAGAGAAAGTGAGTCGACAGCGATGTCCACTCGAAAGACCATCAACAGGTTCGCCGCCCTCGGCGGCATCTGCACCGCCGTCGCACTCGCGGCAACCGGGTGCGGCGCGGGGGGCCCGGCAACCACGGGTAGCGCCGCCAGCAGCACCGTGAACGTCCTTGTCGAGGCCGGCGGCCACGCGGAACTCACCGGCGTCGCGGAGCAGTGCAAGAAGGAAACCGGCGTCACCGCCAACTTCGTCGAACTGCCCTATGACGGCATGTTCAACCGCCTGTCCAGCGAGTTCTCCTCCGGCAACGTCTCCTTCGACGTCGCCGCCCTGGACTCGGTCTGGCTGCCGAGTTTCAAGGACGCAGTCCAGCCCATCGACGAACTCTTCACCGACGAGGCCAAGAAGGACATCTTCCCGGCCTTGGTCAAGGAAGCGAACGTGGACGGCCACTTCATCGGCATGCCCGCCTGGACCAACGCGGAGATCATTCTCTACCGCAAGGACCTCTTTGAGGACGCCAAGAACAAGGCCGACTTCAAGGCCAAGTACGGTTACGAGCTTGCCCCGCCGACCACCTGGAAGCAGTACCAGGAAATCTCCGCCTTCTTCACCCGTGACGGCATGTACGGCACGGACGTGAAGGGCGCCGTCGAAACCGAATGGCTGGCGCACGTGCTGCAGGCCGGTTCGCCGATGGTCCTGGACGCCGACGGCAAGGTGGTCATCGACAACGCCGCCCACAAGGAAGCCCTGGACTTCTACACCAGCCTGGTGAAGTCCGCCCCGTCCGGCGCCGCGCAGGTCGACTGGGCCGCGGCACAGAACCTGTTCAACCAGGGCAAGACGGCGATGACCCGGTTCTGGGCACACGCATACCGCCAGATCCCCAAGGACTCCCCGGTGGCAGGCAAGGTGGGCGCCGCTCCGATGGTTGGCGGCAGCGCCGGCGTCGCGGGCGTCCCCGGACCGTGGTACCTGTCCGTCCCCAAGGCAACCAAGAACACCGAGGCGGCCAAGAAGTTCGTCAAGTGTGCCTACGACTACAACAGCATGGGCATCGAATCCAGCCTGGGCCTGGCCGCGCGCATCTCCGCTTTCGAGAAGTACCAGGACAAGCCGGGCTACGAAAGCTTCAAGCCGCTGATCGAAACCCTCAACGCCAAGGCCACGGCCACCCGTCCCGCAACCGCCAAGTGGCAGCAGATCGTGGACACCGTCCTCGTTCCGATGCTGCAGAAGGCAGTCGCCGGTGGTGACTCCGCCACCCTCCTCGCTGATGCCAAGAAGCAGATCGAGGCCCTCCTCAAGTAAGACTCCGCGGCCGGCACCTGCCCATGCAGGCGCCGCCAGCGCGGCACCGCAAGTTCGGTGCCGGCCGTGGCTCCAACCAGCGGAAGAGAAAACCGTGCGTATCTCCGATCGCCGCTTCGCATTGTTCCTGATGACCCCTGCGGCGCTGTTCCTGGCTGTATTCGTGGCCTACCCTTTGTTCCGCCTCGTGGCGGACAGCTTCTTCAAGATCTCGCCGGTCGCCGGCGGTCCGCGGGACTTCGTCGGCCTCGAGAACTACTTCCGGGCCTTCGCGTCCGAGGCGTTCATGGGTGCGGGCTGGCGGACCCTGGCCTACACGGCCGTGGTGGTCACCCTTGAATTCGCCCTCGGCCTCGGCATGGCCCTGCTGTTCACCACGTTGGGCCGCAAGTCCCAGGTGTGGCGGACCGTCTTCCTGTACCCGCTCATGATCGCCCCGATCGTGGCCGGCCTGCTGTGGAAGTTCCTGATGATCGATAACTTCGGCCTCATCGGCACCCTGCTGCACCAGGCGGGAATCCTCAGCAACCCCAACCAGATCGGCTGGCTCTCCGACCCGAACATCGTGCTGTTCTCGGTGGCCGTCCCGGACATCTGGCTGACCACCTCATTCATGTGCCTGGTCCTCTTCGCCGGGCTGCAGAACATCCCCGGAGACCTCATCGAAGCGGCACGTCTGGACGGCGCACGCGCACCGGCGCTGCTATTCCGGATCATCCTTCCGCTCCTGCGGCCCGTCATCGCCGTGGCGCTGGTGGTCCGCGGTATCGACGCCGCACGGGCCTTCGACACCATCCTCATCCAGACCAACGGCGGCCCGCAGTCCGCCTCGGAAACCATGAGCCTGCTGATCTACCGGACCATGATCCGCTTTGGCGATCCCGGCCTGGCCAGCGCCATGGGCACCCTCTACCTGCTGGCCATGCTCGCCGTCGCGTTTGTCGCGGTGTCCACCATCTGGCGGCCAGGAAAGGACAGCTGATGCGCGTCGCCGAACGAACAAAGCACGACGCCGGGACGCCGGCCGGGGTGCCCGCGGAACCTGCCGCGCAGACACCATCGCGGCCCCCCAGGCGCCGGGGCGCCAACCGGGAAGGCCTGGAAGCAGGCCGCCGGAGTACCAGGACGCTGCTCTGGATCCTCCTCGCCGCAGCGATGGTGCTCTACGGATTCCCCTTCCTGTACCTGCTCTTCACCTCCTTCAAGACCCCCATCGATACCATCGCGGTACCACCGACCATCCTCCCCAGGACATGGACGCTGGAGAACTACATCAACGCGCTGGGGCGGAACGGGGTGCTGGCCTCGTTCATCAACAGCGCGCAAACAGCGGTGATCAGCACCCTGCTGTCCCTGGTGCTGGCGGTCCCGGCGGCCTACGGCATCACGCGGTACAAGACCCCCAGCGGCCGCGTCTTCATCATGGCGGCGCTGGTGACCCGTATGGTGCCGCCCGTGGCCATCGGCATCCCCCTGGCCTCCATGATGGCCTCAGTGGGCCTGGCCGACACGCCCATCGCACTCTCGATCGCCCACACCACCATCTCCCTGCCGCTCTCCATCTGGCTGATGTCCAGTTTCTTCGAAGCTGTTCCACGTGACCTGGAGGAAGCCGCGACCGTGGACGGTTGCAGCAGGCTCGGAGCCCTGTGGCGGGTGGTGATCCCGGTGGTCTCCGGCGGCATCGCAGTCACCGCGATCTTCGCGTTCCTGGCCTCCTGGAACGAGTTCCTCTTCGCACTCCTGATGACGGCGATCCGCTCGCAGACCACCCCGGTGGTGATCGCCAACTTCCAGACCCAGTTCGGCCTGGACTGGGGATCCATGACGGCGCTGGCCGCGGTCTACTCCATCCCGGTCATCCTCCTGACACTTCTATTGCAGCGCAAGATCGTCGCAGGCATGACGCTCGGCGCAGTCAAGGGATAGCGCCGCCAAGGGATAGGGCTGTCGAGGGATAGCAAGCAACGAAAAACGACGTGGGAGACAGATGAGCTACAAGAACATCGGCATCAAGGACGTGGCCGCCGCCGCCGGCGTCTCCGTGACAACTGTCTCCCACGTCCTCAACGATGTTTCCTATGCCCGGATCAGCCCCGAAACCAGGGACAAGGTCAGGGCAACGGCGGAGCAACTGGGCTATGGCCCCAACCGCCTCGCCCAGGCACTTCGCACCCGGAGGACCGGCATGCTGGGCCTGGTCAGCGAGGATATCGCCACCACGCCCCACGCCGGCCGGATCATCCTCGGCGCTGACGAGGCCGCCAAAGCCCGGGGATACAGCCTCATGATCATCAACACCTCCGGCTCAGCCAGCCTCGAATCCCGGCAGGCCGACGTCGAGGCCCTCCTGGAAAGGCGGGTGGACGGAATCCTCTACGCCACCATGTACCACCGGAACGTGGAGCTGCCGGAAAACCTCGGCAGCGTTCCCGCCGTCCTGGTGGACTCGGTGGCTACCGGGGGAAACATCACAGCCGTGATCCCGGACGAAGAAGGTGGCGCACGGGCCGCCGTGGGCGCGCTCCTGGAAGCCGGCCACACCCGGGTGGGCTTCATCAACAACACCGATGACGTCCCTGCAACCCGTCTGCGGCTCCAGGCCTTCCGGGCCATGCTGAATGAGGCAGGGCTCGACGGCGATGCGGCCCCTGTCGAGTCGGAGGTCTCCGAGGTGCAGGGCGGCTACGAAGCGGCCCGGCGGATCCTGGCACGCGGGGACCGCGCCGATATGCCTACGGCGTTGTTCTGCTACAACGACCGGATGGCGATGGGGGCCTACCGGGCCGCGGCGGAATTGGGACTCACCATCCCCGCCGACCTTTCGGTCGTTGGCTTCGATGACCAGGAACTGATCGCCGCCAACCTCCAGCCGGGCCTCACTACCGTGGCCCTGGCCCACTACGAGATGGGTGCCTGGGCCACCGAGCACCTGATTGACGCCGTTGAGGGTAAGACCGACCTTTCCCTCATGGCACTTCACCCGACCATCATGGGCTGTCCTCTCGTGCGGCGCGATTCCATCGCAGCTCCCCGCCGATAGCCAGCCAATCCCTTCCACCCCGCAAGAGGAACGCCAGACATGTCGAGCAGCCTTGATGCCGCACTCCCGGAAACCGCTCCGGCCGGAACCTTCAGCTTCCGGCCGGCCATCCATTTCACGGCAAGGGATACCTGGCTGAACGATCCCAACGGCCTGGTTTTCCACGACGGCCTGTACCACCTCTTCTTCCAGAACAACCCGTACGGCAGCGTTTGGGGCAACATGTCCTGGGGCCACGCCACTTCCCGTGATTTGCTCCATTGGACGGAGCACCCGGTTGCCATTGCCTGCGACGAGACCGAGGACATCTTCTCCGGCAGTGTCGTGGTGGACCACGGCAACACATCCGGTTTCGGGACCGCGGACGTGCCCGCCCTCGTGGCCGTTTACACCAGCGCCTTCAAGGCTGGGTCCGAACACGGCGGCACGCAGGCACAGTCCCTGGCCTACAGCACGGACGCCGGAATGACGTGGCGAAAATACGAAGCAAACCCCGTCCTCACCAGGAACTCCGCCAACTTCCGCGATCCCAAGGTCTTCCGTTACGAAGGCGCGCAGGGTCCGTGCTGGATCATGGTCGCCGTCGAGGCCTTGGAACAGAAAGTGGTCTTCTACCGTTCGAAAGACCTCAAATCCTGGGACTTCCTGAGCGACTTCGGCCCGGCCAACGCCGACGCCGGGGAATGGGAGTGCCCCGACATCTTCCCCCTGCCGGTGGACGGGGACCCGGACAACACCAAGTGGGTGTTGATCGTCAACATCAACCCCGGCGCTGTGGCGGGAGGTTCCGGCGGCCAGTACTTCATAGGACAGTTCGACGGCGTCCGCTTCCTCCCCGACGCCGGTTCCCTTGCCGCTCCGGCAGGACTGTCCAAGCTCCCCGACCCGGAGACGGCCGCTGCCGCCATGCAGCAGTGCCTGTGGCTGGACTGGGGACGCGACTGCTACGCCTCGGTATCCTTCAGCGACGCCCCGGATGGCCGGCGCATCATCATCGGCTGGATGAACAACTGGGACTACGCCAACGATCTGCCCACCGCTCCCTGGCGGTCCTCGATGACCCTCGCCCGCGAACTGAGCCTCACCGCGGCGGACGGCTCCGCGCGCCTGGTCCAGCGGCCGATCCTGGCCGAAGCCGGTGCCGAGCCCCCTGCAGAAGTCCACCTGGACACAGGCACCTTTGAGCTGCGGAATTCAGCCCTCCGCTTGCCGGACCCGGTACCCGGCGGTGCCCTGATCATCGAGGCGGAGATTCTGCCCGGCAGCGCCGAACGTGTTGATTTCCGGCTCTTCGGAAGCGGCGATGGAAGCAAGGGCACCGTCGTCAGCTACGACGCGGGCGGCGCCGCGCTCACGCTTGACCGCAAGCACTCGGGAAACACCGGCTTCCACGAAAAGTTTTCATCAGCGGAGTCAGCCCCGCTGGTCCTTGAGGACGGCGTGCTCAAGCTGCAGATCGTCGTCGACCACTGCTCGGTGGAGGTCTTCGCGCAGGGCGGCAAAGTGGTCCTGACTGATCTCATCTTCCCCGATACCGAAAACCCGGAGAACCGGCTATCGGTTGTGGGAGGCTCAGCAACAGTACTGAAGCTCGCGGTCTCAACGCTCGCCTAGCACCGTCAATAGAAGAAGCACCAAAGGGAAAAGACAATGTCAAGCAACAACCACTACGACGTGACTACCTGGCCCGTCGGCAATCCGTCCAAGGACGTCGGCGAAGTCATCAACAGCATCATCGCCGACATCAAGGACCGGCAGACCGACACAGATGCGGACAATGGCGGAAAGCCGGGCGCGGTGATCTACATTCCGCCAGGGGACTACCACCTTCGCACCCAGGTGGTGATCGACATCAGCTTCCTTAGGATCCATGGCGCGGGACACGGCTTCACGTCGTCGAGCATCAGGTTCAACGTTCCCGAAGACGAATGGCCCGACTTGCACGAGCTGTGGCCCGGGGGGAGCCGCATCATCGTCGACCTTCCCCTCGATGCGGACGGGGAGGAGGCCCAGGGGGCCGCCTTCTACGTCGAGCGAAGCGGGAGCCCGCGGATCAGCTCGGTCGAGTTCGCCAACTTCTGCATTGACGGCCTGCATTTCACCCCGGACGGCTCGGGGATGCATCCGGAGAACAGCTACGTGAACGGCAAGACCGGCATCTACGTGGCGAACGCCAATGACTCTTTCCGCGTCAACGGCATGGGCTTCATCTACCTTGAGAACGCCCTCACCATCTACCACGCGGACGCTCTTTCCATTCACGACAACTTCATCGCCGAATGCGGAAGCTGCATCGAGCTGCGCGGGTGGGGACAGGCATCAAAGGTCACGGACAACCTGGTCGGAGCAGGCTTCAAAGGCCACTCGATCTACGCTGAGAACCATGGCGGCCTCCTGGTCACCGCGAACAACGTCTTCCCGCGTGGTGCGAGCAGCGTCCATTTCGAGGGCGTCACGCGTTCAAGTGTCAGCAACAACCGCTTGCATTCGTTCTACCCCGGCATGCTGGTCCTGGCGGCGAACAGTTCGGAAAACCTCGTGGCCACGAACCACTTCCTGCGTGACCATGAGCCTTGGACGCCCTTCCTGGGGATCGACAACGGGCTGGACGACCTCAACGGACTTCTCAGTGTCAGCGGCAGCAACAACTCCGTCGTCGGCAACCATTTCTCCGAGATCATCGACTCACAGAGCGTCCGCCCGGAAGGTGCGACGCCGGTCATCATCCGGCTGAAGGAGGGGACCGGCAATTTCGTCTCCAACAACCATGTGGTGGCGTTGGATGTTCACGCCAAGTCAAGTGACTCCTGCTTCTCGGCCCAGGTGGACGCCCTTTTGACGACCGAGGCTTCGGACGGCCTCGCCGTGACGGCCGTCCTGGTCGATCCCGAATCAGCCCGGAATACGATCCTGGATTCCGGAACCGACGCCCAGGTTGTCGCAGACAGGACTCTCAACGCCGTGAGGGCCACACCCACGGTCGGTTCCTAGCGGCACGGTAGCCTACTGCTACCAGACCGGCAGGAAACCATGACGACGTGGGAGAGATGTTGAACAACAGGACAGTGGGCATCAAGGACGTAGCCGCCGCCGCCGGGGTGTCCGTCACCACTGTCTCCCATGTGCTCAACGAAGTTTCCTATGCCCGGATCAGCCCGGAGACCCGTGACAAGGTGCGCGAGACCGCGGCCCGGCTGGGCTACGGACCCAACCGCTTGGCGCAGGCGCTGCGGACCCAGCGCTCGGGCATGATCGGCTTCATCAGCGAGGAAATCGCCACCACGCCGCATGCCGGCCGGCTCATCCTCGGCTCCGAGGTGACGGCCAAGGCGCGCGGCTACAACATCATGATCATCAACTCCACCAGCACCGGCTCGCCCGAGTCGCGGGAGAACGACGTCGCCGCCCTCCTTGAGCGGCAGGTGGACGGGATCCTCTACGCCACCATGTACCACCGGCGCTTCACAATCCCCCGGAACCTCGCAGGCATTCCCGCAGTGCTGGTGGACTCGGAGGACATCGGGCACACCATTGCGTCCGTCATTCCGGACGAGGAAGGCGGCGCGCGGACCGCCGTCCAGGTGCTGATCGACGCCGGGCACACCAGGATCGGGATGCTCAACAACACCGACGACGTCCCGGCCACACACGAGCGTCTGAGGGCGTTTGAGGAAACCCTGACGGAGGCCGGGCTGACGTTCCACCCGGAGTTGGTCCAGTCCGAGCTGTCGGAAGCCCTGGGCGGCTACACGGCAGCCATGCGCCTGCTGGCCGGCCCGCACCGTCCCACGGCCGTGTTCTGCTACAACGACCGCATGGCCATGGGCCTGTACCGCGCCGCCAATGAGCTCGGCATCAAGATCCCGGAGGACCTTTCGGTGGTGGGCTTCGACAACCAGGAGCTCATCGCGGAAAACCTCCACCCGGCCCTGACAACGGTGGCCCTGCCGCATTACGAAATGGGCGCCTGGGCCACGCGGCACCTCATTGATGCGATCGAAGGCAAGATCGAGCTTTCGGAGTTCGCCGCGCCGCCCACCGTGGTGGAATGCCCCCTGGTGGCCCGCGACTCCGTGGCCCCGCCGCACCCGCGTCCGTCCGTCTAATCGGAAGGGCACACCGCCGCCGCTACCGGACCGGCGCCCAGGCCCCAGTGTCAGCTGCACCCAGCGGCTCCGGGGTGCTCTCTCCTGCGGCGAAGCGGTCCAGGCGGAAGGTCTTCAAAACGGGCGTCGGCGTTCCGGTGCGGATCTCCTCGGCCAACAGTTCGCCAAGGATCAGCCCCAGGGTGGCACCCGAGTGGGTGAACATCACGTGCAGCCCGGCGATCGAGGGCACGGCACCAACCACGGGTTCGCCGTCGCCCGGAATGGGCTTCAGCCCGGCGCCGACCCGCTGCGCCGTCAGCCGTGGGTTGCCGGCCAGCACCTTCGAGGCCTCTTCGAGCAGGCCCTGCACCGATTCCTCCGGAACGGTAAAGGAGCCGTCATCCTCGGTGACCACCGTCTGTTCGGCCCAGTCGGCGTCGAGCACCAGGCGCCCGTCCGGGGTGGGGCGCACCGCCACGCGCGGAGTGTTCAGCACGGTCTTCACCTCCACGTCCACGGGATCGGTGAACAGCACGAAGGCGGCCGGAGTCGAATCCGGAACCGTGACACCCAGCACCGCGAGCTGGGGAGGAACGAGGCCGCCGGTGGCCAGGACTACCTCGTCCGCGGCTATCCGGGTACCGTCGCCGAGGATCATGCCGCCCGCGACGCCGTCCCGAACGTCCACGCGGACGTCACCGGCGTTTTCGATCACGCGTGCGCCGTGGGCTGCCGCTTCGGCGGCGAGCACCGGGATGAAGTCCGGCATGTTCAGCCAGCCTTCGCCAGGGTTGAAGATGGCACCTTCTTCGGCGACTGCGTCGGGATTTACATCCGGCGCAACGCGGGCGACGTCGGCACGGTCG
Source organism: Curtobacterium sp. LFS079 (assembly GCF_047977865.1). NCBI lineage: Bacteria > Bacillati > Actinomycetota > Actinomycetes > Micrococcales > Microbacteriaceae > Curtobacterium > Curtobacterium sp. LFS079. Next base: position 296,300 of record NZ_JBFPFO010000002.1, read on the forward strand.
ATCCAGACGGCGTCGTAACCGCCGGCGCGCTCGAACGCGAAAGTCTCACGGAAGCTCTCGCCCGGACCCGCCCATTTCATGGCGCCGTCGAAGCGCAGGTAGGAGTGGCTCTCCGGGTGTCGTGCGCTCCAGGTGCGGTAACGGTCGATCGCGAGCATCCGCAGGTAGTGGTACCCGGGCGTGCGGGCTCCGGAGGAGTTCAACCAGGCGATCGAACGGCTGGATGCGCCGTCCGCGAGCGGCCCGGCGGTTGCGAGTGTCACCTGCACGCCGCCCCGCGCGAGGTGGAGTGCGGTGGAGACGCCCAGGATGCCGCCGCCGATGATGGCGACGTGCTTGGCGGGGGTGGTGGAGGACATGGTTCTCCCTTTCTTCGTCAAAGGAAATCGTGTGGAGGGTGGGCCGCGGTCAAGCGGAAAGCGCGTGGAGGCCTTCGATGATCCGCAGGACCTCAAGGGATTCGCGTGGGTCCACGAGAAGCGGTCCCGTGCCGCGGATAGCCCCGGCCAGGCCGCTATAGAAGCGGGGGTAGGCGCCGCGTTCGGCGGGAACCGGCGTTCCGGAACCCCCGACGCCGAGAATTCCCCAGGCTTCCTCCGGTTCCGTGCCATACGCCGGATCTGAAGGAACGACGCCGGCGGCGAGGTCCGGTTCCTGCCGGTCCAGTCCCCATTTGGTGTAGCCGGCGGCGGAACCCAATACGTGGAAGCGCGGGCCGGTCCTGGCGGCCAGGCCGTTCATCCACAGGCGGGAACGGACGCCCGACTCATGCAGCAGGGAGACGAAGGCCTCGCTTTCGCCGCCCGCAGGATTGGGGCCGTGGTTCGCTGTTTCGCCGTAGCTGTTGGCGACAGGTCCGAACAACTGGACGGCCTGGTCGATCAGGTGCGCGCCGAGGTCGTGCAGCAGGCCGCCGCCCTCGGCCGGCGTGGCACTGTCCCGCCAGTTCCCGAAGCCTTCCGGCCGCCACCACTCAAAGCGTGATTCGAAACTCCGCACCTCGCCCAGCGCACCGTCGGCAATGAGCTTGCGGAGCGTGAGGAAATCGGCATCCCAGCGCCGGTTCTGAAACACGGTCAGCTGCACGCCGGCGTCGGCCGCCAGGGCAAGCAGCTCCCCGCCTTCGGCCGAGGTCGGCACGAACGGCTTGTCCACTACAAGGTGCAGCCCGCGGGCGATCGCCGCGGACGCCAGCGCGAAATGGCTCGACGGCGGCGTGCCCAGGACCACAAGGTCCAGGTCCAATGCGAGGGCTTCCTCGGCCGTCGGGACGGTTTTCGCCTCCGGGTACAGCCGCGCGGCCTCGGCGGCACGTGCCGGGTCCGCCGTGACGATCGCGTCCAGCGAGTACGCCGGGTCCGCGGCGATCAGTGGCGCGTGGAACACCTTGCCGGAAACACCGAAGCCGACGACGGCGGTGCGGATGGGTGCCGATGCCGGCCGGACGGCGGTCATCACAACACCTCGGAGAGGAAGCGCTGCAGGCGCTCGCTCCTGGGGTTGTCGAAGAGCTCGGCCGGAGTGCCGGCTTCGACCACTTCGCCTTCGTCCATGAAGACCACTTGGTCCGCCACCTTGCGGGCAAAGCCCATTTCGTGGGTAACCACCAGCATGGTCATGCCGCGCTTTCCGAGACCCGCCATGAGGTTGAGAACGCCCTTGACGAGCTCGGGGTCCAGGGCGCTGGTGGCTTCATCAAAGAGCATGACCTCGGGCTCCATGGCCAGGGCGCGGGCGATCGCGACGCGCTGCTGCTGGCCACCGGAAAGGTCCCGTGGCCGGTGGTCGGCGCGCTCGGCCAACCCCACCTCGGCGAGGCGGCGGGCGGCGCGCTCCCGGGCTTCGGCCCTGGACATTCCCTTGACGCTCCAGAGCGCGAGGGCCACGTTCTCCAGGGCGGTGTGGTCCGGGAAGAGGTTGAAGTGCTGGAAGACCATGCCGATGCGGCGGCGCAGGACGTCCGGTTTGACCTTCAGGGCGCTGCTGCCGGCCAGCAGCACGTCACCGCTTTTGGGTTCGTGCAGCCGGTTGACGCCACGCAGCAGCGTGGATTTGCCGGAACCGGAGGGCCCGATGATGCAGGTGGTGGTGCCGGGCGCCACCGTCAGGCTGACGTTGCGGAGCACTTCGACGTCGCCGTAGGCCATGGTGAGGTTCCGCAGTTCCAGCGCCGAGCCGTGGAAGGTTTCGACACTTGCGCTGTTGGCGCCGGCGGGTTTGCTGGTGTTGGCGCTTGCGAGGTTCATGTGTTGCTCCCGGAGATGAGCGGCGATGCCGCATCGAGTTCCTTGACTTCCTTGAGGCCACTGGTGGGTGCGGTGGGCCGACGGCGGCCGGTGCGGAACTTGTTGTCGAAGTAGTTGACGAGGTGGGTCAGCGGAACGGTGATGACCAGATAGAAGACACCGGCCAGGACCAGCGGCGAGAGGTTGCCGGAGAGGACGGCGGCGTCCTGGCCCACACGGAAGAGTTCGCGCTCGCTGACCAGCAGGCCAAGGAAGTACACCAGGGAGGAGTCCTTCACGATGGCGATGAACTGGTTGACCAGCGCTGGCAGTACCCTGCGGATGCCCTGCGGCACCACAACCAGTGCCATGGACTTGGCGTAGCCCATGCCCAGGGCGCGGCATGCTTCACCCTGGCCCTTGTCAACGCTCTGGATGCCGGCGCGGAAGATCTCGCCGATGTAGGCGCTGGCGATCAGGCTCAGTGCGATGATTCCCAGCGGGTACGGCGAGGGGCCGAACACGGACTGGCTGAAGCGGGCGAAGCCCTGGCCGATCAGCAGGATGGTGAGGATCGCGGGCAGGCCGCGGAAGAGGTCCGTGTAGATCCGGGCCGGGATCCGCAGCCACTTGGACTGCGAGATTCCCATGACGGCCACCACCATGCCCAGCAGCAGGCCGATGGCCGTGGCCGCGAGGGAAATGATGAGGGTGTTCAGGAGCCCGACTCCAAGGAGCTGGGGGAGGACTTCGGCCATAGCGTCGAAGTCGAAGAAGGTACGGATGATGGTGTTGAGCCAGTCCATGGTTGCTCTCAGACGTAGTTGGCTTGGATGGCCCGGGCGGGCCGGTACGGAGGCCGGTGCCCCGGTGCAGCCCGCCCGGTCATGTGGGCTGCGCCTACTTGCTTGGCGCGGGGGTGGCTGTTTGTTCAGCCTTGGGCAGGTACTGAGCGGGCATCGGGGAGCCGGGGAACCACTTCTGGTACAGCTTCTTCCATGTGCCGTCTTCCATGGCTTCGGCCAGGCCCTTGTCCAGGGCCGCCTTCAGGGCGGTCTTGCCCTTGGCCAGGGCGAAGCCTGCCGGGGCGTCGAAGGATGGGATGTCCGCGGCGCTGACCAGGCCGTGCTGCTTGATGTAGGACTTCGCGGCCTCGTAGTCCAGGAAGTGGGCATCCACGGTTCCGCTGTTCAGGGCGGCGATGGCGGTGTTGTTGTCCGGGAAGCGCACCAGGCTTGCGGAGGTGAAGTTCTTCACCGCGTAGGCCTCCTGCAGGGTGCCCTGGACGACGCCCAGACGCTTGCCGGAGAGGCCGTCCGCGTCCTTGATGCCGGAGTCCTTGGTGGTGATGACGGTGAGGTAGCCGGCCAGGTATCCGTTGGAGAAGTCCACGGTTTCCTTGCGCTTGTCCGTGATACCGATGGCGGCCACGCCGACGTCGAACTGACCGTTGGCTACCGCGGCAAGCAAGCCGGAGAAGTCCTGGCCGGTGAAGACCACCTTGTCCACGCCGGCGCGGTGTGCCACGTCCTTGAAGAGCTCAACGTCGAACCCGGTGAAGTTACCCGAGGCGTCCGCGAAGGTGTAGGGCTTGGAATCGCCCAGGCTGGCAACCCGGATGGTTCCGGGCTGGATGAGGCCGTAGGGGTTGTCCGCCGTCGAACTCGCGGCGGGGGTCGATCCGCCGCAGCCGGAGAGGGCCAGGAGGGTTGCAACGGCTGCCGCAACGATCACCCCCGGGCGGAAGTTCAGTCGTTTGATCACAGCTTTTTCCAATCATGGGAACGGAGGCGCTTGGTGGCCTAGGAGTGCGGAAGTCCTTGTTGAGTCCGGTCTCAACGGCTACGATTGAGACCGGACTCACAGCGGGGTTGATTAGAAATGTAACCTAAGCCACAGCGGCCGTCAAGGCCCTTTCGGAAGGCCAATATGAGCAGCAACAATCCGCGGCGGCGGGACGTCACAGTCGCCGACGTCGCAAGGGCCGCGCAGGTTTCAAAGGCCCAGGCAGCACGGGCCCTGGGCAACTACGGCGCGGTAAGCGAGGACGTCAGGGGGCGTGTGCTGGCCGCCGCCGAGGAACTGTCGTACCGCCCCAATGAGCTTGCGCGGAGCATGAACACGGGCAAGTCGCACACCATCGGCGTGGTGGTGGGCGACATCGAAAACCCGCACTTCGGCCTTGCCACCCGCGGCATCACGGACACCGCCAAAAAGGCCGGATTCAACGTCATCCTCATCAATACCGACGAGGACGTCTCCGCCGAGGTGGACGCCGTCCAGGTGCTTCTCGACAAGCGGGTGGACGGGTTCATCGTGGCCCCTGCCTCTTCTCTGAGCACCACGCACCTGCAGCGAGTGCAGGATTCCGGCCGGCCCCTCGTCCTTCTGGACCGGGGAGCCAAGGGGCTCACAGCCCAGGCCCTGGCCGTGGACATGACGGACATCGCCTATGAATCCACCCGATACCTCATCGGCGCCGGCCATCGCCGCATCGCTTTCATCTCCACCCTGAAGACAGATGTTCCTTTTGCAGAGGGCATCGTCCTGGATTCATCGCAGATTGCGGAGCGCCTGGACGGCATGCGGCGGGCACTGGGCGAGGTTGGCCTGGAGCTTTCCGGCGAATTGGTCAGGCTCAACGCGGGGGATGCCGGCTCCATCCGGGGCCTCACGCGTGAGGTGCTCCAGATGCCGGACCCCGCCACCGCCGTCGTGGCTTCGGACAGCCTCATCGCGCTCAGCGTCATCGAGGCAATCCAGGAACTCGGGTTGTCCATCCCGGACGATGTCTCGTTCCTCATGTACGACGACTTCGCCTGGACCCGGCTCACCACGCCGCCGCTGACAGTCATCGCGCAGCCCGTGTACGACATGGGGGTGGCCGCGGCCGGCGCCTTGATCCGGCAGATCGAGGGCCGGAAGCCTGCCGCGGCGCCGGAGTTGGCCGCCCGGCTGGTCAAGCGCGGTTCGGTTGGCGCGCCGCGGGCGGTCAGCTTCGCTGTTCGAGAAAGCTGAGTGGTGGTCTTGCGGGATTTGTACGTCGTAGCCCACACAGAGGCGACGCACCACGTCGAGAATCTTGTCGGGGGATGGTACGACTCTTCCTTGACGGCGCGTGGAATGGAGGACGCTCAGCGGCTTGCAGCGGAACTGGGCAAAAGGGTTTCGGGGCCCGGCTCCCTGCTTTTATCGTCCGATCTCCTTCGTGCGAGGCAGACCGCAGAACCGATTGCCCGGAACCTGGGCTTGGAAGTCATGATTGACCCAGACCTGCGGGAACAGTCCTATGGCGCTGCCGAGGGGACTACGCCTGGCTCAACGCTCTTTCTGCCTCCGCCCAGCTGTGGCGACCGTATGCGGCATCGCGACGGCATTGAGGGATCTGAGTCCCGGCTGGAATTGGCTGGCCGGGCGTACGCGGCGCTTGAACGGATCATTGCCTATGATGCTCCGGAGGCAATTGTTGTCAGCCATGGCGGTACTGTGAACTACCTCATCGCGGCCTGGATCGGGCTGCCCCTTGAAGACGCTGGTTACGTAAAGTTCAAAGTGTCTCCGGGCGGCATTACCCATTTGCGGGAAGACGACTATTTCCATGACCGCCAGGTCGTGAGCTTGAGCGACGTCGGCCACCTCCGCTGAGCCGCCGTTTAGACGGTTCCCGCACCACTAGACGGCGGCCACCGTCTAGTGGTGCGGGAACCGTCTAATTGGGCGGCGGCCCTTGCGATGCCGTGGCCCAGTGCAGCGGCACCTTCACCCGGCTGTGCAGGGGAACCGGCGCTGCCCCGTCGCGGAGCATGCCCAGCAGTGTTTCCATGGCGGTCTCGCCCAGGAGGTCGCCGTCCACCTGCAGTGCGGTGATGTCGAGCTCGGAGAGCGGGCCGATGGCGAGGTCGTCCGCGCTGGCGATGGTCAGCCCGCCCGGCACCGGGATTCCCTGGCGCTGCAGTTCGAAGATCAGCCCCAGCGAGATGGCGCTCGCGTAGACCACGACGGCGGTGGCACCTGAGCCCGCAAGCTGCCGGGCCACTTCCACTCCCGAAGCGAAGAGCGGTGGCAGCGGGCCGATGACGTCCACGCCGCAGTCGTCGCCCGCCGCTGTCCGGACGGCGGCCAGGCGGCGCTGGTCCATCCACGATCCTGCCGGTCCGCTGACATAGGCGATCCTGCGATGGCCATCCGCCACCAGTCCGGCCACCAATTCAAGAAGTGTGGCGGGCGTGTCCGCAATGACGGAGGGGATGCCTTTCACCTGCCGGTCCACGGTGACCACGGGCTTGCGCTGGGAGAGTGTCGTCAGGAAGCCGGACGGCGCCCGCGGGGAGGCCAGGACAAAGCCGTCCACCTGTTCGGCGAGGCGCAGCAGGCGTTGCTGTTCGGCGTCGCTTTCGGCCTGCAGGACCGAAACGGTGGCGTGCAGCTCGCCTTGTTCGGCGGCGCGCTGGGCGCCCTGGATGATGGGCGTGAAGAAGCTGTTCTCGAGGGTCGGCACCACCAGTGCCACCAGTCCGGTGGATCCCTTGGCGAGTGCCCGGGCCGCGCGGTTGGCGGAGAACCCCAGCTCGGCCGCTGCTGAAACAACGCGGTCCCGGGTTTCGGGAGCCAGCAGTTGGGGCTGGTTCATCGCCCGGGAGGCCGTTGCCTTGGAGACACCCGCCCGTGCGGCTACATCTGCCAGCGTCACCATCTGGTCATACCTTCCCCTTGTGGATCTTGATGTGTACCCTACAGGAGGGGATGAAACCGGTTGTACAACCGCGTTCATTGGTCATTGCATCGTATCTCGAAACGGAGAACCTCCGGGTGCTTTCAAAGAAATCTTCGCTCCTCCTGCTTGGGCCGGGGCTTCTCTTCATCATGCTCGGCTTCTGCCTGCCGGCCGTGATGCTGCTGCTCGCCCCGCCCGGAATCGGCCCTTCCGAGGTGTTCGCCCGGCTGGGACGCATGCTCCAGGATCCCTATGACCTGACGATCATCGGACGGACCATGGGCCTGGGACTGCTGGTCACCGTGCTCTGCCTGGCCCTCGGCTTCCCGATCGCCCTGCTGCTGGCCCGCTCGACCTCGCGCTGGTCAGGCCTGCTGCTGGCACTCGCCATCTTCCCCCTCCTGCTCAGCAACGTGGTGCGCACCTACGGCTGGCTTGTCCTGCTTGGCCAGAACGGCGTGATCGGCCAAGTCATCAGCGCCATGGGCCTGCCGGCACCGCAGCTGCTCTACACCGAGAGCGCCATTGTGCTGGGCCTGCTCCAGCTGTTCCTGCCCCTGGCGATCATCTCCTGCTATTCCGCCGTGGCCCAGGTGGACGCGGGACTCGACGACGCCGCCCGCGGCCTGGGTGCCTCGCGCACCCGGGTGCTGTGGACCGTTACCCTGCCCCTGTCGATCCCGGGCGTGATCGTCGCGGCCACCCTGGTGTTCGCAGGCGCCACTACCGCCTACACCACCCCGTACCTGCTGGGCGGCAGCAACCAGCGCATGCTGGCCACCCAGCTGTTCAACTACTCCACGGTGAGCATCGACTGGGCAGCCGCGTCCGCCGTCGCCCTCATCATGACAGTTCTGGTGTTCGCGGTCTCGGCAGTTTCCACCGCCCTCGGCTCCCGGAAGGGGAAGACCTCGTGAGCATCCAGACAGCCACCAGGCGTCCGCGCATGCAGAAGACCGGCGGCCGCCCCGTGCTCGGCGCGCTCGCCGTCGTCGGCTACATCGTCATGATCGTCCCGATCCTGTTCGTCGTGGCGGCGGCATTTTCCGGCGGCGACAGCCTGCGTTTCCCGCCCGAGAACTTCTCCCTGAAATGGTTCGCCGCCGCTGCCGCCTACAAGCCCTTCATGTCCTCGCTGGCTTCCAGCGCCCAGCTGGCCGTGCTGGCCACGCTGCTTGCCCTGCTGATCGGCGTTCCCGCGGCCCTGGCCCTCCAGCGCAGCACCTTCGCCGGCAAAGGCTGGATCCAAGGGCTTTTCCTCTCGCCGCTGATCGTCCCCGAGCTGGTGGTGGGCCTGGCCCTCTACCAGCAGCTGATCGCGGGCCTGGGCACCTCCACCTTCACCGCACTGCTGGTAGGGCACACCGCCCTGCTGATCCCGTACGCCGTCCGCGTCACCGGTGCCGCCCTGGCACTGGCCGATCCGTTCGTAGAGGAAGCCGCCCGCGGACTCGGCGCCGGGCCACTCAAGGTTTTCACCTCGGTCACCCTCCCCCTGCTGCGCCCGGGCATCGTCTCCGCAGCGCTGCTGAGCTTCGTGACGTCCTTCAACAACGTGCCGCTCTCCCTGCTGCTGCAGGGCCGCAATTTCAGCACGCTGCCCGTCTCGATGCTCGACTACGTCCAGAAATCCTACGATCCGATGATCGCCGCCATGTCCACGCTGATCCTGGTCGCCACCATCGTCTTCGCATTCATCGCTGAGCGCGCCGTCGGCTTCGCCACAATCTTCGGAGGCATCAACAAATGACCATTGCAGCGCAATTGCGCGACGTCGGCCAGGTCTTCGGCGACTTCACCGCCGTCGACGGCATCAACCTCGACATCGAAAGCAGCAAGCTGACCACCCTGCTCGGCCCCAGCGGCTGCGGCAAGACCACCACCCTGCGGATGATCGCCGGTTACTCGCAGCCGACGTCGGGCTCCATCCTGATCAACGGCAGGGACGCCACCCGGCTTCCCCCGGAGAAGCGCAACCTCGGCATGGTGTTCCAGAGCTACGCGCTGTTTCCGCACATGACCGTGGGCGACAACGTGGGCTACGGCTTGAAGCTGCGCAAGGTTCCCGCCCCGGAACGCCGCAAGCGCGTGGCCGAGGCACTGGAAATGGTGGGCCTCGGGCACCTGGCGGACCGCCGGCCCAAGGCGCTTTCCGGCGGCCAGCAGCAGCGCGTTGCCCTGGCCCGCGCCATCGCGATCCGCCCGGACATCCTGCTGCTGGACGAGCCGCTGTCCAACCTGGACGCGCGACTCCGCCTGCAGATGCGCGCCGAGATCCGCCGCATCCAGCAGGAGACCGGACTGACGGTTGTCCTGGTCACCCACGACCAGGAAGAAGCCCTGGAGATGAGCGATGTCATGGTGCTGATGCGCAGCGGTCACATCATGCAGCAGGGCACCCCGCAGGACGTCTTCGAGCGTCCCGCCAACCGTTTTGTGGCCGAGTTCATGGGCTACGAAAACTTCTTCGCCACCTCCGAGCACCCGCAGGCCACAGTCCGTCCGGAAAACCTGCAGCTCCTGGAACGCGGCGCCACCCTCAACAGCGGAGCCCATAACCTGCCGGCGGTCATCACCCGGATCGCCTACCGGGGCGTGGATGTGATGGTCCGGGCCACCGCCACGGACGCCTCCGGCACCGCCGTCGACCTTCTCGCCGCCGTGCGCGCGGATTCCGGACTGGCTTCCGGCATCCGGCTCGAGCCCGGCAGTGAAATCACCGCAGCCGTCCGGCCGGCGGACCTCGTTCCGCTCGCGGACTAAGCATCCCCCAACCCGAAAAGGCAATCATGAACACGAACAAGCCATCCATGCGCTGGGCCGTCGGCGCCGCGCTCCTCACCTCCGCGCTCGCCCTCACCGCCTGCGGCGGCGGGGACGCCCAGGCCGGCGGCGATGACAAGACCCTGGTGCTGAGCACCTTCGCGTTCGGCGTGGACGACTTCAAGAAGTCCGTCGTCGAGCCCTTCACCGCCGCCACCGGCATCAAGGTGGAAATCGAAACCGGTTCCAATGCCGACCGCCTGTCCAAGCTGGAACTCAACAAGAAATCCGGCATCGACGTCATGCTGATCTCGGACTACTATGCCGCCGCGGGCCAGGCGAAGGATCTGTTCGGGAAGGCCGATCCGGCGAAGATCCCCAACATGGCCAAGGTGGCCCCGTTCGCCGTGGACAACAAGCTCAACGGCCCGGCCTACACCTTCCAGCTCAACGGCATGATGTACCGCACCGACGTCATGGATGCCGCCAAGGCCGCCAAGTGGGACACTCTGTCCGCACCTGCGAATGCCAAGAAAATCGCCCTGCCGGACCTCGCCGCCACCTCGGGACAGCTGACGCTGTCCGGCTTCGCCGCGACGTACGGTTCCGGCCCGCTCGACGTCGACAAGGGCATGGCGAAGATGGGCACCCTTGCGCCGTCGGTGCTGAAGTTCTACACCGCCTCCACCGAGGTCACCAACCTCATCCAACAGAAGGAAATCGTGGCCGCCCCTGCCCTGGACGGCTTCGCCCGCAACCTGGTTGCCTCCGGCGCCCCGGTTGCCTGGACCCCCACGGCCACCGGCAAGTACATGACCACCAACCGCGCCATGATCGTCAAGGGCAGCGAGCACCAGGCCGCCGCGGAGAAGTTCATCGACTACCTCCTCTCCACCGAGGCTCAGAGCGCTTCCGCGGAAGCCTTGGGCGACAAGCCGGTGAATCCGGCAGCGAAGGTCCCGGCCATCCTCACCAAGGTCTCCGGCCCGGCCGCCAAGGACCCGGTAGCCGCCGGCTTCACCACCCTGGACCTGGAACCCATCGTCCAGAACCGCTCCGCCTGGGTTGAGCGCTACGCCCGGGAAGTCACCTCCAAGTGACCCTTCCCGTCATCATCAGCTGCGACCCCGGCATCGACGACGCCGTGGCACTTGCCCTGGCGTTCGGCTCCCCGGAGCTGGAGGTGCTGGCGGTCGCCGCTACCGCAGGGAATGTCTCCCTGGAGAGGGCGACGGCGAACGCGGCCGCCCTGCTTGACCTGCTGGGTGTTGCGGCGGACCTCCCTGTCCATGCGGGAGCCGCCGCGCCCCTGGCCGGCGGCGAACGGATCCCGGACGAGCCCGTGCACGGCGCCGGGGGACTGGGCGGCGTGCAGCTTCCCCCGTCCAGCCGGCCGATCAGGCCCGATGCCGTCGCGCACATGGCCGGACTCATCCTGTCCAGGCCCGGGGAGATCACGCTCCTCGCGCTCGGTCCGCTGACCGACGTCGCGCATTTGTTCGAACGGTTCCCGGCGACGATCGGGGCGATCGGGCGGCTGGTGGTGATGGGCGGTGCAGTGTTCGCCCAGGGGAACGTCACGCTGAGCGCCGAATTCAACTTCTTCGCCGACCCGGAAGCCGCGGCACTCGTCCTTGAGCGGGGCAGGCGGATCCGGCTGGTGCCGCTGGACGTGACCCGCAAGGCCGTCGTGGATCGTACGACGGCGGAGCAGCTCGCCACGCTGCCGTCCCCGGCGGGGGAGTTCGGGGCCATGCTCCTGGACATGTGCAACACCATGGCGGCCCGCGGCCGTCCGGACGGCGCGGTGATGCACGATCCGCTGGCCGCCGCCGTCGTGCTCGATGAATCGCTGCTCGCCTGGGAAGCCATCACGGCCACGGTGGAACTGGAAGGCACCCTCACGCGGGGCGCCGTCGTGGCCGATGCCCGTGGCGTTTCCGGACGGCAACCCAACATCCGCTACGGCCGCGACATAGCCGCGGCCGGCTTCCTGACCATGCTGACTGAACGACTCAAGGACCTGGGCCGCTCCGGCGCTGACCGCGCCGGCCGCCCCGTGTCCGACCATCCCGGAGGGGAAACACCACAATGATCGACAGCGCTGCCTACGGCGCCTACCTCGACCGCATGCCTAAGACGGACCTCCACGTCCATCTGACGGGAACCGTCCGGGCCACTACCTTCGCCGAGCTGGCCGCCCGCGAAGGCCTGCAGCTCCCGCAGGAACCATTGGAAATCTTCGCCAACATCAACTCGCGTCCGCCGGACCCGGCCCTGTACGTCAACACCCGCGTGCCGGTTCCGCAGGGCCCCTCCGCAGACGAGCCCGAGGTGTCCTACTCCCTGTTCCAGGCCTCCGAATGGGCCCTTCAGTGCCTGCGCTCCGCCGGGGACGTCACCCGGATTGTCTACGAGGCCTTCGAGGACGCGCATGCCAGCGCCACCCGGCACCTGGAGCTGTTCTTCGACGAACTGCCGCCGAGCCTTGAGCACCTCGGGTACAACGGCTACGTCGACGCCATGGCCGCGGGCATCCGCCGGGCCGGGCAGGACTTCGGGATGACCGGCCTGCTGATCGCCGGCATCGACCGCAGCAAGTCCGGCGAACACGCCCTCGCGCTGGTACAGAACCTGATCGACAACCCGCACCCCGACGTCGTCGGCATCGGCCTGGACAACCTGGAGACCTCCGGCCCGCCGGAACGGTTCGAGGCCGCCTACCAGCTGGCCGGCCGGCACGGCCTCAAGCGGACGGCGCATTCCTCCGAGCACGCGCCGCTCGCGAAGAACACCGTCACCTGCCTGGACGTGCTCGGCTGCGACCGCATCGACCACGGCTACTTCGTGCTGGAAGACGACGACGTCGTGGCCCGGGTCCGCGACGAGCAGGTCGCCTTCACCGGCATCTTCACCACCTCGCGCCGTTCCTGGCGCCCGTGGCGCCGTGCCTCCATCAAGGCCATGGCCGACGCCGGGCTGAAGATGGTCATTGCCTCCGACGACCCCGGCATGTTCCCGACGACGCTCGCCGCCGAGTACCGGATCGCCGCCTTTGAACTCGGCTTCACCGCGGCGAAGATGCGCGAAATCGCGCTCAACGGCGTGGACGCCTGCTGGCTTCCCGATTCAGCGAAAGGCAGGCTGAGGGAGCGCTTCACCGCCGAACTGGATGCGCTGGAAGCGGAGCTTTTCGAAGCCGTGCAGTAGGTCCCGGACGGCCGCAGCATTCCTGCTGCGGCCGTCTTCCGGGCTTTGGGAAGCTGCTACTTCCGGCGGCTCGCGCAGACCACGCGGTTCCTGCCGAGGGCCTTGGCCTCGTAGAGCGCGGCGTCGGCGGCCTTGACCATACGCGGAAGGTCGGCGTCGGCGATCCCGCTCGCGGCCACACCGTAACTTACCGTGGGAAACACCACCCCGGGAGGTGCCGGCGACTCGGCCATGGCCCGGCTGATCACGGCTGCGATGACCTCGCCGGTTTCCTGTTCGGCTCCCGGGAGCAGGATGAGGAATTCCTCGCCGCCGTACCGGCCCACGAGGTCGGTGGAGCGGATCGAGGCCACGGCGGCCGACGCGAACGCCTGGATCGCGGCGTCACCCGCGGCGTGTCCGTGCTCGTCGTTGAGGGTCTTGAAATGGTCAAGGTCGGCCATGATCAGGGTGGAGGCTGTGCCGCTGGCGTCCATGCGCTGCACCTCGCGGGCGGCGAGTTCCATGAAGGCCCTGCGGTTGAGGACCCCCGTGAGGCTGTCCCGGTTGGCGCGTTCGTTCAGGCCGTTGATCAGCTGGGCGTTGCTGAGCGCCGTCATGCTGAAGGAGACGGTGACCAGCAGGCCGATGGTGAGCAGGCTGGTGACCGCCGGGCTGAAGTAGGTGCGGAAGGCCGGGCCGTCGGGCCCCTCCATCAGATAGACGGGCCAGCGGCAAAGGTAGAAGGCTGCGAGAGCCCCCGCGCCCACGGCCAGGGAACGGTTGACGTAGGAACTGCGGGGTTCCAGCAGCGCGAGCTCGCGCGTTGCCAGGCCCATGCCGACGGCCATCATGCCCAGATACACCAGGCCGCCCGACCATTCATTGGACGCCGGATTTTCCAGCGCCGAAGCCAGGGCCGTGACGGCGGGCGCCGCGAGGAGTATCCAGAGCGGGGTGGGCAGCATCCTCAGTGAGCGGGCGCCGGCCCAGACGCTGAATGCGCCCGCGACCAGCAAACCGTTGCCGAGCGGATCGGCCCAGACTTGTTGCGGGGTCCCGGTAAGCAGGAACGCCAGGTTCCCGGCCAGGAAGGACACGAGCGAAACGCACCACCAGCCGCTGTAGGGTGAGCGGGTTTGTCGGAACGAAAGGAAGAACAACAAGCACAGGATTACTGTGACAACCCCGAGAGCCACCCTCAGGCTTAATGTATCGAGTTCCATTTTCCTACCCCCTAGCCAAGGCTAAAGCTTAGGGCATAGCGGCTGCTACCCGGTGTCACGCTGAATAACCCGCTCCGGTGTAAGGAAAACGTGCCCGGCGGGAGTCATTCGGGCCGCCGAGGCGTTGAATTAGACAAGAAGAAGATTTCCCACCAGTGGCCGGGAGCGCTTTGGCGTCCGGTCTTCAAGGCGGGGTCGGCGACGTGAGAGCTCAAGGGGCCCGGGGCCCGGGCTCTCTCCCCAGCCGTCGTCGGCCCCCCCCGGAAACGTTCGACGGCGGCACCCGCCACTGCTTGTGAAGGCGCGGTGCCGTCGTCGAACCTTATCCAAAGTGGTGCAAAGCCGCGAAGGCGCCGCCATTTGCGCGTCCTGTCCTGTGCGCCCTCGATCCTGTGGGTGGCTTTTGGGGCTGGTCCTGTCATGGCTGCGGGGTCTAGGCTCCAAGACGACGGCGTGTGCCATGCACGCCCCGACCGTGGGTGGGTGGAACATCTTGGACGCCTTCGACAACAAGCAGCAACTGGACGCTTTGGAAGCTACTGCGAGGGATGCGGTCGAGGGGGAGGCGGCCAAGGGGAAGCCCGGGTTCAGCGGTCCGTACCACCACCCTGCGGCCGGTTGGGGAGCCGCCATGAGTGTGGGACGGATCCTGCTCCGTGAACGCACCCTGCTGGACGGCCCCAGGGCCATTTTCCGCATGAACCATGAGGGCAAGGGCTTCGACTGCCCGGGCTGTGCCTGGCCGGACGACACCAAGGGCTTGCACCTGGATATCTGCGAAAACGGGATCAAACACGTCACCTGGGAAATGACCCACAAACGGGTGGGCCCTGAGTTCTTTGCGGAGCATTCGGTGGAGGAACTGTCCGGATGGAGCGAATTCGAGCTGGAGAACAAGGGCCGGCTGACCGAGCCGATGGCCTACGACGCCGCCACGGACCACTATGTTCCGATCACCTGGGACGACGCCTTCGAGTTGATCGGACGCTCCCTGCGGGAACTGGACGATCCCAACCAGGCTTCCTTCTATACCTCCGGCCGGCTGGGCAACGAGGCGACGTTCCTCTACCAGCTCCTCGCCCGGGAACTGGGCACCAACAACCTGCCGGACTGTTCAAACATGTGCCACGAAGCCAGCGGCCGCGCACTCAAGGCAGCCCTCGGCACGGGCAAGGGGACAGTGGACCTGGCGGACTGGGAAGCCACCGATGCCCTGTTCATCATGGGCGTGAATGCGGCCTCGAACGCGCCCAGGATGCTGACCGCGCTGGCGGAAGCACACCGCCGCGGCGCGCAGATCGTGCACATCAACCCCTTGGTCGAAGCCGCCGCGAGCCGCACGATCGTTCCGCACGACATGCTGGACATGGCCGTCTTCCGCTCCACGAAGACCAGCACCCTGAACCTGCAGCCGCGCATCGGCGGGGACATGGCACTGCTGCGCGGCATGGCCAAGGCGATCCTGGAAATGTCCGCCACCGACGCCAAGGCGCTGGACAAAGAGTTCATCGAACGGCACACGGCCGGTTTCGAGGAATACCGTGCAGTATGCGAGGCCACCACCTGGGATGACATTGAGCTGCAGTCCGGGCTGTCCCGGGCTGACATCCTCAAAGCCGCCCGCGTCTACCGCAAAGCCGACCGCAGCATCATCAGCTGGTGCCTGGGCATCACCCAGCACGAGCATGGCGTGGACACCATCCGGGAAATCGTCAACGTCCTGCTGCTGCGCGGCAACCTGGGCCGCGAAGGCGCCGGACCCTCGCCCGTGCGCGGACACAGCAATGTCCAGGGCAACCGGACCTGCGGCATCGACCACCGGCCCGCCGAGCAGTTCCTGGCCCGGCTGGACGAGGTATGCGGTATCGAATCCCCGCGCGGACACGGCCTGGACACGGTAAGGACCATCGAAGCGATGCACCGCGGGGACGTGAAGGTCTTCGTAGGCATGGGCGGAAACTTCGCCCTCGCGGCCCCGGACACCCCTTACACCCAGGCCGGACTCCGCAACTGCGAGCTGACGGTGCACGTGAGCACCAAGCTCAACCGCAGCCACCTCGTCCACGGGCGCCAAGCCCTGATCCTGCCCTGCCTCGGCCGCACCGAGAAGGACGAACAGGCCGAGGGGCTCCAGAGCACCTCGGTGGAGGACTCCATGAGCATGGTCCACCTCTCCGTCGGCATGAAGCGCCCGGCGTCTCCGCTGCTGCGCTCCGAACCGGCCATCATCGCCGGCATCGCCAAGGCCGCATTGCCGGAAAGCAAGACCCCCTGGGACTGGTACGTGGGAGACTACGACCGCATCCGGGACACCATGTCCAAGGTGCTGGATGGCTTCGAGGACTTCAACCGCCGGGTCCGGCTTCCCTTGGGTTTCCGGCTCAAGCAGCCCGCACGGGAACTCGTGTTCGGCACGCCTTCCGGAAAGGCCGGCTTCTCCGCCGCGCCGCTGCCGGACGTCATCCCGGCTTCGGGAACCATCGCCCTGGGAACCATGCGTTCGCACGACCAGTGGAACACCACGATCTACTCGGACAACGACCGCTACCGCGGGATCAAGAACCTGCGCACCCTGGTCTTCATGAACGCCCAGGACATGGCAGAACGGGGCATCAAGGAACTCGACCCCGTGGACATCGTCAGCACGGCGAAGGACGGATCCGTGCGCTCGTTGGAGGGCTACCTCGCGATCCCGTACGACATTCCCCGCAGCTGCGCGGCCGGTTACATGCCGGAGATGAACGTCCTCTGCGCGATCGGCGACTACAGCACGCAAAGCGACCAGCCGATCATGAAGCACCTCAAGGTCACCATCACGCGGAGCGCCTGATCCTAAAGCCCGACGGCGGCACCCGGCCTTGCTGGTCAAGGTGCAGTGCCGCCGTCGGGCTGTTAACTCGGGCTGCTAAGCCGCGGGCCGGCTCACGAGCTGGATGAGGTTCCCGCAGGTATCGTCCAAAACGGCGGTGACGACGGGGCCCATGGGGGTCGGCGGCTGAGTGAAGGCGACGCCCTTTGCTTCGAGTTCCTGGTGGGCGGCCTCGACGTCGTCAACGGCGAAGGACGCAGCCGGGATGCCGTCCGCCACGAGCGCCTGCTTGTAGGCTTTCGCCGCGGGGTGCTGGTCCGGCTCGAGCAGGAGCTGGGTGCCCTCGGGTTCGCCTGCGCCGACCACGGTCAGCCATCGGTAATCCCCGACCGGCACGTCTTCCTTGGGGACGAATCCCAGCTTTTCGGTGTAGAACTCCAGGGCCTTGGCTTGGTCGTCGACAAAGACGCTGGTCACATGGATCCTGGCCTGCATGGGCATCTCCTTGCTCGGGTTCTCGGTTCCGGCTGTGTGTGCCGATCCTACGGTCCCAGATTAGGGTGGGAGGCTGTAGTCATGGATGAATCAACGGAAGCCGACCGCGTCATCATGGCATTCCAAAATGCCATGAGCCACATGCAAGATCCTGCGATCGTGATTCAGGCGCTGTGGGCAGACACTGCCCACAGCGCTCATTTCCTATCTGAAGAAGTACGACCGGGGAATCTCCTGGCTCGGCATCTCTTCGCCACCATTTCCTGAGCTTCCCGGGGTGTAGCCGAGCTTCTTTGCATGCTCCGCGGAACCACCGAAACAGGCGCGCAAACGCCCGACGCCGGTCCCCACCGAAAGGCGGGGACCGGCGTCGGGCGCTAAACCGAAAGAAGCGAAAAACTAGGCAGTGACAGCCAGGGCGTCGATCTCGACGAGCATGACCTCGTGGGGCAGGTCGACGAAGACCGTGGTGCGGCTGGGGAGCTGGCCGCTGGGGACGTTCTCGTTGATGAACTCGCCGTAGACCTCGTTCATGGCGGCGAAGTCGTCGCGGGTGGTGAGGTAGACGCGGAACATGATGACGTCTTCCACCGAGGAACCGCCGGCTTCGAGGATGGCTTTGACGTTCTCCAGGGTGCGGCGGGTCTGGACGCGGACATCGCCGTCGCCGATGTACTGGTTGGTGGCCGGGTCCATGGGGCCCTGGCCGGACACCTGGAACAAGCCGCCCTTTTTCACGCCCTGGGAGAAGGTGTGGGCCGGTGCGGGGGCGTTCTCGGTACGGACGATGGTCTTGGCGCTCATGCTGCGTTCCTTTCAGGTGGGGTCCAGCCGAGATCTTGTGAAATGGCTGCGGTGGTTGCTTTCAGTTCGGGGAGCAGGCCCATCAGGCCTTCGTAGTCGAGCATGACAATCGGCACGGAGCAGGATGCCGCCGCAACGACGGCGCCGCTCGCGTCCCGGATGGGGGCCGCGATGCAGTGCACGAACGCTTCGTGTTCGGCGTTGTCATGGGCCCAGCCCTGGGTCCTGACCACGTCCAGCTCGGCCAGCAGGGCCTCGGGGGAGGTAAGGGTGTTCTCGGTGACTTTGACGTAGTCCAGTTCCGCGGCGATCTTCTCCTGCCGCGCGCGCGGCATGTCCGCCAGCAGGACCTTCGCGACGGCGGCCGAGTGCAGCGACGCCGTGAGGCCGATCCGCGAATACATCCGCACGGGGTGGTGGGACTCGAACTTGTCGATGTACACCACGTCCTTGCCTTCGAAGGCCGCCAGGTGCACGGTGTGCCCGGTGCGGGCATTCAGCTCGGCCAGGTGCGGGCGCGCCACCTCGCGGATGTCGCGCTGCTCCAGGGCGAGGGAGGACAGCTCGAACAGCTTGGAGCCGAGGCGGAAGCGCTGTTCGTCATCGCGCACCACCATGCGCTTCTCCTCCATGGCGTGCAGCAGGCGCATCACGGTGGTCTTGTGCACGGAGGAGCTGCGGGCGAGCTCGTCCAAGGTGGCGGGCTTCGCGGCGAGCTCGTTCAGGAGGTCGATCGCGCGGAGTAGGCTCTGGCTCACGGTGCCACGCTCCCTTCGGCCGGGGCCTTTGCCTGGCCGGCATCTGACGCCGCCGGCACGTCGAAGTGGCCCGGGCTGACCCGGATCCCGGCCCATTGCTCATCGCTGCATTCCAGGATTGCTGCGAGTTCATCCGCGTCGGGGAGCGGTCCGCGGTCTCCGTGCACGGTCAGCGTGCAGGCCGCGGCGGCGTGCCCGCGGCGCAGGCTGGCCTTCTGGCTGAGCCCGAACAGCACGCCGCTGAGGTACCCGGCGGCAAAGGAATCTCCCGCGCCCACCGGTTCCACCACCTCCACGGAGAGCGCCGGCACTTCGTCCCGGCCGCCGTCGCGGTGCAGCGCGATGGCGCTGATCGCCTCGTTCTTGATGACAACGACGGCGGGATCCGGCATGAGCGCGCGGAGCTCGCCTTCGTCCGTGGTGCCGAAGGCGTGCCCGGCTTCGTCCTTGCCCACCAGCACGATGTCCGCGAGGTTGGCCAGCTGCCGCAGCACCGACTTGTCCTGCCCGGCCCAGAGCGCGGGGCGCCAGTTGACGTCGAAGGTGATGAGGCGGCCGCTGCGCGGAGCCTTGAGCAGGACCTCAAGGAGCGCACGGCAGTCGGCGGACAGCGCGGCGGTGATGCCGCTGAGGTGGATGAGCCCGGCTTTGCCGATCAGCTCGGCAACCGCCGGATTGGCCAGGGTGGCCGGGGCCATGGCGGACGCGGCGGAACCGTGCCGGTAGTACAGGACCGAGCTGCCGGCGTCGGGATCGGATTCCTGGGCGGGGACCTTGACGTACAGGCCGGTGGGGAGGCCGGGGTCCACCTCGACGCCCGTGACGCCCACACCGTGGTCCCTGAGGTCTTCGATGATCCGGGTGCCGAATCCGTCGTGGCCAACGCGGCCCACCCAGTGCGCGTCGAGGCCCATTGCGGCCAAGCCCATAGCGACATTGGACTCGGCTCCGCCGATGCTGCAGTGCAGTTCCTCGGCCCGGTGCAGGGGGACCCCGTTCACGGGGGTGAGCATGGCCATGGTCTCGCCGATGCAGACAGCTGTTGGCATAAAGCTCCCCTTACTTCAGGTATACCGGGGCCTTGACGCCCAATCCGGGACCATGTTAGACATATCTGCAACAGCTTTGCAACCAGCGTTGCAAAATACGCAACGCAGATCCTTGGTGTGCCGGACAATGACCGACCGGCCCCGTGAAGGGAACAGATTGGTGAACATGTCCACCTCCGAAGCCGGATCAACAGCCCCCGCCATAGCCGCCGACGCCGTCGCGCGGCTTTCTGCGACCTCGCTGAGCTGGCGGCACAAAGCCGTGCCCGCTGACGCGAACGGGACGACTGCCGGCGACTTCATCCATGCGTGCCATACACTGGCCGAGCTCCAGACGCCCCTGCTCACGCTTGACGGCCGCGCGCTGGAAGCCAACGCCGATCGGCTGGCCGCCTGGTGCGTCGAAAAGGGCGTGAAACTCGCCCCGCATGGCAAGACCACCATGGCCCCGCAGCTCTGGGCCGAACAGCTGGAACGCGGCGCCTGGGGCATCACCCTGGCCAACTTCGCCCAGCTCCGCGTGGCCCGCGAATTCGGCGTGCGCAAGCTGCAGCTGGCCAACAGCCTCACCGATCCGCACGCCATCGAATGGGTCGCCTCGGTCACCGGACCCGGGCAGCCTGAAAATGCAGGCCAGACCATCCTGTCCTGGGTGGATTCCGTGGCCACGGTGGAGCTGATCGGCCGCACCCTTGAAGCCGCCGGAAGCAGCGCCGTGCTGGACGTCCTGGTGGAGCTCGGCGCCCACGGCGGACGCACCGGCGCCCGCGGAATCGACGCCGCCCTCGAGGTGGCCCGCGCCGCGGCGGCCTCACCGCATGTGCGGCTCGTCGGCGTCAGCGGCTACGAAGGCTCCCTCGCGCACACCGCCGACGCCGATGCGCTCGCCGCGGTGCGCGGTTACCTGGGGCAGATGCTGGAGCTGCACGAGCAACTGCTCGCGGACGGGCTCTACGGCTCGGACGAGCTGATCGTCACCGCCGGCGGCAGCGCCTACTTCGACGACGTCGTCGACGTCCTCTCACCCTGCATCACGGAAGGCGACGACGCCGGCCCGAAGGTCGAGCTGCTCATCCGCAGCGGCGCCTACATCATCCACGACGACGGCTTCTACCGGGTGATCTCGCCGTTCTCCCGGCACGGCGGGCAGCCCTTCAGCTCCGCCATGCACGGCTGGGCCCGCGTGGTATCCCAGCCGGAGCCCGGCCTGGCCCTGCTCGACGCCGGCAAACGCGACCTTCCCGTGGACGAAGGACTGCCGCGCCCGCAGCTGATCGGACCTGCACTCGGCGGACCCATGACCCCGCTGGAAGGCGCCGAGATCACCGCGGTGAACGACCAGCACTCCTTCCTGAGCTTCGACCCCGCCACCACCACGGTTCAGCCGGGTGACGTGGTGCGGCTGGGCCTTTCCCACCCGTGCACGGCCTTCGACAAATGGACGCTGATCCCGGTGCTGGCCGATACGGATGGTGACCAGACCGTCGTCGACCTCATCCATACCTTCTTCTAGGAGCCATGATTCTTGTGGAGAACAGGATGAAGACCCTCATCAGCAACGCCGTCCTCATCGACGGCACCGGAGAGCCCCGCCGGAACGCGGACGTCCTGGTGGACGGCACCAGCATTGCAAGGATCGCCGACGCCGGCAGCCTCACCGCGGCCGGGACCGGCGCCGGGCGCACCATCGACGCCACGGGACTGGTCCTCAGCCCGGGCTTCATCGACATGCACGCCCACTCGGACCTGCAGGTGCTGGTCACCCCGGAGCACTATGCCAAGCTCAGCCAGGGCGTCACCACGGAGCTCCTGGGCCAGGACGGGCTGTCTTACGCACCCGTGGACGACGCCACCCTGTCCGGCATCCGCCAGAAAATCGCCGGCTGGAACGACAACCCGGAGGACTTCGACTGGGACTGGCGCACCGTGGGGGAGTACCTGGACCGCCTGGATGCGGAGTTCGACGGCGGCCGGATCGCCACGAACGCCGCCTACCTCGTGCCGCAGGGCACCGTCCGGGCGCTCGTCATGGGCTTCGACGAAGGCGAGGCCAGCCCGGAACAACTGGAGCAGATGCGCGAGGTGGTCCGGACCGCGATGGCGGAGGGCGCCGTCGGAATGTCCTCCGGGCTGACCTACACGCCCGGCATGTACGCCACCACCGAGGAACTCGGGGCGCTGTGCAGCGTGGTCGGCGAGCTGGGCGGCTTCTACGCGCCGCACCACCGCTCCTACGGCAAGGGAGCCCTCGCCGCCTACGCCGAAATGATCGGGCTGAGCCGGGACACAGGCTGCGCCCTGCACCTGTCCCACGCCACCATGAACTTCGCCGAGAACAAGGGCCGAGCGGGTGAACTGCTGGCCCTGATCGACGAGGCCCTGGACGCCGGCGTGGACATCACCCTGGACACCTACCCGTACCTTCCCGGCGCCACCACCCTCTCGGCGATCCTGCCCAGCTGGGCCTCCTCCGGCGGCACCGACGCCACCCTCGACCGGCTCCGCGATCCGGAAGCTTCGGCGAGGATCCGGGAGGCCGTGGAAATCTACGGCTCGGACGGCTGCCACGGCGTGGTGGCCGAATGGGACACCCTGGAAATCAGCGGCGTGCAGAACCAGGCGCTCGCCGGCTACGTGGGCCGCACCATTGCTCAGATCGCGGAGGACGAAGGCCGCGAACCGTTCGAGGTCTTCACCCGGATCCTGCTCGATGACCGCTGCGGCACCGGCATCCTGCAGCACGTGGGCCACGAGGAAAACGTCCGCGCCATCATGGTGCACCGCACGCACACCGGCGGCAGCGACGGACTGCTGGTGGGCGGCAAGCCGCATCCGCGGGCGTGGGGCACGTTCCCGCGCTACCTCGGCCACTACAGCCGGGAGCTGGGCCTGATGAGCCTGGAGGAAACCGTCCACCACTTGAGCGGCCGGCCGGCCGCGCGGCTCAAGCTCGACCGCCGCGGCCTGGTCCGCGAAGGCTACGCCGCGGACCTGGTCCTCTTCGACCCGGAGACCGTCCGCGATACCGCCACCTTTGAAAACCCCCGCCAGCCGGCAGCCGGCATCCACTACGTGTTCGTCAACGGCACGGCAGTGATCGACGGCGGCCGGCCCACCGGTGCCCGGGCCGGCCGTGCCTTGCGGCGCAGCCCCGACGGCCGCACCCGAACAACCCCGACAGAAGGTATCCACGCATGACTCCCGAAGAATTCATACAGCAGCTGGAGGCGGACCGCACCCTCGCCGTCGTCCGCGCGCCCGGCATCCCGGACGCCGCCGAGCTGTGCCACGCCCTGGCCTCCGGCGGCATCCGCTCCGTGGAGCTGACCTTCACGACGCCGGACGCCCTCGCCCATGTGCGCCGCGCAGCGGACACCGCCGCGGAGCACGGCGCCGCCGTAGGAATCGGCACCGTCCTCACCGCGGACCAGGCCAAGGCCGCCATCGACGCCGGCGCGAAGTTCCTCGTCACTCCGGGCCTCCGCCCGGAGGTGGCCGAGGTGGCCGTCAAGGCGGGCATCCCGTTCAGCCTCGGCGCCATGACCCCCACGGAGGTGGCCCAGGCCCTGGACCTCGGCTCGGCCGCGGTGAAGATCTTCCCCGCCCGCCAGCTTGGACCGGTGTACCTGAAGGACCTTCAGGGACCTTACCCGGGCATCAAGCTCCTGCCCTCCGGCGGCATCGACGCCTCCAACGCCAAGGGCTACCTCGACGCCGGAGCCGCCGCGGTCTGCTGCGGAACCAGCGTTGTGCCCCCCGCCGCTGTCGCCGCCGGCGACTGGGCAGACATCTCAGCCAGGGCCGCCGCGTTCACCGGCGCCCTCAAGTAGGAACCCACCGGAAAGGAAGATCAATGAATGAATTCCTGGACTGGCTGCGGCACGACACAGCTGGCCTGCTCCTGCTCGCGGGCGTGGGCATCGCGCTCCTGCTTTTCCTGATCATCAGGCTCAAGGTCGAACCGTTCATCGCCCTGGTGGGCACCAGCGTCCTGGTGGCCCTCGTGGGCGGTGTGACCGTCGAAGCTCTTGTCGGTTCACCCGTCAAGAGCGGCGACGCCCTCATTGAAAAGGGCTTCGCCGGAATCCTCGGGCACATCACCCTGATCATCGGCCTCGGCACGGTGCTGGGCGCCATCCTCGAACGATCCGGCGGCGCGGAGGTGCTGCTCGGCAAGCTCGTGAAGGTCTTCGGCGAAAAAGGCACGCCGATCGCCATGGGCGTCACCGGCTTCGTGCTCGGCATTCCGGTCTTCTTCGACATCGGCATCTTCGTCCTCGCGCCCCTGGTCTACGTCGCTGCGGTGCGCGGCGGGAAGTCACTGGCCCTGTACGCCCTGCCGCTTCTCGCCGGCCTCTCCGTGACCCACGCCTTCCTGCCCCCGCACCCCGGCCCCGTGGCCGCGGCCGGGCTCTTCCACGTCGAACTGGGCTGGATCATCATCATGGGCCTCGCCTGCGGCATCCCGGCTTGGTTTGCCTCCGGCATTCTCTGGGGCACCTGGATCGGCAAGCGCGTGAGCGTCAGCGTCCCCGAAGACCGCGTGATCCCGGAGGCCGAGGAAGCCAAGGGGCACGAGCCGCCCATGAGCCTGGTGGCCCTCGCCATCGGCCTGCCCATGCTGCTGATCCTCGGCGCGACCTTCGGCAACGTGTTCCTGCCCGCGGGCGCCCTGCGCGACGTCTTGGTCTTCCTGGGCAACCCGGCCATCGCCCTGACTGTCGCCGTGGCCCTGTCCATGTGGCTGCTCGGCATCCGGCGCGGCATGTCGGCCAAGGACCTGTCCGACCTCAGCTCCGCCTCCCTGAAGCCGGTGGGCATGATCCTGCTGGTGGTCGGCGCCGGTGCATTCTTCGGAGCCGTGCTCTCGGCAACCGGCGTGGGCAAGGCCGTCGCGGACACCCTGGCCACGGCCGGCCTCCCCGTGATCCTTTCCGCGTACGTGATCGCCTGCGGCATGCGTATCGCCCAAGGTTCGGCCACCGTGGCCATCGTGACCACCGGTGGCATCCTGGCCCCGGCCCTCACGTCCGGGCATTACTCGCAGCCGCAGCTCGCCTTGATCGTCATGGCGATCTCCTCCGGCTCGATCATCGCCAGCCACGTCAACGACGGCGGCTTCTGGATCATCTCCAAGTACTTCAACATGTCCGTCAAGGACACCCTGAAGACCTGGACCGTGCTGGAAACCGTGCTCTCCGTGGTCGGTTTCGGCATGTCGGCGCTGCTGTACCAGTTCGTCTAGCATTTGCCAGCCCCCGACGGCGGGTGGCCACCTCCGGCGCGTTTGCCGCCCGGGTGGCCGCCCGCCGTCGTGCGTTAACGGCACAGCCTGCGTGGGGGGCGCCTGGGCGCTTCAGCGAGGCGGCCGTTGGTTAACAGCGGAGGTGACGCCCGGTCCCTGGGCCAGGTCTCGTGGTTAATCCTGCAGATCAGGAGGGGTCGGAGGCCTCCAGCCCGCCTGATCTGCAGGAGCAATGGCCCAAAGGGGCCTCGTTTCAGGGCCGGGGCGCCGTGGGCAGGGGCCTTGGCTGGGGCTTAAACAAAGGAGCTCCGGAGTGCGTTATTGGGGGATACGCACTCCGGAGCAGCCTTTGGGCAGGTGCCTTGCGGTTCCTGCTGTCATTCAGCTTACGTGCCGATTTCCCGCACCGCCACCACCTCGAATAAGTACTTTTGCTTTAGTTTCAACCGACCTGTTTTGGCTTTCCGGGTCGTCTTCAGGCGGTTCCCGGGCGGTTCACGTGGAGGCGGGACCGTCCTCGCGGTCCTCGTCCATCTCGTCCCCGGCCCGGTGTGCGTGCCGGGTCTGGACTGCCTTGGCGAGCGGCACGATCAGCACCGGCCGGCTCTGGTGATGGCTCAGCCAGGACGCCACCGAACCGTTCAAGGCCTCGGAAATCCGGTGCCCGATCCCGGGCTCAGGGCTGCCCACGATGATCATGGAGGCGTTGATTTCCGCTGCCAGCCGGCCGATCGCGCGGGCGGGGTCGCCGGCCAGGAGCCGCAGGGTCCATTCCAGCCCGGTGCCCTGGGCGAGTTCGGTGATGCGTCCCTTCAATCCTTGGCGCATGGCGGCGATGTCGGCGTTGTCCTTTTCCGGGTGCAGTGACAAGCGGTGGGTGTCCCGGGCGGGGTCCCATTCGACGAGATAGCTGGCCTCGTCCACGTAGGCGCACACCAAGGGTGCGTCGAGGCGCTGGGCGAAGGTGGCTGCCGTCTGGAACACCTCGGGATGCTGCTCGGGCACGATGCCGAGAAGCAACGGGGCCCGTCCGCTGAAGCCGTCAGACATACTCAAATTGTCGCGCGACGCCAGGCCAATGAACAGGCCGGGCCGCCGCCGGATACGCAACAGGCCCCGCCCGGCAATGATCCGGACGGGGCCCTGGCGAAGCGGGAAGGTCACATGTTTCTGTAGGACGCCGCCATCGAGACGCTGACGATCACGATGATGATTCCGACGACAATTCCGAGGTAACCGATCACCAGGCCCGCGATGGCCAGCCCGCGGCCGCCTTCGCCGGTGTTCTTGATCTGGTTCAGGGCGATGTGCCCGAGGATGACGCCCAGGAGGCTGATGAAGAACGAGGAAACGAGGGCGGCGATGGCCAGCCCGTTGGTCTTGGGCGGTTGTGCCGCGTAGGTGATGGGTTGCTGGTACTGGGGTGTGCTCATGGAATGGAGATCCTTTCGATCCGGACGGTGTGGGTCCCCCGTGCCCGCGCTGTGCGGAACGGCAGGATCAAGCTACCAATTCCTGCGGCAATTGGGCATACCGGCGGCGCAAATATTTCCGGACGGGAGCGGGCATTTTCCGGGTCCGGGGCTGTCCCGGCTATTGCTGCGCCCACGGTGCGGGCCTAGCGTTAAGGCACAGAAAGGGGTGGTCCGCATGGAGATCTTCATGTGGTGGCTGGATCTGGACCTTGAACACAAGGAATGGCTGCGGGAAAACCTGCGCGTCACGGAGCTGCCTTTGACGGTGCTCCAGGGAATCGCCGAAGCGGGCGGACCGCATCCGGACGATCCCGCCGGCGGGCTGAGCGCAGCCGACTGGGACTTCATCGAGACCCAGTCGGAGTTCGTGGATTAGGTGTTCCTGGGTTAGGTGTTCCTGGATCATGCGGACCGGCGGGCCGCCGGAAAAAACCGTTGCGGCCCGCTGGTGCGGGTGGTTGCATGGGGACCATGGCTAACGCAGAGAGTTACATCTTGGCGATCGGGACCAAAAAGGGCTTGTGGCTGGCGCACAGCACAGACCGCAAGGAATGGTCCCTCACCGGCCCGCACTTCCTCATGAGCGAGATCCCCAGCATCGGGATCGATACCCGTGGGGATTCCCCGCGCATCATGGTCGGCGTGCGGTCCGAGCATTGGGGGCCCACCGTGGCCCACTCCGATGACCTTGGCGCCACCTGGACCGAACCGGAACAGGGCGCCATTTCCTTTCCCTCAGACACCGAGGCCGCGCTGGAGCGCATCTGGCAGATCTACCCTGACGCCGAGTCCCGGCCCGGCGTCGTCTGGGCGGGCTGCGAACCGATTTCCGTCTGGAAGTCCACCGACGGCGGCGAGCACTTCGAGCTGAACCGCGGCCTGTGGGACCACCCGCACCGCAGCGAATGGGGTGCCGGCTATGGCGGCGCGGCGGCCCACTCGATCGTGGTGGACCCTTCCGGCGAGAAGGTGCACATCGCCATGAGCACCGGTGGCGTCTACAGATCGCTCGACGGCGGTGCCTCCTGGGAGGCGCGGAACAAGGGGATTTCGGCCTACTTCATGCCGGATCCCAACCCGGAGTTTGGCCAGTGCGTGCACAAGATCGCCGCGGATGCCGCCGTCGAGGGCCGGCTTTACGCGCAGAACCACCACGGGGTGTACCGCACGGATGACGGCGGCGAGAACTGGGAATCGATCGCGGAGGGGCTGCCGGCCGATTTCGGTTTCGTGATGCTCACCCACCCGCGCCGGTCCGGCACCGCCTGGGTGGTTCCGATGAAGGCCGACGGCGAGCGGATCCCGCCGGACGGCCGGCTCGCCGTGCACCGGACGGACGACGCCGGCGGCACCTGGAAGCGGCTGGACACCGGTTTGCCGGACCACGAGTACAACGCGGTGCTCCGTGACGCCGCGTCGGTGGACACCGCCGAGCCGGTGGGCGTGTACTTCGGCACGCGCGGCGGCGAGGTCTACGCCAGCGCGGACGAGGGCGAAACGTTCCGGGAAGTGGTTTCGCACCTGCCGGACGTGTTGTGCGTCCGGGCAGCGGTTCTGGATGGTGCGGCGGTTCCGTCCGGCGCCGCAGTCTAGGAGCGGTCTTGCCTGACATCACCGTGGTGTTGCCGAGTGTCCTCCAGCCTCTCGCCGGCGGGCAGTCCGTACTGACTGCGCCCGCCGGCGGGGCCGTGACTGTGAGTGCGCTGCTTGACGCAGTGACCGGGGACTACCCGGTGCTTGCCCGGAGGCTCCGGGACGAGACCGGTGCCCTCCGCCGTTACGTGAATATTTACGTCAACGGCGAGGAGGTCCGGCGCTTGAAAGGCTTGGATACCGAAGTGGCTGCCGGCCAGGAGGTGTTGATCATCCAATCCGTGGCCGGCGGTTGAAACAGTGGGGCGGGCTGGCTCAGGCCACTCGCCAGAGGGTGCATTCGTCCGTATTGATGGCCTTGCGCAGGCCGCTCAGCTGGTCCATGATCCACACGACACCGATGCCCGGCGCGGTCTCCTGGACGCTTCCCCTGCGGATGACCACGTCATCGTAGGCGGGTCCGACAGAGAGGCGGGCCTCGATCTTGTCGCCGCGGTGCAGCTGGTCAAGGGTGCGGATTCGGGTGGTTTGGACTGGTACTTCCTTCAACATGGTGGCCTCCTTGGCTGGAGCTGCCAGCGTTTGCCGGCACTTCCAGTGTGGAGGGCGAATGTTGCAGGGCGGTTTCAGCCCCGTTTAACTCGCGCGAACGTACAGTTGAGGCCCCGAAATCCGCAGATTCGGGGCCTCAACTGTACGTTCGCGCTGTTTGGAAGGGCTCGACGGCGGGCGGTGCCGGGGCTACCTCGAGCCGAGTTCCGCCGTCGGGGTCTTGAAGGACTCGCGGGCGGTGCTCGCCGAGACCGCGGCGATCAGGCAGATGGCGCCGGTGAAGAGGCTGATCTGCACCCAGCCGCCGGCCTTGGTGCCGCCGATGGCGGTGACGATCGCCGGGGCGAAGCCGGCCATCAGGAAGCCGAGCTGCGTGCCGATGGCCAGTCCGGAGAACCGCACTTTGGTGCTGAACATTTCACCGTAGAAGGACGGCCATACGGCGTTCGCGGCGGCGTAACCGAAGGAGAAGTAGGCCACGGACACCAGGAACATCAGCGGAACCATGCCCGATTCCAGGGTCAGCAGGAACATGGGGGTCATGACGGCGCTGGCCAGGGCCCCGTAGATGAAGACGGGCTTGCGGCCGATCCGGTCGGCGAGCTTGCCGAACAGGGGCTGGGTGCCCAGGGCCACGATGTTCGCGACCACCACCAGCCACAGGGTGATGGTGCTGCTGACGTGGGCAACGTCCTGGGCGTACTTGATGGCCAGGGTGCCGAACACGGTGCTGACGGCGGCGATAAAGGCGCAGCAGACCACGCGGAGCACGTCGCGCCAGTGCAGCTTCAGGAGGTCGGCCACGGGGAGCTTGGCGATCTGGTGGTTCTTCTTGGCCTCGGCGAACGCAGGCGGTTCGTGCAGGGTGCGGCGGATGAAGTACGCAACGATCACGACGGCGGCGCTCAGCCAGAACGGGATGCGCCAGCCGATGCCGTACTTGACTTCGTCCGGCAGGGCGACCACCGGAATGAACACGAGGGCCGCGAGGATCTGGCCGCCCTGGGTGCCGGTGAGGGTCCAGGAGGTGAAGAAGGAACGGCGGTTGTCCGGGGCGTGCTCAAGCGTCATGGAGGAGGCGCCTGCCTGCTCGCCGGCGGCGGAGAGGCCCTGGCAGAGCCGGGCGAACACCAGCAGCGCCGGTGCCCACCATCCGATGGCCTTGAAGTCCGGGAGGCAGCCGATGATGAACGTGGCCGCGCCCATGAGCACCAATGTGAACATGAGAACCCGCTGCCGGCCGATCCGGTCGCCGAAGTGCCCCAGGATCACGGCGCCCACCGGCCGCGCGATGTAGGCGAAACCGAAGGTGGCGAAGGACATGATGGCGGCGTTGGCGTCCGCGCTGGGGAAGAAGACGTGCGGGAAGATCAGTGCCGCGGCGGAGCCGAAGATGAAGAAGTCGTAGTACTCGACGGCGCTGCCCAGGAAGCTGGCGAGGGCCGCCTTCTTCGGCGTACCCGACTGAGTTGTGCCTGACTGCGGTGTGCCTGCGGCGCCGGTCCCCGGCGTCGCAGACGGGATCGTGTGGCTCATGGTGTTCCTTCGGTGTGACGACGGTGTCGCATCTGAATTCCCCAAGCTCTCACAATGTGGGAGCTGTTTGTGCAATATAGAAATGATGGCTGTGAGTACGGTCACCTGTCAAGAAAATTATTCACGATCTAGATATAGCTCTCACGATGTGGCAATCTTTCTTCATGAGCGTCAAAGAGGACACCAAAACGGACATGATCGGCAAGGCCCTGGGCCTCCTGGTATTGCTGGGCAATGAGCCCAAGGGAGCCAGCGCCTCCGAGCTCTCCCGGCAGGCCGATCTGCCCTTCAGCACCACCTACCGCCTGCTGGGCTCCCTGACGCGGGACGGTTTTGTGGACTACGAGCCGGATGGCCGCCGCTACCATCTGGGCCTGCGGGTCTTCCAGCTCGGCCAGCGCGTCTCGAACCATCACGGCTTTGCCGGCACGTCGCGGCCCATCCTGCAGAAGGTGACGGAGGCGACCGGTGAGGCCACTATCCTCTCCGTGCGGGACGGGCACCACCACCTCACCGTGAACAAGGTGGACGGGCCCCAGATGTTCCGCGTCACCAGCGACCCCGGCCATCTGGGCATGCTGCACACGACGGCGGTGGGCAAGGCGCTGGTGGCTTTCGCCGCCGACGACGAGCGCGCCGAACTGCTCGAAGGCCTGGAGCTGGAGGCGCTCACCGAATTTTCCATCACCGACCGCGAAGCCTTCCGGGCCGAAATCGAGAAGGTCCGCCGCCAGGGCTACGCGCTCATGGATGAGGAAAACGAGGTGGGCATGCGGGCCATTGCGGTGCCGGTCTTCAACGGCCAGGGCGTCGCCTTCGCCTCCCTTGCCACGGCCGCCCCGGCATTCCGGATGTCGGTGGAGCAGCTCCGGGCCGCGGTCCCGCTGCTGAAGGACGCCGCCGCCGAGCTCTCCGCACGCCTGCCTCAGCGGTGACTGTTTCCCGTGGCGATGGAGCGCGAACGTACAGTTGCGGCCCCGAATCGGCGGATTCAGGGGCCTCAACTGTACGTTCGCGCCGGGTCCGGGCAGAGCAAAGTTCGCGATAAGAACACTAGTGCAATATGTGAACACGTTGTGTAAGCTGGTTCATACCGCAAGGCGCCGGGCTTCCTTGAAACCGCCGCCGTCGGAGTTGTCAAAGGAGCAATGACCATGAGCACTCGAGCCGAGTCCCATCTGATGGGCCTGATCGGTGAAGGCGTCCTTCCGTCGCTGACGCCGGCCATGCACGAGCGCGAGGCGGACCGCCAGGGCCTGCGCTGCCTCTACCGCCCCATCGACCTGCTCGAGCTCGGACTGCCGGGCACCGCCGTCGGCGATCTCCTCACCGCCGCGCACCGCATGGGCTTCAACGGCCTGAACATCACGCACCCCTGCAAGCAGCTGGTGCTCGAACACCTGGATGAGGTGTCCGACGACGCCCGCCGCCTGGGCGCGGTGAACACCGTGCTCATCCGGGACGGCCGCTTCATCGGGCACAACACCGACTTCTCCGGCTTCGGAGCAGCATTGGCCGGCGGCCTCCCGGGCGCAGACCTGGAGCGCGTGGTACAGCTGGGCGCGGGGGGTGCCGGGTCCGCCGTCGCGTACGCCCTGCTGTCCGCCGGCGTCCGCACGCTGGACCTGGTGGACATGGACCCCGCCCGCTGCGCCGAACGCGCCGCCGAGCTTTCCGGCTTTTTCCCGGAGGCCACCGTGACGGCCCGCTCGACGGCGGAGCTGCCGCAGCTCATGCCGCTGGCCGACGGTCTGGTGCACTGCACCCCGGTGGGCATGGCCGCGCATCCGGGTACCCCGCTGGACATGTCCCTAGTGGAAGCGCGCCACTGGGTGGCGGACATTGTCTACCGGCCGATCGAGACGCAGCTGGTGCGCGAGGCCCGGGCAAAGGGCTGCCGGGTGCTTGACGGCGGACGCATGGCCGTGGGCCAGGCCGCCGACGCCTTCCGCATCTTCACCGGCCGCGACGCCGACGCCGACCGGATGCGCGAACACTTCCTCGAACTGATCGCCGCCGAAGAGGCTGCGGTTGCCGGGGTGAACGCCTGATGCGCACTGGAATCGCCACGGTATGCCTGTCCGGCACCCTCAAGGAGAAGATGCAGGCCTGCGCCATCGCGGGCTTCGACGGCATCGAGATCTTCGAGCAGGACCTCGTCACCTCTTCACTCAGCCCCGAGGATGTTCGCAAGATGGCCGCCGATCTCGGCCTGGGCCTGGACCTCTACCAGCCCTTCCGCGACTTCGACAGCGTTCCCGAGGAACTGCTCAAGGAAAACCTGCGCCGCGCCGGGGCAAAGTTTGAGCTGATGTCCCGCCTGGGCATGGACACCATCCTGGTGTGCAGCAACGTGGCCACCGCGGAAATCGACGACGACGGCCTGCTCGCCGAGCAGCTCGGTCGCCTCGCCCGGCTGGCCGGGGAGCACGGCGTGAAGGTGGCCTACGAGGCGCTGGCCTGGGGAAAGTACGTCAACGACTACGAGCACGCCCACCGCCTGGTGGAAATGGTGGACCACCCCAATCTCGGCACCTGCCTGGACTCCTTCCACATCCTCTCCCGCGACTGGGATACCGCCCCCATCGAGGCCATCCGCCCGGAGAAAATCTTCTTCGTGCAGGTGGCGGACGCCCCGAAGCTCTCCATGGACGTGCTCTCCTGGAGCCGCCACTACCGGGTTTTCCCCGGGGAGGGACAGTTCGAGCTCGCCAAGTTCATGGGCCACGTGGTGCGCGCCGGCTACGCCGGTCCGGTGTCCCTTGAGGTCTTCAACGACGTCTTCCGCCAGTCCGACGTCGAACGCACCGCCGTGGACGCGATGCGTTCGCTGATCTGGCTGGAGGAGCAGAGCGCCAAGTGGCTGGACGCGAACAGCCTGGACGCGAACAGCCTGGACGCGAACGACGCCGGTGCCGCCGGCGGTGCGTCCGCCGCGGACGGTGCCGCTCCCGCGAAAGTGCCCGGCCGCCGTCGTTATCCGATGGAACTGGCCACGCTGCCCAAGGTGGCCGAACCGGCGGGCTTCAACTTCGCCGAGGTCAAGGCCGACGACACCGCCGGCCTCGAGAAACTCCTCGGCCAGCTGGGCTTCGAGTTCGAGGGCCGCCACCGCACCAAGGACGTGCAGCTATGGACCATGGGACACGCTCGCGTGATCATCAACGAACAGGCGCCCTCGCACGCCGAGCCGGCCATCGCGGCGCTGGGCTTCGACGTCGACTCCCCGGTGATTGCCTCCGCCCGCGCCCAGCAGCTCAAGGCGCCGGTGGTTCCGCGGAAGGTTCAGGCGGACGAGGAAGTCTTCCAGGGCATCGCGGCCCCGGACTCCACCGAGATCTTCCTGTGCCAGGGCAGCCCGGACGGGACGGCGGCGTGGACGCATGAATTCGGAGACGGGATGTCGGCCGCAGGCGGTGCGGGCGCGGTGATCGACCACGTCAACCTGGCCCAGCCCTGGCAGCATTTCGACGAGGCCGTCCTCTTCTACACGAGCGCGCTCGCCCTGGAACCGGCGCCGTTCGCCGAGGTGCCCAGCCCCACCGGCCTGGTGCGCTCGCAGATCATGCAGACCACGGACCGGGCCGTGCGCCTGGTCCTGAACCTGGCCCCGCTGATCCAGCAGGACGGCCGCCACAAGAGCTACCAGGAGCACATCGCCTTCGCAGTGGATGACCTGGTGGGCCTGGCCCGTGACGCCCGGGACCGCGGCCTGGAGTTCCTGCAGATCCCGGCGAACTACTACGAGGACCTGGCCGCCCGCTTCAGCCTGGAGCCCGGCTTCCTCGCCACGCTCAAGGAGCTCAATCTGCTTTACGACCGCGATGCCAGCGGCGAGTTCCTGCACTTCTACACCGCCACCGTGGGCAGCGTGTTCTTCGAAATGGTCGAACGCCGCGGCGGCTACGACGGCTACGGCGCCCCGAACGCCCCGGTGCGCCACGCCGTCCAGTACGACTCGCTGCACCTGGAGCACGTCCGCCGCCCACCGACCATCGAAACGCAACCACGCTGACCGCAAGAAGCTACTTCAACCGAAAGGAGCCGGCCATGACCATCGACGCACATGGCACGCAGCCCGCCGAAGCTGAGCACGCCGCGCAGGACGCCGAAGCTGAGCACGCCGCGCAGGACGCCGCCGCGCAGAACGAGAATGACGAGCTCGTTCCCGCCGCCGAAGCCCACGCAGCCCACGTCCTGGATGCCGCCGCCGAGTCGCAGACGGACATCAGCGCCGAAATCGCCGCGATCGGCGAAGCCTACCGGCGCGAACTCAAGGACGGCGCGGCACCGGAGACCCAGCCCCGCCTGGACTTCGCCCCGTACCGCAGCTCGATCCTGCGCCACCCCACCAAGAGCCTGCACCACGCGGACCCGGAGACCATCGAGCTGTACTCGCCGGCCTTCGGCCACCAGGACGTGCACGCCCTCGAAGCGGACCTGACCATCCAGCACAACGGCGAACCCCAGGGCGAGCGGATCATCGTCGCAGGCAAGGTGCTCGACGGCGACGGCCGCCCGGTCGCCGGGCAGCTGGTGGAAATCTGGCAAGCCAACGCCGCCGGCCGCTACGTCCACAAGCGCGACCAGCACCCCGCCCCGCTGGACCCGAACTTCACCGGCGTGGGCCGCTGCATCACCGGCCCGGACGGCTCCTACCGCTTCACCACCATCAAGCCCGGTGCCTACCCGTGGAAGAACCACCTCAACGCCTGGCGGCCGGCGCACATCCACTTCTCGATGTTCGGCACGGACTTCACGCAGCGCATCGTCACCCAGATGTACTTCCCGGGTGACCAGCTGTTCCCGCTGGACCCGATCTACCAGTCGATCGTGGACCAGGACGCCCGGGACCGGCTCGTGGCCAGCTACGACCATGACCTTACCGAACCCGAATGGGCGCTTGGCTACACCTGGGACATCATCCTCAGCGGGTCGAAGCGGACCTGGACCGAAAACGAAGCCTTTGGCGACGCCGGGGATGAGGAGTAGAACATGAGCAAACTGACACCAACACCCGGCCAGACCGTCGGCCCCTTCTACGGCTACGCGCTGCCCTTCAACAAGGACAACGAGCTCCTGGCCCCCGGAACGCCCGGCAGCATCCGCCTCCAGGGCACCGTGTACGACGGCGCCGGCCACACCATCCCGGACGCCATCCTGGAAATCTGGCAGCCGGACGCCGAAGGCAACATTGTCCAGCGCACCGGCTCCCTGGTCCGCGACGGCTACACGTTCACCGGCTGGGGCCGCGGCGCGGCAGGGAACACCGGCGTCTTCACCTTCACCACAGTCAACCCCGGACCCACGTCCGAAGGTGCCGCGCCGTTCATCTCCGTGGCCGTCTTCGCCCGCGGCCTCATGAACCGGCTCTTCACCCGCATTTACCTGCCGGAAAACGAGGAAGCGCTGGCCAACGATCCGCTGCTGTCCTCGCTTCCGGAAGAGCGCCGCAAGACCCTCATCGCGCGCCGCGACCCCGACGGCGGCCTCACCTGGGACCTGCGCCTGCAGGGCGCGGACGAAACTGTTTTCCTTGATTTCGAGGGCACCTCCACCGGGACGGGCGCGTACCGATGAGCGGCTCCGGCCTGCCTGGTGACTTTGGCCTGCTGAGCCCGGTCACGGCGTCGCCCGCGGCGGCCGCGCTGACGGGCGACCGCGCGGTCCTCGCGGCGATCCTCGACGTCGAGGCCGCCTGGGCTGCCGTCCTCGAACAGGCGGGCCTGGCACCGGAGGGTGCCGCCGCCGTCGTCGGGCAGGCCGCGGACCCTGAGCTGTACGATCCCGAGGCCATCGCCGAACGCTCCCAGGGCGGCGGCAATCCGGTGATCCCGCTGCTCGGGGACCTCCGCGCCCGGGTCCGCGAACTCGACCCTGCTGCGCTGGCCGCCGTGCACAGCTCGCTGACCAGCCAGGACGTGCTGGACTCCGCCCTCATGCTGCTCGCCGACCGCGTACGCGCCGCCGTGCTCCGCGAGGTCAGGGGGACGACGACGGCGCTCGCCGCCCTCGCGGAACAGCATGCGGGCACGCTGTGCGTCGGCAGGAGCCTGACGCAGCATGCGCTGCCGTACACCTTCGGGTTGAAGGCCGCGCAGTGGTTCCAGGGCGTGGCCGCCGCGGCCCGCCGCCTGGACTTCCTGGAGTTGCCTCTGCAGTTCGGCGGCGCCGGCGGGACCCTTGCTTCCGCAACGGTGTTGACCGCGGGAACAGCGGCCGATCCCTTCGGGCTGGCCGAAGCACTCGCCGCGAAGCTCGGACTCGCCGCTGCCCCCGCACCATGGCACACGAACCGACTCCCGGTGACCGGGCTCGGCGACGCGCTGGCCGCGCTCACGGACGCCTTCGGGAAGATCGCCGCGGACGTGGTGTTCCTCAGCCGCCCTGAAGTGGCCGAACTCGGCGAACCGTTGGCCGCCGGCCGCGGGGTTTCCTCGGCCATGCCGCAGAAGCAGAACCCCGTGCTGTCCGTGCTGGTCCGCAGCGCGGCGCTGCAGGCCCCGGCGCTTGCCGGGCAACTGCACCTTGCCGCCGCCACTTTCAACGACGAACGCCCGGACGGGGCCTGGCACAGCGAATGGCCGGCCCTGCGCGGTCTGCTGGCCCTGGCTCTCGGTGCCGCCGTGCAACTGCGCGAACTCGCCGAAGGCCTGCGGGTCTTCCCCGACGCCATGCGCAGCAACCTGGGTCTCTCCGGCCCGTTGCTGCTCAGCGAAGGCGTGGCGGCCGCCGTCGGGCCCCTGCTGGGTTCCCGTGGGAAGCAGGAGCTGCAGGCCGTTGTCGACGCCGTGCTGCTGGTGCCCGCCGCCGAACAGGCCGCCACGTACGCGACGCTGCTGCGCGACGCCGTGCCGGAGCAGCTGCTCCCGGACGCGCGGCTCGCCGAGCTGCTGGATCCCGCCAACTACCTCGGCGAGGCCGCGGAAATCAGCCGCCGCATCCTGGCCGCCTACCCCGATTTCGCCGCGACAACCCTGAAAGGAGCCACCCATGACTAAGCCAGCCATCAAGGCCGTGCTGCTTTCCCCGCAGCGCCCCCTCGGGGAGAAGCCCCTGCTGGTTGTGGGCAACTCGCTCGGCACCTCCACCGTCCTGTGGAACGGGTCCGCCGAACTGCTGGGCGACGAGTACGACATCATCGGCTGGGACCTCCCGGGCCACGGCGTCTCGCCCGCCGCCACGGAGGCCTTCAGCGTGGCCGAACTGGCCGACGCCGTCGTAGAGCTTGTTGACTCGCTGCTCCCCGCTTCCGGAGAACAGCGCGCCCGCTTCCACTACGCCGGGGTTTCCCTGGGCGGCGCCACCGGCCTGCAGCTGGGCATCAAGCACGGCGAACGCCTCCTCAGCCTCTCCGTGCAGTGCTCCGATGCGAAAATCGGCACCCCGGAGGGCTGGCTGGAACGCGCGGACACCGTCCGGAGCCAGGGCACGCCCGTGATGATCCAGGGTTCGGCGCAGCGCTGGTTCGGCGCCGGATTCATGGACCGCGAGCCCGCGGTCAGCAGCCGTCTCCTGCACTCGCTGCGTGACACCGACCGCTTCAGCTACGCCTTCTGCTGCGAGGCCCTGGCAGGGTTCGACGTCCGCGCGGAACTCGGCACAATCACCGTCCCCGCCCAGCTCGTGGCAGGCGTCGAGGACACCGTCGCCCCGCCGTCGTCCGCCAGGGAAATGGCGGACAGGATCACCGCGGGGGGCGGCACCGCCACGGCCGTGGCGCTCGACGGCGTCGCGCACCTCGCGCCCGCGGAGGCACCTGCCGCCGTCGCGGATCTGATGCGCGGTTTCATGAAGGAGGCT
Source organism: Curtobacterium sp. LFS079 (assembly GCF_047977865.1). Taxonomy (NCBI): domain Bacteria; kingdom Bacillati; phylum Actinomycetota; class Actinomycetes; order Micrococcales; family Microbacteriaceae; genus Curtobacterium; species Curtobacterium sp. LFS079. The sequence continues at coordinate 334,536 of NZ_JBFPFO010000002.1, forward strand.
TCGGCATGAGCAATCTTGATCCGAGCGGTGCCGTCCGGCCGGACGCCACCTCGCAGGAAATCTACGACGCCGGCATGGTGGTCCGGCGGGAGGTGCTCGGCGACGCGCACGTGGACCGGGCCAACGCCGCCAAGGACGCCTTCACCGGCGACTTCCAGGACATGATCACCCGGATCGCCTGGGGCGGGATCTGGACCCGGCCAGGCCTCTCCCGGCAGATGCGCTCCGCCGTCACCATCACCGCCATGGTGGCGCACGGGCACTGGGAAGAGCTGGCCATGCACATCCGCGCGGCCCTCACCAACGGCCTGGACCGGGACGAAATCAAGGAAATCCTGCTCCAGACCGCCATCTACTGCGGAGTGCCCTCCGCCAACACCGCCTTCAAGACAGCCCAGCACGTCTTCGCGGAGCTCGACTCCGCAGCCACCCCAGAAAAGGACCCCTCATGAACCAGGCCTATGTGTACGACGCCGTGCGCACGCCCTTCGGCAAGTTCGGCTCCGGACTCGCCGGTGTCCGCCCTGACGACCTCGCCGCCCACGTGGTCCGCGAGTCCGTTCGCCGGGCGCCGGAGCTCGACGTCGAGCGGATCGACGAAGTGGTGTTCGGCAACGCCAACGGCGCCGGCGAGGAAAACCGCAACGTGGCCCGCATGGCCACCCTGCTGGCCGGGCTGCCGGTCTCCATCCCCGGCACCACGGTCAACCGCCTCTGCGGCTCCTCCCTGGACGCGGCCATCCTTGCTTCGCGCCAGATCAACGCCGGCGACGCCGATCTCATGCTGGTGGGCGGCGCCGAGTCCATGAGCCGTGCCCCGTGGGTGCTGCCCAAGACCTCCAAGCCCTACCCGGCCGGAGACATGACACTGGCCTCCACCACCCTGGGCTGGCGCCTGGTCAACCCTGCCATGCCCGCCGAATGGACCATCTCCCTGGGCGAGGCCACCGAACGCCTGCGCGAGAAGTACGGGATCACCCGGGAACGCCAGGACGAGTTCGCCGCGGCCTCGCACAACCTCGCCGCGGCGGCCTGGGACGAGGGCTTCTACGACAACCTCGTGTCTCAGGTCCCGGGCACCGAACTCGTCCGCGACGAGGGCATCCGGGCGGGTTCGACGGCGGAGAAGCTTGCCGGGCTGAAGACGGTGTTCCGGCCGGAGACTGCCGGTGTTTCGGGGCCCGACGGCGGTGCTGCTTCCGGCGGTACCGTCACCGCCGGGAACGCCTCACCGCTGTCCGACGGTGCTTCCGCCGCATGGATCGGATCCGAGGCTGCCTCGTCCATGCTTGGCCTGGAGCCGATCGCCCGTATTGCCGGGCGCGGAGCGCACGGCAACGATCCCCAGTTTTTCGGCTTCGCCCCGGTGGAAGCGGCGAACAAGGCCCTCGCGAAGGCGGGCATCGGCTGGGAGCAGGTGGGCGCCGTCGAACTTAACGAAGCGTTCGCCGCGCAGTCCCTCGCCTGCATCGACGCATGGGGCATCGACCCCTCGATCGTGAACCGGCACGGCGGCGCGATCGCCATGGGCCACCCGCTGGGGGCCTCCGGGACCCGCATCCTCGGCACCCTGGCCCGCTCGCTCCAGGCCTCCGGGCAGCGGTGGGGCGTCGCGGCGATCTGCATCGGCGTCGGGCAGGGCCTCGCCGTCGTACTGGAAAACGTCACTACCGGTGTTTCGGAATAGGGAGCTTAAGGGACATGCTGACTTTTGCTGACTCCGTGGCCGAGGCCGTAGCGGGGATCAAGGACGGCTCCACGGTGATGATCGGCGGCTTCGGCAACGCCGGGCAGCCCTTCGAGCTGATCGACGCGCTGCTGGATTCCGGCGCCACGGACCTCACCGTCGTGAACAACAACGCCGGCCAGGGCGACCAGGGCCTGGCGCTGCTCATCAAGGAAGGCCGGGTGCGGAAGATGATCTGCTCCTTCCCGCGGCAGTCCGATTCCTGGCACTTCGACGCCAAGTACAAGGCCGGGGAGATCGAACTCGAGCTGGTGCCGCAGGGCAACCTGGCCGAGCGCATCCGGGCGGCCGGGGCCGGCATCGGCGGTTTCTTCACGCCCACCGGCTACGGCACCATGCTCGCCGAAGGCAAGGAAACCCGCTTCCTGGACGGCAAGTGGCAGGTCTTCGAGACCCCCATCCACGCCGACGTCGCCCTTATCAAGGCACTGAAGGCGGATGGCAAGGGCAACCTCGTCTACCGCAAGACTGCCCGGAACTTCGGCCCGATCATGGCCGCGGCGGCGAAGCACAGCATCGTCCAGGTCTCGGAGATCGTGCCCGTCGGCGCCTTGGACCCGGAGAACATCGTGACTCCGGGGATTTACGTCAACAGCATTGTCCGCGTCGCATCCGGCAACGCTCCCGAAACGGAACAGGTGGCCTGAGATGAGCACCCTCGAAACCAGCATCCAGACCTCCGCCGGGCCCCTGGGCCGCAACGAACTCGCCGCCCTCGTGGCCCGCGACATTGCGCCGGGATCCTTCGTGAACCTGGGCATCGGGCAGCCCACGCTGGTGTCCAACTACCTCACCGAGGAGCAGGACATCACGCTCCACACGGAGAACGGCATGCTGGGCATGGGCCCGGAGGCCGTGGGCGAGGAAATCGACGGCGACCTCATCAACGCCGGGAAGATCCCCGTCACCGAACTGCCGGGGGCGTCCTACTTCCATCACGCCGATTCCTTCGCGATCATGCGCGGCGGGCACCTGGACATCTGCGTCCTTGGCGCCTTCCAGGTCTCCGCGGGCGGCGATCTCGCGAACTGGCACACCGGCGCGCCGGACGCGATTCCCGCCGTCGGGGGTGCCATGGACCTGGCCACGGGCGCGAAGGACGTGTTCGTGATGATGACCCTGCTGACCCGCGAGGGCGTGTCCAAGCTCGTGGAGCAGTGCAGCTACCCGCTGACCGGCGTGGGCTGCGTGACCCGCGTGTACACCGACAAGGCCGTGTTCCTCACCGGGCCCGACGGCGTCACCGTCCGCGAGACCTTCGGCTGCACCTTCGAGGAACTCCAGGCCCTCGTCCCCCTGCCGCTGAAACCGGCCCCTTCGTGAGCGCGAACGTACAGTTGAGGCCCCGAATCCGGGGTTTTGAGGGCCTCAACTGTACGTTCGCGCCAATAGGATAGGTAACCATGAGCGACGCAGTATCCGCGGCCCCGCAGGCCAGTGACCAGTACGTGCAGTCCCTGGCGCGCGGCCTGGCCGTGATCCGGGCCTTCGACGCCGCCAACCCGCTCATGACCCTCAGCGAAGTTGCCGCCCGCACCGGCCTCACCCGTGCCACGGCCCGACGCTTCCTCCACACCCTGGTGGAGCTGGGCTACGTCCGCACCGACGGGAAGACCTTCGCCCTCACAGCCCTCGTGCTGCAGCTGGGGTACGCGTACCTTTCCGCGCTTTCCCTGCCGCAGCTCGCCCAGCCGCACCTGGAGGAGCTGTCCCACAAACTGGGGGAGTCGACGTCGGCCGCGGTGCTGGATGGTGCCGACATCTTCTACGTCGCGCGGGTGGCGACACGCCGGATCATGACCGTGGGGATCACGGTGGGCACCCGCTTCCCGGCGTACGCGACGTCGATGGGCCGGGTCCTGCTGGCCGGCCTGCCGGAGACGAAACTGCGGGAGTACCTGGACGCCGTCGAGCTCAAGGCCCTCACGCCGCGGACCGTCGCCACCCGCGAGGGGCTGCTGGCCGAACTGGAAAAGGTCCGGGACCAGGGCTGGTGCCTGCTGGACCAGGAACTGGAACTGGGGCTCATGTCCATCGCCGCGCCCGTGCGCAACGCCGCCGGCAAGGTGGTGGCCGCCGTCAACGTCTCCCTGCAGGCGCAGACCGTCGCAGCGCAGGCAGACCCGGAGGCGTACCTCGATGCCGTCCGCAAGGAGATCCTGCGCACCGCGGAACTGATCTCGGCGGATATTTCCGTCAAGCACTGACGGGTTCCGCACGAACGTACAGTTGGGGCCCCGAAATCGGCGATTCCTGGGCCCCAACTGTCCGTTCGCGCTTCCGGGCTACTTTTCCATCTCCGCCAGGCGCAGTTCGAGGATGCGACGAAGCAGATCCTCGGGTACGGGATTCGCCGCGCTGAACCTCAGCGTTCCGGGCGACCAGGAAAAGCCGTCCAGTTCGTCCGCCAAACGGGGCAGCACCCTCCCGCTGTATGGGTACAGGGCCAGGTGCTTCTTGGTTTCGAGGACACTGAGGAATCCCTTGCCGTTCAAGAGCAGCGCGGGCATCCCGTAGCTGGTGCCTTCCTCGACGTCGGGCGCCAGTTCGCGCGCGATCGCGACAACGCGTTCCAGCACGTCCCTGTTGGGTGCGCTCAGGTTCCGGAGATAGTCCGTGACGGTTCCCATAGGGACATGGTGCGCCTTCGGATTTCGCCGCGTCCACAGCCCTGTGTCCGCAGTTACCGGTCCGCAGTTACCGGTCCACGCGCGAACGTACAGTTAGGGCCCCGAAATCCGCGATTCCGGGGCCCCAACTGTACGTTCGCGCTCCAAGAAGGACGGGAGTTAGCGGGTGAGTTTGGCCGAGTCGGGGTGCTCGTCGCCGATGTGGCCGGGTGCGTTGGCTGCGAGGACGCGCTGCACGAACGCGCTGTACTCCTCCATGTAGTGGCGCAGCAGCTCCGCGGTCTGGGGATCGGAGACCGTGCCGTCCTGGCCGAAGCTGTCCGCGTTGAACTTGATGTAGGCCTCGGGCGCGTTCAGCTGCGGGGCGTCCAGGAAGCTGAGCACGCTCCGCATGGAGGACTGCATGACGGCGGTGCCGATGCTTCCGGGGGAGGTACCGATGATGCCTGTCGGCTTGCGGGCGAAGGAGTTGGTGCCCCACGGCCGGGAACCCCAGTCGATGGCATTCTTCAGTGCGCCGGGGATGGAGCGGTTGTATTCCGGGGAGATGAACAGAATGCCGTCCGAGTCGGCTACGGCGTCCTTGAAGGCGCGGCCGGCGGGCGGGTAGTCGGCGTCGTAGTCCGGGCTGTAGAGTGGCAGGTCCTTGATGGGGATTTCGGTGAATTCGAGTTCCTCCGGGGCCAGTTTGATGAGCGCCTTGGAGAGGGTCCTGTTGATGGAATTGCTGGCGAGGCTGCCCACGAGGTAGCCGATCTTGAACGTTGCCATGGCTGCATTCCTTTCCGACGGGGCGGCCGGAACCGGCTTCATCGACGGTGTGGCGGACTGGATTCCCCCAGCCCCTAGTGAGCCTAACGGGGGTGCTGCCGGAAGGGAACGGCCAAACCTGGAGCGCGAACGTACAGATGTGGCCCGGAAAACGGCGTTTTGGGGGTCTCAAGTGTACGTTCGCGATTGAAGGACCCTCCCGCCCGCGCCCGCAGAGGGGTTAGGCTCGTGCCAACCACGGTCGAAGGAGAGGTGGCGGGTGAAAGCAGGCATTGCACGCGAACGCCGGGAGGGCGAGCGGAGGGTGGCGGCCACGCCGGAAACCGTCAAGCAACTGGCGGGCCTCGGCCTTGAGGTGCTCCTCGAAAGCGGGGCCGGCCTCGAGTCCGGCCATCCGGACGAGGCCTACAAGGAAGCCGGCGCCTGGATCGTCAGGGAGCTGGACCTCGGAACCGTCGACCTCCTCCTCCACGTCCGCCCCCTGGACCCCGACATGGCCAAGTCCCTCAAGCAGGGCGCGGTGACCGTGGGGCTGGCCTCGCCGTCGTCGGAACTTCCCACAGTGCGGGCGCTCGCAGATGCGGGCGTCACTTCCTTCGCGCTGGAACTAGTGCCGCGCATCTCGCGGGCCCAGTCCATGGACGCGCTCACCTCGCAGGCGCTCGTGGCCGGGTACCGCTGCGTGCTCGAAGCGGCGATGCGGCTGCCGCGCTTCTTCCCGCTCTACATGACCGCCGCCGGCACCATCCCGCCGGCCCGGGTGCTGGTGCTGGGCGCCGGCGTCGCGGGCCTGCAGGCCATAGGCACCGCCAAGCGGCTGGGCGCCCGCGTCTCCGCCAACGACATCCGGCCCGCCTCCGCGGACGAGGTCGCCTCGATGGGCGGCACCTTCATCAGGCTCGACGTCGAAACGGCCGAGGCGTCAGGCGGCTACGCCCGCGAACTCACCGCGGACCGCGGCGCCCTGCAGCGCGAACTGCTCGCCCCGCACGTGGCCCAGGCCGATGTGCTCATCACGACGGCGGCCGTCCCCGGACGCCGCGCCCCGCTGCTGGTGACGCTCCCGATGGTCCAGGCCATGCGGCCGGGCTCGGTAGTGGTGGACCTCGCGGCGGAATCCGGGGGCAACGTGGAGGGCGTGGTGGCCGGGGAGGACACGGTGGTGCCGACGGCGGACGGCCTCGGAACCGTGACCTTGGTGGGCATGAAGGACGCCGCCTCCGCCCTGCCCGCCGACGCTTCCCGGCTGTACGCGAAGAATGTGGCCAACCTGGTGGAGCTGCTGGTCAAGGACGGCGCGTTCGCGCCGGACTGGGAGGACGCCGTGGTGGCCGGAAGCTGCCTGACACACGACGGCGGCGTGCGGCACGGGCCGACGGCCGAGGCTGTGGCGGCGCTCGCCCCGGCCGACTCCGCGCCCGCCGAGACCGCTAGGGAAGGGGCGAACTGATGGACGGCATGAGCCTCCTGACGGTCACCGTGCTGGCGGTGTTCGTGGGCTTCGAGGTGGTTTCCAAGGTCTCCAGCACCCTGCATACCCCGCTGATGTCCGGGGCCAACGCGATCCACGGCATCATCCTGGTGGGCGCCATCATCGTGGCCGGGCAGGCACACGAGCCGCTGGTGCTCGCCGTGGCGCTGCTCGCCGTCGTGCTCGCCACCGCCAACCTGGTGGGCGGCTTCGTGGTGACCGACCGCATGCTCGAAATGTTCCGCGGCCGGAAACCCGGCGGCCGGAAACCCGTTCCCGGCCCGGACCGGGCCAAGGACAAGGAGGACGCACGATGACCCTCCTCAGTCCCGTCTGGACGGCCCTGCTCTACCTCGCTGCCGCCGTCTGCTTCATCCTCGCGCTCAAGGGCCTGAACTCCCCGCGCACCGCCCGGCAGGGCAACCTGGTGGGAGCATTCGGCGCGGTGGTCGCCGTCGTCGCGGTCTTCCTGTCCGTGCAACTCGACAACGTCCCCTGGATCGTCGGCTCGATCGCTGTGGGTTCGGCGGTGGCGGCGCCCGTGGCCCGGCGGGTGAAGATGACCCAGATGCCCCAGCTCGTGGCGTTGTTCAACGGCGTGGGCGGCGGGGCCGCGGCCCTGGTGGCTCTGCTGGAACTGACGCACAGCGACGACGGCTGGATGCGGGTGGCAGTGGTGTTCACGTTGCTCGTGGGAGCCGTGTCCTTCGCGGGCTCGGCCATCACGTTCGCCAAACTGCAGGAACTCATGACCACCCGGCCCGTGGTGTTCCCGGGGCTGCCGGTCGTCATGGCGCTGGTGCTGCTTGCGGCGGTGGGGACCGGCGTCGGCGTGGTGTTCAGCGGTTCCCAGGCGCTCGCCGTCGGGCTGTTGCTGCTGGGCCTGGTGGTCGGGGTGCTGCTGGTCCTGCCGGTGGGCGGCGCGGACGTGCCGATCGTCATTTCGCTGCTGAACGCCTTCACCGGCCTGGCCGTGGCGGCCTCGGGGCTGGTGCTCGGCAACGTGCTGCTGCTGGTGGCCGGCACCCTGGTGGGCGCCTCGGGCACCATCCTCACCCGGGCCATGGCGGCGGCGATGGGCCGCAGCGTGGCGGGCATCCTGTTCGGCGCCTTCCGCGGAGGCTCGACGGCGGGTTCCACCGCCGTGAGCGAACGCCCCGTCCGCTCGTCCAGCGCGGAGGACGTGGCCGTGCTGCTTGGTTACGCCCAGCGGGTGATCATCGTTCCCGGCTACGGACTGGCCGTGGCGCAGGGCCAGCACACCGCCGCCGAACTGGCGCAGGCGCTCGAGGAACGCGGCGTGGACGTCGATTTCGCCATCCATCCCGTGGCCGGCCGTATGCCGGGGCACATGAACGTGTTGCTGGCCGAAGCCAACGTGCCCTACGAATCGCTCAAGGAAATGAGCGAAATCAACTCCGAGTTCAAAACTGCGGATGTCGCCCTCGTGGTGGGCGCGAACGACGTGGTGAACCCGGCGGCGAAGACCACCGCCGGCTCGCCGATCTACGGCATGCCGATCCTGGAGGTCGCCGACGCCCGGCAGGTGGTGTTCCTCAAGCGCTCCATGCGGCCGGGCTTCGCGGGGATCGAGAACGACCTCATGTACGAACCGCAGACCACGCTGCTGTTCGGCGACGCCAAGGAATCCCTGACCAAGGTGCTGGGGGCGGTCAAGGGGCTGTAGGACTCTAAGCAACGGGGTGCGCAAATGACTGTGAAACTCAACAAGAAGGCTTTCGACCACGCAAAGAAGCTGATCCGGGACGGGAAGATCGTCAAGGACGTCCGGGACGACTGGAGCGAACACGCCCCGTCCAGCGACGATGAAAACGCGTTCCTGGAAAAGCACGGATACGGGGACTATTCCGAGTGGTATCTCGGCGTGGACGATGACCATCCGGCCGATCAAAAAGGGCATTACAAATTCCCCTACGGCGACTTCAAGAAGATCCACCGCTGCGCCGTGATCTCCGCCGAAAGCCGCGCGGCCCAGTACGACCACGACGACATCCGCGAGGCGCTGGGACAGATACTCGAACGCATCGACGCCGACTGAGGGTGCCTATGCTGGGGGAATGACTTCCAGCCCCTCCGCCCAGGAAACCCGCCAGGAACAGGCCTACTACGGCGACACCTACCTCTTCGAAACCGAAGCCACCGTGGTGGCGTCCGGAACGGATGACCACGGTGCGTGGGCCGCGGTGAGCCCCAACATCTTCCACCCGAAGGGCGGCGGCCAGCCCTCCGACGAGGGCACCCTGAACGGCGCGCCGGTGGTTCCTTCGCGCACTGAGGACGGCCTGGTTGTCCTGTCCGGCGGCGCGGAACTTGCCCCGCTGGAGCCGGGCACCGCCGTCGACTGCGCCATCGACGCGGACCTCCGCAAGCGGCATGCCGCGCTGCACACCGCCGGCCACGTGCTTGGCCACCTGGGCGAGGCCCGCGGCTGGACCAGCACCGGCCACAGCCACTACCCGGGTCAGGCGCGCCTGGACTTCTCGCCCGAGGGACTCGAGGTGGGGCTCGCTACCCCGGAACAGCGTGAGCAGGTCCGCGCCGAACTGCAGGAAGCGTTCGACGCCGTGCTGGCCCGTGGCGGTTCCGTCACCGCCGCCACGGACGACGCAGGCCACCGCACGGTCACCATCGAAGGCGTCAACAGCGAACCGTGCGGCGGTACCCACGTGGCCCGCCTGTCCGATCTGCGCGATGTCCGCGTGCTGGAACTGAAGATCAAGCGCGGCGCCCTCAAGGTCCGCTACGAAGCCGAGCACGCCTAGAGCGCGGCGGCGCTAAGGCGCGTCGGTGCTAGTGCCGGGCGGCCTGCTCGACGGCGGCGAGGTGTTCGGGGTGGACGGCTGACACGCGCGCCCGGTAGTCAGGGTGCTTGCGCAGCCACACTTTGACGTACGGGCAGACCGGAACGACGGCGACACCGGCCGCGAGAGTATCGTCCAAGGCCTCCTGCACGAGCCGGGCGGCGAGGCCCCCCGGCGTGCGACGTGCCGATTGCAGGGGCGTTTAGTTGGCGGACAAGACGAACGCGGCGTCGATATTGATGGTCACCTTGTCACCGACGAGCACGCCGCCGGCTTCCAAGGCCGCGTTCCAGGTGATGCCGAACTGCTTGCGGGAAATCACGGTGGTGGCGGAGAAGCCTGCGCGGGTCGCGCCAAAGGGGTCCACGGCAGCGCCGCCGAATTCCACATCGAACTCCACCGGCAGGGTGGTCTCCTTGATCGTCAGCTCGCCGGCCAGCTTGAACTGCTCCGCTGAGCCCAGGGCGCCCGTGGAACGGAAGGTCATCCGGGGGAATTGCTCAACATCAAAGAAGTCCGCGCCCTTGACGTGGGCATCGCGGTTGTTGTCCCCGGAATCGAAGGAAGCTGTGTTGATCGTAGCGCTGACCGAGGACGAGTCCAGGTGGCTGCCGATCACAAGGGCGGCGTCGGCTTCGGCGAACTGGCCGCGGACCTTGCTGATGCCGGCGTGGCGGACCGTGAAGCCGATCTCCGTGTGGGACAGGTCGAGGTTCCAGGTGCCGGGGGTGAGTTCAACTGACATTTTCATTCTCCTTAGGAAGTTGGCGGCCGATCCGCCGATATATGCATTTGCATATACTTTCGCTTGTTTTGCTTGAACTGTCAACTGTGTCGCTGGCCACATGGCTGTTTCCACTTCCGCGTGCTGCGGCCTTAGGCTCGGACCCATGAGCGCACCGGACACCGCACACGACTGGCAACCCCTCTGGGATCGGCTCAACGACGGCGACGGGACTCCGCCCGCCGGCGTCCTGATGACCGCCCCGCCGGGCGACGTCAACGGCGCCCCCGCTCTGGAGTCCGAGTTCGGCGTGTTGGAGGCGCCGCTGGAGGATTACGACGTCGTGGAGCTGGTCCGCTTCGACCGCCCCGTGGCGCGTGGCCGGGTGGCGTTCGGCGAGGGTTTCGCAGTCCTGGGCCCGGTCCGGGCCGTGGACGACGACGAGGTCGCGCCGGACCACGAAGCCGTGGTGCTGGCCCGGCTGGCGGAAGAGGCCTTCGTCGAGGGCGCGGCCATCGTCTACGCGCCCGTGGATGCCGCCGCGGCCGAACGCTACGAGGCGCTGGGCTGGACCCGGGCCGGCGAGCTGGCCCCCTAGCATGCGGGCCGCCGTCGTCATCAACCCTTCGAAACCGGCCGCTCAGGGCATCCGCGCAGTCATCGCCCGGCTCGGCGGCGCCCACGGCTGGGACGAGCCGCTGTGGCTGGAAACCACGGCGGAGGACCCGGGCGCCGGGCAGGCACGGGAGGCGCTCGAGGCAGGGGTCGACGTCGTCATTGCGGTCGGTGGGGACGGCACCGTCCGCTGCGTGGCCGAAGTGCTGGCCGGGACGGAAACCCCGCTGGGGCTGGTCCCGCTGGGCACCGGCAACCTGCTGGCGCGGAACCTCGGCGTGGAGGTGGCGAACGTCGAGGGGGCGGTGAAGGCGGCGCTGCTGGGGCAGGAGCGTCGGATCGATGTGGTCCGTTCCGTGCGCGATGGCGGCAGCGAACAGACTTTCCTGGTGATGGCCGGGCTGGGTTTCGACGCGAGCGTCATGGCCAGCACCGACTCACGGCTCAAGGACAAGGTGGGCTGGCTTGCCTACGTGGACGCCGCCGTGCGGAACCTGCAGGGCAAGCCGGTCAAGGCGAAGATCAGCGTGGACGGCGAGCCTGTGGTGAGCCGACGGGTGCGCAGCGTGATGGTGGGCAACTGTGGCAGGATCCAAGGGGGCGTGGAGATTTTCCCCGGCGCGGCCGTGGACGACGGCATCCTCGACCTGATGGTGGTGGCGCCCGGGAAGCTGGGCTGGTTCGGCGTGGTCGCGGGCGTGATCGGCAGGGGCCGCAGCAAGGACCCCTCGGTGGAGTACTTCCGCGGCGCCTCGGTGGAGGTCAGCCTGGAGCATGCCGACGATTTCCAGCTCGACGGCGACCACGAAGGCAAGGGCTCCCGGCTCAGCGTGCGCGTGGATCCCGGGGCGCTGCTGGTCCGGATGTAGGCACGCGCGCTGATCAGTTGTTCTTGGTTGCCGCGAACAGGGCGCGGAGCGTGAAGAAGCAGCCGAGGGCGCCGAACAGCAGGGCCATCAGGAAGTCGCCGGCATAGCCCTTGACGAAGTCGGGGTTTGTCTGGAGGTTGTACGCCATGAGGTCCCACGGCTCCGGGTCCAGGGCCATGGCCAGCGGTGAGCCGCCGATGTAGGACACCGCGTCCAGCCACACGCCGCCGAGGAAGGCCAGCAGGGCCGTGGCCGCGGTGATGGACGCCACGATCCAGACACCCTTGCGGCTAAGCGTACCGCCTGTGCCCAGGACGTAGAGCCGGGCAGCCAACGCCGCGACGCCGAAGGTCACGAAAGAGGTCATCCAGCCGAAGTTCCAGATGATCATCCAGACGATGATTCCGAGCGGCAGGGCAGCCAGCGCGAAGATGGCTCCGCGGCCGACGTCTTCGCCCTGGTTCTGCAGCGGCCGGGGAAGCGGAGCCTGGGGGGTGGCTTCGGGGTGCCAGGCCGGGGCCCAACCGGCCGGCTGGCCGTTGCTTTCGGGGAGTCGCACGCCGTATTCGGGTGCGGACTTGCTGAAGTCGTTGTTTGTGGGCTGCGGCTCGTTGGGCGCAGCGGTGTTCTCGGACAAAATACCCCCAAAATTTCAATGTCCTGCGACGGATAGGCTCACATATTCGCACGGGACCGGCGCATTTGCCAGAGGACGGTTGGCGGGGTTTGCGGGGCTTGGCGGGCCCTCCTTGCCGTCCGCACTTGTCACGCTCCGCCGACGTTCCTCCCCGTTTGCTTTTGGCCGCACCCGCCCTGAGCCCCGGAAATCCGGGGTTTCCGGCGGAGATGGCCAGTGCAGTGGAAGCAGGCGGCGGAAGGCACCCCATTGCGTGCAGCACCACGTCCTCCACCGCGGCCAGGGGGAGGACCGGGTCCGCCTCGAACCGGACAGTACGGTGCCTGATGAAGCCGCCGCCGTGGCCGTGGTCACAGGCCAGATGGTGCTGCGGCGGTGAGTTGCGGAGCCACAGGCCGTAGTGCGCGGCAGCACTGGCGCAGCTGACCCTCGCGTTGTGCCTGACCGCCGCGACGAACTCCGGCTTTGCGTCGGGATGCAGGTGGATGCCCCTGCGGGGTTGGCGGATACCGGCCTTGGCAAGGCCTTTGATTTCCGAGCGGGTGAAGCCTGCGGAGAGCAGCTGTCCGGTGCGGGCCACGCCACCGAGCTGCACGAGGTAATCGCGAATGTCCATCCCTGCAGTCCACTGCCCGTTGCTACACCGTGGAACCGGGTTTCCGGGCTATGTGGACAAGCAAGGCCGACGTTCCTTCCCGCTTGCTTTCGACCACACCCATGCCGTGCCCCGGGATTCCGGGCTCTCCGGGTGCGCGGCGGCCAGGAAAGAGCGGGCAAGCGGGAGGGAGCGTCACTCCTGGAACGAGGCCGAAACGAAAACGGCCCGCTCCTCAAACCCACACTGTGGGCATGAGGAACGGGCCGTCGTTCTTCCCGGATGCCGCGTGCCGCACTCTGCATAGTGCGGCACGCAACAGGTTCAGCCCGGGCGCCGGGGTGTGACTCGGAAGTCAGTCAGCCAGCAACCGGCCCCACCTTGGGGCGAGCAAGGGGGCGCCGGCAAGCTTCAGGGAGTGCCACAGCGTCACGGCGACGGAGTCGAGCACAGGCACATCCGTGCGCGACTCCACCTCCGCCGTGATGTTGGCACCGTACAGGTTGGTGCAGAGGTAGATCAGGGCGTCGGGCTTCAACGCGGCCAGCTCCAGCGAACCCGGCAGCAGCTCCTCGTCGGTGACCCGGGCGAAGGACTCGTTGTCGCTCAGGTCCAGGTGCCGGTGGTCCACGGTCTTGATGCCCTCCCGCTCGTAGGATGCCACCACGGCCTCGTTCACGTCCGCCGTGTACGGGGTCAGCATGCCGATCCGCTCGGTCCCGAACTCGGAGAAGGCCGCCAGATACGCCAGCGTGGAGGTGGTGGCAGGGATGCCGGTGGCCTCGGTGATCTCGTGCACCAGTTCAAGGTCGTGGGCCGCCCCCAGCCAGGAGCCGGACGTCCCGTTCCAGGCGATGACATCCACGTCGGCGGTCGCGAGCAGCTCCGCGGCTGCACGCATGCCGGCGGCGTCGAACTGCTTGTCCGAGGAATCGTCCAGGGCGATCCGGGTGACGTTGATCCGGGTGAAGTGCAGGGTGACGTCCGTGCGGTCGCCGAGGATCCGGTAGCTTTGCGGCTCCAGGCAGGTGTTGGACGACGGCACGATCATGCCGATGCGGACAGGTCGGTTTTCGGAAGGCAAGGGGTAACTCCTAAACAGAAACGGCGGGGGAAGCGGCCAGGGCGTCGCGGTGCTCGGTGAACCCCTTGCGCGCCACGAAGCGGCCCACGGGGCCGGGATCATGGAAGCCCTCTCCGTCCAGCACCACGCGTCCGGCGGAGACGACGACGGCGGGCCAGCCGTTCAGCGTCTTCCCCTCGAACGGCGAGAAATCAGTTCCCATGTGCAGCGCGCCGCCGTCGACCGTGCGTTCCTCGGCGGGATCGAAGATCACGAGGTCGGCATCGAAGCCTTCGGCGATGGTGCCCTTGCGCGGCACGGCATTGATCCGGGCGGGGGCGGAGGAGAAGACCTCTACGAAGTCCTCCACGGAACCGCCGGACTCGGTGACCAAGGCGGTGAACGCCACGGGCATGCGGGTTTCGACGCCGGGCAGGCCGTGCGGCATGAAGCGGATGTCGTCCGTGCGCTCGCGCTTCTGCGAAAGGTCATAGCAGGAGTGGTCCGAGGAGACGGTGTGGATGGCGCCGGCCGCGAGGCGTTCCTTGAGGGCGGCCACGGTTTCGGGGCAGCGCATGGGCGGGCAGCAGGCGTACCATTCCGGGAATTCCGTGCCGTACACACTGTCGTCCAGGGTCAGGTAGTGCGGGCAGGTCTCCGAGTAGGCTTCCTGGCCGTCGGCGCGGGCCTCGGTGACCAGGTCCACGGCGCCGGCGGTGGATTGGTGCACGAAGTACACGGGCGCCCCGGTGTACTTGGCCATGGCCAGGGTTTCCTTGACGGAGACTTCCTCGGCCAGTTCGGGGCGGGTGCGGTGCAGGTGTTCGATGCCGATCAGCCCGTCCGCTGCGTGCTGCTCGGTGCAGTCGGCGATGATGGCGTCGTGCTCGGCATGGATGTAGGTGAGACCGTCCAGGCGGACCATCTCACGCATGACCTTCAGGATGGTGTCCCCGTCGGCCATCGTGGAGGTGCGGTTGGTGGTGTACATCTTGACAGAGCGCACACCCTCGGCGGCGAGTTGCTCCAGCTGCCACGGCACCGTTTCGTCCCAGCTGATCACGGAGCCGTGGAGGGCCACGTCGCACCGGGATTCGGCGGCCAGGCGCTTCTTATTGAGCACGGCATCCAGCGGGGTTTCCTGGGCGTCCCGCGGGATGCCGAAATCGATGATGGTGGTGGTGCCGCCCCAGAGGGCCGCGGTGGACGTGACGGCGAAGTCGTCCAGGGTGCGGAAGCGGCCGGTCACCTGGGCCACGTGGCAGTGGGCGTCGATGCCGCCGGGGATGACGAGCTTGCCCTGGGCATCGATGGTGCGTGCAGCTGCCGGGACGGGCTGGGAGGCCTCGATCAGCTCCGCGATGCGGCCGTCCTGCACCACGATGTGCGCGGCCTGGCGGCCGAAGCTGTTCACCACGGTGCCGTTGGCGATGACGAGTTCTGGGATGAGGGACATCGGTGTCCTCCTACTTCTGCGATACGGGAGCGGCGGCAGCGGCGGTGACATTCGCTTGTGCCGTGGCGAGGGCGGCGTCGAGGTTTGCGGACAGGCCGCTGCGCTTCTTGACCGGCGGCGGCGCGAACGCGCCCTGCCGGTGGAAGCCGGACTGCAGTTCCACCACTGCTTCGGTCATCCGGATGCCGGCGGAAATGCCGTCCACCACCGGGACGGGGATCTGTCCCTCAAGGTCGCGGGCAAGTCCGGCGAGCGGCGCGCCTGCCAGGATCACGACGTCGGCCCCGTCCTCTTCGACGGCCTGCCGGCTCAGTGCCAGGAGGGTGTCCTTGAAGTCGTGCTGCACGGAACCGATGCCGTGCAGGCTTTGCTTGATGGAGCGGATGGAGGCGAGGCGGCCGCCGAGTCCGAAGTGCTCAACGCAGTCCCGGTACCAGGCAGTGATGCGGTCCGAGATGGCGATGATCGAGAAGCGCTGGCCCTGCAGTGCCGCGGCGCAGAGCGCGGCTTCGGTGATGCCGATGACCGGAACATCCACGAGTTCCTTCAGCGCCGGCATGCCCGGATCGCCGAAGGCCGCCACCACGACGCCGTCCACGCGGCTGCCGTCGGAGGCTGCACTGCCTCCCGCGTATTCGGCGATCAACTCGGCGACGGCGCCGGCAGCGATGAGCGATTCAAAGCGGGTTTCGATGTACTCGACCCCGTGCGGGGCGGTGCGCACGATCAGCTCGGTGTCCGGGCCGGCGGAGCGCAGGGCTTCGGCCTCGATCAGCGCGGTGACGTCTTCGCTGATGTTGGGGTTGATGACCAGTAGTTTCATGTTCGTTTCCGTTGCAGGGTGAGTTCAGTGGCGGGGGAGTCTTCGGGGAACTGTTCGCGGTACTTGCCGATGTGCGACGCCGACTGGGCGGCCGCGCGATCCGGGTCGCCGCTGGCGATCGCGGCGTACAGCTCGCGGTGTTCCTGGATCAGTTCGGGGAGGTCGCTGACGTGGCGGAAGAGCCAGTGCATGCGGCCCTGGAGGGGCTCCAGCGCCGAACGGAGGAAGTTGTTGTTGGCGATGGCCGTGATGGCATCGTGGAATTCGCTGTTGGCCCGGTGCGCTTCGAGGATGGAGCCCTTGGCGAGGAAGCGTTCGGCCTCGTCCAGGAGCCCGGCCAGGCGGTTGAGGTCCTCTTCGGTGGCGCGGCTCGCTGCCAGCCGGCAGGCGAGCACCTCGAGGGATTCGCGGACGTCGAACAGGTCCTCCACGTCCTTGGCGCTCAGGCCCGCCACCTCGGAACCGCGCGAGGCGCGGTCCCGGATGAGGCCCTCCTGGCGGAGCATGCGCAGGGCTTCCCGGATGGGCAGGCGCGACACGTTGAATTCGGCCGCCAGGTCACGTTCCACCAGGCGGGTGCCGGGGGCGTAGTGGCCTTCGAAGATCCGTGTGCGGAGGGTGTCCCGCACGGCCTCGCGGAGGGGGCGGTCCGGGGCGGGGGTTTCTTCTGCTGCCAGCATCATTGCTCCATTCGTGGGGTTTTTAGCGACTTTACGTCCTCAGCGGTGTGCATCGCGGTTCAGTCCCGCACTGTATTGCTGGATGACGTGCTGCTGAATGACGGAGGGCTGAAGCGGCCGAACGCCTTTTCCAGGGCGACAGCCACCGCCAGCACTTCACGGTCGCGGTAGGGCCGGCCCACTACCTGGATCCCCACGGGCAGGCCCTCTTCGGACAATCCGCACGGCACCACGGCCACCGGGAAGCCCAGGATGCTGATGGCCCTGCAGCAGGAACCCAGCTCGGTCCACGGGATGTCCTTGCCTTCCACGGTGAAGCTTTCCTCCCGGGGATCCGAGGCCGGGACGCAGGCCACGGGGAGCAGCAGGATGTTGTGCTCCTCCATGGAGGCCAGCACCTCCGCGCGGATGGCATCCCGTTCCGCCGCGGCCTTGCGGTACTCCACCACGGTGGCAGGCGCTCCCAGCAGCCCGTGCAGGTGGGCGCCGAGTTCGTCCTCACGGCCGGCGGCGAGTTCCGCCACCTCGGGCATGCCTTCCGCAGTGCGCAGCGCCACGAAGGCGGCGGCGGCGCGCTCGAGGCCCGGCGGACGTCCGTGCGTCACCGGAACGCCAAGAGCCGCGAGGGCCTCCGCTGCCGAACGCAGCACCGACACGAGGTCCGCCCGCACGGGGTGGGTGCCTTCGTCCTCGAACCAAGCGGCGGCGAATCCGTCCAGGCTCTCGAGCGGCGCTCCGAGGGGGACCGGCACCGTGGAGGGGTCCACGCCGTCGGGCCCCGCAAGGATCCCGAGCAGCACGCCCAGGTCCTCGGCACTTCGGGCCAGCCACGCCACGCTGCCCAGGCGGTGCAGGGCGGACATCGAGTTCGGGGCCGGCAGGTTGCCGTCGGCCGACGGTACGTACGGCAGCAGGCCCGTTTCCGGGATGAGGCCGACCGTGGGGCGCAGGCTGGTGATGCCCGTGCAGTGCGCGGGCCAGCGGATGGACCCGCCGAAGTCCGTGCCCAGGCCGAAGGCGCTCATCCCGGAGGCGACGGCGGCGCTGTCGCCTCCGGTGGAACCGCCGGAGGTCAGCGTGGTGTCCCAGGGGTTCCAGGTCTCGCCGAAGAGCGGATTGCGGCTGTGGGTCTCCACCGCGAATTCCGAGCAGTTGGTCTTGCCGAGCAACACCGCACCTGCCTCCTGCAGGCGGCGCACCGCCGTCGCCGATTCCGCCGGGACGTAGTCGCCCAGGAGGGGACTTCCCGCCGTCGAGCGCAATCCCTTGACCGCCAGGGTGTCCTTCACTGTGAAGGGGACCCCGTGCAGGGGGCCGAGGAAGCGGCCCCCTGCTGCGGCGGCGTCGGCGGCCTCGGCTTCCTCACGCGCCCGCGGATTGGGGGTGACGACGGCGTTCAGGCCGGGATTGGCCTCGGCGATCCGGGCCTGGTGCAGTTCCAGGCATTCGACGGCGGTCAACCGGCGCTCCCGCAGCGCGGCGGCCCACCCGACCATGGACAGGCCGGTCAGCTCGCTTGCGGCAACCGCGGGGTCCGCGGAAGGCAGGGCGGTGTTGTTCATTGTCAGGACTTTCTATTGGGTGGCCGCGGGGGCCTTGTTGCCGGCGTCGGCCATGGCGATCTTGGAGGTCTCCTTGGCAATGTAGACGCAGTACACCATGAGCAGCAGGGTCGCTGAGAGGTAGCCGGCCACGGAGAACCCGGAGGTGGTGAGGGCGATCAGCCCGACGGCGATCAGCGGGGCGAAACCGCCGCCGAAGACGCCCGCCAGCTGGAAGCCCACGGCAGCACCGGTGTAGCGGACCTTGGTGGGGAACAGTTCGGGGATGAAGGAGGCAACGGGGGCGTACATCGCGGCGACGACCACCAGGCCGATGGCCGGGGCGATCAGCACCAGGAACGGCACCTTGGAGTCGAGCATCGCGATGAACAGGAAGCTGTAAATGATGCCGCCGATGGCGCCGCCGATCATTACCGGGCGGCGGCCGACCTTGTCCGAAAGCGCACCGAACAGCGGGATGGCGATCATCTGCGCGACGGCGGAAATCGTGGAGGCGGCCAGGGCCAGGCTCTTGGGGAGGCCGAGGTGTTCGGTGCCGTAGACCAGGACGAACAGGGCGAAGATGTAGAACGCGATGTCGCTGCCGATGCGGGCGCCGACGGCCACGGCCAGGGCCTTCTTGTAGTGCTTGAGGACGTAGAGGAGCGGGGCCTTGGTTTCGCCTTGCTTCTGTTCTTCGGCCTTCTTTTCCGCGGCTTCGAAGACGGGGGATTCGGCGAGCTTCATGCGGATGTAGAGGCCGATCGCCACCAGCAGGAAGCTGATCAGGAACGGGATGCGCCAGCCCCAGGCCATGAACGCGTCCTTGGCCAGGGTGGAAGTCATGAGCGTGAAGATGCCGGTGGCCAGCAGCAGGCCGGTGGGGGCGGCGCTCTGGACGAGGCTGCCGAAGAGGCCGCGGCGGCCGCTCTTGTCCGACTCGGTGACCATGAGGGCGGCGCCGCCCCATTCGCCGCCGATGCCGATGCCCTGCAGGAAGCGCAGGGAGACCAGCAGGATGGGGGCCCAGATGCCGACGTTCTGGTAGGTGGGCAGGAGGCCGACGCCGGCGCTCGCCAGGCCCATCAGGAGCAGGGTGGTGACCAGGACGTTCTTGCGGCCGATCTTGTCGCCGAAGTGGCCGAAGATGGCGGCGCCGAGCGGGCGGACCACGTAGCCCACGGCGTAGGTGGCCAGGGCCAGGAGCAGGCCGGTACCCGGATCGGAACCCGGGAAGAACAGGGCGGGGAAAACGATGGATGCTGCCGTGCTGTAGGCGAAGAAATCGTAGTACTCAAGGGTGGTCCCGACGAAGCTTGCTGCGACGACCCTCTTCATTGAGTTCCCGCCGCCCTTCTTCGTGGAGCCGGACTGCTTGGAGCCGGGCTGATTGGAACCGGGGACGGAACTGCGGGTCTGGGAATTGATCGACACTGGCCCTCCTGGGCGATGCGACTGGCTCAATGGATGAGCGTTTACTTGCAATAGGCGGCGGGCGAGGCGGTGGCTCTCGGTGCCCTTACATGTGCTTCCGGGTGAACGGTCCGGAGGCGTTCGCGGTGAGGAGGTCGTCCTCGAGGTGCCTGTTTGGGATCCCAAATATGACGGTAAGTTCCGGGGGCTTCGCTGTCAATGGGTTTGGGATCCCAAACTGTGCTGCAGTGCGGATTTCCGCAGGATTTGCCTGGTTGTTCAGTCCGCGCGGCTCAGACCGGGAGGCGCTTGCCGTAGTCGAGCGTCAGGACCGAGATGCCCATGATCACGGCGGACGCCACGAAGTAGAGCAGGGCCCAGGTGTAGCCGCCGGTGGCGCCCACAATGAAGCCGACCGCGATCGGGGTGACCATGCCGGCAATGTTGCCGCTGAGGTTCATGGCTCCACCCAGGATGCCGGCGTTGTTGCGGCCGCCGAGGGTTGCCGGAACGGCCCAGAAGAGGCCCACCCAGCGGAGGAAGAACAGCACCACCGAGAGCAGGACGACGGCGGTGATCGGGTCCGGGACCACGGTGACGCCCACCAGGCCGCCCACCACCACAACGCTGGAAATGCCGAGCAGGGTGCGCATGACCTTGTTGGCGGAAGCGCCGGATTCGCGCCACTTGTCGGCGATGGTTCCGCCGAGGATTTCGCCGATGAAGCCGGCGCCGAAGATCACGAAGGTGGACCAGCCGATGGTCTTCAGGTCGAAGTGCTTGGCCTGGGAGAGGTACAGCGGGCCCCAGGTGAGCAGGCCGTAGAACACGCCGTTGAAGCCGAGCCAGCCGAAGCACATGGCCCAGAAGGAGCGGAACTTCATGTAGGGGAGCAGGCCGCGGCGGGTGGTGGTTGCACCCTGGGACTGGGCAGCCTCGTCCTCGGCGCGGTGCGAGGCCTCGATGTAGTCGGCTTCGGCGTCGTTGACGGCCTTGTGTTCGCGGGGGTTGTCCCGGACGTACCACCAGATGGCCAGGCCGAGCAGCACGGTGAGGATGCCGGCAATGATGAAGGCCATCCGCCAGCCGCCGGCAGCAGAGATAAGCCAGGTGATGAGGATGCCGCCCACGCCGGCGCCCAGCGGTGCGCCGGCGTCGAGGATGGTTGCACCGCGGCCGCGCTCCTTGGAGTGCATCCAGAGGGCGTTCAGTTTGCCGCCGGCCGGCATGACGCCGGCTTCGGTCACGCCGATGGCCATGCGGGCAATGAACATGCTCACGAAGCCGCCGGCCATGCCGGAAGTCGCCGTGGCGGCGCCCCAGCCGATGCAGGAGGCCGTGACCACCTTGCGGGGGCCGAAGCGGTCGATCAGCCAGCCGACGGGGACCTGCATGAGTGCGTAAGTCCAGAAGAAGGCGGAAAGCAGCAGGCCGACCATCTCCGGGCCGAGGTTGAATTCCTTCTGGATGATGGGCAGCGCCACCGAGATGGAGCCGCGGTCGATGTAGTTGACGGACACCAGGACCAGAAGCAGGAGGAAGAGCTTCCAGCGGACGTTGGTGCGGCGCTTGCCGGCAACACTGCCCGCTTGCGGACGCTCGGCTTCCGTGGTGGTTTGGGAATTATGGAGAGACACGCTTCTCCTTAGTTTGGGGGGACTGAATGCGGAGGAGTTCTTGGGGATTCGCGTTCGCGGTTCGGCGGGCGGTTCGGTTTGCCGGAGGTTCGGCGGCAAGCTGCTCGTTCTGCCGGTGGGGGATCCGTAACAAGATTGTCGTTTTGGGATCCCGCGTTGGGATCCCAAAACAAAACTAAGTGTGAGGTGCCCCACTGTCAAGGGTTTTCTGTGTGCTGCCTCACGCAACCAAATGTGACCGGCCGGCCGTCCGCCGTCCTACCAGGCCCAAGGCGCGCCGCGTTCCCTCCCGGTTGCTTTCCGGTTCACCGTTTCCTCGCCGCGGAATTCCACGGGTTTTCGCGGCGCGCGCCGGGGCAGCGGGCAGGCAAAGCGGGAAGGAGCGTCACGCCGCTCCGCTGCGTCCGTGGGCCAGGATCTCGGCGAGTTCCGCCAGGCGGTGGGCGCGGGCAGACTCGGCCGGGGTGAAGGGCTCGCCCGGGCGGGAAAAGACCAGTGGTCCGTGCCAGGCGGTGGGGATCTTCAGCAGCGTGCCGGTTTCCGGTCCCGTAGCGGAATGCCCGACGCCGGAACCCGCCACGCCTGCCTGCGCTCCGGTCCCGGCCGGGACCACCTGCGCGGACAGCAGTTCCGCGACGGCGAGGGCCAGCTCGCCCGGGTTGCCGGCCACGCGGGCGGCGATGCTCAGCGCCTTGGTCTGGCCGTCCGCCATAGCCAGCGCGGTGGTGGGCCAGACGTGTGGGTCCCGACCGCCGCCGTCGGCCAGTGCTTTCAGCAGTTCCTGCTCGCCGAGGTGGCCGGGCGCCGATAGGACGAACTCATCCAGCGCGGCTCCGTCCATCGGGTGGACGTGGATGCTCAGGATGTTCGTGTCCAGGCGGGCCAGTTCCTGGGTGAGTTTCTGCAGGGCGCCGGGCTGGTCGCGCACCACGGTGCGGGCCCGCCAGAGCGCCGGGGCCGAGTGCAGCCTGCGGCGGTGCCGGAGTGCGGGAGCATGCAGCCAGCTGCGCAGCACCCGGGCCGCGGATGGCTCGGCCACCCAGATCACCAAAGCCGTGGCCGTGACTGTCAGCAGCAGCACCTTGGCCAGGTAGGGGAGCCCGGTTTCCACCACGAGTGCGTGGACCAGCAGCTCGATGGGAAGCATGGCCGCGATCTGGGCCACGGTGAACCGCGCCTTGGGAGGTTCGGGCATTCGGCCGCAGACCTCACAGCTGAGCTCGGCGGTGGCGGGCGTCCGCTGCTTGGTTTTCATGCCCCCATGTTCCCCGGCGGGTGTTTCGCTGCCGTTGCCGCCCGGTCACGAATGTGGGGCTTAAGAAGGAAGGGCCGGCAACACCCCGTGCGGGAGCTGCCGGCCCTTGCGGTTGCTTGCGGCTGCGCCGTCCTAGCGGCTCATATCGGAGTCCCGGGAGGCGCGGTTGGCTGCGGCCAGCTCGCCGAGGAAGTCGCGGATTTCGACCAGCAGTTCTGTGTCCGTTGGCTCGGGGGCAGCTTCCTCTTCGCCGCCGCGCCGGTTCTTGACCATCGCGTTGAACTTGTTCATGGGCGCCACGAAGATGAAGTACACCACGCCGGCCGTGATCAGGAAGGTCACGAAGGCGGTGATGACGGCGCCGAAGTCTACGAAGGTGGCGGGGTTCTCCGGCCAGATCCGGAAGCCGAGGCCGCCCGCGTCCACGCCGCCGGCCGCGGCGATGACCGGGTTGACGATGTTCTTGGTGAAGGCCGAGACGAGCGCGGTGAACGCAGTGCCGACCACCACGGCGATGGCTAGTTCGATCACGTTGCCGCGAAGAATGAAGTCCTTGAATCCCTTGAGCATGAAGAGTCCTCCGGTGTTGTTGGGTGTTTCCGCGCCGGCGCTGGATTCGGCCGTTGGATGCGGGCACTTCGGCGTGCCGGGAGGCGGATGGCGGCCTTCGGGACGCCCCGCACAATGGATACCAAAATATCATTTTCCGCAGGGCCGGATCGGCTGGCGCGGACTGCGGTGCAGGGCCGCGGCGCGGGCCGTGAGTCGGGTTTGCGGGCCGGAGTTGCCGGCCCGTCGGCCGCTTCGGTTCAGGCCGACTTGGCGGCGACGAACTGCCGGATCCAGGCGACCGTTTCCGGGTGGTCCAGATGGAGGCCGTGGCGGGCGCCGGGAACCTTGACCAGGGTGGAGCGGCGGATGCCCCGGTGGAGCAGTTCGGCGTCGGCAAGGGGCGTGAGCGCGTCCTCGATCCCGTGCAGGATCAACGTGGGTGCCTGGATGGCGCCGAGCGAATCCCAGGCGTCGTGCGTGCGGCTCGCCTGGAAGTGCCGGGCCTTCGCCCAGGCCGACGCCGGGGTCCCGAAAAAGCCGCGGACGGCATCGGGATGTTCCCGGGCCCATGCTGGATCGAAAAACAAAGGTGCCATCAGTTCCGGGTCGCCGCTGAGCAGCGTTTGAAGGGCCGATTGCGTTTGAAGGGCCGTTTGGAAGGCACCGTCCGCTTCGCCGCGGGCCCGCCGTCCGCCGCTGGTTGCGGCCAGCACCAGGGTCCGGACCCGGTCCGGGTGGTCGATGGCGAGCCACTGCGCGATCCGGCCGCCCATCGAATGCCCGTACACATGGGCCGATTCGACCCCGGCGGCATCAAGCACGGCAGCCGCATCCTCTGCCAGCGACCGGGTGGTGTAGCGCTCCGGATCGCCCCTGCTGCTGCCGCCCACGCCGCGGTGGTCGTAGCGGATGACGCGGAAATGACCGGCGAGCGCGTCCGCCGTCGGCCCCCAGCCGGCCATGCCGGTCGCCTGGCCTGCGAGCAGGAGGAGGGGGTCGCCGTCGCCCGCTTCGGTCCACAACAGGTCGGCGCCGTCCGGGGCCGGGGCAATCTTCACCCGGCCACTTTAGCCGGGCAGTGCCGGGAGCGCCGTGGTCCAGCACACGCCTTGATCCGGCAGGGAAGGGCTCCTAGGGTCGGGGCATGCTGATCGTTGGATCCATCGTCATCCGCGTGGAGGACCTCGCGTCCCAGATCGGCTTCTGGACCCGCGCCCTGGACTATGTCCTGCGGGAACCGCCGGAGGACGACTTCGCGCTGCTGCAACCGCGGGCAGGGCAGGGGCCGAATGTCTCGCTCGACGCCGTTCCCTCCATCCGCGTGCTGCCGCCGCGGATCCACCTGGACCTTTACGCCCAGGACCAGGCCGCTGAAGTGCGGCGCCTGACGGCCCTGGGCGCGCGCGAGGTGGAGTGGAGCCGCAAGCCTGCCGATGCGGACTACGTGATCATGGAGGACCCCGAAGGCAACCGCTTCTGCGTGGTGGATGCCGCGGGCTGGTCAGGCTGGGCACGGGTCCGCAGCCAAACCAGTTGATCAAACTGGCTATGTTTTCCAAGGCCACTTTGGGTCTAGCGTGAGGGTTGAACCCGATTACTCGCAGGAGGAAAGCACCATGGTCAGCTATGAATTCACACAGGTGGACGTCTTTGCGCCCGGTCCCAAGGCGGGCAATCCGGTGGCGGTGGTCCACGGCGCAGACGGCCTCAGTAGCGAACGGATGCAGGCCTTCGCCAACTGGACGAACCTCTCGGAAACGACGTTCCTGCTCACGCCTGAACACCCAGAGGCGGACTACAAGCTGCGGATCTTCACCCCGCGCAGGGAACTCCCGTTCGCCGGGCATCCCACGCTCGGTTCGGCGCACGCCTGGCTGGAAAACGGCGGAGTTGCCCGCGACAGTGAACGGCTCGTCCAGGAATGCGGAGCCGGCCTGGTGCCGCTGCGCCGCTCGGGGCCGGACCTCTCCTTCCAGGCACCGCCGCTGGTGCGGTCCGGCGAGCTCGAGCCGGAGATCCTCGCACGCGCGGTTGCGGCCCTGCGCATCGCGCCGGAACAGGTGCTCGGCAGCAACTGGATCGACAACGGCCCCGGCTGGCTCGGCATCCGCCTGCGGTCCGCGCAGGAAGTGCTGGACGTGCGCCCGGACTACGCCGGGATGGGTGAGCTCGCTGTCGCCGTCGTCGGGGCGCATCAGGGCGACGGCGGGTCCGACGGCGGCGGGGTTCCGGGCGGCGCACCGGCCGACTTCGAGGTCCGGGCCTTTGTTCCGGGCCTGGACGTGAACGAGGACCCCGTGACCGGCAGCGCCAACGCCGGCCTCGCCCAATGGCTCCTTGCGGAGGGCATCACCGACGGGAACTACACAGCCCGGCAGGGAACGGCCCTGGGCCGCGGCGGCATCATCGAAGTCCGGAACGAGTCGGGAGCCATCTGGGTAGGCGGGCGCAGCCGCAGCGTCATCAAGGGCACGGTCAGCTTCTAGCCGCGCGGCTTCGGAAGGGGCCAGCCCTGCACATTCTGCTGGATCACCTCCCCCAGGGCCGGCGGGACCTCGGCTGCTCGGGTTCCACGGGGTCTCCTCCGTCGGGTGATCCAGCAGAATGTCCGCCCGACCCACCGCGGGCTGGTCTGCCTGGGTGAGGGTCCATGGCCAAACGAGCTGGTGCTTCGATCAGTGCACTCGAAGTGCACTATGATGCACTCATGGATGATGAGACAAGTGTGCTGGCGTCGGCGATCGGCGCCCGCGTCAAACAGGAGCGGCAGGGCCGGGGATGGACCTTGGACCAGCTCGCCGAATCCGCGGGGGTCAGCCGCCGGATGCTGGTGAACGTGGAGCAGGGTGCGGCCAACCCGAGCGTCGGGACCCTGCTGAGGATCAGCGACGCCCTCGGGGTGGGCCTGCCCTCCTTAGTGGAACCGCCGCGCTCGAAGCCGGTGAAGATCACCCGGAACGGCGAGGGCGCCGCTTTGTGGAGCAGCGCTGCCGGCGGCCGGGCCCTGCTGATGGCCGGCACCGAGCAGCCGGACGTCGTCGAGCTTTGGGACTGGACCCTGGCTCCCGGCGACCGGCATGGGAGCGAAGGGCACAGCGCCGGCACCAAGGAACTCCTCCAGGTCCAGGGCGGCACTCTTACGGTGACCGTCCAGGACCAGCCCTACACCCTGGAAGCCGGGGACGCGCTCTCCTTCCCGGGCGATCTCGAGCATTCCTACGCCAACCTGGCCAAGCAGCCCGCGAGGTTCACCCTCGCAGTGTTTGAGCCCGGCGTCGGTGCCGGTCATAAGGAAAGCGGCCATAAGCAAGAGTCCGCCGGTGCCTAGGATCGCGGCGCCACCGGTGCCCCCGTGGAGCATGGCCGTGACGGCGATGCTGTCCGTCCAGTTGAGCTCGGCCCTCTCGGTAGGCCTCATCGAGACGGTGGGCCCGGCAGGGACAGCCTGGCTGCGGCTGAGCGTCGGCGCCCTCATTTTCCTGGCCATCGCCCGGCCGCCGCTGCGCACGGTCCGCCGCCGCGATGTCCCGGTGCTCCTGGGGCTCGGCATCGCCACGGGATTGATGACCATCGCCTTCCTCGCCGCGATCGATCGCATCCCGCTCGGCACCGCCGTCGCCATCGAATTCCTCGGCCCGCTCACGGTTGCCGCGGTGCGCAGCCACAATGCGCGGGCGCTGGCCTGGCCCGTGCTGGCGCTGCTCGGCGTCGTGCTGCTCACCGAACCCTGGAGCGGACAGGTCGACGGCGCCGGGCTCCTTTTCGCGGTGTTGTCCGCCGCCGGGTGGGGCGCCTACATCCTGCTCACCCAGCGGGTGGGCGACCGCTTCAGCGGCATTGGCGCGCTCTCGCTTACTGTGCCGGTCGCGGCGCTCACGGCCGCCGTCGTCGGGATCCCGCAGGCGGCGGGGCAGCTCAGCCCCGGCGTCCTTGCCGCCGCGCTGGGCGTGGCCGTGCTGATGCCTGTGCTGCCTTTCGTCCTGGAACTGCTCGCTTTGCGGCGGATGACCTCGACGGCGTTCGGCACCCTGATGGCCCTCGAGCCCGCCTTCGGGGTGCTGCTCGGGCTGATCGTGCTGCACCAGCAGCCCTCGCCCGCCCAGTTCATCGGGATCACCCTGGTGGTTGTCGCCGGGGCGGCGGCGCAGCGCGGCGGCCGGCGGCCCCGGCCCGCCGCCCCTGCAGTGCGCCCGGCACCGGAACCCGCCGGCACGGTAGTTTTGGAGCGGGAACCCCCAACACCATGAAGGAGAAACACATGCCGGAAATCGTTGTCGTCGGAGTTGATGGAAGCGAAACCGCCACAAAGGCGGCGGAGACGGCCAGGAACCTCGCCGCCGCCCTTGGCGCCAAGCTGCACGTGGTCACGGCTTTCGAGGGCGACCGGGTGTCGCTCCACGGCGCCGGCAGCGAACGGACCATCGTCCTCGGGGACCCGGGGCGCGAGGCGAAGGAAACGGCCGGCAAAGTGGCAGCGGGCCTGGACCAGGATGGCATGGACGTCGAAGCCTTCGCGGCTGTCGGAAGCCCCGCCCAGGCACTGATCGCCCATGCGGAAAACCACAAAGCCAGCGTGATTGTGGTGGGCAACCGGCGCATGAAGGGCCTGGCCCGCGTCCTGGGCAGCGTGGCCAACACCGTGGCCCACAAGGCGCCCTGCGACGTCTACATCGCCGACACCGTCGAATAACTCCCCGCAAACACGGCGCGAACGTACAGTTGAGGCCCTGAATTCCGCGAAAACGGGGCCGCAAGTGTACGTTCGCGCTTCCCTTACGCCGGGAACCTAGGCGGTGAAGGCCAGGTCTTCGGCCTTCACCGCGAAGCGCAGGGCCTCGCCCCGTGCTGCCCGGTAAGCTTCGTCGATCGCGCTCGCGGCCAGGCGCTCAAGCTCGTTGCCCAGGGAACCGGCCAGGTGCGGGGTCAGCAGCACGTTCGGATTCGAGTAGAACGCCGAATCGGCGGGCAGGACCCACGGCGTGGTGACGTCCAGCACCGCGAACACATCGCCCTTCTCCAGCCGGCGCAGCAGTGCGTCCTGGTCCACCAGTTCGCCGCGCGAGGTGTTGATGAAAGTGGCGCCGGGCCGTAGTTCGGCGATCAGGCCGGCGTCGATCATGTGCCGGGTGGCCGGCAGGGACGGCGCATGCAGGGACACGACGTCGGACGTCGCCACGAGTTCTTCCAGCCCCACCAGTTCCACGCCCAGGGCGGCGGCCTGCTCCGGCGTCACGAACGGATCGGCCAGGACCACCTCCAGCTCGTAGGACGCGAGCAGCCGGATCACGTGCCGGCCGATCTTGGATGCGCCGATGATCCCCACGCGCTTGCCGTAGTTGCCCATGTCCGGGAAGAGCCCTTCGGGGTCGACGGCGGCCCGCGCCCCGTGCAGCTCGCGCGCGATCTGCAGCACCCCCTTGTTCGCCAGCAGGATCATCGCCAGGGTGTACTCGGCCACCGGGACCGCGTTGGCGTCCGCCGCCGTGCTGACCTGGATCTCGCGTTCCCAGCATTCCGCCCCGACGTGGTGCTTCACCGAGCCCCCGGCGTGCAGCACGTACCGCAGCCGCGGCGCGGCGTCCAACGCGGCGGCGTCGATCATCGGGCAGCCCCAGCCGGTGAGCAGCACATCGGCCTCGGCCAGCAGCCGCCTGGCTTCCGGGGCGGAAAAGTCCGTAATGGGCTCAGGGCTGAGCAGCCGCAGCGGCCCCGTCACCGTGGCGAGGCGCTGCGGCGGGAAGACTTTATGCCCGACGTCGGCAGCCATGGCCAGCGCGACGTTCAGCGGGCGGGTGGCTGGCTTGGCTGTGCTCACTTGACGCTCCCTGCGGTCAGGCCGGACTTCCAGAAGCGCTGCAGCATGATGAAGGCCACGAGCAGCGGGATCACCGAGAGCAGGGACGCCGTGATGACCATCGGGGAGAACTCAGGCTGCGGGACGGAATAGCCTTGCCAGATGGAGATGCCCACGCTGACCGGGAGCAGCTGCTGGTCCTGGAGCATGACCAGCGGCAGCATGAAGTTGTTCCAGACGCCCACGAATTGGAACAGGGCGATGGTGATGAATCCGGGCATCATCATGGGCAGGCCCAGGGAGAAGAAGGACCGGACGGGTCCGGCCCCGTCCACGCGGGCAGCTTCCAGCGTTTCATCCGGAACATAGGAAGAGCTGTAGACCCGGGCCAGATAGACGCCGAAGGGGTTGCACAGGACCGGGATGAGGATGGCCCAGACGGTGTTGGTGATACCGAAGACCGAGGCCAGCAGGTACATCGGCAGCACCGTGGCGGTATTCGGGATCAGCACGCCCAGCAGCACGAAGCCGAACCAGGCCTTCTTGCCGCGGAACTGGAACTTGTCGAAGGCGTAGCCGGCCATGACCGAAATCAGCCCGCCCAGCACGGCCCCGAATGCCGCATAGAGCACGGAGTTGCCCATCCAGCGGAAGAAGATCCCGCCGTCCTGGCCGACCACCGCGCCGATGTTCTCGAGGAAGGCGAAGCGGCCCAGCGAGTACGCGGGGGTGCCGTAGAGGTCGGCGGTGTCCTTGGTGGCGGCGAAGAAGAGCCACAGCACCGGAAGCACCATGTAGGCACAGCCCAGGACCAGCAGGGCATTGACGGTGAAGGCGCTCGCAAAGCCGCCCTCGCGGGACAGCCGGTTGCGGGCCGGTCGTTTGCCGCCCGGCCGGCTGCCGCCGTCGTGCTTCTGCCGGGCGACGCCGGCGCGCGGGCGGGACGGGACACGTACGGTCTCGGTGCTCATGCTTTGTTCATCCTGGAACTGAATCGGGTGACGGCCAGGGAAAGCCCTGCGGCCAGGAGGGCGATGATGATCGAGGCGGCCGCGGCCTGGTTCAGATTGTGCCTGTTGAAGGCGGCGTCGTAGGCCCAGAGGTTGGGCACCCAGGTACTGGTGACCGAGGCCGTTGCCTTGGCGATGATGGACGGCTCGGTGAAGAGCTGGAGCGTGCCGATCACCGTGAAGAGGATGATGACGCTCAGGGCGGGCAGGATGAGCGGGAACTTGATGCTCAGGGCTGCCCGGATTTCGCCGGCGCCGTCCACACGCGCGGCTTCGAGGATCTCGCGCGGCACGGCCTGCAGCGCGGTGAAGAGGATGATCACGTTGTAGCCGGTCCATTCCCAGACGGCAATGTTCACGATCGAGGGCAGCACCAGGTGGGCGTCGAGGAAGTTGAGCTGGATGCCGCCGCCTTGGAGCGCCTGCACGAGAGGACTGACGCCGGGGGTGTAGAGGTAGGCCCAGATAAGGGCGGCGATCACGCCCGGCACCGCGTGCGGCAGGAAAACCAGCAGCTGGAACAGCTTGCGTGCACGGGCCACGGTGGCATCCAGGAGGAGGGCGAAGACGACGGCGCCGCCCACCATGCAGGGAATGTAGATGAGGCAGTAGAGGCCCAGCCGGCCGAGGCCGCCTGTGAAGGTTTCGGACTGGAAGACCTGGAGGTAGTTCTCCAGGCCCACGAAAGAGGTCTTGGCTCCGCCGAAGCCCAGGCCCGATTTCTGCTGGGCATAGAAACTCAGCACCAGCGAGTACACCACGGGGGCGATCATCGCCACGGCGAAGACCGCGAAGAACGGGGTGAGGAACAGGGTGGCGGTGCGGCCGCCGGTGCCGGACGTGGAGCTTGTCTTTCTGGCCATGGGTATCTCCTGAGGGGGTGGCGGCGCCGCGGGGATGTGTGCCCCGCCGCGCCGCCGGGATGCTGATGCCGGTGCTGGTTCCGGTGGCGCCTATTCCTTGACGGACAGGCCGCTCTGCTTGAAGCCGGACAAAGTGGCTTCGTTGGAGCTTTCCAGGGCGGTGTCGATCTTGCCGCCGGTGGTCAGGGCACCGAAGGAGTCCTTGAGGGCGGTATTGGTGACCTCCCAGTTCGGACCCCACTGCCAGCCGGGGAGGATGGTGGCGTAGGCCTTGTCGAAAACGGCGTAGATGTCGTTGCCGAAGTAGCCGGCCTTGAATGCCTTCTGGGCTTCCTTCGTGAGGCCCGGGTAGGCGAGGTAGGCCGAACCGGTGTTGCCGCGTGCTGCGACGGCCTCGGGATTCGTGGCGAGGAACTCGATGAACTTCGCGGCGGCCGCGGGGTTCTTGCTGCTCTTGGTGATGTTGAAGCTGGAGCCGCCGTAGAACGCGCCGGCCGGGGTGCCCCAGTTCGGAGCCTCCGCAGCGATCCACTGGCCCTTCTGGCCGCTGGCTTCGGTGCGCTTCTGGATGCCCGTGGCGCTCCAGTTCGCGCCAAGCACGCCGGCCAGGGTGCCGTTGGCCAGGTCCGCGCTCCATTCATCGCTGAATGCCTGCTCCACCTTGACGATCTTGGTGTCGATCATGCGCTGCCAGAAACCCGAGACCTTCTTGGTGGCCACGTCCTTGAGGCCCAGCTTCCAGCTGTCGCCTTCGGTGTTGAACCACTTGGCACCGGCCTGCCAGGACAGGGCGGCCATCAGGGTGGGTTCGTTCGGATAGAAGCTGGCCAGGTAGGACTTGGGGGACACGGCCTTGAGCTTCTTGCCCGCGGCCTCGAATTCCTCCCAGGTTTTCGGAACTGCGGCGCCGGCCTTGTCCAGCAGGTCCTTTCGGTACCACATGATCATCGGGGCGGCGTCGTAAGGCAGGCCGTAGCTCTTACCGTCGAACTGCACCAGGCCCCGGATCTGCTCGCTGAGCTTGTCCACGGTGTTGGATTTGTCGATGAAGCCGTCCAGCGGAACCACCTGGCCGTTGCTGACGAACTGGGGCAGCTGCGCATATTCGACGGTGGAGACGTCTGGGCCGTTGCCCGCGGTGATGGCGGTGGAGAGCTTGGCATAGCCGCCGTTGCCGCCGTTGGGGATCGTTTCGAACTTG
This sequence comes from Curtobacterium sp. LFS079, assembly GCF_047977865.1. Taxonomy (NCBI): domain Bacteria; kingdom Bacillati; phylum Actinomycetota; class Actinomycetes; order Micrococcales; family Microbacteriaceae; genus Curtobacterium; species Curtobacterium sp. LFS079. Next base: position 366,705 of record NZ_JBFPFO010000002.1, read on the forward strand.
ACTTTGATCTTGTCCTGGCTGGCGTTGAACTTCTCGGCAACCTTGTCCATGCCGGCCAAGGAGGACCAGAAGGTGATGGTGCCGCTGGCCTCTCCGCTTGGGGCGGACGGAGTGGCTGCGGGGCCGGTGCTGCAGCCGGTCAGCAGGGCCGCGCTGGTGAGCAGGCTGGCTGCGCCGAGCAGGACGTGGCGGCGCAGGACATGGGGACGCTTCATTGTGTTCTCCCTTGAATTCACGATGCGAAGGAATGCACACCATGAAATCCACAAAAGTGAACATGGGCAACGATCTGAACAGAAATGAACATCCGCCGGTCGGGGAAGGCCTCAGGCCCGGGTGGAATCCCGCACCACGAGCGTGGGCGAAAGGCTGACCCGCTGCAGCGCGGCCGTGCCGCCGCGGCGCCCGCCGATCCGGTTCAGGCACATCAGCAATGCCTGGTATCCGACGTCGAACTTCGGCGGTGCCACAGCGCTCAGGGGAACGGAGCCCAGGGCGGCGATCTCGTCGTCGTACGCCACGATCGCGAAGTCCTCCGGCACCCGGATCCCCCGCTCCTGGCAGGAGGTGGTGAACTGGAGGGCGTCCTCGTCGGAATGGATGATCGCAGCCGTGACGCCCTCCGCGGCGAAGCCGTCGAGGATGCTGCCTACCATCGCCTGATGCCCGGCGGGATCGCTCCGCGGCCGCGTCAGGGTGTGCACCAGGGATTCGTCGCGGGCGATGCCGGCCCGCTGCATTGCCAGCTCGTAGCCCGCCGCCAGCTGCGATGCCGTAGGGCTCCCTTCCCGCAGGCACAGCGCCACTTTCCGGTGCCCGAGGGAAAGCAGGTGGTTCACGGCGATTTCCGCCCCGCGGACGTGGTCGCTGCGCACGGACTCGAGGTCGCCGTCGTCGAGCGCCCCGTCCAGCGAACGCTCGACCACGACTACCGGGACCCCGGCGCCGGCCAGCAGGGCGAGGGTGTCCGTGCCCGCCAGCGCGGCCTCGCTGGGGGTCACCAGGATGCCGTCGACGCCGTTGTCCAGCAGGCGCCGGAGTTGCCGCTGTTCCTCCTGCGCCGAGTAGTTCGAGACGCCGAGCACCAGGCGGACGCCCCCTTCCTGCGCGGCCGCTTCGGCGCCGCGGATCACGCCGGGGAAGTAGTACGACGCCGACGGGACCACCATGCCGATGGTCGCCAACGGCAGGCGGCGGGGACGCGGTGTCTTGGGGTTGCGCTGCGGCCCCGGAGCGCTTTCCGGGGCGGCGACCGCGCCGCCATGGACACGCACCAACAGGCCTTGGTCGGCGAGTGCGGCCAGGTCGCGGCGCACGGTCATTCCGGAGATGCCGGCCTTGGCCGCGAACCCGGCGGCGTTCAGCGAACCGCGCATGGCCAGTTCACGCAGGATGAGCTCTTTTCGGTCCTCGGGGAGCATTGGTCCGTCCTGGAGTTTGTGTTCACTAGTGTTCAGATTGTTCACCATGAACTAGAGCGGACCTAGAGTGTGGAGTCAAGATGACTGCACACGAATCGCCCCGTCAAACAGCGGCTCCCGGCGGCTCCTCCACCATGCCGGAACCGGACTTTGAGCTCAGCCCCATCACCGGGTGGACCCGGGCCCACTGGCTCGCCTTCGCCGACCAACAGCTCCTCGCGGCCCGGGCTTTCTTCTCGCCGGGCAAGGCGCTCATAGTGCTGCCGGGCAGGGCGTCCTGGTCGGGCGAATTGTCCGACGGACTGGAGGGATTCGCCCGGACCTTCATGCTGGCCGCCTTCCGCGTGGCCGGCGAACAGGGCAGCGACCCTTTGGGGCATCTCGCCTTGTATGCCGAGGGGCTCCTGGAGGGCACCCGCCCCGGCAGCAGCGAAGCCTGGCCGGCCATTGTGGACCGCAGCCAGCCGATCGTGGAGGCCGCGTCCATAGCGTTGGGTCTCCAGCTGACCAAGCCCTGGCTGTGGGACCGGTTCCCGGAGGGGGAGCAGCGGCAGGTGGCCGCGTGGCTCCAGGGTTCCTCCGGCAGTGAGGCCTGTGACAACAACTGGGTGCTCTTCCAGGTGCTGATCGCCGAGTTCCTGGCCGGCGCCGGCTTCGAGAACAACGCGGCGCAGATCGAACATGGGCTGTCCCGGTTGGAGGACTGGTACGAAGGCGGCGGCTGGTACCGCGACGGCGACAACGGCGGCACCGGCGATTTCTACGACTACTACTGCGGCTGGGCCCTGCACCTCTATCCGGTGCTGTGGGCGGGATTCGCGTCGGGCCGGCATCCGGAGGCCGAAGTTTTGGGCGGCCGCTATGCGGGACGGCTCGCGGAGTTCCTGCAGGACCACGCGTTGTTCTTCGGGGGGCGGGGCGCGTGCGGGCAAGGCGCCCCCGGCGGGCCGGGCACCGGCGACGGTGCGCCCGTCTTCCAGGGACGTTCGCTGATCTACCGCCACGCCGCCGTCGCGCCGTTGTTCCTGGGTTTCCTGGGCGGTTCCCCGGGCGACGCGCGGGTGGGCGGTCCGCTGACGCCCGGCCAGACCCGGCGGATCGCGAGCGGGGCGGCAAAGTATTTCCTGGAGGGCGGCGCCTACCCGGACGGGCTGCCGACCCTCGGCTGGCTGGATGCCTTCGAGCCCATGGTGCAGTCCTACTCCGGCCCGGCCTCGCCGTTCTGGACGTCCAAGGCGTTCGTGGGCCTGCTGCTGCCGGGCACGCATCCGGTGTGGACCGCCGTCGAGGAGGCCGCGCCGGTGGAAACCGCAGACCACCTCCGGCACAGCGCCGCCCCGAACTACCTGCTGCACAGCACGGCGTCGGACGGGATCGCCCGTGTGCTCAACCACGGCAGCGACAAGTACTACGCCCCCGGCCCCGACGATCCGCACTACCGGCGGCTCGCCTACTCCAGCCACACGGCGCCGATGTTCACACAGGAGCCGGTGGACAACCATTTTGCGGTGTTGGATTCTTTGGGCACGCCGAGCCGGCGGTCACGCATCCACCGGCTGGCTGCCTTCCCGCTCTCTGCGGCGAGCTACTACCGGCCGGTGTGGTCCGACGTCGAGGACCAGGCTGAATCGCCCTGGCGTGTAGCGAGCGGAACGGCGGCGGCCGGCGGTTACGAACTGCGGGTGCACGTAGTGGACCGCGACGGCGAGGCGCCGGCTCGCGTGCGCGAGGGCGGTTACGCGCTGGCCTCCGACGTTCCTCCTGCTTCCGCCGGGCAAGTCCTCGGTGCCGACGGGCTCCATGCCGCCATCTGGCCGCTTCATGGCTACACGAGCTCGGACGTTTTCCGGGCGGAAGGGGTCTCGCCGCTGGGGCGGCACTCGGCGTGCGGGGTGTTGCTCGGAGAGGCCGCTGGGAACCGCAGCGTGTTCGCTTCCCTTGTGTACCTTGGCGGCGGGGCGCCGGAGCTGGGGGCCGGAAGTCTTGACGTCCACGACGACGGCACCCGGGTTACCGCTTCGCTGGAACTGTTGGGGGCGGGCGGGGAGCCCGCCCGGACCCTGGAGCTCGTGTTCGATTTCCCGGGGTGACGTTCCTTCCCGCTTGCTTCTGAAACCACCGGTGCGGCGCCGCGGAAAGCCGCGGATTTCCGGGCCTTGGCGAGGGTGACCAGGAAAGCAAACGGGAAGGAACGTCGCGGCAAGTCACTTTCAGCAGCTGGGGCCGATCTGTCCGTGCAGTACAGCACAGGCTTTCGGATACGGTGGGCTCACCGTAAGGGACGTGGACACAGACACGGCGGAATCCAAGGGGTTCGGATGACTTATGTATTCAAAGGCGGGCTGGAAAGACCCGGGAAAATGACAAGGATCCTCGGCCCCTGGGTGCTGTTGATCCTGGATGATTCACATATTGAATTCCGGATGAGATTTCGTTGGCTCGCGCGCTTTGCCGGGCCGTGGCGGGTCGAGCGGTCCGCCATCCGTGAGGTGTACCTAGGCCGCTTGAACGTCTTGACGCCCGCGGAGGTGAACTTCCTCGCAGAGGAGAACATGCCCTGGACGTTTCTTGCCCGGTCGCCAGGCCCCGTTCTTGAAGCCGCCGAAAAGCTCGGCTACCCGGTTCGTCCCGAAGCCTAGAAAGCGTCTTCCCGGATTCCGGTCACAATCTGCTGCCAGCCACTCCAAGATGAGCGGCGCAGGCAGCCAGGTTTACGCTGCTCGTTGACACGCCCCATCGCACCCCGAAGAGCCACCAATGACGCTTGACTCTGCCCTTTCCGGGCCTGCCCGGTCCCCGAAAAAGGCCCGGCTCCCGGAAGCCCGTGAACGTGGCTTCATTAGTACGGCGATCGGGGCTTTGGGCGCAGTGGCGTTGTTCGGCGGATTCGCCCTGGCACTGGGAGCAATTGCCGGCATTTCGCCGCGGCTCGGGGCGGTTTCCGATGGCTGGGCCGCCGACGTGCCTCATGATGCTTTCGCCGCCTTCCGCTGGTTCCTCGGCGACATGAGCGAGCCGCAGTTCTACAAGTCCGATCTTGCCTCCCTCGCCCTGCTCGCCGGGGCCGGCCTGGCATGGTGGGCCGGCCGTCGTCGGAAGAATTGGGCGGGCGCGGCGCTCTCGTACGGGACCGGCCTGTGGCCGTGGCTCCTGGCCGCGGCCGCCTTGAGCCTGATGATTTCCAACCTCGCGTTCGGCTGGCTGCTCGACGCCGGGTGGCAGCCGACGTTCGTTCCTTTCGTTTCCGTGGCTCCCGCCTTGGTCCTTGTTTACGGGCCCGGCTGGAAGACGTGCCTGAGCGGTGCCGTCCTGGGGGCGCTGACGACGACGCCGCTGGCCTTGCTCCTCATCGCTGCCGTCTCCCGGCCTTTGGGTCTGCCCGCCGTGGTGGCCTGTGTCCTCGCCATGGCCACGGGCTCGGCACTGACGTTTGCCCTCGCGCGAAAGCTGCCTTGGCTGGTCCTCCCGTTGGAACCCTTCCGGGAGGACGCCGCGGGAGACCCGCTGCCGCCGTCGTCCCTTTCATTTCTCAGGAGCGACGCGCTCTGGGCCGCACGCCGCGTCCTCTGCGACTTCAGCGAGGCGCCGTTCTTCGCCAACGAACTCGCCAGTGCCGGCCTGCTTTTGGGTGTCGCGACGGCGTTCGTCCTCAACCCGGCGCTGCCCGCCGATGGGTCCGGGCTGCTGCCGCAGATCCTGTTCGCGCAGGCGCTCAGCTCGGCCATCGGCGTGGTCCTCTGGCGGGGCTGGTACCGCGACGGCGGATCCGCGGCGACGTACGCGTCCGTCGTGTCGGTTGCGCCCGCGGCCGTGCTCGCGACGGGAGGTTCCTGGACGGGAATCATCGGTGGGGCCGTGCTGGGCGCGGTCCTGGCACCTCCCGTGGCCCGGGCCGTGAACGCCCGGTTGCCCAGGGGATTCCACCCGACCATCGGCAACACTGTGGCAATGGCCGTCGCGACGGCGGTCAGCCTGCCGGTTCTCGGACTGCTTCCGGCATAGCACGCCGGAGGCTATTTCAGGCCGGACCTGACGAAGGCGTCCACGACGTAGCGCTGCAGGAAGATATAGATCAGGAAGATCGGCAGGCACGCCAGCGCAGAGGCTGCCATGATTGCCCCCCAGTCGTTTCCTTCAGCGCCGAGGAAGCCGCGGATGCCCACCTGGATCAAGGCGTCGGATTTCTGCATGATGAGGGACGGCCATAGGTATTCGTTCCATGCGCTGATGAATAGCATGATGCCGAGCGCGGACAAGGCCGGCCGGAGGTTCGGTACCACGACTTCCCACAGGGTCCGCCACGAGGAGCGGCCGTCCATCTGGGCGGCGTCGAGGAGTTCGGCTGGGAAGGCTTCGAGGTGCTGACGCAGCATCATGACAGCGAAGGCCGAGCACAGCTGGGGCAGCACCACGCCGGTGATGGTGTTCAACAGGCCCATCTGGGAGATCAGCAGGTAGTTGGGAATCATAGTCACCTGGAATGGCACGAGCCACGAGCCGACGAACAGCAGGTAGAGCGCCTTTTTCCCGGCGAAGTCCCACCGGGCGAAACCGTAGGACGCCAGAATTGCTACCAGCAGCTGGGCCACAGCCAACGCCAAGGACATGGCAAAGGTGTTGGCCAGCATCCCGCCCACAGGTAGGGCCTCCCACACGTGGACGAAGTTCTCCAGGCTCAACGGCCCCGGCCAGGGGTTGGCTGACAGTGCTTCGGCGGACGGGCGGAACGCCGTCACGAACATCCAGTAGATCGGAAAGACGGACGTCACGGCCAGCACGACCAGCAGGAGGTGGCTGGGAGCCATGCCCAGTGCCCGGATGCGGAGTGCCCGGATGCGGAGCGCACGGCGGCGGACGGCTCCCCCGGCCGACAACTGTTCGCCTGATCCTTCGGCGTGGGACCCTGGGGCCGGTGTGAGAAGTGCTGAACCGGGCTGGGACGGTGCAGCAACGGTAACGAATGCCATGGTTGTTCTTCCTGGTTGTCGAAAGCTCAGTTGTCGTAGAAGCTCAGGCGTTCGGACAGCTCCACGAAGACCAGGGCGACCAGCCCGAAGCCAAGGAAGAAGAGCGTTCCCGCGGCGGCAGACAGGCCGGCGTCGAAGTTCCGGAAACCGAACTGGTACAGCAAGTAGTAGATATTCGTGGACGAATTGCCCGGCCCGCCCTGCGTGACGAGGTCGATGATCGGATAGGTCCACTGGGCGGAGAGCAGGATGGTCATCAGGGACAGGAAAACCAGGCTGGGTGAGAGCAGCGGCAGGATGATCCGCCAGGTGATCTGCCGTCCGCTGGCCCCGTCGATCGAGGCAGCCGCGGCGTAGTCCGGGTTGATCCCGGCGAGCCCGGCGGATACCACCAGAACACCGAAGCCCAGCATCTGCCAGCCGACGATCACGATCACGGAAAGCATGGAACTGGCGGGGTCGCGGAACACATTGTCCATCGGCGCGCCCAAGGTGGCGGCGATGGCGGGGATGGTGCCGCCTTCGGGGGCAAACAGCCAGCGCCAGATCGCGCTGGTTGCCACCGGCGTAACCAGGAACGGCACGAAGATCAGAGCCTGGTAGACGGTGCGTGCCTTGCCCTGGACCTTGCGGGACAGCAGGGCGAAGACCACCGGCAGTGCCACGGAGATGCCGAGGAAGGCCAGGATGTACAGGCCGGTGTTGAGCAGGGCCTGGTGCAGCTCGGGCAGGCTGAGGACCTTGGCGTATTTCTGTACGTCCACGAACTGCTTGGGCCTGGTGGGGATGAGGTTCCAGTCGTAGAAGGACAGTCCGACGGTCTGGCCCAGCGGCCAGTACGTCCAGACGAGCAGGAGCACGACGGCGGGTAGCACGAAGAGGTACGGGCTCAGGGTGCGGCGGGGGCTTCGGGCAGTGCGCGGGCCAGCCGGACCGGCAGGGGTGGTGCCCGCTGCCGGTCCGGTGGTTTCGATGAACATCGGGTGGTCCGTTCCGGTCTTAGCGGGCGGTACCGGCGAGGGCGGCGTCATCGGAGGCGCCGGTTCCGGCAGCCTCGTCGCCGACCTTGAAGCTTTCGAGGGCTTCAGCGAGCTGGTCCGCCGTCATGGAGTACACGGTGGAGAATTCGCCGATCGGGACCACGGAGTGCATGATCCTGTCGCCGTAGACGTGTACGAGGTTGAACGCCTGGGCGCCATCCTGGCCGCGCATGGCCCCCTTGGGCACGCGCAGGTCCTGCGTGTAGCAGGTGGCCGATGCGACGCTCACCGGCACCCCCGCGAAATTGGAGAACGTCGAGTAGTGAAGGTGGCCGCCGACGAAACCGCGCACGTCAGTGCCTTCGATGACCGTGGCCAGACGATCCTGGTCCTTGAGGTCAACGAGTGCCATGACGTCGATCGGGCTCGGAACCGGCGGGTGGTGAAGCGCGATCAGCGTGCCGTGCGGTGCCGGAACGGACAGGACGTCCTTCAGCCAAGTCAGCTGCTCTCCGGTGATTTCGCCGTGGTGCTTGCCCGGGACGGTCGAGTCCAAGGCGATGATGCGCAGGCCGTTGATGTCGTAGACCATGTCCACGGATTCCTGGCCGGCGTCGGAATCAAGGAGTTCCGAGCGGAACGCGGTGCGTTCGTCGTGGTTGCCCATGACCCAGATGACCTGGGCGCCGAGCTCGGCGGCAGCCGGTTCGACGAGGGCGCGCAGCCGGCGGTAGGCGTCGCGGCGGCCGGTGTCGGCGAGGTCGCCGGTGAAGACGATGGCTTCGGGGCGCGCCTTGGTGGCCGCGAAGTCGCGGAACAGGCGGGCCAGGTTCGAGTCACTGTCCACACTGCCGTGCAGCAGTTCGTTGTCGGCGACGAAATGGGTGTCGCTGATGTGCAGGATGAAGTGTTCGGGCGCGGGGTGTTGGGTGTCCATGTGGGCTTTCCTTCGGGGTTGGGGGGATAGTTCAGCGGGTGGTCAGGACGCCGGTGAGCCGGTTGAGGTCGTCGTCGGAGAATCCATGGGCTTTCAGAAGGCCTGCCGGGCTGCCGTAGAGTTCGTCCACCAGGTCCAGGGCGCTGCGGAGGACCTGGGCCGGGCTGGCGGAGATGATGGAGTGCAGTTCGCTGCCCGCGTTATTGAAGTCCGGGTGGGCGGCGACGGCTGCCAGCATGGCCTCACTCCATTCGCCTCGCAGGTTCTCTTCGCTGGCGGTGTAGTCCAGGATCACCTGTTCCCGGTCAACGCCGGCGGCGAGGAGGGCCAGGGCGATGACGAGGCCGGTCCGGTCCTTGCCAGCGGTGCAGTGCACCAGCACCGGCGTGGTTCCGGAATCGGCGATGAGCCGCACGGCCTGGGTGAGCTGGGACGCGTGGTTGCGGACCATCAGCAGGTAAATGTCCAGGAGCCCGGCGATTTCCTTGCCACCGGGAACGTTGCCTTCTTCGAAGATGGGGTTGTGCCGGACGTCCACCGGCAGTCCCTCGAGACGGCTTGGCGATTTTTCGAGTTCGGTCCGGTCCCGAAGGTCGATGATGAGGCCGATGCCGAGATCGCTCAATTGGTTACGGCCGACGTCGTTCAGGCGGTGGAGTGCATCCGAGCGGAAGAGCTTGGCGTTGCGTACCCGCCCGTCCGCGGCCGGGTAGCCGGTCATACCCCGGAAGTTGTAGGTGCCTTCCACGGGGAAGGGGCGGTTGCGCGTTCCAAAGACTGCGTCTTCGATGGTGGTCACGGTGTGGGTCCTTGTTTGGTGGCGGGGTTCGGTGCTGTCGGGCATCAGCGGGGGAGGAGGTCCTGGGCGCGCTTCGCTGCTTCGGTCATGGTGGACTTGGCGTCCTTGCCGAAGTAGACAACGTCTTCGACGGCGGTGGCCAGGATGTCGTCTACCTGCACATAGCTGTTGCCGGGGTAGGAAACCCAGGGCTGGAGGTGGTCAAGCTGGGCGAGGTTCGGGGCGAGCAGGGGGTTCTTCTGTGCCCACTCGTGAAGCACTCCACCGTCCTCGGTCAGGCTCGGGCGCAACGGCAGGTAGCCGATCTTGCTGGAGATCATTTCGTAGGCCCGGTCGCTGGTCATGTATTTGATGAGTTCCCAGGAGGCACGCTGCTTGGCGGGGTCCTGGGAGAGGATGAAGAGGGCGGAACCGGAGTTGGTGGGGACGGCCGGCTTGTCTCCGAAACGGGGCATGGCCGTGTTCTTGAGCTCCCAGCCGCCCTTCGCTGCAGCCTGCATGTACATGCCCTGAAGGGCTGAGGTGGTGAGGATGAAGGCGGTGTCGCCCTTGGCCAGGCCTTCCATTTGCGAGCTGGCGTCGGAGTTGCGCAGCACGCCGGACTTACTGAGGGCTGCGAGCTTGGTGACGGTGTCGACGGCGGCATCGGAACCGAAGCCGATCGTCTTCCGGTCATCGGAGAGGACCTGGGCGCCGTTCGATTTGAAGAGCCCCTGCATGCACCAGTTGCCGCCCTTGCTGGTGCAGGTGATGTCGAGGGAAGGCTTGCCGGTTTTTGCGGTGACGGCTTTTGCCACTGCCTCGACCTTGTCCCAGGTGGACAAGTCCGGGGTGCCCTTGATTCCGGCGGCGGCAAGTTTGTCCGCGTTGTAGAACAGGACCGGCGTGGAGAACACGTAGGGGATGCCGTAGGTCTTGCCGTTCCAGTCCGCCAGGTGTTTCGCGTTCGGGTGGAAGGGGTGCTTGCCTCCGAGGTGCGCGTCCACGGCGTCCTGGCCAACGAGGTCGCTGATCGCGTTGGCGCCGAGCTGTGTGGCTGCGAAGTCGAGGGAGTCGAAGGTCAACTGGGCGACGTCGGGAGCCTTGCCCGCCAGGAGTTGGGTCTGGACGCTGCTGACGGTGTTGGACCCGACGGCGCCACCGCCCTGCGGTGCCTGGGCGTTCACCTTGATGTTCGGGTGGGCCTTCTCGAATTCGGAAACGAGGCCCTTGATTGTGTCGGTCCACACGCCGGCCGAGGCCAGGTTATAGCTCTCGAAGGTGATCTCGACCTTCTGGTCGGCCTTGAGTTCGGGGATCCGGGCTGCGGCCGCCGTCGAAGACTGGGCAGGGCCGGAACAGGCGGCGAGGGCCAAGGCGGCCGTGCCGGCGGCCAATGAAAGTGCAATTGAACGGAGAGGACGCACGGTGTTTTCCTTGCTTGTTGGGGGGGCTGGCGTTGGGGATAAGGGGTCCTAGGAGATGGTGCTCCCCGCGGACACCGCGGGAACGGGTGCAGGGCCGTGTGTAGAGGAGGCGTGTGTGGTGGAGGCACCGGCGGTTGGGGCGTCGGGCTGCCATTCGAGGCGGCGACCGCTGCTGCGGTCGAACAAGTGGAGGTTCCCGGCGTCGGCGCTCAGCACAACGGCGCTGCCGGAATCCCAGTGCTCGTTGCGGCCGGTGCGGACCGCCACCCGGTTCTTGCCGACCTTGCAGTACACCACCTGTTCGCTGCCGAGGTTTTCGGAAAGTTCGACGACGCCCCGCAGGGCAGCTCCGGACCTCGGCGCCGCGGCGGCGGAACCGGCCGCGTGGATACTCAGGTGCTCGGGGCGGATGCCCAGGACGATGTCACGTTGCGGTGTCCCGCCTGGCCAGAGGACGGCTTCGAGCGACGGGGCCATGACAGTGATTGAGCCCTGGCTGGTGGACAGCTCGGCATCGAGCAAGTTGGTGGCGGGCGAGCCCAGGAAGCCTGCCGCGAACACTGACGCCGGCCTGTCATAGAGCTCTTCGGGCGTGCCAAGTTGTTCGAGCCGGCCGCCGTTGAGCAAGGCGATCTTCGTGGCCATGGTCATGGCTTCGACCTGGTCGTGGGTGACGTAGATGAACGTGGCACCCAGCCGGCGGTGCAGGCCGGCGAGTTCCTGACGGGTGGCGGTGCGTAGTTTGGCGTCCAGGTTGGACAATGGCTCGTCCATGAGAAAGGCCTTGGGTTCGCGGACCAGGGCGCGTGCCACCGCCACCCTCTGGCGTTGCCCGCCGGAGAGTTCCTTCGGCTTGCGGTCCAGGAGATGGCCGATTTCGACCATGTCCGCAACCGCCTTGACCCGCTCGTGGGCCTGCTGCTTGTCGACGCGGCGCACCTGCAGCGGGAAGGCGAGGTTCTTTGCGACGCTCAGATGCGGATAGAGCGCGTAGCTCTGGAAGACCATCGCGAGGTCCCGCTTCTTGGAGGGCGCATCGGTGATGTCCATGCCATCAAGTTCAAGTGAGCCCGACGTCGGTTCCAGCAGCCCCGCGATCATCCGCAGCAGGGTGGTCTTACCGCAGCCGCTGGGCCCTAGCAGGACCAGGAAGTCACCGTCTTCAACGGTGAGGGAAATGTTGTCTACAGCAGTGACGCTCTTGAAGGAGCGCGTCAACTCCCTGAGCACGAGTCTGCCCACGATTACCTCCGAAGAAACGATATTTCCCGATCGGTGTTTTTCAGGAAACGTCTTACCCTTCGAGGGTGGGGGCTGACGGTTAACGCGTGGTGGGGCTTGGATGAACTGCCAGCGCGCGGACAGGAAACAGTTGGAGCCCCCGCCGGCCGCGGTTTATTCAGGGTGTTCCACCATGTGCAGGACCTCTTCCAGCACCGCAGACCGGGCGCGTTCAACCTCGGCAGAACCCGCGGTGACCGCTGCCTGAAGGGCGGAGAGGAGCAGCATCTGGACAAGGTTCCCGATGGGCAGGGGGTCGTTCCAGGAATGGAATTCGGCACCGGCCACCAGGGTGTGCGCAGCCAGATCGGCCAAATCGGACTTCGCGTAGCTCGTGATTCCGACCACCGTCGCTCCCTGATCTGCGGCGATGCGGGCCCCGCCCAAGGTGAAGGAGTTCATGCCGCTATCACTGACGGCGATGCAGACATCGCCCGGCGACAGGAGCTTGGCCGCAATATGTTGAGACACGATGTCCGAAGGCGCTTCGCAGATGATGTCTGCTGCAAGGAAACGCAAAGCGAGTGACTTCGCAGGAGCCAAGGAGGCCCCGTTTGCAACCACGAGCAAGCGGCCGGCCCTGCGGATCGCCACGACGGCGGCGTCGAAAGCCGAGAAATCCAAGGTGCCCAAGGCCCCGCGGATATCGTTGGCGGCCCTCGCGAAAATTCCGGAAACCAGGTGCTCCGAACTCCCCGGCTCACCGACGGCGCCGCTCTCCTCCTGTTGCAGGCTGTCCCGCGCCGCGGCGCCCAGGTCGCGCAGCAGGAGCTGGCGCAGGTGCTGGAATCCGTCGAACCCAAGCCGTTTGCAACTGCGTACGACGGTTGCGGGGGATGTCCCGGTCTGCGCCACAAGATCAGCAACAGACATCCTCGCCACCGTCTCCGGCGAGTCAAGGCATAGCTGTGCCACCCTTTGTTCACTCGGAGCCAGGGCCGGGAAGATCGACTTGATGTGGGCGCGGATTCCGCCCAGGGGTGGCTCGGACTGCAAAGAATTCATGTGGCCTTCATAGCAGACTGGCTTGAACAACGGGATCGTCTTGGCGTGCGCAGCCCGGCCTACCATTGAATGGAACCGGCCGCTGCGGATGTGGCCGAGGTAAACAAACGCTGCAAAGGAGCGCGGCATGGCCAACTCGGCATCCGGGGACTCGGTGGTGGATCGCGTCGTCCGGGTCATCGAAGCCTTCCCCGAGGGGGCGGACGCGCTGCAGCTGTCCGAACTGGCCGAACGCTCGGGACTGCCCCTTTCGACCGCGCACCGCCTGGTCCGCCAGCTCGCGGCACATGGCCTTTTGGAGCTCGGCGCCGGCGGTAACGTGCGGTTGGGGCTGCGCTTCTGGGAACTGGTCAGCCGCAATTCACGCGCGCTGGCACTGAGGCAGGCGGCGATGCCCTTCATGGAAGACATCCAGCAGGTGCTCAAACAGAACGTGAACCTGGCCGTACTGGAGGGCTGGGAGGTCCTGTTTGTGGAGCGGCTTTCGCGCCGGGGCTCGGTGGCGAACCGGGCCCGGGTCGCCGGGCGCATGCCTGTCCACATTTCCTCCGCGGGCCTGGCCCTGATGTCGTACCAGCCCCGGGCGGTCCAGGCGGAGTACCTCACGCAGTTCCATGACCCGGCAGGGAAGGTGACGGCCGGCGTCGTACGCGGGATGCTAGCCGAAACGCACCGCCAAGGGTACGCGGAACTGGCTGGTGTGGTGGACCCGGACACCTGGGGAATCGCGGTGCCGGTGCTCGACGGCGGGAAGCGGGCGGTGGCGGCGCTCGGCGTCGTGGTGCCGCTTGCGGAAGTCCGGCTCCAGTCGCTGGTTCCGGCGCTCCAGACGGCGGCGCGCGGGATCGGGCGGCAGCTCGCCGATCCGGGTGGTTTCCGTTCAACGGAATCGATGTAACACCGTTCACCTGCTTCCGTCCACACTGTTCCTAAGCCGGGCGGCACGCCGCCGCAGACCGCAACGAAGCGAGGAACACCGTGGCACGAACACGCATCACCACCCGGGTGGCCATCATGGGCGCCGGACCGGCAGGGCTCATGCTCTCCCACCTGCTGGCGAAGCAGGGAATCGACTCCGTGGTGGTGGAAATCCGCAGCCGGCAGGCCATCCAGGAGACCGTGCGCGCCGGGATCCTGGAACACGGCACGGTCAAACTGCTGGTGGACTCCGGCGTCTCGGACCGGGTACTGCGCGAGGGCGACCGGCACGACGGCATCGAGCTGCGTTTCAACGGCGAAAGCCACCGCATCGACTTCAAGGAGCTGGTGGGGGAGTCAGTCTGGCTGTACCCGCAGACTGATGTTTTCAAGGACCTCGCCGCGCGGCGGGAAGCCGACGGCGGCGACATCCGGTACGGGGTCACGGACACCACCGTCAACGAGCTCGGCGGCAAGCCGAAGCTCTGGTTCACGGACGCCGACGGGCAGGAATTCGAGGTCGAGGCCGACTTCCTGGTGGGCGCGGACGGTTCCCGCAGCCACTGCCGGCGCCAGATCTCTGAGACCGCGCGGACGCAGTACTTCCACGAATACCCCTTCGCCTGGTTCGGCATCCTGGCCGAGGCCCCGCGCAGCGCCGACGAGCTCATCTATGCCAACTCCGGGCACGGCTTCGCCCTCATCAGCCAGCGAACCGAGACCGTGCAGCGCATGTACTTCCAGTGCGATCCCCGCGAGAACGTGGCGGACTGGGACGACGAGAGGATCTGGGCCGAATTCCGGAAACGGGTCAACGGCAACGGCTTCGAACTCAGGGAAGGGCCGGTGCTGGAGAAGGTGGTGCTGCCGTTCCGCAGCTTCGTGCACGCACCGATGCGCCACGGGAACCTCTTCCTGGCCGGCGACGCTGCCCACACCGTCCCGCCCACCGGTGCCAAGGGCCTGAACCTGGCCATCAACGACGTGAAGATGCTGTCCCAGGCTTTCGATTCGTTCTACGGTTCCGGTTCCACGGTGCTGCTCGATTCCTACAGCGACCGTGCCTTGGAGCGGGTCTGGAAGGCCCAGCATTTCTCCTACTGGATGACCTCCATGCTGCACACCGTCCCCGGTGCCGACGATTTCAGCCGCGCCCGGCAGCTGGGCGAACTTCGCTCCGTGGTGTCCTCCCGGCACGGTCAGGCGTACCTCGCCGAGGCGTACACGGGGTGGCCGGGGCGGTAAGGGTTGCTCGCCTCACGGCGCAGGGGCGAGCCTTCCCCCGAAACGTCGCCGGCGATAGCATGACACTCTCCTGCTCCGACGAGCTGTCCGCCGTTCTTGGGGGTGCTGGATGAGTGATGCAAGCGAGGACCTGATGTGGCAGCTTGTGGGGGTGTACCCCGGATTTGGTCCGGTCCTGGCCGAGCATCTTGAGGATAACTCCGATGAGATGCTCCCCCATCTCGCGATGTCGGATTTCGTCAGGTGGCTGGTGGATCAGTACAGCTTGGATCCGGCCATTTGTGAATCCGCTTGGGCCTGGTTAGAACGGGCATTCGACGAAGGGTCCGAGGATGTCAAAGATCTCATTGGGGTCAGCGCAGTCGAGATGATCCCTAACCCAGGTGATCCCGGCTCCGGGATGCGGGACATGCTTGGGCCATCCCTCCGCGAAATGGATGACTGGCTCCAATGATTGGTGGTCGGTCCGGTGTCCTGGGCAGATGGGACCTCGGTTGCTTCTAAGACACGAGAACAACGTGCCGCAACGCCCGACGGCTAACGCCCGACGGCGGGTGGTCGCCCAAGGTGACCACCCGCCGTCGGGCGGCTTGTTGAGGCCGCCCGGACCCGTCACCCCACCGGCGCCAGTGCCGAGACCAGGCCGAACAGGTCCTTGGGTTCGTCGGGGTTCGCCACGAGGTCGATCTCCTCGAAGAACGCCGTGCCGGCAACGGAGTCCCGGACGTAGCGCAGCGCGGAGAAGTCCTCGATGGCGAAGCCGACCGAGTCGAACACCGTGATCTGCTCCGGCGAGGTCCGGCCCGACTTGGTGCCCGCCAGGACCTCATGGAACTCGGTCACGGGGAAGTCGGCCGGCAGTTGCTGGATTTCGCCTTCGATCCGGGTCTGCGGAGTGAACTCGACGAACACTTCGCCGGCACGCAGGATGGCCGGGTCCAGTTCGGTCTTGCCGGGGCAGTCGCCGCCGATCGCGTTCAGGTGCACTCCTTCGCCGATCAGCCCGGCAGTGAGGATGGTGGCCTGGGCCTTGTCCGCCGTGCAGGTGGTGATGATGTCGGCCCCTGCCACGGCGTCCGCGGCCGAAGCGGCAACGGTGACCTCGAAGCCCAGCGGCTCGACATTCCGGAGGAACTTCGCGACGGCTGCGGGATCGGTGTCCCAGACCCGCAGCTCGCGGATTCCCAGAGCGTCCCGGAACGCCAGGGCCTGGAATTCCGACTGGCTGCCGGTCCCGATCATGGCCATCACGCGGGAATCGGGGCGTGCCAGGCGGCGGGCCACCATGGCCGAGGTCGCTGCCGTGCGAAGGGCGGTGAGGACCGTCATCTCGGCCAGGAACGTGGGGTAGCCGTTGTGGACGTCGGCCAGCACCCCGAAGGCCGTGACGGTCTGGAAGCCGCGCGAAGGGTTCGAGGGGTGCCCGTTGACGTACTTGAAGCCATAGCTTTCGTGGTCGGACGTGGGCATCAACTCGATGACGCCAAACTGGGTGTGGCTGGCCACGCGAGGGCATTTGTCGAACTGCTCCCAGCGGCGGAAGTCCGCCTCGATGTATTCGATCATCCCGGCTATGACCTCCGCGGGGCCCTGTTCGGCCACCCAGCGGACCATGTTCTGAACGTCGACAAAACGCGCCATGGCGTCCTCTTTTCTGTAAGCAGCAGTTTGTTGTCAGCCACAGTACGGAGGGGCGGTTTGCATGCTCAAGGGCGAAAATGCCGACTTTTCGGATGAAGACCATGCAAAATGCTGACCCCGGTAATACATTGTGTGCATGGCTGAACTTGATGACCTGGACCGGCGGCTCATTTCGGCCCTCCGCGAGGATGGCCGCGCACCGGTGGCCGCGTTGGCCAGGAAGCTCGGGGTGGCACGGGCCACGGTGAACAGCCGGCTTGAACGGCTCGTGTCCTCCGGCGCGGTGGTGGGCTTCTCGGTCCGGGTCCGCGACGAGTTGGACCCGCTGACCATCCGCGCCGTGTCCCTCATCGCCGTGGAGGGGCGCTCCACCGACAGGGTCATCCGCCAGCTCCGCGGTTTCCCCGAGATCAGCGCCCTGCACACCACCAACGGCGGCTGGGACCTCGTGGCCGAACTGCGCACCGAGGACCTGGCAGCCTTCGACGCCGTCCTGGGCCGCATCCGCTCGATCGACGGCGTGGTGAACAGCGAAACGAGCCTGCTCCTCAGTTCGGTGCTGCGGTAAGCCCCTATCGGCGCAGGGTCTATCAGCGCGGCGCGGTCCGTGCTACGACTGGAATGAGGAACAACCCCCGGGAGATGCCATGAGCGAAGAACAGCCCGTCCTCGTCGTTGGAGCAACTGGATACCTCGGCGGCCAGGTGGTGGACCAACTCCTCAGCCGCGGCAAGCGCGTCCGCGCGCTGGTCCGTCCGGCGTCGGACGCCGGCAAGCTTGAAACGAAAGGCGTGGAGATCGCCCGCGGGGACATGCTCGACGTCGGATCCCTCCTCAAGGCGATGACCGGCGTCGCGGCCGTCATCTCGACGGCGGCCGGCTACACCCGGCACGACAAGAACGCCGAAGCGATCGACACTTTCGGCTACGCCAACCTCGCCACCGCCGCAAACCTGGCCGGGGTTCCGCGCTTTGTCCTGATCAGCATCCTCACCAGCGACCAGACGCCGCAGGTTCCGCACTTCTGGCACAAGAAGCTCGCCGAGGACAAGTTCGAGGAACTCGGCGTCCCCTTCGTGGCGCTGCGGCCGGGCGCCTTCTTCGACATGGTCACGCAGATGGGGAATCCCTTCGAGAAGGGCCGCATCATGTGGTTCGGCGACAAGGGCACGCCGCTGAGCTTCGTCCTGACCAGCGACCTCGCCGGATATCTGGCCGACGCCGTCGAAGCGGACGTTGCCGTCGGTGAGCGGGTGGACATCGGCTGGAGCCGCCCGATCAGCATGCTTGAGGCCGCCAAGCTGGTCTCGGCGCACAGCGACAAGGACGTCAAGGTCATGGCCGTGCCCACCGGGGTACTGCGTGTCGCCGGAAAGGTCACGGCCAAATTCGCCCCGATGATGGCCGACATGGCAGCCATGGCGGCCTGGTTCGACACCGGCAGGTACGTCGCCGACACCACCCGCCAGGCCGAGCTGTTCGGACCCCCGACGACGCCGGAAGACGCCGTCGCGCGCCTGGCCGCCAAGTTGGGGCACTAGCGGGTATCAAAGCCAGCAGGTATTAGGCCTCGACGCCGGCCAGCAGCCGCTCGCCGTTGAAGAACTCCAGCTCCCAGCCGTCCACCGGGTGGTGGTGGGCAAGGTTGAGGGCGGCGTTCTCGACGCTGGGCAGGGACCGGCCGGTGGCCCGGTCCAGGGTCAGCCGGATCAGCGTGCCGTGCGACACCACCAGCACGCGGCGGCCGCGGTATTCCTCGGCCAGGTCTACCAGGGTGGCCAGCCCGCGGGCGGCTGTGGCCTCTTCGCTTTCGGCGCCTTCGAAGCCGCCCGGGACGCGCAGGGCGTCCAGTTCCGGACCGGCCTGCAGGCCTTCGGCTTTTCCGTAGCCCCGCTCGATCAAGCCGGGCAGGCGGCGTGACACGTTCAGGCCGAGTCCCGCCGCGATGAGGTCGGCCGTCTCCGCGGCCCGGCTCAGCGGCGAGGACACCACGGCGTCCCATTCGTAACCCGACAGGACGGCGACGGCGTCACGCGCCTGGCCGCGGCCGACGTCGTTCAGCGGAATGTCGGTGGATCCCTGAAGCCGGCGTTCGGCGTTCCAGTCGGTCTGGCCGTGGCGGACGAGGGCAAACGTCGTAAGGGTCATGCCTTCCATTCTGCCTGAGGTGGTTTTCCCGGACGTAAGATTCGAAACGGACGCCAGCGCCGCCGTCGTAATGTTGACCCTGCGAAGAAAGGCGGAACGCCCGCGTGAAGGCCGTTGCGGAAATGTTCACTATGGCCCCTGGAAACAAGGACCACCACCCCGCACTCCGCTGCGCCATAGGCATCTTCGTCCCGCTCATCACGCTGACGCTGATCGGGCGCCTGGACCTGGCCGCCTTCGCTTCCTTCGGTGCGTTCACGGGGATCTACGGCAGGAACGAGCCCCACAACCTGCGTTTCCGCAGCCAGTTGCGTGCCGGCGGGCTCATGCTGCTGGTGATCCTGTCGGCCACCCTGACCGCGCGGCTGGCACCCCAGTGGGGGCTCGGACCGGCGGGATATTCCTGGCTCCTGATCGCCGCCACCACCTTGGTTGCCGGAGCCTGTTCGGTGGCCATCGCCTACTGGCGGCTCCGGCCCGCGGGCTCCCTGTTCCACATCTTCGGCTTCGCCGCCATCGCATCGATTCCCGTGCAGCCGCCGCTCGGGGAGGCGATGCTGGCCGCCGTGCTGACCACCGTGCTGTGCCTGCTGATCGGAATGTCGTCCCGGGTGGTCAGGAGCCACCGGACCGCCTGGAAACGTCCCCCGCCCATCCGGCACACCGGGCCCGAGCGCCGCGCTGCGTGGCAGGAAGGCGGCGGTTACCTGGTGGCAGCCGGTCTCGCCGGGGTCCTCGCAACAGTGGTGGGCGAGCGGCTCGGCTTCGGGCACAGCTACTGGGCCATGGTGGCTGCCGTCGTGCCGTTGGTGGGCCATTCAACGCGCCACCGGATCCGCCGCGGCATCCAGAGAATCGCCGGAACGGTGATCGGGCTCGTCCTGATGGCAGGCATTCTGTGGCTGAACCCCGCGCCGTGGGCCATGGTCCTGGTGATCGCCCTGTGCCAGTTCGGCGCCGAGATGTTCATCGCCCGGCAATACCTTGTTGCCCAGGTCTTCGTGACGCCGCTCGCCTTGATTTCAACGCTTCTGGCCGCCCGGGTGGATCCCGGCCTCCTGCTGCGGGATCGCATCGTGGAAACGGTGATCGGTGCCGCCGTCGGTGTCGCGGTGGTGGTGGCCCCGGCGGTATGGAGGCGGGTGCGGCGGTGACGACGGCGACGCTCCGGCCTTTGTTCATCACCCGCATCGCGATGTTCGCGTTCGTTCTTTTCGCCCAGGGGTCTCTCGGGTTCCAGTTCGGCCCTTCGCTCCTTGCAGAGGGGCCGGAGGTGATTGACGTCGTCGTGCTCGCCGCGATTATCGGAACATTTCTCTGGATCAGCTGGAGGAACTGGCATCTGGGTGTGCGGGTGACCCCCACCGACGTCACTTTCTCGGGTTCTTCCGGGATCGGACCGTGCCGCGATCGGCTGTCCAAGACGTCAGCCTGGATTCCCTGCTTGTGTGGTGCGATGCGGAAGGGCGGATCCGGGGGACGCCAATTTTGGCCTTCTTCGGCGTGCGGGGTGGACTTGGCAGCTGGGTCGTGGACCGCAACGAGCGCATGCTGGCGGTTCTCAGGGGCGAGATCCTCGGTGATTTCGTCAGCGAGTGTGTGCCCTCCGTGGATAACCGAAGCTTTGACCCGCCGAGCTACCGCAGGCCACGCGAACGTGCAGCGCCACCGAAGCACGTGGGCACCCGCAAGCTTCTGGATGTGGTTCCTGCGGTTGCGATGCTAGGTGGGAGCCTGATCTTCTCTGCTTTCGCCGGATGGACCCTCCTCGAAGCTGTGCTTTGGATGAGCGGCCACGCGGAGTCTCCCGCAACGGTGCGCTTGGTTTTCAGCGAGGATCCGTACTCGCGCGGTGACGCGGTTTTCTCGGTGGTCTTCCACTCGGTGCTGGCCGCCGTCGCCTTGGGAACCACGATCCGCCTGCTCTACCTTGTATTCCGGCCCGTGCGGAAGTAAGGACGACGACGCTCCGGCCCGCTTGCACGCGAATTGCCCGGCACACGAGGGCCGTGTGCCGGGCAATTCCGGGCTTTGCTGCCGGTGCCTGCAAGAGCAAGCGGGAAGGAACGTCGCCTAACGCAGATGCCTAAAGCGGAACCCCTACGCCGGGAGCCGCTTGGCAGACAGGAGCGGCGCGAAGAACGCGGCGAGTTCCGCCGTCGCGCTCAAGGGCAGGACGTTCGCCACGTACTGGTCCGGGCGGACCACCACCACGACGCCCCCGCGGTCCAGGCCACGCTGTTCGAAGATGTCGGCCTCCGGGGCGGTGGCGTAGACCTTCTCGTAGTCGGTGAGACGGAAGGGCCCGACGCTCGGCTTGAACACGGCCGGCACCGCGCCGATGTCCACGCCGGTGTGCGGCTGCTGGTAGATCACCTTGAGGTCGAACCATGCGTCCGGATCAGCGTCCGACGGCGTTGCCGCCAGCGGCGAGTCAGGCGCCGTCGCGATCCACTCGGCGAAGTCCGCGACCGGACCCGCGGCTCCGGCCTCGGCGGCGTCTGCGAAGACGTAGATCCGCCAGCGTCCGTCTGCCCTGGCGTGGTGGCCGAGGTGCATGGGGTTGGTGTCGCAGACCCGGTGCACCAACGCCGACTTGAAGCGCTTGCCGATGGTGAAGCCCGTGGCGAGGTCCTGGTGGGTGGCTTCGCCGATGATCAGGGACGGCGTGTACTGGGTCATGAAGCCGGCAGGGAACTCGGCCGTGCGGACGTAGAAGTCCTCCAGCTCCGAGGGGTCGTCGAACTCCTCGGGCTTCTTGGCCATCATCGAGGACCACTCTTTGTCGAAGTCGATGAGGTTCTTCGCCACCACCTGGCGCTCGGCCGAATAGGTGGACAGCAGGCTTTCCGGGCTGCGGCCTTCAAGCACGTGGCCCAGCTTCCAGCCGATGTTGAAGCCGTCCTGCATGGAGACGTTCATGCCCTGGCCGGCCTTGGCACTGTGGGTGTGGCAGGCGTCGCCGGTGATGAAGACGCGCGGAGTGCGGTTGCCGAGCTCCTCGGGCAGGACGTCGTCGAACCTATCCGTCAGGCGGTGGCCCACCTCGTAGACGCTGTGCCAGGCAACGTTGCGCACGTCCAGGGTGTACGGGTGCAGGATCTCGTTGGCCTTGGCGATGATCTGCTCGATCGTGGTCTGGCGGACGGCGTGGTCCTCGCCGGCCTCGCCCAGGTCCACGTACATGCGGAACAGGTGGCCGCCTTCGCGCGGGATCAGGAGGATGCTGCCGCTTTCCGCCTGAATGGCGCACTTGGTGCGGATGTCCGGGAAATCGGTGACGGCCAGGGTGTCCATGACGCCCCAGGCGTGGTTGGCCTTGTCGCCGGCCATGGTGCAGCCGATCGATTCGCGGACCTTGCTGCGTGCGCCGTCGGCACCCACCACGTACTTGGCGCGGACGGTGCGCTCCTGGCCCTCGAGGGGGCCCGCCGTGTGGAGGAGGGTCACGGAAACGGGGTACTCGCCGTCGCCGTCGACCTCAAGGCCGCGGAACTCGTAACCGTAGTCGGGCTTCATCCGGCTGGGCGAGTTCGCCATGAACTCGGCGAAGTAGTCCAGCACGCGGGCTTGGTTCACGATCAGGTGGGGGAACTCGCTGATGCCCGTGGGATCGTCGACGGCGCGGGCGGCCCGGTGGATGCGCGACGGGTCCGCGGGGTCCGGCTTCCAGAAGGCCATCTCGGTGATGTGGTACGCCTCGGCGGTGATCCGCTCGGCGAAGCCGAAGGCCTGGAAGGTTTCGACGCTGCGGGCCTGGATGCCGTCGGCCTGGCCGATTGCCAGGCGACCGGGGCGGCGTTCGATGACCCGGGTGGTGACATCGGGGAACTGGGAGAGTTGGGCCGCGGTGAGCATGCCGGCCGGGCCGGTGCCCACGATCAGCACGTCAACCTCGTCGGGGAGTTCTTCGGGGCGGTTCAGTCCGACGCCGGCGGCCGGCTGGACCCGCGGGTCGCCTGATACGTATCCGTGGTGGTGGAACTGCACGGGAGGTCCTCACTTCTTTGTGGATTGTTCTAATATAGAACACGTAGTTCTTTATTTGAACTCGAATCTTGCTGAAGACTGTACCGCGGTGTGACTTGGCTGACAAGATGCGGGGATTTTGGTGGTGCTGCCGGTGCGTTTCGCCGGCGCGCGGACATTCTGCTGGATCACCCGGGAGCATGCCCGGGGATGCGCCGGGTCCGTGCGGATTTTCAGGGCTTGGCACCTTTGCCGCCGGAGGTGATCCAGCAGAATGTCGTGCGAGCCTTCCGGCCGCTCCGTGGTTTCCGTCCGCGGCCCTAGCGGGTACGCAACGGCCAGGGTGCCCAGCCGTCGGGGAGGCGGGCAAGCCGCGCCCGGGCGTTTTCGAGGCGGTCCTTCGGTATTGCCCCAACGGCGCCGCTACCTCCCATGGAGCCGCCCCCGAACTCCAGTCGCATGCCGGCATTGCCGTTGTGCCCCAGCCATTCGCTGTAACCGCCGGAGGTGACGCCGTGGATGATGCGCTCCAGCTCATCGGCGCAGCGCTCCGCGGTTTCGTCGCAGGCGTCGCAGCCGCACGCAGGGAAGATGAAGTCATGCAGTGCTCCCGCGTGGACGGCGAGTCCTGGGAAGTCCGTGAAGACAAAGGTCAGCGGTGCAGCATCGGGAGCGCGGGGAATGACGCGGATGGCGCGCACGGTTGAGATGCCCTGCCGCACGAGGTCCCCGGCGTGTTCCAGGGCGGAATCGACGTCGGCGTCGAACGTCCGGGCGAGGTAATCGATCAGGGCATCGGCCACCATATGCAGGGCAGCGAACCTTTCCGGGTGGCTGACCCTGCTGTAAGCGTCCTGCGGTGGTCCGTCACCCTCCCAGCGCTCGCCGTAAGGGATGGGCGCGCCGTCGTCGTCAAGGAAGACCGCGGCCGGCAGCGGTGGCCGGACGAATTCCCAATGCCGTTCCCCCATGGGCCACAGCCTAGCCCCGGGCGAGCGAGGTCGCGCCGTATCCGGGGCCGGAGTTCGCGGACATTCTGCTGGATCACCGCGGACCATCCCCGTGCCTGCCCCCGCGGATTGGCGGGGTTCCGGGTCCGGCGCAGCGGAGGTGATCCAGCAGAATGTCACGCTGGGAGCGTTCAGCTCCTGGGGCCACCCAGCCACCGCGGCGCCTAGGATGGTGTGGCAAGCAGGAGCCGGAGCAGCCGGTACCGGACCGGCGCGAAGCGGGAGCATGGATGGCAGCGGGACCAAGCACAGCGGGGCCAAGTACTGCGGGGCCAAGCACTGCGGGGCCAAGCACTGCGCAACAAGGGACCGCGCCGGAAGAAGGCGTCGGCGATGAGGAGCAGGCTTCCGGGGAGCCTTTTGACCTGACCAATAAGTCGGTGGTCAAGGCTACGGTGCTGCTCAGCGAACTTGGCCGGCACCGCCAGGGAATCACTGCCACGGAAATTGCCCACGCGGTAGGCATGACGCGCCCCACGGCCTTCCGGCTGTTGCTCAGCCTTGAGCAGAACGGCTTCGTAGCGCGTGTGGACAACCGTTACATGCTTGGCTGGCAGATGGCCCGCCTCGGCCGCCTCGCCGACCCCTACACGGGAGTCGTCGCCAGGATCCAGCCGATCCTGAACGAGTACGCCGCGAAATTCAACGAGACCACCGCGTTTGCGATGGTCACCGGTGCGGCGTCCTATGACGTCATCGCCGAAGCGTCGTCGTCGCGTTTCCTCAACGCCAGCCACCTGTACGTGGGCAAGAGTTACCCCTTGCACGCCAGCGCCACCGGAAAGCTCCTCCTTGCCGAACTCAGCGATGAGGAGGCGGGCGCAGCGCTTCCGCCGCGGCTGGAATCGTTCACACCGAGCACCATCACGCGCCGGGACGCCTTCTTCAAGGAACTGCAGAAGATCCGCGAGCAGGGTTTCGCGACCCTCGACAACGAGCTCGAAGTGGGTCTCTTCGTGGTTGCGTGCCCTGTCCGGGACAGCGCCGGAAGCCTCTTGGGTGTGGTGACCATCGACGGCCCCACGGAGCGGCTCAAGCAGTTCGACCTTCAGGACACGGTGGAGAAGTTGAACCGTGCCGGGGACGCGATCGCCAAGGTGCTGTTGTAGCGCTTGTTTAGCGGACGGACCGGCGTCCGGCGCTCTGGGGAATCCGAGGGAGGGGTTGACGCAGCTCACATCCCGCGGCATAGTTTTCGTATACGATTTCGTACTTGATGGACATCAGATGACGAGGAGACCTGCGTCAATGGAGAACCTGCCGATCGAAGAACTCAGCCCGGAGCTGTTGGCCCGGACGCGCAAGGTGATCGCCGTCCACATTAACTACCCCAGCCGCGCAGCGCAGCGTGGCCGCACCCCGGAGCAGCCTTCGTACTTCCTCAAGCCGTCGTCCTCGCTCGCCCTCGGATCCACGGAAATGCCCAGCACCGTGGAGCGCCCGGCCGGCTGCGAACTCCTCGGCTATGAGGGCGAGATCGCGCTTATCATCGGCAAGAACGCCCGCCGCGTCAGCCCGGAGGAGGCCTGGGGCCACGTCGAATGGGTCACCGCCAGCAACGACCTCGGCGTCTACGACCTCCGCTACGCGGACAAGGGCTCCAACCTCCGCTCGAAGGGCGGGGACGGCTTCACCCCCGTCGGCCCGGCACTCATCCCGGCCGCCGCCGTCGACCCCGCAAAGCTGCGCATCCGCACCTGGCACAACGGCGAACCCGTGCAGGATGACACCACCGAGGACCTCCTCTTCCCCTTCGCCCGCCTCGTCGCGGACCTTTCGCAGCTGCTCACCCTCGAACCGGGCGACATCATCCTCACCGGTACCCCGGCCGGCGCGTCGGTCGCGGTGCCGGGCGACGTCGTCGAGGTCGAGGTCAGCGGCGGTGGGCTGAGCAGCGGCCGCCTGGCCACCGCCGTCGTGGAAGGCACGACGCCGTTCGCCGCCTTCGGCGCGCAGCCCAAGTCAGATGACACGCAGCGGGAGGAGGCGTATGGTTCGCGCGAAGCCGCCGGACTCGCGCCGGTTGCCAAACCCGGGCTGGATCCGGAGCTGAAGAAGAAGCTCGAGTCGGTCGCCACGGCCACCCTGTCCAGCCAGATGCGCAAGCGCGGGCTGAACAACGTCAGCATCGACGGGCTGCAGGCCACCCGCCCGGACCGCCGCGTCGTCGGCCTCGCCCGCACTCTGCGCTACGTGCCCAATCGGGAGGACCTCTTCAAGACCCACGGCGGCGGCTTCAACGCCCAGAAGCGTGCGGTCGAATCCGTCAACGAAGGCGAAATCCTGGTCATGGAGGCCCGGGGCGAAAAGGGCACCGGCACGGTGGGCGACATCCTGGCCCTGCGCGCCCAGGTCCGCGGCGCCGCGGCGATCATCACTGACGGCGGCGTGCGGGACTACTCGGCCGTCGCGGAGCTGGAGATCCCCACCTACTTCGCCAGCCGCCACCCGGCCGTGCTCGGCCGCCGCCACGTCCCCTGGGACACGGACATCACCATCGCCTGCGGCGGCACCACCGTGCAGCCGGGCGACATCATCGTGGCGGACCCGGACGGGATTCTCGTGATCCCGCCGGCGATCGCCGCGGAACTGGTGGACGAATGCATCGCCCAGGAACGCGAGGAAGCATTCATCTTCCAGATGGTGGAGCAAGGCCACAGCGTGGACGGGCTCTTCCCGATGAACGCCCAATGGCGCGCCAAGTATGAGGAATGGGTGAAGGACAATGACTGAAACCGTCACGGGCAGCAAGTCCGAGCAGGCCTACGCCGCGGTCAAGGCCCGGATCGTGGACGGCGCCTACTCGCCGGGCTACCGCCTGGTGCTGGCCAAGATCGCCGAGGACCTGGGCTTCAGCGTGGTCCCCGTCCGCGAAGCCATCCGCCGGCTCGAAGCCGAGGGCCTGGTGACCTTCGAACGCAACGTCGGCGCCACGGTATCCGGGATCGACCCCACCGAGTACCTGTACACGATGCAGACCCTGAGCATCATCGAAGGGGCGGCGACGGCGTTGTCCGCGCCGCTGATCGACGCTTCTGCGATTGCCCGGGCGCGGGCCGTGAACGCCGAGATGCGCGACTGCCTGGAGCACTTCGACCCCGTCCGCTTCACCCGGCTCAACCAGGACTTCCACAGTGTCCTGTTCGAACGCTGCCCCAATCCGCACATCCTGGACCTCGTCCACCGAGGCTGGAACCGCCTCGCGTCCCTGCGGTCCTCCACCTTCCGCTTCGTCCCCGGCCGCGCCCGCGATTCGGTGGACGAACACGAGGCCCTGCTGCAGCTGATCGAAAACAAGGCCGACGCCGAGACGATCGAGAAAGCCGCCCGCCAGCACCGCGCCGCCACCCTGGACGCGTACCTCCAACAGAGCAACCACTAGTTAGGACTTCAACGATGACGACCTCCGTAGAAACCAGCAGTACCCACTACGTTCCCGAAGACCTGCCCACCCACATCCAGCACTTCATCAACGGCAAGTTCGTTGACTCCGTCGGCGGCAAGACCTTCGACGTCCTGGACCCGGTCTCCAACAAGAACTACGCCACCGCCGCGGCGGGCCAGAAGGAAGACATCGACCTCGCCGTCGCCGCCGCCCGCGAGGCCTTCGTCAACGGCCCGTGGCCGAAGATGAAGCCGCGCGAACGTGCCCGCGTGCTGAACAAAATCGCCGACGCCGTCGAGGCACAGGAAGCCCGGCTCGCCGAACTCGAGACCTTCGACACCGGCCTGCCCATCACCCAAGCCAAAGGCCAGGCACTGCGCGCGGCGGAGAACTTCCGCTTCTTCGCGGACCTGATCGTGGCCCAGTTCGACGACGCCATGAAAGTCCCGGGCTCCCAGATCAACTACGTGAACCGCAAGCCGATCGGCGTCGCGGGGTTGATTACCCCGTGGAACACCCCGTTCATGCTCGAATCGTGGAAGCTCGCCCCGGCCCTGGCCACCGGCAACACCGTGGTCCTGAAGCCGGCCGAGTTCACGCCGCTTTCCGCGTCGCTGTGGGCCCGGATCTTCAAGGACGCCGGCCTTCCGGATGGCGTGTTCAACCTGGTCAACGGCCTCGGCGAAGAAGCCGGCGACGCCCTGGTGAAGCACCCGGACGTGCCCCTGATCTCCTTCACCGGCGAGACCACCACTGGCCAGACGATCTTCCGCAACGCCGCGGCGAACCTCAAGGGCCTGTCCATGGAGCTCGGCGGGAAGTCCCCGTGCGTGGTGTTCGCCGACGCCGACCTCGACGCCGCGATCGACTCCGCCCTGTTCGGCGTCTTCTCGCTCAACGGCGAACGCTGCACCGCCGGCTCCCGCATCCTGGTGGAGCGCGCCATCTACGACGAGTTCTGCGAAAAGTACGCCGCCCGGGCCAAGAACATCGTGGTGGGCGACCCGCACGACCCCAAGACCCAGGTGGGTGCCTTGGTCCACCCGGAGCACTACGAGAAGGTGGCCTCCTACGTGGAGATCGGCAAGTCCGAAGGCCGGCTCCTTGCCGGCGGCGGCCGCCCCGAGCACCTCCCCGAAGGCAACTACATCGCACCCACGGTGTTTGCCGACGTCGCGCCTGACGCGCGGATCTTCCAGGAGGAAATCTTCGGTCCCGTCGTGGCCATCACCCCGTTCGAGAACGACGACGAGGCCCTCGCCTTGGCGAACAACACCAAGTACGGCCTGGCGGCCTACATCTGGACCCAGAACCTGACGCGGGCGCACAACTTCTCCCAGAACGTCGAGGCCGGCATGGTGTGGCTCAACAGCCACAACGTCCGCGACCTGCGCACCCCGTTCGGCGGCGTCAAGGCCTCGGGCCTCGGCCACGAAGGCGGCTACCGCTCCATCGACTTCTACACCGACCAGCAGGCCGTGCACATCACGCTTGGCTCCGTCCACACCCCGAAGTTCGGCGCCTAAGCGCCCTTTTCACCCTCCTCAAAGAAGAGAGACAACCATGACCAACTTTGTACCCACCCCCACAGTCCCGGCCCCGGACATCGTCCGTTGCGCGTACCTGGAACTCGTGGTCACTGACCTGGCCAAGTCCCGCGCGTTTTACGTGGACCTGCTGGGCCTGCACGTCACCGAAGAGGACGAGAACACCATCTACCTGCGCTCCTTCGAGGAGTTCATCCACCACAACCTGGTGCTCCGCAAGGGCCCGGTCGCCGCTGCCGCCGCCTTCGCGTACCGGGTGAAGTCCCCGGCCGAGGTGGACGCAGCCGAGGCCTACTACCGTGAACTGGGCTGCCGGGTGGAGCGCCGCAAGGAAGGCTTCACCAAGGGCGTCGGCGACTCCGTACGCGTCGAGGACCCGCTGGGCTTCCCGTACGAGTTCTTCTACGAGGTGGAACACGTCGAGCGCCTCACCCAGCGCTACGACCTCTACTCCGCCGGCGAGCTGGTCCGCCTGGACCACTTCAACCAGGTCACCCCGGACGTGCCGCGCGGCCGTAAGTACCTGGAGGACCTCGGCTTCCGCGTCTCTGAGGACATCAAGGATTCCGACGGCGTCACGTACGCCGCGTGGATGCACCGCAAGCAGACGGTCCACGACACGGCCCTGACCGGCGGCAACGGCCCGCGCCTGCATCACATCGCCTTCTCCACGCATGAGAAGCACAACATCATCCAGATCTGCGACAAGATGGGCGCCCTGCGCATCAGTGACCGGATTGAGCGCGGCCCCGGCCGGCACGGCGTGTCCAACGCGTTCTACCTGTACATCCTGGACCCGGACGGACACCGCGTGGAGATCTACACCCAGGATTACTACACCGGCGACCCGGACAACCCCACAGTCACCTGGGATGTGCACGACAACCAGCGCCGCGACTGGTGGGGCAACCCCGTGGTCCCGTCCTGGTACACCGAGGCCTCCCTGGTCCTGGACCTCGACGGCAACCCGCAGCCGGTCATCGAGCGGGAGGACAAATCGGAAATGGCGGTCACCGTGGGTGCCGACGGCTTCTCCTACACCCGCAAGGACAACACCGGCGGGGCCGGTACCGACGTCGAAGGCTTCAAGCTGGGCGCACAGGTCTAGATTGCTTGAAAGAGGGGCTGCCTTGGAAAGGGCAGCGCGGCACGGGCACGAAGGGAACGGCATGCTGGACGCGAAAACGATCGAGGCCATAGCGGACGAACTGGTGGAGGCCGGCCGCAGCCGGACCCCGGTTCCGCGGCTGACGGCCCGCTACCCGGAGATGACGGTGGAGGATTCCTACGCCGTCCAGCAGCTCTGGCGGCGCCGCAACGAGGAGGCCGGCCGGACGCTGGTGGGCCGCAAGATCGGGCTCACGTCCAAGGCCATGCAGGCCGCCACGGGCATCACCGAACCGGACTACGGCGCCATCTTCGATGACATGGTCCTCGAAACCGGCTGCTCCGTCGAATGGGACAGGTACACGCACCCGCGGGTGGAGGTGGAGCTGGCGTTCGTGCTGAGGAAGGACCTCGCCGGCCCCGGCTGCACCATCTTCGACGTCCTGGAAGCCACCGACTACGTGGTCCCGGCCCTCGAGATCCTGGATTCGAGGATCGAAATGGAGGGCCGGACCATCGTGGACACCATCGCGGACAACGCCGCGATGGGTGCCATGGTGGTGGGCGGGCGCCCGGTGCGGCCCGACGCCGTCGACCTCCGCTGGGTTTCGGCGATCCTGTACAAGAACCAGACCGTGGAGGAGACCGGCGTCGCGGCCGGCGTGCTGGACCACCCGGCAAACGGGGTGCACTGGCTGGCCAACAAGATCGCCGCGCACGGGGACGGCATGAAAGCCGGGGACATCATCCTGGCCGGCTCCTTCACCCGCCCGCTCTGGGTGTACAAAGGGGATACCGTCCACGCCGACTACGGACCGCTGGGAGCCATCACATGCCGATTCGAGTAGAACCGGAACGCACCTTCACTGATGCCCTCGCTGAGGCGGGCCGCCCGCTTGCCGGGATGTGGATCTGCTCCGGCAGCCCGCTGATCGCCGAGATCTGCGCCGGTTCGGGCCTGGACTGGGTGCTGATCGACGCCGAACACAGCCCCAACGGGCTCGAATCGATCCTCGCGCAACTGCAGGCGGTCCACGGCTACTCCGTCGAGGCCGTGGTCCGCCCGCCCGTCAACGACACCGTCCTGCTCAAGCAGTACCTGGACCTGGGCGTGCAGAACCTGCTCATCCCCATGGTCAACTCGGCCGCCGAGGCCCGTGCCGCCGTCGCCGCCGTCCGCTACCCGCCGCACGGGGTGCGCGGAGTGGGTTCGGCCCTGGCCCGGGCCTCGCGCTGGAACAGGATCCCGGACTATCTCGCCCGGGCTTCCGGCACCATCAGCGTGACGGTCCAGATCGAGTCCGAGGCGGCCGTCGCCGCGGTGGAGGAGATCCTGGCGGTCGACGGCGTCAATGCGGTTTTCGTCGGACCCTCCGACCTGGCTGCCTCCATGGGGCTGCTCGGGGAACAGGAGCACCCGACGGTGCGGGCCGCCGTCGAACACTGCCTCGCCGCAGCACAAGCCGCCGGCAAACCCGCCGGCGTCAACGCCTTCAACGAGGCCACGGCGCGGGGCTACCTCGACGCCGGAGCGTCGTTCGTGCTGGTGGGCGCTGACGTCGCGATGCTCGCCCGCGGATCAGAGGCGCTCGCGGCGAAGTTCGTCCCGGCGCCGTCGGAGGGGGAACGCGACAGCTACTAGGGGGCCGCTACCCGATGATCGGCCGTTCCTCAGGCAGCCTGAACAAGCGGGGGTGGGAGGACAGCGGCAGGGACGAGGCCACCATCACGGAGCCGATGCGGCCGACGAACATGAGGGCCATCAGTACCCATTGCGCGCCTTCCGGCAGGTGGTACGTGATGCCGGTGCTCACCCCGACGTTGCCGAAGGCCGAAATGGCCTCGACCAGCACTTTCTCCAGGCTGTAGTCCGTCAGCATGAGCAGCAGCATGGTGCCCATGATTACTGCTGCGACGCCGAGCAGGGCGACAGTCAGCGCCTGCCTCTGCACCGTCGGGCTGATGGAACGGTGGGCGATGGTCACCTGTTCGCGGCCCCGGATTTCGTTCCAGATGGCGAAGCCGAGGACCAGGAAGGTGGTGATCTTGATGCCGCCGGCGGTTCCGGCGCTTCCACCGCCGATGAACATCAGGATGTCGGTGACCATGAGCGTGTCCGGAGACGCCGCCCCGTAGTCGATGATGTTGAAGCCGGCCGTGCGCGGGAAGACACTGCCGGCGAAGGCGCCCAGGACCTTTCCGCCGGTGTCCAGCGGTCCGAGCGTTTCCGGCCGGTTCCATTCAAAGGCCGCGAACGCCACGAAGCCCAGCACCAGGAGCAGCAGGGTGCCGAAGACCGTCAGGCGCAGGTGCACCGTCCAGTCCTTGAGCCGGATCCCCTTGAACAGCTGGATGATCACGGGGAAACCGAGTCCGCCGGCGATCACGGCCAGGCAGAGGGGGAGGATGATCCAGGGGTCTTCCGCGAAACCCATCAGGTTGTTGCTGTACAGCGCGAAGCCGGCGTTGTTGAATGCGGAAACGGCGTGGAAGACGCCGTGCCAGAGGGCGACGCCGGGGTTCTGGTCGTAGGCGAGCCAGAAGCGGACGGTCAAGACGGCGGCGGTGGCTCCCTCGAGGGTGGCCATGATCCGCGCGACGCGGAACAGCACCGAACGGACGTCGCCGAGGTTCAGCGTATGGGTTTCGGACTGCGCCACCAACTGCCCGCGCAGTCCGAGGCTTTTCCGCACGACCAGGGCCAGCAGGGTCGCCAGCGTCATGATCCCGAAGCCACCCACCTGGATGAGGCCCAGGATCACCACATGCCCGAACGGGGTCCAGTACGTGGCGGTGTCCACGGTGACCAGGCCGGTGACACAGACTGCGGAAACAGCTGTGAAGAGCGGCGCCAGGCCGGGCCCGGCGCTGGGGACCGTCCGCGAGAACGGAAGCATCAGAAGCACCGCGCCGATCACGATCACCATCAGGAACGCCACAGGGAGGGAGCGCCCGGGGTGCAGGAGGGCCCTGGCGATGGCGCTTTCCTTCTTCTCCCGGGGAACCTCGTGAGGTGTGTTCTGCTCCCGCGGCGGCTCGTCCCGCAGCCGTCCGGACGCCGGCTTCCGTGCTCTCGACATCAGCGCTTCCCTCCGTTGACCCTTAAGCGCAGGCGCATCCCCGGCCCCCGGCGCTCAGGGAGCCTAACACCGCCCCGATCGGCCGGAACGGGGTCTTAACGAAACCTTTACGCGTCTTTCCGCGCCATGTACCACTCGGTGAATTCCGAGGCCCTGCCATCCGGGGCGAAACGGATCACCCACAGGTTGTCGTAGGTGGGCTGGCCGTTGAAGTAGGTGGTGAGGCCCTGGACGAACGCCAGGTTGCCGTCCTGTCCTAGCAGGGTCCACTCGAAAGCCCAGGCGTGCGGCATGTCGCCGGCATCGGTCCAGCCATCCACGATTTCGTTGTGCCCGCGCCACGGCGAATCGGTGTCCGGCCGGGTGGCGTAGACCGCGTCCTCGGTGAACAAGGCTTTGATGTCATCCGGGTCGTTCGAGGTCCAGGCGGCGATGTATTTGTCCATCCACGCGTTGACGTCGTTCATGCTTACGTTCTACGCCCGGCCAGCCCGGCCATCAAGCCCGCCCGGCCATCAAGGGTTCAGCCGTCTGAGTACCGCTCGAGCCAGCGCCGGGCCTGCCCGGCGATGCGGCGCTTCTGCGCCGCGAGTTTGTCCGCGGCTTCGGCGGCGCGGCTTGCCCGGCGGGCATCCTGCTCGGCCGTCGCCAGCTCCTCTTCCAGGGATGACAGGCGCTCCCGGGTTTCCTTCAGGGCCGCCTGGAGTTCCCGACGCCGGAGCGTGGCCTCTCCCAGCGTCTGTTCCGCTTCCTCGAGCTCCGCTTCCGCCTGCCCGGCCGCGCGCTCGGCGTCCTCGGCCTTGGCCCGCAGGCTCTCGCGGGCCTCCTTGTCGCCGTCGCCGGCCTTCACGCGCGGGGCGGCTGGGGCGGCAGGAACTGCGGCGCCCTCAAGCGCGACCGCGCCGGACAGGTCCACCGCATCCACGCCGTCGCCCGACAAGGCCCGTACCAGCAGGCCGCTCCGGACGGCCGCGGCGGCCCCGGTGTCGCCGAGGGCTGCCCGCAGCGTTCCGGTGACATCGCTCGCGGCGGCGTCACTCAACCTGACGCCGAGCCCGGCGGCGATTTCATCGGCCTTCCCGACGGCGGCGGCCAGCAGGTGGGGGCGTTGCTGTCCGAGTTCCCGCAGCCTGGCCGGATCGAGTTCCGTCTGGGCGGCCCGCAGCGCCGTGCCTAGCCCGAGCAGTTCCCCCAGCTCGGTGGCGCCGCTGCGTGCCAGCATGTTGACGGCCCAGGCGGCCGCCGAGGGCTTCGGCAGGCGGCTGATCAGCGTAGCCAGACCGGCGTCGCCGGAAGCCTTCGCCTCCTTGGCACGCGCGCCGCGCGCGGCGACGAAGTCGGCAGGCAGCAGCGCGTACAGTTCCGCGGCCACCGTACTCAGCTCCATGCCGAGCATCTTAGCGGGACGGACTGACAGCGGGAACGACGCCGGCGGGGTCAGTCCTGCTGGAGTGTCTGGGTCAGGTGGTGGGCGGGGATGCGGTCACGGTCGTAGGTGATGTCCGTGTAGCCGTGCGGCTGCGGGCTGCCGTCCTCGCCGAGGTTCACGAAGACGAGTTCCTCGATGGTGAGGATGCTCCGGCGGGTGATCATGTTCCGCACCTCGGCCCGCATGGTCAGCGAGGTCCGGCCGAAGCGGGTAGCGGTGATGCCCAGCTCGATCAGGTCGCCCTGCACCGCCGAGCTCACGAAGTTGATCTCGGAGATGTACTTGGTGACGGCCCGGCCGTTGCCCAGCTGGATGATCGCGTAGATCGCCGCTTCCTCGTCGATCCATTTCAGCAGGCTTCCGCCGAACAGGGTGCCGTTGGCGTTCAGGTCTTCCGGGCGCACCCATTTGCGGGTCCGGAACGTGATGTCTGCTTTTTCCATAGGGGGAGATTATCCGAGCCGGCGATCGAGCCGTATGCCGTATGCCACGGTTTGCGTTGACTCCGTAACATGGGAATCCATGATAATCGACAAGTCCCACTGCAGCCCCCGGCTGACCGGCCGCCCGTCCGGTCCGGAGCGCTGACCTTTGCCGCCGCTGAGCGTTGTCCTGGGGACGTGGACCATGAACTGGCCTGCGCTGGTCATCCTTGTTGCCGCCGCAATCTCCTATTCGAAGGGGCTGGTGGCCGCAAGGCGCCGGGGGATCCGCTGGCCCTTGTGGAACTCGATTGCTTTCTTTGCCCTCGGCCTGGGTAGTTTTGCCGCGCTGAGTTTCGGGTTTCCAGGCGCGTACAGCCACGATCTGCGGTGGGCCTTCGCCCTCAAGGCGACGTCCTACCTATTTGTGGTTCCGCTGCTGCTCGGCCTCGGTAAGCCGCTGACCCTCGCGAGGCAAACCCTCGGACCTACCGGGGCGGCGCGGTTGGAAGCGTTCCTGGGAAACCGTCTGCTCCGCATGCTCAGCAACACCGTTGTGGCGGCCCTCCTGGGCCTTGCGATGTTCACAGTGTTCCTGACGCCGTTCTTCTACGTGCTCCGAACCAACTCCGCCGCCGACATCATCCTGACTTTGCTCGTGCCCGCCATGGGACTTCTTATGACCGTTCCCATCATGGAAGACGGCGCAGGACGCATCGGATCGCTCATCGTGGTCGAATTCATTTTCGTCTTCATCGAGCTCCTCGCCGACGCCGTGCCCGGAGTCTTGATGCGGCTCAGCCCGGGAATCCTCGACGGCGCCGCCGCGGTTTCAGGCGGACACGCGGGCTGGTTCCCGTCACCCCTGCGGGATCAGCAGCTCGCCGGCGACCTGATGTGGTTCCTCGCGGAGATAGTGGACCTTCCGCTCATCATCCTGATGTTCGTCCGCTTCTCCCGCAACGACAGGCATGAGGCCAGAAGTTTTGACGAACTCAGCGACGAGGAAATCGAGGCCCTGAACCGGGTCCATCTGGGGCAGGACGGCCGAGGCGTGCAATGACCGCGGAACGGATGCAGGACCCGGCCTAAGGTTAGGGTCCATGCGGGTCCTCAGGCCATGGCAGTCCTCAGGCCATGGCGGTGTGCGCGGCGCTGTGCGAATCGAGGGCCTTGGAGTAGCAGTGGGATTCGCTGAGGCCGATGTACGGTCCGAAGTTGGGAACAGCTTCGAAGCCGGAGCTTTCGTAGAAGCTGCGTCCGTCCGTCTGGGCCGAGCCCGCCTCCGCCGTGATCACCTGGAAACCCCGCGAATGCGCCAACCCTTCAAGGCTGGCCAGGATGGAGCTGGCCACCCGGGATCCCCGGGCGTACGGGACGACGTACAGGCGTTTGATCTCAACGGTGCGGTCGTCCACGATGCGCAGCCCGCCGCAGCCCAGCGGCTGCCCGGAACACTTCTCGTATGCCACCACGAAGACCGCTGTATCGGCCTCCGACGGCGCCGGGCCGGGTTCGTGATCGGACGTGCCGAAACGGGAATCCAGTTCAGACTGCTGGGCCGTGCGGAGGTCCGCGCCCACGGGGTTTGCCCAGCTGACCTGACGGATGTTGAGCCGCGGGTTGGTTTGCATCGCTTCCTCTTTCGCCGGAGGGGTTATGCAGAACAAGCCTAGGAAGCAGCGGTTACCGCCGTGTTTCCTGTGCGTAAGGGTCCGGAGAACTGCCGGTGGACCGGTTCCCTCGGGCGCAGGCCCGGTGTTTCCGGCGTTCCAGGCTTTCGCTGGTTTCCGGCGTTCGCGACGGCGGTTACAGCGCTTCGCCGGTGGGGTCCTCCGCCGTCGGATCTGCCAGGGCAAGGCCGCCCACGGGAATGCGGTCCCAGTGCAGGACGCTCCAGCCGGAGTCCGGGTCGCCCTCGAGCACCACGACTCCGGTGTTGGGCAGCTGGTGGGTTTCGGCGAAGAGGGTGTCGATGTCCTCGGCCCGGCGCGCCGCCCAGCACCGGATGGCCGCACCGTGGCTGACG
Organism: Curtobacterium sp. LFS079; assembly: GCF_047977865.1. Lineage (NCBI taxonomy): Bacteria > Bacillati > Actinomycetota > Actinomycetes > Micrococcales > Microbacteriaceae > Curtobacterium > Curtobacterium sp. LFS079. The sequence continues at coordinate 403,431 of NZ_JBFPFO010000002.1, forward strand.
ATCGCCGCCGTCGAATTGCCCGCAGCAACCACCTTGTTCACGGAGGCATCGAAGCGTTCGAAGAAGTCGCGGCCGGTGAACGCCCCGGGCATGCGCACGTCCAGGTTGCCGTCGCTCCAGGCAAAGACTGTGCCCATGTACCGCATGTGCGATTCGTGGTCCGTGTTCTTCTCCAGCGCTCCGGCTTCGATCTCGTGGACACCGTCCAGCACGACCTGCTCCAGGCCCGTCGCCTTGGCCAAAGGCGCGGCAGTCAACTGGGTCCGCAGGAGCGTTGAAGTGTAGATGGCTTCGATGGCTTCATCCGCCAGGGCCTCAGGCAGCGCGGCGGCCTGGCGCACGCCGAGTTCGGTCAGCCCGGGGCCGGGAAACGCGGTGTCCAGCTGGCCTAGGACGTTGCCCGGAGTCTGGCCGTGACGGATAAGCAATAGCCTCATGCTGGCACCTTACTCGCCGGGGCCGACATCCCGGCAGGAAACGGCGCCAGGAAGCGGCGGGCGGAAACGGCGACGGCGGGGGAATGGCGACGGCGGAAATGGCGACGGCGGGCCGGGACGCCCCTGTTTGTGAGGCTGTGTCCCTGCCCGCCACCGTCGTGATGCTGTTGCAGACGGCTGCCGCTGCGTCCTACTTCAGGTGGTCCACCAGCTCGTCCGCGATGCCGGTGTAACCGCCAGGGGTGAGGGCCAGGAGGCGGGCTTCGGCGTCGGCCGACAGGCCAAGGCCGGAGACGAACTCCTGCATGCGGGCGGCGTCCACGCGCTGGCCGCGGGTGAGGTCCTTCAGGCGTTCGTACGGGTTTTCCATGCCTGCGACGCCGGCGATCGCCTCGGCGCGCATGACCATCTGGATGGCTTCGCCCAGGACTTCCCAGTTCGTGTCGAGGTCGCCGGCGAGGACGTCCGCGGCGACGTCGAGGGCCTTCAGGCCCTTGGCGACGTTCGAAATCGCCAGCAGGGAGTGGCCGAATGCCACGCCGATGTTGCGCTGCGAGGAGGAGTCCGTGAGGTCGCGCTGCCAGCGGGAGGTGACCAGGGTGGCGGCGAGGGTGTCCAGCAGGCCGTTGGAGATTTCCAGGTTCGCTTCGGCGTTTTCGAAGCGGATGGGGTTGACCTTGTGCGGCATGGTGGACGAGCCGGTGGCGCCGGCAACAGGAATCTGGCGGAAGTAGCCGATGGAGATGTAGCTCCAGATATCCGTGCAGACGTTGTGCAGGATCCGGTTGAAGCGTGCGACGTCGGAGTACAGCTCGGCCTGCCAGTCGTGGCTTTCGATCTGCGTGGTGAGCGGGTTCCACGTGAGGCCCAGGCCCTCGACGAAGGACTTGGACACGGCCTGCCAGTCGGCACCCGGAACGGAGGCGACGTGGGCGGCGTAGGTGCCGGTGGCACCGTTGATCTTGCCCAGGTATTCGGTCTTCGCGATGCGGTCCAGCTGGCGGCCGAGGCGGTGGGCGATCACGGCCAGTTCCTTGCCCAGCGTGGTGGGGGTGGCCGGCTGTCCGTGGGTGCGCGAAAGCATCGGCACGGCGCGGTTTTCCTCGGCCATGGCTTCGATCTGCTGTACCAGCGCACGGGCGGCCGGCAGCCAGACGTCTTCCACGGCGCCCTTGATGCCCAGGGCGTAGGAAAGGTTGTTGATGTCCTCGGAGGTGCAGCCGAAGTGCACCATCGCGGTCAGGTTCTCGATGCCGACGGCCGGCAGGCGGCGGCTGATGTAGTACTCGACAGCCTTGACGTCGTGTACCGTGACGGCTTCGATCTCGGCCAGTTCAGCCACGGAGGCGGCGTCGAACTCGGTGACGATGCTGCGCAGCTTCTCCTGCTGTTCGTCGGTCAGGGGGCCCGCGCCGGGCAGCACGCTGTTGCTGGTCAGGTGGATGAGCCATTCGACCTCAACGGCGACCCGGTCGCGGTTGAGTGCGGCTTCGGACAGGTAATCGACCAGCGGGGCGATGGCGGACTGGTAACGGCCGTCCAGGGGGCCGAGGGCAATCTTCTCCGGCGACGCGGCAAGGGCGAGGCGTCCGGAGGGCGTACGGGTAACAGCGGCGGCGGTTTCAGGCATGGGCCAATTCTTTCATGAACTGCAGCCGGCGCCTTAAGCGGACTCCGCTATGTGAATACCGCCACGGCCTGTCCTCCACAGCGGCCTTGCGGGCCGTTTGTCCACATAGCGTCCGACGGCGGTTCCGCGCCCGGGGTGCGCACCGTAGCTTCGGTGCATCAGGACGGGCAGCCCGGTGCCCGTGCCGCGTTAGGAGACAGGAGCTGGACATGGGCAACACGTTGTATGCGGCGGAAGCCCCGTTTGATCCGCGGCAATGGGCCCCGCAGGGAGCCGACGCGCGGCAACTTGCCGCACGGGTGGCACGGTGTGCGGATGAAGCTGACGCCGCGCTGTCCCGGCTTGGCCAGGTGCAGATGGGGCAGTGGCAGTCGCCTGCGGGCCGGGCGTATCGGAGGGCCCTTGCTGTACATGTGACTGACCTTCGGAGAGCGCGCGATGCTTTGCAGGAAGCTTCCGTCATGGTGCGGCATCAGGCAGCGGTTGCCGCAGGGCCGGGCAACTGATGGCTGGGGTGCGCATGCAGGATGACAGTGACTTCCGGCCTGTGGAACCGCCGGGGGATGGCGACCTGAAGATCCGGGGCGGGGTTGGCGGCATCAGTTTCCAGTTCGAAGAACTCCTGGCGGGAGCCAGCGCCCTTGACGGCGTCGTCCGGACCTTGGATGCCATCGTCACGGAAACCGATGCAATCCGCCGTGGGCTCGTCCTTTCGGAACTGAAGACCTTCACCAGCGGCGGACCCGCAATCGGTGCCGTAGGCGACGGCGCGCTCGGCGTCAGTCGGGTGCGTGACGCAATCCGGGCAAGCTGCGAACAGGTCCGGGCGAGCCATCGCGAATACGAGTACACCGAGTCATTGAACGCGATCGCGTTGCGCCTAGGTCTGCTCTACCCGCCGTTCTTGGAGGCGAAGATGCGGTTCGTACCCGCAATGCCCGGCACACTCGGCGGCGACCGGGACCGTGCCGAACACCTGGTGGCGCAACTTCCGCTGATTCTTGGCACTTTGCTCGGTGGAATTGCGTTGGCCGGCCCGGCTAACGCGTTGTTGGCGGGCCAGACGGACGTCCGGGCCGCTCTGCGGATCATCGTGGCCGTGCCCGCGCTGGCGCACCTGAAACCACGGCCCGTCTCGGTACAGAAAAAGGAAACCACGAAGGAAACCATCGACACCTCCCTCGCGGGGCTCCTTCGCATGGATGAAGGGTTGCACAGCGATGGGGAGGGGGAAATCGCTGTCGTTAAAGTGGAGCGTCCAGGCAAGGAGGCCGCCTGGGTGGTGCTGATTCCCGGTACGCAGGCGGGAAAACCGCCGGGCGGAAGCAACCCCATCGACGAGGGCGGCATCATTGACGCCCTCGGCTACGACTCTGCCTACCTCGCCCCTGCCATCCAGGAGGCACTGCGGGAGGCGGGAGCCGAGGCCGGGCAGAAGGTCGTGGCGGTCGGGCACAGCCAAGGCGGTGTCCACGCGATGAATCTGGCGGCCAACAAGGCTTTCCTGGCCGAGTACGACCTCAAGTACGTTTTCACGGCGGGATCCCCGGTCGGCGGAATCAAACCCGAGCCCGGGATCAGCAGCCTGCATCTGGAACACAGCCAGGACTGGGTGCCGGGAACGGACGGCGTGCCCAATGCCGATACGAAGGACCGGGTGACAGTTACCCTTGGGAACCCGGTCCAGACTCCGCCGGGCGAAGAGTATGGCCTCGGCCCAGGGCACCGGCTGGAGACCTACGCGGAAGGCGCGGAACGGGTCGCCGCGAGCCGCGACCCGTCGCTGGTAGCGTCCACTGCCGCCCTGGCGGGCGTACTCGGGACCGGCAGTGTTGCCGCGAAGGTGACCAGGTTCAAGCTCACGCGCGAGGCAATGCCCGCGCCGCAGCCACATCCCCCGGCACTCCGAAGGCCGCTCCACGGCGGGTTGGCGTTGAGGGGTTGAGGTGCGGTCAGCGCCGGTGCGCCCCGGGGATCCGGTTGGCCACGATCGAAATCACGCTGATGATGATCGCGGCGAGGACCGCCGTCCAGAAGAAGGAGTCGATGGTCAGGTGTACAGGGGTGTAGCTGCTGAGCCAGGCGGTGAGGTAGAGCATCGCCGCGTTGATGATGATCGTGAAAAGGCCCAGGGTCAGGACCGTGATAGGCAGCGACAGCAGCTTCACGAGGGGGCGGACAAAGGCGTTGACGATTCCGAAAATCAGGCCGATGAACAAGTAGGCAAGGATGATGCCAAGGGTGTCACCGCCCTGCGTGATGCCGGCATTGTTGACGGCGTTGCTGGTGGCCGTCGTGGAAATATCCAGGCCGGGAAGAATCCAGCTGGCCACCCAGAGAGCCAGCGCATTGATCAGGACACGGACAATGAATGCACCCATGCGCCCATGCTTTCATACAGCGCACCAAGGAGTGTCCACGCGGGGCCAAAAAAGCCGACCAGTAGGCTTGGAACCATGACTTCTTCTGACATGGCGCGGGAGGGCGTCCGGCCCCGCCCGGTGGTCGACAGCCTTCCTAAGTACGCCGCCGGAAAACCGCCTGCGGCAATTGAGGGTTTGACCAGCTACAAGCTGTCCTCGAACGAGAACCCGCTGCCTCCGATTCCCGCGGTGTTGGAAGCAATCGCCGACCAGAGCGACGTCAACCGCTACCCCGATCCCCTCGCCACCAAGCTGCGGACCGCGCTCGCGGAGTTCCTCGGAGTCCCCGCTGAGGACGTCGTCACAGGTGCCGGGAGCTTGGGCGCCCTGAACCAGATCCTCGCCGCCTTCGCCGGGCAGAACGCCGACGGCAAGGCCGACGAAGTGATTTACGCCTGGCGTTCCTTCGAGGCTTATCCCATCTGCGTCGGACTGGCCGGGGCGGAAAGCGTCAGGATTCCGCTGCTGCCCGATGGCCGCCACGATCTCGAAGCCATGGCCGCGGCCGTCACAGTGCGCACGAAGGTCATCCTGCTCTGCACGCCGAACAACCCCACCGGGCCCATCCTTACAGCGGAGGAAACGGAGCGTTTCATCCAGTCCGTCCCGGCCGGCGTCGTCGTTGTCATTGACGAGGCCTACCAGGAGTTCGTCCGCGACGGCGACGCGGTGGACGGCATCAGGCTGTACCGGGATTACCCCAACGTTGCTGTTCTCCGTACCTTCTCCAAAGCGCACGGCCTCGCCGGGCTCCGTGTGGGCTACAGCGTCGCCGGCCCGGAAATCACACAGCACCTGCGTGTGGCCGCCACGCCGTTCGCGGTGTCGCAGATCGCCGAACGGGCTGCCGTCACGTCCCTGGCACACTTCGACGAGGTGGTGGAACGGGTGCAGGGCCTCGTTGACGAACGCGACCGCGTTGTCGCCGGCCTGCGACACCTTGGCTGGTTTGTTCCGGAAGCCCAGGGGAACTTCGTCTGGCTCAACTTGGGGGAGCATAGCGCGGGGTTCGCCGAGTTGGCCGGAGAGCGCGGGCTGTCGGTCCGGGCCTTCGCCAACGAGGGCGTGCGGGTCAGCATCGGCGAGGTTGAGGCGAACACCCGCTTGTTGGAACTCTGTACCGGTTATACAAATCCGCCCCGGCCTTTGTAGGGGTTAACAAATGTCCTTGCGTCCCTTACTGAGGATAAAGTTAGGGACGCAAGCCAAATATTCCATTTGAGGAATACATTCCCCAAATGGAATATATCAGCGAAAAAATGCTCAGCGTCGGCTGCGGCAGGCAAAGGAGACGGAATGGGCTCAACCCAATTGCCCACCCCCCGGATCAACGGGACCGGACAGCAGTTCCTTGAGGGGACAGAGTCCGGCGACCCCGCAATGGGGATGGTCCAATTGCTCGGGCCGGATGGAAAGCTCGGCACGGATCCGGTGTTTTCGGATTACGCCAAGCGCCTGGAACCGGAACAGCTGCGCGGTTTCTACGCGGACATGGCCAAGATCCGCCGCTTCGACCAGGAAGCCACCGCCCTGCAGCGCCAGGGCGAGCTGGCTCTTTGGGTTCCCCTCACCGGCCAAGAAGCCGCTCAGATCGGCTCCGGCAGGGCCAGCCAGCCGCAGGACTACATCTTCCCCACCTACCGGGAGCACGGCGTCGCCCTGACCCGGAACGTTGACCTCGCAGAGCTGCTGAAACTCTTCCGCGGCATCTCCAACGGCGGCTGGGACCCGAACGAGAACAACTTCCACCTGTATACCCTCGTCCTCGCTGCACAGACCCCGCATTCAGTGGGCTATGCCATGGGCATCCAACGCGACCAGAAGCTTGCCGAAGCCGCCGGATCAAACAGCCCCAAGGCCGCTGTGATTGCCTACTTCGGCGACGGCGCCAGCTCCGAAGGCGACGTCCACGAATCCATGGTGTTCGCGGCCTCGTACGACGCCCCCGTGGTCTTCTTCTGCCAGAACAACCACTGGGCCATCTCGGTTCCCACCGAGGTTCAGACCAAGATTCCGCTCTTCAACCGGGCCAAGGGCTACGGCTTCCCGGGCATCCGGGTGGACGGCAACGACGTCATCGCCGTCCACGCCGTCACCGAATGGGCCCTTGAGCACGCACGCGAGGGCCGGGGCCCGGTACTGATTGAAGCCCACACCTACCGCGTCGGCGCGCACACCACGGCCGACGATCCCACCAAGTACCGCGAGTCGGCCGAAGAAGCCGAGTGGCGCGGCAAGGATCCCTTGGATCGCTTGGAGAAGTACCTCCGCGCCGAGGGCTTGGCCGACGATGCCTTCTTCGAGCAGGTCAAGCAGGACGGGAACGAATTGGCCGCGCACGTCCGCAGCACCGCCGTGGCCTTGCAGGCGCCAGATATCCACGACGCTTTCGCCGGAGTCTATGCCGAGCCGCACCCCCTGGTCGCTGAAGAACAGGCATGGTTCAGGGAATACGAGGCAGGTTTCGAAGGCGAAAAGGAGGCCGGTCACTGATGACCACCATGACCGTTGCCAAGGCCATCAACGAAGGCCTCCGCGCAACCCTCAGCAACAATGCCAAGTCCCTGCTCATGGGCGAGGACATCGGCGCCCTGGGCGGCGTCTACCGCGTCACCGAGGGGCTCCTCAAGGACTTCGGCCCGGACCGCGTGGTGGACAGTCCGCTCGCCGAATCCGGCATCGTCGGTACCGCGATCGGCCTGGCCTTGCGCGGCTACCGTCCCATCTGCGAAATCCAGTTCGACGGCTTCGTGTTCCCGGCCTTCAACCAGATCACCACGCAGCTGGCCAAGATGCATTTCCGCAGCAGCGGCAAACTCAATGTGCCTGTTGTCATCCGTATTCCCTACGGCGGCGGCATCGGCTCGATCGAGCATCACTCCGAATCCCCGGAAGCGCTTTTCGCGCACACGGCCGGCTTGCGGATCATCACCCCCTCCAACGCCCACGACGCCTACTGGATGATCCAGCAGGCCGTGGAGTGCATGGACCCCGTGATCTTCTTCGAGCCCAAGCGCCGCTACTGGCTCAAAGGCGAGGTCGACACCGAAAACCCGGGCCTGGCAGCGGACCCCTTCAAGGCGCACGTCCTGCGCGAGGGCAGCGACGCCACGATCGTGGCTTACGGCCCCTTGGTGCCGGTGGCCCTCGCGGCCGCCGCCGCGGCGGCCGAGGACGGGCACAGCGTCGAGGTCATCGACCTGCGCTCGATTTCACCGATCGACTTCGACACCGTCGAGGCTTCGGTGAAGAAGACCGGCCGCCTGATCGTGGCCCACGAGGCTCCGACGTTCGGCGGCATTGGCGGCGAAATCGCGGCCCGGATCAGCGAACGCGCGTTCCTGCACCTCGAAGCCCCCGTCATCCGGGTGGGCGGCTTCCACATGCCCTACCCCGTGGCCAAGGTCGAGGAGGACTACTTGCCGGACATCGACAAGATCCTCGAAGCCCTGGACCGTTCGCTGGCCTACTAGCCGCTCCTGCTGCGCGCGGCCTGCAGGCCGCCTGCTGAAACGTAAGGACCGAAGTGACTGTTAAGAAATTCAACCTCCCGGATGTCGGCGAGGGCCTGACCGAGGCCGAAATCGTCTCCTGGAAGGTCAAGCCGGGCGACGCCGTGGCCATCAACGATGTCATCTGCGAGATCGAGACGGCCAAGTCCCTCGTCGAACTCCCGTCCCCGTACGCCGGGACGGTGTCCGAACTCCTCGTGGCCGAGGGCATCACCGTGGAGGTCGGGACACCCATCATCGGCATTTCCGACGGCGCCGCCACGGCGGCCGGTGAGGCGCCCACCCCGGCGGCTCCCGCCGCCGTCGAGCCTTCAGCAACTGAGGCGCCGATGTACGGCAAGCTGAAGGAAGACGCGCCCGACGCCGGCACCTCCGATTCGGGCCCGGCGGGCGGTCCGCTGGTCGGCTCGGGTCCGAAGGCCGACGCCGTCAAGCGGCGCCCGCGCCGCGGCACCGTTTCTGCGGTGGCCCCGTCAGCTCCGGAGGCTCCCGCCACCGCGGTCGAGACCCCCGCGCCCGCGCGGCCTGCTCCTGCGCAGCCCGCCGCGCCGACGGCAGCACCCGCCGCTACGGCGGAAACAACCCAGGCAGCCGGCGGCCTCGGCGGGGCCCTGGGCGCGACGGTCAGCGGCATCGTCAGCCGCGCGCTGGCCAAACCGCCGGTGCGGAAGATCGCCCGGGACCTCGGTATCAACCTTGCCGACGTCGTTGCCACCGGCGCCCGCGGAGAGGTGACCCGCGAGGACCTGGTCAGCTACCAGGCCCAGCGCGACGCCGAACTGGACCAGGCCGACTCCTTCTGGGGCGCTTCCCGTAAGCCCCAGGACCAGCGCGTGGAGCGGATTCCCGTCAAGGGCGTCCGCAAGGCAACGGCCAAGGCCATGGTGGAATCCGCCTTCACCGCACCGCACGTGAGCATCTTCGTGGATGTGGACGCCAGCCGCACCATGGAATTCGTAAAGCGCCTGAAGGCTTCCCGCGACTTCGAGGGCATCAAGGTGTCGCCGCTGCTGATCCTCGCCAAGGCCGTCATCTGGGCCGCCGCCCGCAACCCCAGCGTCAACGCCAGCTGGGTGGAGGACGCGGACGGCAAGGGTGGCGCCGAAATCCAGGTCAAGCACTTCATGAACCTTGGCATCGCCGCCGCCACCCCGCGGGGCCTGATGGTGCCGAACATCAAGGACGCCCAGGACCTCTCCCTCAAGGAACTTGCCCTGGCCCTGAACGAGTTGGCCACCACCGCCCGGGCCGGCAAGACCCAGCCCGCGCAGATGCAGGGCGGCACTCTGACCATCACCAACATCGGCGCCCTGGGCATCGACACGGGAACGCCCATCATCAACCCGGGCGAGGTGGCGATCGTCGCCTTCGGCACCATCAAGCAGAAGCCCTGGGTGCTCGACGGCGAGGTCATCCCGCGCTGGATCACCACCCTGGGCGGGTCCTTCGACCACCGCGTGGTCGACGGCGACCTGTCCGCCCGCTTCATGGCCGACGTCGCCGCCATCCTCGAAGAGCCGGCGCTGCTGCTGGACTAACTGGATTAACAAGAAGAGCCCGACGGCGCCGTGTGGCGCGGTCGGGCTCTTTGCGTTTGTGGTTCTGCGGTGGGGCCAGTGGTGGGCCCACGCTGGCAGGGTTCCCTGGCCGAAGCGAAGCGAGGCTAGGGGGCGAGTGGGGATCAGTACACCGAGCTGGAGTAGGCGATCTGCGCCAGCTGCTCTTCGCTCATGTTGCCGATCAGTCCGATGGATGCGGCGGCGGCGAGGAGGCCGATTGCCAGCATCATCGCGGACCCCATCACCAGGGCGCGCCAATCCGAGCGCAGCACGCTGCCCAAGGTTTCCGGCATCTGAAGCAGCGGCGAAATAAGGTTCGGGGCGCTGTCCGTGGTTCCGTCGTCCAGGAGGGCAACGATGCGGTCGTTGCTCCGGTCGAAACGCATGGAGCTGATGTGGTTTCCGTGGCGGGCGAGGAGGATGTCGTGCCCGACGCGCTGGCGCGGCTGCAGAGTAAGCAAGTGAGGGTCCTGGAGGTCGTTGTGATGGGCGGCTCGCGCCTTCGGGTGCCTTCCTCAATTTTATCGGCGGGGTCCTTGCGCACCGGCCGAAAACGGGGTGAGACCGCCCACCACGCGGCGTGATTCCCGTCAAGGGCGGCAGTGCGGCAGGTCATACCCGGGGTCGCGGACAGGGGTCCGCCCAACAATAAAGCCGGTTGGTTCCCGGCTTTCACCAGGGAACCAACCGGCTCAGTGAACCGGCTTTAGGCGGGTTCGTCCGTCTTGGCGATGTAGACATCGCAGGGTGCGTTGTGGGCCACGGTGTTTGCCACGCTGCCCAGGATCCGGCCGAGGCCCTGCATGCGCCGGTTCCCCACCACGATCAGCGCGGCTTCCACGCGCTCGGCTTCCTTGACGAGGGCTTCGCCGGCCTTGCCGCGGACGGCGCCGAAGCTGGTCTGCAGCTGCTCCGAGGCGAGTTCACCGGCGATGGTGCGCGCAACCTTTTCCGCGGCGTCTGCGTCGGAGAGGACCCATTTGTCGGCGCCGCTCTCGACGATTTCAACGCGGTCGCTTTCAAATGCCGTGACGACCCGCAGTTCGGCTTCCAGGGCCGTGGCCAGACGCTTGGCCGATTCGGCCGCCCGACGCGCCGTTTCGCTTCCGTCGACACCGACGATGACTACACCGCTCATAGACCTGCTCCTTTGCTGGATCTGTTTCCAATTGCTTCCGTGAGTACTTTGGCGAGTCTCCGGACGCCTTCGGCAATAGTATCCGGGGGCACGGCGCTGAACGCCAACCGCAGCTTATTTGACCGGCCGTCCGACGGTGTGAAAGCGGCTCCCGGGATGAATACGACGCCGGCGTCGATCGCTTTCTGGAGCAGCGGGTAGGTGTCCACGCCGTCAGGAAGCGTCACCCAGACGAAGAACCCGCCGTCGGGCCGCGTCCAGCTCAGGCCGTCGGGCATGTGCTCGTCCAACGCTGAGAGCAGGGCCTCGCAGCGCTCCCGGTACAGCGCCCGGTACGTTGCGATCTGGCCGCGCCAGTCGTAGTCGCGCAGGTAGGCCGAGACGAGCATCTGGTTGAGCGTGGGCGGGCACAGCGTCACTGCCTCCGACGCCAGGTAGAAGCGCCGCTGCAGGTGCTCCGGAACCAGCGCCCAGCCGATGCGCAGGCCCGGCGCGAAGATCTTGGAGAAGGAGCCAAAGTAAATGACGTCCTGGGCGTTGCCGGCGCGCATCGGCGCCCATGGGGTGCCGTCGAAGCGCAGCAGGCCGTACGGGTTGTCTTCGAGGACCAGAATATTCGCCTTGCGGCATATATCCACGATGCGTTGCCGGCGCTCCTGCGCAAGGGTGATGCCGGACGGGTTGTTGAAGTTGGGGATCGTGTACAGGAACTTGATGTTCTTGCCCTGCGCCTGGAGGTCCGCGATCCGCGCTTCCAGGATCTCCGGCACCAGGCCGTCGCCGTCCATGTCCACGGTTTCAACCTGGACCTGGTAGGCCTCGAACGTGTTCAGGGCGCCAACGTAGGTGGGATTCTCGACGAGGACCACGTCGCCGGGATCGCAGAACACCTTGGTGGCGACGTCCTGCGCGGACTGGGAACCTGCCGTGATGACGACGTTCTCCGGCCGTGCATCGGTGATGCCTTCGGCCGCCATGATTTCGCAGATCTGGGTGCGCAATTCCTCGGTGCCCTGGCCGCCGCCATATTGCAGGGCGGTCATGCCTTCTTCGGCGATGATCCGCGCCGCGGTCTGGCCCAGCTTTTCCAGGGGCAGGGACTGCAGGTAGGGGTTTCCGCCGGCAAGGGACACGAGGCCCGGGCGCATGGAGATGTCGAAGACATCCCGCACGGCTGACTGCTTGATGTTGGCGGCGCGCTCCGAGAAGAGTTCCTCGTGGCGGTGGGCGGCGGTTGCAGCCCTTTCGATGGCATCGATCGCTTCGGCGGGCAGCTCCGGCCCGGCGTCCAGTGTTTCGTGGGTCACAGGGAAAGGATACTCCCCGGAGTTGCCAATTGAGCAACAGTTGTTTCTCTCGGGCCTCTTATTGATTTTTCCTTCGAGGCACGAACCGGCAGCACGTGACCTCTGCGGGCCTCTGAAGGGGGCATTTGCTACCAGTTCGCGCAGGGGTGCGGACGGCGGGGCGACGGCGGCATGAATGTCCGTGCCCCGGCGTAGCTTTGGCACAAGGCAGGTTTGGGGACGGGACCTGGGATGGACACGGGATGGAGGGCTGATGAAACGGAGCGTGCAGTTCTGGCGGATCGACCAGTTGAACGGGGATGAACTGTTCCGGCCGTTTCCCGCGCGCCGGTTGGCCGAGGTGCTCCGGAACGCGGAAGCCGACGGCGTGGACCGTCACTACAGCTGCGCTGACGGCACGGTCCTGCTCGCCCAGGCGGCCGCCGTCGTGCCCCTCCCGGTGCTGCTGCTGGACCGCGTGCGGGGCGGGAACCTGCCGAGCGTCGGGGACAGCGCGGGCCGCCGGAAGGCCCTGCCGCTCGACGCGGGCGACCACCTTCTGGAGACCACGTACTTCGCCTTCCTGAGGCGGAACGTTCTCGCTGTGCTGAGCAGCGGGAACGGCCCGCGGGCCTCGCGGCTGGGGGAGTACCTTGGCGGTGTCCTCGGCCTGGAGCCCGTGCTTGTTCCGGTGGTGCGGGAGGACGTCGGGGACATCCTGGACCGGCTGGATGTGAGCCGTTTCGAGTTCTCCCTGCCGGCCAGCCGCCTTACCGGGAAGTTCATGGAGGGCGAATGGGCGGACGTCCTGGACAGCGCCTCGCGCCTCATGAGCGAAGGCACGTTCCGGATTTCATTGAGCGTGGGCCGCAGCGGCAGCGCGCAGGACAAGCAGCGGATCAGGGAGCGCATCCAGCAGTTGATCGAGCTGTTCCGGCGCTCAGGGTCCATGGAGCAGTTCGACCACGTGGTGGCCGAAGGCCGGAATTCCGTCAGCGGGGACCGGGAAGTGGTGGACCTGCTTAAGGAACGGTTCATTTCCTATGTGGACGTCGACGCCGGAGCCTTCAACGATCCAGCCCGTGCCGCCGCTGAGGCGGTGGAAATCCTGCGGAAGCAGTCGCAGAACCACGAGGATTTCTTCGCCAGGACCCTGCCCGATGTGAAGGGAACGCCGGACAACTCCGTGGTTCCGGCCCTTGCCGCGGCTATGTCGGTGAAACAAGCATTCGCCGGGGAACCGGCAGGCGAAGGGGAACGGGCCCTGGCACGAGGTATCGCACGATGAGCAGCCTGTACGACGTCGGGATCGGCCGCCCCCGCAGCCACGCCATGTGGCGCTGGTTCCTCCTGCATCCGCGCGCGGACCTGCTCTGGGCGGCCTTGGCGGTGGCCGCCTGGTTGTTGGTCTCCGGCGCGTTGAGGCAGCCGTTCATGGTCGAGGGGGTCGCCGAGGACTCCCGGCGGACTTTGTTCCAGACGCTGGCAACCCTGTCCGGTGCGGTGGCCGGCCTGATCCTTAGCAGTGTCTCCATGCTGGTGAACGTGCTCGGCAAGAAGGCGCCGCCGGGGCAACGTGCCCTCCCGTTGGAAAGGCTCACCCCGGACCACCGGCGGCAGATCGGGGAGGCGTTTCTTGCCGTCATTCCGGTGCTGGCGGCCCTGCTCGTGGCGGCGCTGTCTGCGATCGTCATCGAAGGCAACGGCGTCACCGGGTTCTGGCCCCTTGAGGCGGTGGTGTTCGGGCTCGCCATTGCTGCGGGCCTCCGGCTGGTGCGGATGGCCTGGGCGCTCCGCCGCCTGATTGCGATCGCCACATCATGAGCCCGCAACCCTTGTCGGCCGGGGCAGCGTCGCCCGGTCGCACGCCCGGTCAGCGCAGACTCAGGAACTCCGACAGCGGCCGACCATCGATCCGGATTTCCGCCCGGACGGCACCGGTGGCTGCTATGGCGGTCTGCGTGAGCTGGGCCTCGATCCTGGGGCTGTCGCACACCCCGCCCTGACGCAGTTCCCCGCTCAGCTCGACCACGGCGATGGTGCCATCCAGCTGGCCGGAAACGTAGTTCAGGCTCGAAGCGGAGAGGGCGTTGTACAGAACGGAGCCGGCAGGAACGCTGTCCGGGCCAAGCAGCCACGTCATTGCGGTTGCCAGGGGATCCTGCCGGGATCCCGCCGTCGGGCCGACCGAGGCCTGGCCGCCCTGGGCTTGGCTGTCCTGGCCGGTGGCTGAACTCCCCGATGATCCGGATGACCCGGATGCCCCCGGTAGCCGCACGGCGACCAGGCTGTCGTTGCAGCCGAACCGGGCACCGCGGTTGCCGCCGTCGTCGATTGCCACAAGGTAGATGGCGGGGCCCGAAAGCAGTGCGCCGCCAGCAGCCGCGCCCGGCAGGATGCCCGAGTTCTCGCCGGGAGCCGGGGCAGGTGCGCCGGTGGACAGGGGCGGAGGCGAAGGAGGCGTGGCGATCGAAGGAGGCGTGGCCACCGGAGGTGGCGTGTCCGGGAGGACGTAGCCGCCCGCGCCGGGGGAGGTGGTTCCCGGCGCGGCGGGCTTCGGCGGGGCGGCAGGGGATGCCGCCGGAACGGGACTGGCCTCCGGAAATACAGGGGAGGCGGTGGCAGGAGCGGAATTGCCCGGCGGGGCGGCTGCGGGAAGAGTCGACCCCGGTTCCACGCCCGAGGGGTAGGCGCAGCCCGCCAGCCACAGGGCCGAAGAGCAGAGGATCAGGCTCATCAGGGGCAGGGCGGGCGGCGTGGCGACTCGCAAAGCGAGCGGCAAAACGCGCGGCGGGGCGACCGCCGTCGGGCGTCTGAATCCGCGCCTGCCCACCATGACAGCCCCCGTGCTACCGGACAGCGCCACCGGGCGCCACCCATCCTTGCCAACTCCTGCTTCAACCGTAAATCCGGCAAATCCCGCGCGGAATGCCGCCCGCGGTGACGGTTCTGCATCAGCTCCGTCACGGATTGGTAGCGTGCCTGCGGAGACGCAAATGGCGGTGTGAATGGCGCTGCAAGAAATGCCGCCAGACGTTGGTCTGGCGGCATTTCTTGCAGGTGGTTCCTGGAGTTGTTCCATGGAGGACCGCTGTGGGCGTTACTTTCCGGAGTTGCCGCCGTCGGCCGTGTGGCTGATGGACGCTACGGCGCCGGTCTGCTCGTTCAGCAGGACCTTGTCGTTGCGCTGGTGGTGGAAGTTGAACATCGCATTGACGGAGCCGGCCGTGGCGTCGGCGGAGGAGTCGCCGATCCGGCCGGTGCCCCAGTTGTCCTCGATGAACCGCAGGATGGAGGCCTGGTCGGTCTCAGTGTGGTCTACGAAGTTCTTCTTCGCGTAGGGGGAGATGACCACGAGCGGCTGGCGTGGGCCGGGGCCGCAACGGTCAGCGTAGCCGCCGGCCATGGGGACACCGCTGGCTGCGGCGCTCTGGCACCACGCGGCGTCGTCGGCGGAGTTGGAGGAGTTCTTCACCTTCGCGGCGACGTGGTCGTACCAGCCGTCGGAGTCGTCGTAGGCCAGCACGACGGCGGTGTTGGCCCAGTTCCTGGAGTTCTGGATCCGGTTCACGGTGTTGGTGACGAAGTTCTGCTCATCCACCGGGTCGGAGTAGGCGGCGTGACCGTCCTGGAATTCGCCGGCCTTCAGGAAGGACACTGCGGGCATGTTGTCGGTGTCCACCACCTTGTTGAACGCCGTGAGGTCGTACTGGTGGTTCGCCTGGCCGTTGTGGCCGATTTCCGCGTCGGAGGCCGGTGCCAGGTGATGCGGGTTGGCGGTGGAGGCGTAGTACTGGAACGGCTGGTGGTGCGGGGAGTAGTCCACCACGCTGGCGCCGGCGGCGTTCGTGTGGGTGGACAGGCACGATGCCGGGCCGGCGGCCGTGGCGGCGGTGGTCGGCGTGAAGCCGCCCTGGAACCAGCCCCAGGACACACCCTTGCTGTTGAGCAGGTCGCCGATGTTCTTGCCCGTCATGCCGGCCAGGTTGCCGGTCTTGGTGTGGCTGCTGTTGGAGCAGTCGTCGTAGACCGGGTCGGGGTCGTTGATGACGGTGCCCACACCCTGCGCGTCGGGCTGGCGGACCGCGCTGCTTCCGGCGGCCGGGGTGGCGACGGGCTGTCCGGCGGCGTTGTACTCGGTGGCGCCGTGGGTCTGGCCGGAGATGAGGTTCAGGGCGCCCGGGGTGGAGGGGCCGAAGACCGTGCTGAAGTGGTTATCACTCATGGCGTAGTTCTGGGCGTAATTCCAGATGCCGGTGACGGTGTTGCCGTCGTAGTAGTCCATGGTCAGGCCGGGGCGTCCGTACTGGTTGGTGCCGCAGGCGTCGCGGCTGGTGAACTGGACGAACTTGTCCATGGCACCGCCGTTGTAGGCCTTCTGCTCGGCGCCGTACCCGTGGTCCTGGTCGCAGGTGACGGCCTGCATGGGCGAGAGCCGGTCGGGCTGGACCGAGTTGGGGTTGTTCGGGGCCAGAAGCCCTGCGTGGGCGAGGGTGTTGATGTCCTTGGGCGTGTCATCCGCGGCGGTGAACGAAGCCGCGCGGGTGCCGCTGCCCTGCTGGGTTTCGCCGGCGGTGTTGGCGGCCTTGGGGTAGGTGGCGAAGTAGTGGTCGAAGGAGACGTTCTCCTGGAAAATCACCACCACGTGCTTGATCGGCGTCGCTGTCCCAGGCTGGGGTTCGACGGCGCTGGCCGGGCCGGAGCCGAAGCCCGCCAGTCCGGCGGTCAGGGCCGAGACGGCAAGGGCTGCCGCGCCGGAGGCCGCGGCAACTCTTTTCCGTGTGGATCGTGGTGCTGGATAAGACATTGGGGTATCCAATCGTTCCTGGTGAAGAGGGGGAGAGGTGGGGGCCGCCGCCGTCGTAATCGACGCGCAATGACCCCCAGGTGGGGGTGTTACAGGACGGTCAGTCGTCCTCGTGGTTGGTGGAGCCGGCTGGGATGCCCGGAACGTTGTTCGGGCCGTAGATCTTGGCGTCGCCAGGGTACGGGGTGGACCAGTCGTGGGTCTGGTACCAGGTCCAGCGGTTGAACAGGTGCGGGTTGGCGTAGTCTTCCTTCGCGCCGTTGCCGGTCAGGTGCTGCTGCTCAGACCAGTCGTCCCACTGCTCGGCGGTTTCCTGCATGGAGGCCGGGACAGCCGCGGCCTTGGCTGCTGCTGCGTTCACCGCGGCGGCGGAGGCTCCCGTCCGGCCGAGAGTGTCGAGGCCGCAGGCAGGGGCGGTCTTGACGCCTTCAGTGAGCGGGACCTGGTTCGGGACCGCCTTGTATGGTGTCAGGTCGGCCTTGGCGGAGAAGGCGTCGAACATCGGAGTGGCCGCGGCGACCTTCTGGTTCAGCGGCTGGGCGCCGAGGATCTGCTGGATGGTGCGGACCATGTTGATCTGCGAGTAGAAGGTGCTGACGGTCTTGCCGTGCACCGCATAGGGGCTGATGACCTGGACCGGAGCGCGGTGGCCGTCGACGTGGTCGGCGCCGTTCTGGCTGTCGTCCTCGGCGATGAAGATCGCCGAGTCCTTCCAGTATGGCGAGTGTGAGATCTCGTCCACGATCTTGCCCACGGCGAGGTCGTTGTCGGCCACCTGGGCCTCGGGGTCGGCGGTGCCGCCGGTGTGGTCGCTGGAGAGCCACATCATCTGGAAGTTCTTCGGCCCGTTCTTCTCGAAGTCCTGCTTCCAGGTCGCGTAGCGGTAGATGTCCGGCACGGCAGTGTCGAACGGAGCCGCGTTCGGGTCGGTTATCTCATTGAGCGACGGGATGGCGGAGCTGGCGTGCATCTGCAGGGCCGGAGTAAAGAGCTGGGCCGAGTCGCCGCCGGACATGGTGCCCGTGGCGGCGCAGTAGTAATCCTGCCAGGTCGCGCCGGCCGACTTGCCCTCTTCGGAGTCGAATTCTCCGTAGTTCCTGGCGGTCTTGCCCGCGTCCTTGACCGAGGTCCAGAGGAAGCCGGAGCGCTGGTGGCCCAGGACGTCATCTTCGGTGTCGTATGAGCGGGTGTACTCACCGGCGCTGGTCTCGGTGTAAGCGGGGTCGTCGCCCTGCATCATCCAGTTGTGGCCCTCGGCCGAGTTGGTGCCGATGTCGTAGGTGTTGTCGTACAGGCCGAACTGGCTGGCCAGTGCGTGCTGGTTGGGGGTGACTTTGGCGCCGAATTGGGCGAGTGAGGCGTCGCCGTTGCCCTGTTTCATATCGCCGTAGACCTGGTCGTAGGTGCGGTTTTCCTTGACGAGCAGGAAGACGTGCTTGATGGTGGACGGGTCCCCGATCCGCTTCGGGACGGCTACAGCCGGGATGTTGGCCGCGGTTGCGGCGGTCGCTTGCTTGACTGAGGCGCCGTCCCAACCGTTCTGCTCGAACACCGTCCCGGTGTGCTGCCGGATCTGCTCGTCGCCGGGCAGGGTGAACCTGGTGAGCGAAGCCGTGGTGGAGTGCGTTCCGTGGCCGGTCGCAACGTTGGTGCCCTGCCCCTTATCGAAGCTCAGCTCCGGGCCCCGGGCGTCGATGCCGCGGATGTTGGTGACCACGATCTGGCCGTTCACCGCGGTGACGTTGCCCGGGTAGTAGTCCGTCGGCAGGAGGCCGATGTAGCTGGCCGGGTCTTTCGGGTCCTCCTTGTTGACCTTGTAGACCGCGATCGCGTTCGCACGGCCGAGCGAGACCAGGAGGTGGTCGCCCTGCATGGTGATGGCGGTCGGTTCGTAGCCGACCTGGGAGGAGGCCCACGGCTGGGTGGCGATGGTCTGCAGGACCTTGTTGCTTGCCGTGTCCACCACTGACACGGTGTCGCTGTTGGTGTTCGCCACGTACAGCGTGGAGCCGTCGAGGTGCATCGCGGTCGGGTGCAGCTGAACGTTGATGGAGGAGGCCGGCGCGGAGGCGTTGGCCGTATCGATGACGCTGAGCGTACCGGTCGTGGAGGTGCCGAGCTTGGTGTCTGCGGGAACTTCCGTGCCGTAGGAGTTCATGGTCGCCTCGCCCGCGACGGCCTGGCGGCCTCCCTCGTTGGAGATGTACAACTTGGTGCCGACGAACTTCAGCTGGCGCGGGGCGATGCCGGTATTAAAGGTCCCCTTGATAGTTCCGGCGGCCGGGTCGATCGCGACGACCGTGTTCTGCCCGTTCACAGCGGCGTACAGTGTGGAGCCGTCGGGGGAAAAGGCCATGCCGGCCGTCAGCGCCTGCTTGCCGCCCGCCGTCGGAATGCTGATCTTGGTTCCGGTCCCGAGCGAGCCGTCCGCGTTGAAGGGGTAGCGGATGACGCCGGTGGCGACGGGCTCGTAGAGGAACTTGCCGTCGGGCGAGAAGACCGGGCCTTCCTGGCCGACGGAGCCGTCGGTGATGCGCTGGTACGCCATGTTGGCGTAGCCGGCATTGCCCGCCGCCGTTGCAAACGAGGTGGCTGCGAGGGTGCCCGCCGCGGCGACGGGCTTGTAGGTCTTGAGGTCGAAGACCTGCAGGTCGACCGAGCGGTCAGTGCTGGTCCCTACGAGGTAACGGCCGTCGGGGCTGACCGTCGAGCCCATGAGCTTGCCGAACGGAGTCATCAGGCGGTCGCCCAGGGGCTTGATCACCTGATTCGAGGAGACCTGCTCCCCGCTGTCAGTCTGCGAGCCGACTTGGTGCTGGCCGAACGGGATCGTGGAGGCGGCGGCAATGCCGGCACCGCCCAGAACGGCGAGCGTGCAGCCCGCAGCCACAATCGTGAGCGGTTTGCGGCTACGCACAGACTTGGACAGTTGACGCAGGAAAGGACGGCCCTGCTGAGGGGTGGCGGAACTGGGGACTGGCTTTGGAGGCTTCGTCATGCAAGCGAAGCTACGGGGCCGGGCTTAAGCCCAGATGACATTTTTGGTGCACCTAGGCAACCATTTGCCACACAACTCGTGCCCGATGGCTCAGGGACCCGGGGGACAAAAAGGCCCCGTCCCGCCCGGAAATCTTCGGACGGAACGGGGCCTTGTCGAGCTATCTGGCCGGCAGGATTCAGGCGGCTACTTCTTCCTCAACGGCGGTCAGCGGCTCGAAGATGCCCTTGATCTGCTCGACGACCTCGGCGTCGTCCTTCGGGTGCAGTTCAGCGAAACGGATCATGGAACCCGGAACGGCCAGCTTGACGTCTTCGAGCACCTTGGCGCCGGCGATGCCGACGGCCTTGCGGGCCTCGTCCTGTGCCCAGACACCGCCGTACTGACCGAAAGCAGTTCCGACGACGGCGGTCGGCTTCCCTGCCAGGGCGCCGGCGCCGTAGGGGCGGGACAGCCAGTCGATGGCGTTCTTCAGGGATGCGGGCAGGGTGCCGTTGTGCTCCGGGGTGACCAGCAGCAGGGTGTCGGCCTCCGCGGCGGCGGCGCGCAGGGCTGCGGCCTCGGCCGGAACCTGGCCCTCGACGTCGATGTCTTCGTTGTAGAACGGGATGTTGCCCAGGGAGCCGTAGACCCGGACGTCAACGCCCTCGGGCGCGTTCAGGGCGATGGCCTCGGCGAGCTTGCGGTTGTGGGAGTCGGCGCGAAGGCTGCCGACCAGGGCGAGGACGGTGTTCGTGGTCATGGGAAACTCCTTGCTTCGGTCCGCGGCCTGGGCCGCTGGGCTCTTGGTTTGAGGCGGATTTGCTGCCTTTCACCAAGATAAACGGACTACAGTCCGCTTTGTATTCCCACGACTAGAATGTTTTTTGTGAGCCTCATCCCAATCCGCCCGGAGGGTACTTCGGGGCCGCAGTCCGAGCGCAGTGACGCCGCCCGCAACCGGGAGCGTCTCCTGCAGGCTGCCAGGGAACTTATTGCCGAACATGGCGCCGACGCCGTCACCATGGACATGCTTGCCTGCAGGGCGGAAGTGGGCAAGGGGACAGTCTTCCGCCGTTTCGGCAACCGCGCCGGATTGATGATGACCCTGCTTAGCGACGCCGAGGCCGAGTTCCAGCAGCAATTCATCTTCGGCCCTCCGCCGCTCGGCCCCGGCGCCCCGCCGATGGAACGCCTTATCGCCTTTGGCGAGGCGCGGATCAGGTACATCGATAAGTACGGCGAACTCGCCAGGGCCGCGGAGCATTCGCCCCATAACCGCCATGCTGCTCCGCCCGCCCTGCTCTGGCATCGCCATGTCGAAATGCTGTTGCGCGCAGCCGGCATCGACGGCGATCCCTGGCTCATGGCCTCATTCCTGCTTGCCACCCTCGACCCCGAAAGGGTGCTCTACGCGTTGCGCAGCCAGGGCATCGAGTGCGCCCGGATCGAGGCGGGTTGGCACGAATTTGCCGGCCGCCTGCTGGGCTGCCCGCCTGACGCAAAGTGACTCTTTCCGGCCGCTGAAGAGTGCGAACAACCGTGATCCGCTGATAACGATCCGGACACCAGCTTCGCCTTGACTTGGCGCCTTGGCCATTCCTGTGCATTTCCATGTGATAGCTTCCTCTGGGATGTGATTCGAAGCACATCCTTCGAAGTTAATCTTTCAACGTTCCGGACTGGACCACCATCGGCTGGGAAAAGAAGTAACCCCTGCCGCAGGTAGGGAAAGGGCCTGTGCCCGCGGAAGATCCCGCGGGCACCGGCCCTTTCCCTGTCAGCCGCCGGTGCGCCGGGGGTAGCCTTGGCCGCATGACGCCAGCTTCCCGCACACCCATCCGCGCCGCCGTCGCCGGCTACGGCCTGTCCGGCAGCGTCTTCCACGCGCCCTTCCTCGCGGCGGACCCCGCTTATTCGCTGGACGTGATCGCCACCTCCGACGCCGGACGCCGCCAGACGGCAACGGAGCGCTATCCGGGGGTACGGCTCGTGGACCGGCCGGAAGACATCCTCGAGCTCGCCCCGGACCTGGACCTCGTGGTCCTCGGGACGCCCCCGGCAAGCCACTACCCGCTGGCGAAAGCAGCGCTGGAAGCCGGGCTCGACGTCGTCGTGGACAAACCGTTCGCCGTGCACAGCGCACAGGCGCGGGAACTGATCGTGCTGGCGGGGCGGCTGGGCCGGGTGCTCACGGTCTACCAGAACCGCCGTTGGGACGGCGACGCGCTCACCGTGAGGAAACTGCTCGACGCCGGCGTGCTGGGTGAGGTGCTGCGTTTCGAAAGTTCCATGGAGCGCTGGGCGCCGGAGATCAGCAAGGCGTGGAAAGCCGGCGCGGGCGTGGACGACGGCGGCGGGGTCCTCTTCGATCTCGGCACCCACGTGCTGGACCTCGCGCTGCAGCTGCTGGGCCCTGCGACGGTCAGTTACGCCGAAATCACCGCCCGCCGTGCCCAGGAACTTGCCGACGACGACGTCTTCCTGGCCCTCCGGCACGACTCCGGCGTCGTCAGCCACCACGCGCTGAACCTGAGCAGCCGCCTGCACGGCCCGCGTTTCCGGATCCTGGGCAGTGATGCCGGCTTTGTGAAGTACGGCGTCGACCCGCAGGAGCCCTTCATCCTCGCCGGCGGCCTGCCCACGGACCCGGCCTACGGCCTGGACCGGCAAGAAAACTACGGCATCCTGGAGCGCGACGGCGTGCGCACGCCGGTACCCACCGA
Organism: Curtobacterium sp. LFS079; assembly: GCF_047977865.1. Classification (NCBI taxonomy): domain Bacteria; kingdom Bacillati; phylum Actinomycetota; class Actinomycetes; order Micrococcales; family Microbacteriaceae; genus Curtobacterium; species Curtobacterium sp. LFS079. The sequence continues at coordinate 425,926 of NZ_JBFPFO010000002.1, forward strand.
GCGCGGCGCCTACCAGGAGTTCTACCGGATCCTCGCGGAAAAGATCGCCGACGGCGGAGCCTCCTCCGCTTTGCCCCTGCCGGTGGATCCGGCGGACTCGGCGGCGGTGCTGGAACTGATCGAGCAGGCCCGCGAACTCGCCGCCTGAAAATTTTTCCCGTGAAGGTGTAACTTTTCCGCGACCCCCGGCGATGTAAGGGTCGTGCGGGCAACGCCCGCGCCACTGACCACCGGCAGCCGACCGTTGCTGCCGTGCCAAAGCCAGACATTTGTCGGAGGTTTTCATGTCCATGTTCACTGTCCTTGCCACCAGCAAAGTCGCAGCCGGGCTCCTCGCCGCCGGAGCCGTCACGGTAGCCGGTTCCGGGGCCGCCGCGTTCGCCGGCGTGCTTCCCGCCGACCTCCAGCAGAAGGCCCACGAACTGGTCGGCGCACCCGCACCTGCTGCCCAGGAACTTGCCGGAAAGGCCGATGCCGAGAAGGCGAAGGCCACCGACGCTGCTGATGCCGCTGCTGCCGATGCCCAGGAAAAGGCCGCCGATTCTGCCGACGAGGCGAAGACGAAGGCTGCCGACGCTCTCGAAGCCGCGAAGGCAAAGATCGCGGACGCTGTCGAGGCTGCGAAGGCCAAGGCCGCCGATGTCGTGCTGCCCGAATCCTTCGGCCTGTGCAAGGCGCTGCTCAGCGGTGGCCTGAACGCGGACGCCAAGGTTCCGGGCTATGAGTCCCTGGTTGTTGCCGCAGGTGGCGAGTCCAACGTTGACGCCCACTGCAAGGAAGTTGTGGCAGGCGTCGACGCGGACCTCCAGGCCCGCGGTGCCGCTTCGGCCGAGGCCAACACCGGTGCAAACGCGAGCCTGCCGGCTCTGCCCGCCGTCCCGGCCGCTCCCTCCGTGCCTGCCGTTCCGGGCGCCCCGGCCGAGCTCCCCGGCAAGGTTGGCGGAGTAGCCGATTCCGTCCGTCGCTAGGGCCGCGGCTAGGCTTTAACGACACGGGGCTCCCTGTTTTCGGGCGGGGAGCCCCGAAACGCAACAGACGACAGCGCCGTTTCCCGGACCACCGGTAGAGGCAACGGCGCTGCGTGGGATGGAGGGGCCGCGGGTGCTGGACCCTTTGGCTGATGAATACACTCAGACGGTCGGGGAGGACCCTGCACTGTTCTTCACGGCTGCCTACAACAGCTTCTCCGGCCAGGTCCTCGGGTACCTGCAGGCCCGCGGCGTCCACGACCCCGAAGCGGTCACCCAGGACGTCTTCCTCGCCTTGTACCCGAAAATCCCGTCCCTTCACGGGGGACTCCAGGGAGCGAAGTCCCTGCTCTTTTCGATCGCGCACGCACGCCTGGTGGACCACTACCGCAAACGGGAGCGCGAACCTGCGTTCAGTTCCTTCGAACCGGAACTGGATGACCGCCAAGCACCGTCGGCCGAGGCGCAGGCGTTCGCCCACGGCGAGGGGCTCGGCGTGACCGGACTCCTCGACGGGCTCAGGGACGACTACCGCGAAGTGTTGGCCTTGCGGGTTGTGGCCGACCTTTCAGTGGAAGAAACAGCGGCCATCATGGGCAAGACCCAAGGGGCCGTGAAGCAGTTGCAGCGCAGGGCCTTGCACGCACTCAGGGAGTGCGCGCTACAAAGAAATGGCAGATCATGAGCGAAAAACCCGCTAACGGCAGTGCTGCAGGCATCGACCGCCTGTTGTCAGAGGCCGGCCTCGGCGACGCCGAAGACCTCCGCGGCGAACTGCTGGAACTCCGTGCCCTGGCCGATGTCCGCCCGGAGCCTTCGGACCGGCTCCGCGCCCTCATGGTGCCCGGCGCCGCCCTTCATACTGTGCCCGGCCCCGCCCTTCAGGCTGTGGCGGACTCCGTGCCCGACAGCCCCGCCGCAGGCCCGGTAGACGAGCTGGCCGCGCGCCGGCGCAGACGCCGCTTGGCCGTCACCGCCGTCGCCGTCGTGGCATCCCTCGCGGCCGGTGCCACCGCTGCGGCCGCGTCCGACGGCGGCATCCCGGCCGCCTTGGGTCATTTGGGCGAGGTGGTGGGCACCGTCGTCGCGAAGGTTCTCCCGGCGCCGGCCAAGTCTCCCGACCTCCCGGCGGCACCATCCGTCAGCCCGCAGCCCACCGGGGCGGCACACGCCCCTGGCGCAACCCCGGCGCCGTCCAGCACCGCCACGCCGGGCACCGGGAGCCCGACCGCGGTTCCGGACCGGCCCGGCGCTTCCCGCGAACCGGGCATTCCCGGCATTCCCGGCGACCGGACCATCAAGCTGCCCGTCCCTGTCCCGACTGTGCCTGTGCCGCTTCCGGCGCCCACGCTTCCGCGGGTCCCCGGCGAACCCTGACGGGCGCTTGCTCAAATGCAAACGACGGCGGGTTCCCGGCTTCTTCAAGCCGGGAACCCGCCGTCGTGCTTAATGTTGCTCCGGAGCCTATGCGGAGACGAGTTCGTGCCAGTCGGACACCAGGGGCAGGCCGTGGGCCTCGGACACCGAGTGGTGTGCCACGTGGCCGGCGGCGATGTTGAGGCCTGCAGCCAGGGCCGGGTCGCGGTCGAAGGCGGCCTTGACGCCCAGGTTGGCCAGGGCCACGGCGTAGCGCAGGGTGACGTTGGTCAGCGCGTAGGTGGAGGTGTTCGGCACCGCACCGGGCATGTTGGCAACGCAGTAGAAGATCGAATTGTGCACGCGGTAGGTGGGTTCCTGGTGCGTGGTGGGGTGGGTGTCAGCGAAGCAGCCGCCCTGGTCCACGGCGATATCCACCAGCACGGAGCCGGGCTTCATGCGGGAGACGAGTTCGTTGGAGACCAGCTTGGGTGCCTTGGCGCCGGGGATCAGCACGGATCCGATCACGAGGTCGGCGTCCACCACGGCTTTTTCGATCTCGTAGGCGTTGGAGGCGACGGTCTTCAGCCGGCCCTGGTACTGGGCGTCCAGTTCGCGCAGGCGGTTGATGTTGATGTCCATGATCGTGACGTCGGCGCCGAGGCCCAGGGCCATCGCGGCGGCGTTGGTGCCGGCCACACCGGCGCCCAGCACCACGACCTTGGCCGGGCGGACACCCGGGACGCCGCCCAGCAGCACGCCCTTGCCGCCGGCCGGAGCCATGAGGGAGTTGGCGCCCACCTGCACGGACAGGCGGCCGGCAACCTCGGACATCGGGGCCAGCAGCGGCAGTGCGCGGCCCTCCTGCACGGTCTCGTAGGCGATGGCGGTAACGCCGGAGTTGATGAGCTCCCGGGTCAGCTCAGGCTCGGCTGCCAGGTGCAGGTAGGTGAAGAGGATCAGGCCCTTGCGGAAGCGGTGGTATTCGGCGGCAATGGGTTCCTTGACCTTCATGACCATGTCCGCGCGGGCCCACACGTCATCGGCGTCGGCAACGATCTCGGCGCCCGCGATCGAGTATTCCTCGTCGGTGATACCGGAGCCCAGGCCTGCGCCGCGCTCTACGAGGACGGTGTGGCCGTGCGTGCGGAACTCGTGAACTCCGGCCGCAGTGATGGCTACACGGAATTCGTTGTTCTTGATCTCTTTAGGGACACCGATGATCATCTTTGGGCTCCATTGTCGTAAGGCTTGCTAGGCCTTCATGCGGTGGGGACTGTGATTCCAGAATAAATCCGCTGTGAGCCACCAGACAGGAAAGTGTCCGACGCCGGGAAGCGGAATCCGCATGATTCCGGGGTTCTTGGGATTTCCGACTCGACATCTGTCGAGTCACGGGGCGTCAGGTGTCGCCTGATGTTGGGCGCCCGCGGAAGAGTGTGGTCCGTCGCCCCGGGGCGTCCCGGGCCGCCCCCCTTTGGAACGAATGTTTCAATCATGATTCGTCATGTGATCTTTGTGCCACACGGTTGAAACCAAGCATCCCTATCGTGGACTCCCATGAATCCCAACGCCTCTTCCCTGGCCGGACAAGCTGCCGGACAAGCCGCCGGAAAAGCCGCCGGAAAAGCCGCCGGCCGAATTGGCGGGCCGGTCCGCGGACCCAAGGCACCGCCGTCGTCGAAGCCGTTCTACAAGTCCCTTTTCCTGCAGATCCTGCTTGCCGTGGTGGCCGGCGTGCTGATCGGCCATTTCTGGCCGGAGCTCGGCTCGGCGCTGCGGCCCCTGGGCGACGGCTTCATCCAGCTCATCAAAATGATCATCGCCCCGCTCATCTTCCTCGTGATCGTCACCGGAATCGCCGCGGTGGGCGACGTCAAGGCTGTAGGCCGGGTGGGTATCAAGGCGCTCATCTACTTCACCGCGGCGACGCTCTTTGCCCTGGCCTTCGGACTGCTGGTTGGCAACCTTGTACAGCCGGGTGCCGGGCTGAACATCGATCCGAACTCGCTCAGCCAGGACGCACTGAACGCGAAGACCAGCACCGCCCCGCCCAAGGACGCGGGCCAGTTCCTGCTGGGCATCATCCCCACCAGCGTGGTAGGTGCCTTCGCCAACAACAGCCTGCTCCAGGTGCTCTGCTTCGCGATTTTCTTCGGCTCGGCCGTGGTGGTGATCGGCAAGGAACGCTGCGCCCCGGTGCTCACCCTGATGGAGACCGTGCTCGACATCTTCTTCAAGATCATGGCGTGGGTCATGAGAGTGGCACCCATCGGGGCGTTCGGCGCCATGGCCTTCATCATCGGTCAGTACGGGCTTGATTCCCTGGGCACCTACGCGGTGCTGATCGCCGCCTGCTACGGCGCCGCCGTCGTCTTCATCTGCCTGCTGTTCCTGGTCGCGTGGGGTGTGGCACGCGTTCCGCTCTGGCCGTTCCTGAAGTACACCCGCGAAGAGTTCCTGTTAGCGTTGGGCACCGCCTCCACGGAATCGGTCATGCCGCGCATCATGACCAAACTGGCCAACGCAGGCTGCCCGCGCAGCACCACGGGCCTGGTCATTCCCACCGGCTACTCGTTCAACCTGGACGGCGCCGCGATCTACCTGTCCATTTCCCTGCTGTTCCTCGCCCAGGCCTTCGGCCACCACCTGGACCTCGGCCAGCAACTCGTCGCCCTCGGCATCCTCATGCTCACCTCCAAGGGCATGGCCGGCGTCCCCGGCTCGGCCTTCCTCGCCCTGTCCGCAACAGCAGGTGCGCTGGGCATCTTCCCGGTTGCCGGCGTCGCCCTGCTGCTCGGGGCCGACCGCCTGATGGATTCGATGCGCGTGGTGGTCAACCTGCTGGGCAACTGCGTGGCGACGTTCGTGGTTGCCAAGTGGGAAGGCCGCTTCGACCGCGAGGCGATGCTGCGGGCCTTCGCCGGCGCCGCATAGACTCCCACACATGAATGAGCGTCTGGTTGAGATCGACTGGGAGTCTGCGCGGGAGAGCAACCGGGAGAACTGGGAGGACCGCGTTCCGCTGCACAAAGAGGCCTACGCGCTGGATGCCTTTGATGACCCCGGCTACCTGACGGAAATCGTCCGGGCCGACCTTGCCGCGCTCGCTGGATTCTAGCCGAACGGGTCGGTTGCCGGCCTGGCCGTGTGCCACCTTCAATGCCATATCGGCACCGACACCCTCTCGTTCGCGAGGGCCGGAGCCTTGGTGACCGGTGTGGACTTTTCGCCCGCGGCACTCGCCTCGGCCCGGCAACTGGCAGACCGCCTCGGCTTGCATGCCACATGGGTGGAATCGGATGTTCTGAACGCCCGGGCCGCGGTGGAGGGGTCCTTCGATCTGGTGTACACGAGCATCGGGACCATTACCTGGTTCCCTGACCTCGACGGCTGGGCGCGGCAGGTGGCTGCGCTGCTGCGTCCGGGCGGGACGTTCTTCATCCGGGACGGCCACCCCGCGCTGTACTCCCTGGACGAGGAATCCGACGATCTGCGTATCCGCTACAGCTACTTTTGCAATGGAGCCGCCCAGCAATGGGACGACGATTCAACGTATGTCGGTGACGGCACCGTCTCCCATACGCGCACCTACGAATGGCCGCACCCGATTTCTGAAATCCTCAACGCACTCATCGGAGCGGGCCTGCGCATTCTCCGCATGGACGAGGGCCGGACCCTGCCGTGGAAGTACAGCCCCCGCATGGTGGAGGCCGAGGGTGGATTTGCCTGGCCGGACGGCGAGCAGGATCGTGTCCCCTGCACGTACACGATCATTGCCCAGCGTGACTGACTGGGGACTCTGCCCAGCCGCGTAGTCTTGCAGCATGCAGCAGGACGTGGAACAGCTTGTCGAGGAAGTGGCGCTCAAGCTCGGACGCGGCCTGTCCCTGGAGGACCTCGACGGCGTGCTGCTTGCCTACAGCTCCAACCAGTCCCACGCCGACCGCGTCCGCGTGAACTTCCTGCTTAGCAAGAAGGTGCCGGCCGACGTCAGCGCCTGGCAGCTGTCCCACGGCATCGCGACGGCGGTGCGCCCGGTGGTGGTCCCGGCCAACGATGAACTGGGCATGTTGGGCCGGGTGTGCGTTCCCCTGCTGGTGCGCGGATTCCGGGTGGGGTACCTCTGGGTGCAGCAGGACCTTGAGGAGCAAAGCGCGACGGCGATCCTCGCCCAGCTGCCCGGCGTGCGGAACGAACTGGACCTGCTGGCCGGGCTGCTGCTGGAATCCAACACCGCCGAATCCGAGTTCCGGCGCCGCCGCGAACGGGAGTTCCTCTCCGCCTGCGAGGGCGAATCGAACGCGCTCGCCACGGTGGCCGGCTGGAAGGAAATCCAAGGCAAAGCCCCATGGCAGCTCGTGGTGGTGCTCGACGCCGGAGGGGGCGACGGCGTCGGCGATCCCCTCGCGGCGACCCTCATCCACCGCTCGGCGGCGCTGCAGTCCACCATCGGCGTCGACTCCGTACTGTTCAGTGCCGGAACAGAAACCCATGCCGTGATGCTGTTCCGGGAAACCGCCGGCCGGGCCGTGCACGCCCAGGTGCTGGTGCACTACCAGCTGGAACTGGCCAAGCGCGCAGGCCGCGGCGTGGAGCGGCTGATCCTGGGCATCAGTGAACCGCTGCCCGTGATCCGCGGACTCGGCCCCGCCTACCGGCAGGCCAAGCTCGCAGCCCAGGCCGCCGCCGTCGACCCCCGCCTCGGCGAGCTGGTGGACAGCCGCTCCACCGGCGTCTACCAGCTTTTCGACCGACTGACGGCGCCGGGCGGCTGGGACGACCAGGGCTCGGTGCACTTCGGCACGCTGGAGGCCGCGGACCGCAACGGGGAACTCCTGCCGGTGCTGGAGCTGCTGTACGACAGCGACGGCTCGGTCCAGGAGGTGGCGAAGGAACTGCACCTGCACCGCAGCAGCATCTACAACCGGCTGGCGCGGATCCGGCAGCTGATCGGCGTCGATCCCCTCAACGGCGGAGTCCGGCTGGAGCTGCACGCGGCGCTTAAGGCCAGGAGATGGGCGGCCCGGCCGCGGATCTGAGGATCACTGGATCTGAGTACGGGAGCGGATCCGGGGCTCAGCTGTCGGCGGGGTCGCGGAGGGGGATTTCGCCCGCTTCCGGCCGCCGGGTGCGGCGCCGGGCGAGCCTGTTGTCCACCCAGAAGGCGACCGCAACAAAGGCCACGCCGGCGAACATGAATGTGGCGACGAAATTCAGTCCCATGAGGGATCCCAAGGGGGCGGCAACGGCCATCGCGGCCAATCCCGCCAAGATATGCCAGCCCTTGAAATTTCGCACGGATTAAGGGTATCGCCGGGGGTGCAATCCAACGGCCGCTTCGGTGCGATTGTTGCTTGATCCTTATCACGCCGTCATGTGCGTCGGGAACGGCGTCACTCTTGCCCGGCGGGCTCCCCTTCCACAGAGGCCTGATCCGCGTTCTTTTTCTGGGCTTTCTGGGTTTCGAGCCAGGCCATGATGTCGCCGAGCCGGATGCGCCGGTGGGTGCCCCGGTACTCCACCGGGATTTCGCCCCGGTCGGTCATATTCCGCAGATAGGTGTGCGAGATGCCCGCAAGCTCCGCGGCCTGGGACGTGGTGAGCATTTCCTCGACACTGCTGACGCTCACCGCTTCGCCGCGGCCGAGCCTTTGGAGCAGGTCGACGACGGCGTCCCGAGCCGTGGCGGGGAGTCGGTGGACGGTGCCGTCCACGAACACCGTGATGTCGTTGCTGTCCTGGAGGGAGCGCGCCAGGCTTTGGGCGTCGCCGGCGGGCAGGCCGGGGGTTACGCGGGGGGCTCTCAATGCCATGGCAGAAGCCTAGCGCCCCGGGAACCGAGGAGGCGCGGTGCCCCGATTAGACGGTTCCCGCACGGCTAGACGGTGGCCAACGTCTTGTGGTGCGGGAACCGTCTAATCGGAGGTCGCATGCCCCGGAGTGTTCTGAATCAGCCGCCTGCGATATCCCGGAGGACCCGCAGGTGGTCTGCCCAGGCCTCGCGTCCGCTGGGGGTCAAACTTGCCGATGTCCGGGGCATTTTCCCGGCGAAGCTCTTCTTGATCTTCACGTAGCCGGCCTTTTCCAAGAGGGCCAATTGCTTGCTGAGCACGGAATCGCTCACCTGGATGGCATCCCGGATGTCCTTGAAGTCCAGCAATTCAGCATGTGCAAGGGCTGCCATGATCGAAAAGCGGACTGGTGAGTGGATGAGCTCATTGAGCCCGTGGCGCGGATGCTCCGGGGGAGTGCTCATGCCCGCAGCTCGCGGAATGCGGCTGCCAATCCGAGCAATGCCAGGAAGAGCGCGGCGGGGATGTAGAACCACGGGTTTCCGGTGGGGAAGAGTGTGGCTCCCAGAATCAGGGAGGCTGTGTAGAGAGCGAAGTAGGCGAAGAGGGAAGTCAGGAACCGCCGGGTGTACCCGGCCTTGGTGGATTTCTGGAACATCGGCCAGATGCTTGCGGTGACGGCCCCCCAGATGCCTGTGGATACTGCCAGCAAGGGCGCGCCGTATCCGGTGTGGGTGACGATCTGCATGCCAATCATCAGCAAAGAACCGATGATGGCCAGGCTGGTGAAGACCATGGCCGAAGGCCAAGCCGCTGAACCGGTGGAGATGGCTCCGATCGAGTCGGCCTTCGCCAATAGTTCCCGTGCCTGCTCCGGCGACACGCTGCCTGTTGTTTCTTCCACGATGCTCCCCCTGTAGCTGTGTTGATGCCCTGTGTACCAATGTGGCGATTTTAGGAAAGTACTTTCCAAGCTGTCAAGTACTTTCCTTGGTCGTCCGATTAGACGGTTCCCGCATGGTTAGATGGCGGCCAACGTCTTGTGGTGCGGGAACCGTCTAATCGGAGGTTGCGGGGAGTGGCGGACCGCCCTCTGAAATGCGGTGGAAACTCTTCGTTGACACCTCCGACTAACGCGCGTAACCTGAATCACACCTTCTTAGTAACGCGCGTTACCAACGAAGGTCCGGAACGACAGCAAGGCAAGCGGCACGCTTGCATCGACGAAGAGCAAGTGGAGCATTCAATGGCGAGAAGCACCGCCGAGGGCAGAGCCGCGAAGGCCGCGGGCAAAGCCGCGACCGCCTCGGGCAAGCCGCGTCAGCGCGGCGTCACCATGACCGACGTCGCCCGGCACGCCGGCGTTTCCCGCACCACCGTCTCCTTCGTCCTGAGCAACCGTGAAAACGCCGGCATCTCCGAGGACACCCGCAACCGCATCGCCGAAGCCGTGCAGGAGCTCGGTTACCGGCCCAACGCCGGCGCCCGCGCCCTGGCCTCCCAGCGCAGCGACTGGTACGGGATCGTCACCGAGATCGTCACGGCCCCGTTCGCCGTCGACATCATCAAGGGCGCCCAGGACCAGGCGTGGCTGGACCGGCGCTTCCTGCTCATCGCGCCCTCCGACCAGGCCGATGCGCAGGGCCCCAACCAGGGGCTGGAAGACGCCGCGATCGAAAAGCTCCTGGAACAGCGCGTCGAAGGACTGCTCTACGCGGCCACGTACCACCGCGGTGTGCATGTTCCGGAAAGTGCCAACGAGGTTCCCACGGTGCTGATCAACTGTTTCGACGCCGACGGCAAACTGCCGTCCATCGTCCCGGACGAACGCGCCGGGGGCAGGGTCGCCGTCGAACGTTTGCTCCAGGCCGGCCACACCCGGATCGGCGTGATCAACCTTGACCCTGACATCCCCGCCGCCGTCGGGCGCCTGGAAGGCTGCCGGGAAGCTCTCGCTGCGGCCGGGCTGGAACTGGACCCGGAGCTCGTTATCTCCGGAAACGCGACGGCGGACGGCGGCTATGCGGCCGCCTGCACGATTCTTGACCGGTATCCGGAAGGGGAGGGCCGGCCGACGGCCCTGTTCTGCCTCAACGACCGGATGGCGATGGGCGCCTACGACGCCATCAAGGAACGGGGACTGACCATCCCCGGGGACATCGCCGTGATCGGCTTCGACAACCAGGAATTGATTGCGGCCTACCTCAGGCCCAAGCTCACCACGGTTGCGTTGCCCTTCGAGGAAATGGGCGCTCTGGGAGTCCGGACGCTCGCAGCCCTCACAGCAGGACAGCCGATCGCTGCCGACCAGCAGCTGGTCGACTGTCCGCTGCTTGAACGTTCTTCAGTCTGACCGCGAAATCACCACTGAAGATCTGCCCCAACCCACCTTTCAGCAAGATAGGAATGAGATAACCATCATGACACAATCCCGGTTTCTGAGGTCTGCGCGCATTACCGCGGCCGGCCTGGCAGTGGGGGCGTTGCTCCTCACGGGTTGTTCGGCAACGGCAAACAAGCCTGCCGGGGCTTCCGCCGCGGCAGCAAACCAGAACGCCCTGCTCACCATCCCACGCGAAGACATGAGCACCTTCGACCGCAATTTCAACCCCTTCGCCCCCACCGTGAATCCGATGGTCAACCAGGCGATCTACGAGACGCTGCTGGTCTTCAACCCCGCCAAGGGAGACACCACCCCTTGGCTCGCCACTGAATGGAAGGTCGCCAAGGACGGCAAGTCCATTACCTACACCCTTCGGGACGGCGTGAAGTGGTCCGACGGCAAGCCGTTCGTGGCCGAGGACGTCGCCTACACCTTCCAGCTCCAGAAGAAGATCAAGGGCGGCTTCGAATACCTCAAGGCAGTCACAGCCGAAGGCACCAACAAGGTCACCTTCACCTTCAGCAAGCCGTGGTCTCCGGCCCTCTATGAGCTCGGACAGCTCCCGATTCTGCCCAAGCACATCTGGTCCGCGATCGCCGACCCGGCGAAAGACCCCAACGCCACGCCTGTTGGCACAGGTCCGTACACCCAGGTGGATGGTTTCCAGGCCCAGTCCTTCGTGCTCAAGAAGAACCCCAACTACTGGCAGCCGGAGAAGCAGAAGATCGCCGGTATCAAGATGCTCGCCATGTCCGGCAATGACGCGGCCAACCTCGCCAGCGTCAACGGGGACGTCGACTGGTCCACCCAGTTCATCCCGAACATCGAGAAGACCTTCGTCGCCAAGGACAAGGAACACCGCCACTACTGGTTCCCGCCCACGGGTGCCATGATCAACTGGCAGCTGAACACCACCAAGGCCCCGTTCAACGAGCCGAAGGTCCGCAAAGCCCTCAGCATGGCCGTTGACCGCGACCAGGTGGCCAAGATCGGCATGAGCGGCTACGCCCAGGCTGCCGACTGCACCGGCCTCTCCGGCAATTACGAGAAGTGGAAGAACCCCGCCGTCAAGGACAACTGCAGCTGGACCAAGCTCAACGTCGAGGAAGCCAACAAGCTCCTGGACGAGGCCGGTTACGCAAAGGGCGCCGACGGCAAGCGCACCCTGAAGGACGGCAAGCCCTTCGAATTCAAGATCTCCGTGGGCGCTTCCTCCTCCGACTGGCTGTCCGTGGCCAACGTGATTTCCCAGAACCTGCAGGCCGTGGGCGTCACTGCCAAGGTGGATTCGCCCGACTGGGCCTCTGTGGTGGCAGGCTACGAGCAGGGCACGTTCGACTCCGGCATCGTCTGGAGTGCCAATGACCCCAGCCCGTTCAAGTACTTCAACACCTCCATGGGCACCGCCTCAGTCAAGCCCGTGGGCACCAAGACCTTCGACAACTACCACCGCTTCGGCGACCCGAAGGCTGACAAACTGCTGGCGGAGTTCGTGGCGGCCGGCGATGAAACCAAGCAGAAGGACATCGCCTACAAGCTCCAGGAGGAGTACAACGACGCCGCACCGCTGGTGCCGTTGTTCTCCGGCCCGGAATGGGGCGACTACACGGACGTCCACTTCACCGGCTGGCCCACCCAGGACAACCCGTACGCGACCCTTTCGGACCGTTCGCCGACCACTGTCCTGGTTCTGACCACCCTGGAACCGCGCAAGTAATCCCCACTGCCTCCCTGGCCTCGCTTCGCTTCGGCCAGGGAACCCGGGCAGCGTGGGCCCACCACTGCCTCCCTGGCCTCGCTTCGCTTCGGCCAGGGAACCCGGGCAGCGTGGGCCCACCACCGCCTCCCTGGCCTCGCTTCGCTTCGGCCAGGGAACCCGGGCAGCGTGGGCCCACCACTGTCCGGCGGCGTGCTGCTTGCCAAAGCAAGCCCTGCCGCCGCCGGGCGGACACCATATCTTTTTCCGGCCGTGACCCTCCACGGTTCCGGCCACCGCAATTCCCGAACGGAGGGAAACCGTGCGCTTCATCCTGCGCCGCCTTGGTTTTTACCTGATCGCCTTCTGGGCCTCCATCACCCTGAACTTCCTGCTCCCGCGCTTCATGCCCGGCGACCCCGTCTCCCGCATGTTCGCCCGCACTCAGGGCAAGATGCAGCCCGAACAGATCGAGGCCCTGCGCAAGCTCCTCGGGGTGGACAGCCGCCCGATCTGGGAGCAGTACGCCGACTACCTGCACAACATCGTCACGGGCAACATGGGCGTTTCCATCACCCGCTTCCCGACCCCCGTCACCGAGGTCGTCGCCGCCCAGATCGGGTGGACCCTCCTGCTGGGCGGGACCGCCCTGGTGATTGCCGCCGTCGTGGGCAACCTGCTGGGCATCCTCGCCGCCTGGCGGCGCGGCGGCGCGATCGACTCGGCGCTGCCGCCGCTGCTGATCTTCATCGGCTCCTTCCCGTACTTCTGGCTGGCGATGGGTGCGCTGTACCTGTTCGGCATGATCCTGGGCTGGTCCCCGCTGCGCCACGCGTTCACCGACGGCCTGGAACCGGCCTTCAGCTGGGAATTCATTTCCGACGCCGGCGCCCACCTGGTGCTGCCCGCGCTGACTATCGTGCTGGTCTCGATCGGCGGCTGGATGCTCGGCATGCGCAACACGATAATCGCCACCAACGCCGAGGACTACATCACCATGGCCGAAGCGAAAGGACTCAGGCCGGGCCGGATCATGTTCCGCTACGCCGCCCGCAACGCCATGCTTCCCTCGGCCACCGCGTTCGGCATGAGCCTGGGCTTCGTGGTGGGCGGTGCGCTGCTGACCGAGGTGGTGTTTGCCTACCCGGGCGTGGGGTACCAGCTGCTCAACGCGGTGCAGGGCCTGGACTACCCGCTCATGCAGGGCCTCTTCCTGACCATCACGGCCGCAGTGCTGCTGGCCAACTTCCTGGTGGACATCCTGTACGTCCGCCTCGACCCGCGCGTGCGCAGCAACTAGGAGCCTGCGATGACGACTTTCATTGATCCCGTACTTTCCGCCGTGGAGAACGCAACGGAGAGCCCGACGGCGGCACCCGGCGCTGCTGCTCCGGCGCCTGCCGCGGGGGGTCCGTCTGCCGGTAAGGCGCCCCGCAAACCGAAGCAGGGCCTCATCCACGGTCTCCTGACCAACCCGAAAGCCATGGTTGGCGCCACGATCCTGCTGGTGTTCATCGCCCTGGCGCTGCTGGCGCCGGTGCTCTTCCCGGGGGACCCCTCGCGGATCACGGACATGGCCAGCTTGGAACCGTCCGCCGAACACTGGCTCGGCACCACCGCCAAGGGCCAGGACGTCCTGGCCCTGACCGTCCACGGCTCCCGAAGCTCCCTGCTGGTCGGCCTCACCGTGGGCCTCGCATCCACCTTCGTGGGGATCCTGGTGGGCCTGGCCGCGGCCTACTTCGGCAAGTTCATTGACGAAGCATTGTCCCTGGTCACCAACGTGTTCCTGCTCCTGCCGGGCCTGCCGCTGCTGGTCATCCTCGCCGCGTTCCTGCCCCCGGGCCTGGGCACGGTGATCCTGGTGCTGATCGTCACCGGCTGGGCAGGCTCTGCCCGGGTGCTGCGCTCGCAGGCGCTGTCCATCCGCTCCAAGGACTTCGTGGCCGCGGCCGTGGTGTCCGGCGAGCGGGCGGGCCGGATCATGTTCCGCGAGATCCTGCCGAACATGGCCTCGATTGTGATGGGCACCCTGCTGGCCTGCGTCATCTACGGCATCGGCGCGCAGGCGGGCCTTGAGTTCCTGGGCCTGGGCGACGTCAGCACCGTCTCCTGGGGCAACAACCTCTTCTGGGCCGGCAACGAGGGCGCCCTGCTCACGGGCAGCTGGTGGGTGTTCGTGCCGTCGGGCCTGTGCATCGCCCTCGTGGCCTTCGCCCTGGCCCTCATCAACTACGCCGTGGACGAGGTCACCAACCCCCGCCTGCGGAAGATCAAGCCCGTTTCAGAAAGGAGCACAGCGAAATGACCGTCTCCCAAGTCTCCTTCGGATCGCACGAGCCGGTCCTGGAAGTCAAGGACCTCACCGTGAAGTACGTAGGCGATACCCGCTCCACCACCGCCGTCGACCGTGTTTCCTTCAGCATCGGCACCGGCGAGATCTTCGGCCTGGCCGGCGAGTCCGGCTGCGGCAAGTCCACCATCGCCAACTCGATCATGCGCCTGCTCAAAGACCCGGCGAAGATCGCCGGCGGCAGCATCCGCTTCGGCGGCAAGGACGTGCTGGCGATGAGCCCGGAGGAACTGCGCCGCTTCCGCTGGCAGGACGTGGCCATGGTGTTCCAGTCGGCCATGAACTCGCTCAATCCGGTGCTGACCATCGGCGAGCAGATCACCGACATCTACACCACCCACGCCGGCTACTCCCGCAAGGAATCCCTGCGCCGGGCCGCGGAACTGCTGGAACTGGTCCGGATCGATCCCGTCCGGCTCAGGTCCTACCCGCACCAGCTCTCCGGCGGCATGCGCCAGCGCGCCGTGATCGCCATGGCCGTGGCCCTCAAGCCCTCGCTGCTGATCCTGGACGAACCCACCACCGCGCTGGATGTGGTGGTGCAGCAGGAAATCATGGCCCAGATCAAGGAACTGCAGCACGAACTGGGCTTCTCCGTCCTGTTCATCACGCACGACATGTCCCTCATGGTGGAACTCTCCCACCGCATGGCCGTCATGTACGGCGGCCGGATCGTGGAAACCGCCAAAGCCGCGGACATCCACAGGGCCCCCCAGCACCCCTACACCCAGGCCCTCATGGGCGCCTTCCCGCCGCTCACCGGTCCGCGCGTTCCGCTGACCGGACTGGCCGACGGCGTGAAGTTCCGCAACATCCCCGACCTCGCCGAGTTCTCGCCCGGCCATTTCGTGGCACCCGTGGGTGCCGCCGCCACCCTGGAAGGAGCTTCCCGATGAGCAGCACCAGTCTGGCCGCCTCCGCGACCCTTGCGGGGGCCGGGCAAACGGCCCTGGAAATCCGGGGCCTCAGCAAGACCTTCCCCATCGGCGGGCTGTTCTCCCGCAAGGCCGTCCGGGCCCTGCACCAGGTGGATCTGACCCTGGGCCGCGGCGAAATCGTCGCCCTCGTGGGGGAGTCCGGTTCCGGCAAGAGCACCCTGGCCCGCTGCGTGGCGCGCCTCGAAAAGCCGAGCTCCGGGGAGATCCTGCTGGACGGCGTCGACGTCCTCAAGCGCGACCGCTTCCAGGCCTCGCGGGAGTACCGCTCTCAGCTGCAGATGGTGTTCCAGGACCCCTTCGGCTCGCTCAACCCGGCACACCGGATCGAGCATTTCCTGCGCCGCTCCCTCGCGATCCACGGCAAGGCCGGCTCCGCCGCCGAAACGCAGCAGCGGCTCGAGGAGCTCATGGCCACCGTGGGCCTGCAGCCGGACATGCTCAATTCCTACCCGCACGAACTCTCCGGCGGGCAGCGCCAGCGCGTGGCCATCGCCCGGGCGCTGGCCGTGGAACCCCAGGTGATCCTCGCCGACGAGCCGACCTCCATGCTGGACGTCTCGGTGCGGATCGGGATCCTGAACCTGATGCGCAAGCTCCGCGACGAGCAGGGCATCTCGATGCTCTACATCACCCACGACCTCGCCTCCGCCCGCTACCTCGCGGACCGCACGGCAGTGATGTTCGCCGGGGAACTCGTGGAGGAAGGCGAATCGCTGGACCTCCTGGCCAATCCGGCCCACCCGTACACGCAGCTGCTGGTTTCCGCGGTGCCGGACCCGGCCCGTTCGGGCTCCTACGATCCCGTCCGCAGGGCCGAGCTGCGCGCCGCGGTGATGAGTCCGGCGTCGTGCGCGTTCGACGGCGACCCCGAGCAGCCGTGCTCCGCCGAGCAGCCCGTCCGGCACCGCGTGGGCGATCCCGAAAACCGCCACTGGGTGCGCTGCCACCTGTACCGTCCCGCCGCCGGCTCCGCCGGCCACGCCCTCGTAGAAGCCAAGGTCTCCTGAATGACTGAACTGACCCACCCGCTCGCCACCGTTCCCCGCGGGGAACTCGTGGCCCGCGCCGAAGCCGACCCGCACCGCCCCCGCTTCCACTTCGTGTCCCCGGCCGGCTGGCTCAACGACCCCAACGGCGTCAGCCAGTGGAACGGCACCTACCACTTGTTCTACCAGTACAACCCGGAGGGCGCCTTTCACCACCGCATCCTCTGGGGCCACGCCGTTTCCACGGACCTCGTGCACTGGGAGGACGTGCCCGTGGCGCTGGAGCCGGGCGCGGGCCCGGATTCGCCGGACCGGGACGGCTGCTGGTCCGGTGTCCTGGTGAACGACGGCGGCACGCCCACCCTGGTGTACTCCGGCCGGCACGGCGAGCACGAACTGCCCTGCGTAGCAGTGGGCTCGCCCGACCTGCTGAGCTGGGCGAAGGCCCCGGAGAACCCGGTGATCGCGGCCCCGCCGGCCGGCGTCGACATCACCGCCTACCGCGACCACTGCGTCTGGCGGGAAGGGGAGAAATGGCGGCAGCTGGTGGGCTCGGGCATCCGCGGCCGCGGCGGCACGGCGTTCCTGTACGAGTCCGCGGATCTGCGCTCCTGGGACTACGTGGGCCTGCTGTTCATCGGCGACGCCTCGGGCGACCCGGAGGCCACGGACTGGACCGGCACCATGTGGGAATGCGTGGACTTGTTCCGTGCGGGCGCCGGAACCCTCGGTTCCGCTTCGGCCGAGGCGGCGCCGGACGCGCTGGTCTTCTCCGCATGGAACGACGGCGACACCCGCCACCCGCTGTACTGGAGCGGCCGCTACTCCGGCGACACCTTCGAGCCCGCCGCCCTGCACCGGCTCGACTACGGCGGCCGCTACTTCTACGCCCCGCAATCGTTCCTCGACGGGTCCGGCCGGCGGATCATGTTCGGCTGGCTGCAGGAGGGCCGCCCCGAGGAAACCTCCGTGGAGGCCGGCTGGTCCGGCGTCATGAGCCTGCCCCGCGTCACCACCCTGGCCGCGGACGGCACGCTGCACTTCGCGCCGGTCCCGGAACTGGAACGACTGCGCACCGGACATGTCCAGTTGCCCGGGCGGGTGCTGGTGGGAGAGGGAACCCCCGTGGTTCCCGGAATTTCCGGTGATCAACTGGACCTGGAAATCGAACTGCAGCTGTCCGCCGGTTCCGTGGCGCGGCTCGGGCTGCTGGGTTCGGACGACGGACGCGAGGAAACCGTCGTCGAGCTGGTCCTGGACGCGGACGGCACGTCCGGAACGCTGCGGCTTGACCGCAGCCGCAGCAGCGTGGCCGCCGAAGAGGAAGGCCTGGACACCGAGCCCAAGGAGGGCCCGGTCGCCATGCCCGACGGCCGCGTCTCGCTGCGCGTCCTGGTGGACCGCTCCGCCGTCGAGGTCTTCGCGAACGGCAAGCCGCTCACCGCGCGCGCCTACCCGGCGCTCGGCGGCGGCCGCGTCAGCCTGGCGGCCGCCGCGGGATCCGCACGGCTGTTGTCCTTCGACGCCTGGACCATGGGGGAGATCTTCGGAGGCGGGCGCGTCCTTTTCCCGTAAACCCGCTAAGTGCTCAGTTGTGGCGGCTTTTCGTGCGAAAAACCCGCCACAACTGAGCACTCAACTCTGGTGCAACCCATTCATCTGTTGATCAAAGGCGATCTGAATGCACAAAAGAATAGTTGCAGGCCTCACGGCCGCAGTCCTTGGCGTGGGATTCGCGGGAACGGGGGTCACCGTTCCTGGCCGTGTACTGGCAGACCGACTTCCTGGACCCGAACGGCGCCATGCCTTCCATCACGGCCACCGACTCCTCCGTTGCCATCACGGACGCACAGTTCAGCTCGGGGAAGGTGGGCGTGAACGTCTTCGACGGCCGCGCCGCCTACCAGGACCTGGTGGTGACTCCGCTATGAGCCCGGCCTTGGCGCGAGTTGGCAGTTCACGGCAGTGTCTTCGCAGATTACTGCCGTGAACTGCCAAACCGGTGTGGGGAACGTGGGTTCCGGGCGAACGCGATCCACTCCGTCTGCTGCCCGGGATCCAGGTGCCCCGCGGTCAGTCGGCGGAACTTGTCCTCCACCTCGGCCGGGCTGAGGGGATGACGCGCCCCGCCCCGGGCATGTTCCACGCGCGAGGCGAAGGTGCCACTGTCAGCCACGACCTCCACCAATGGCTCCCGCCCGGCCTCCGGATCCCGTACAGCCTCGATGCGCGCCAGCTGCGCCAATACTCCGGGGCTGTCGAAGTCCCTGAAGTCCTCTGGCATCAGCTCCTTGCCCTCCATCAGAAGGGCCAGGGACACCGGCAGGCTCATCCGGGCCTGGGCGGCGTCAGCGGGTGCGGGCGGGCAGATCATGGGGCGCAGGAAGTCGCTGACGTGCACCCGCACGGCCCGGACATCCTCGGGAGCCAGGCCTTCCGCGGCGAGGATGCCGAGGAAAGCGTCGACGGCCGTGTGGGCGCTGCGGCAGCTGGCGTAGGGCTTGATGGCGGAGTTCCCGAAGTGCCAGGTGGAGCCCAGCCCTTCCACCAGGAGACCGGGATCGACGCCGTCCGGGCCGCCGCCGTGCGTGGCGAAGAACCCGCCCCACACCGGCTCGAATACCTGCCACGGGCCGCTTCCACCTGCCTGCGCAAGAAGCGCCGCTTCGAGCCCTGCCCGTGCGGCCTGCCCTGGATGGAACTGTTTGGTCATGCTGCCGTCGGCGGAGAACGCCCAGCCTCCGGCGCTGGAACTTGCCGCGATGCCCAGGGCCGACGCCGACTGCCCGCCGTCCAGCCCCAGCATCACCGAGGCGGCGGCCGCCGCCGCGAACACCCCGCAGGTCGCCGTCGAGTGCCAGCCCCGCGCGTTGTGCCGGTCGTAGCCGCCCAGGGCGAGCTGCACCCGGCGTCCCACCTCGTAACCGGCCACCAGTGCGGGGAGGAGGCGCCCGTCCGGGCGGGACCCGCCGTCGGGCGCTGCGCCTCCGGGAAGAAGAGACAGCAGGACCGGGACCACGACGGCGCCGGAATGGTCGCATCCTTCCGTGTCGTCGATCTCGAGGCAGTGGGCCGCCACGGCGTTGACGAAGGCGGCGTCCTGCGGATCCAATGTGGCACGGTTGTGCCACAAACCCGCGACGCCCGCCACCGGCACGGGTCCGGGCCGCTGGAACACGGCCCGCGCAGCCCTGGCCGCGGGTTCGTCCTGGCCTGCCACCATGGCGCCAAGCGTGTCGAGGAGATGGTCGGAGGCCTTCTGCGCCAGAGCGGGGGAGAGCGGCCGGGAGGCCATCCCGGCTACCCATTCCCCCAAACGCACGGCCAGCGGCGGGAGCGCGAGGGGGCGGGCCGCCGTCGTCATGATTCCCGCGGCGCCGGGTCAAGCGCCAGGTCCAGGAACCGGCGGTAGGGGTGGTCCGCCTCCACCGGCTGCCCGGCCCAGTGCGCGGCAAGTTCGCCGGACGTCGCCAACCAGGCCTCCCCGGAGGCGATTGTGGAGGACAGGAAGTCTTCCAGCAGCCGCGCCCGTCCCGGGGTGCCCATGATTTCCGCGTTGAGCCGGAGCGTCAGCACGGTCCCGAAGCGCCGGGCGGCTGCGAACTCGATATCCCAGTTGTCCCGGACGGCCTCCAGGCTCTGGATCCGCGACTGTCCCGGCGGGAAGGGCGGGTCCAGGTTGAAGCCCAGGTACTGCAAGTCCTCCAGCTCGTAGCGGAAGGGCAGCTCCAGGACTCCGCTCCCGCCCAGCGGGAAGGGGCGGTCGTCGCCCGGCAGGGAGGAGGACCACTGGAAACCGGCGGCAGCCATCGCTTCCGGAAAGCCGGGCTTCCACTCGCCGGAGGGCGTGCGGAACCCGCGGGCCTGGATGCCGGAGACTTCCTCCAGTGCGCGGGCGCCGTCGAGCATTTCGGCCAGCTGGGCATCGAGGTCCAGGCTGTCGAAGTCCAGGTGGTGCATGCCGTGGCAGGCCAGTTCGTGCCCGCCCTGCAGCACGGACCGGACCAGCTCCGGGTGCTGCTGCGCGATGGCCCCGGGAACGAACCAGCTGGCCGTCACGCCCAGCCGTTCCAGCACGCGCAGGAGTCTGGCGGCGCCATGGTCCGGGCCGTACTGCCCCACGGAGCGGGACTTCAGCCGGTCCCGGTAGCCGGGGTCGAGCGCCAGGAAGGGCAGGTCGCCGTCGACGTCGATGGTGACGACGACGGCGCAGCGCGCCCCGTGCGGCCAGCCCGGCACCCGCGGCCCGTCCGCCGCGGCGGTGACTGCCGCCGTCGGGCTTTCCGGAGACACGGGGCTTTCCGGTGGGGTGTTCATCGCGGGAGCCTTTCGTTCCAGTCCTCGGCCACGGCGCGGGAGGTGGTCACCTGGACCCGCCCCGAGTCCTGGAGCGTGCCGAGGAATTCGTCCAGCAGGAGGGCCCGGCCGGGTGTGCCGATCACCTTCGGATGCCAGATGGTGCTGACCATCAGGCCTTCGTCCGCCGCGGCGAGGATCTCGTCCCGCCAACCGTTGAAAACCGGCCGGTAGGGCGCCACCCGGTCCAGTCCGGACGGGAAGTTCGGGGCGCGGTGGTAGGCGAAGGCGGTGTAGTCGTCGAAGAGGGACTTGGCCGGCAGTTCGATCAGGCCGTTCTCCGCGTGCCGGAAGGGCAGGTCACCGTTCCGGAGCGAACTGGAGTACAGCAGGCCTTCCTCCGCGAGGAGCTGCGCGGTCCGCGGATGCCAGTCGCCGGAGGGGGCACGGAAGCCCGCCCCCGGGGCACCGAGGAGCTGCCGGAAGATATCCCGGCTGCGGCGGATGATGGCTCGCTGCTCGTCCTCGGGCTTGCCGAAGAACACCTCGTGGCGGTGCCCGTGATGGGCCATTTCGTGGCCCTCGTCCAGCACCCTCCGGCAGAGCTCCGGCCACTGTTCCACCACCCAGGACGGGGTGAAGAAGGTGGCTGAGAGCCTGTGCCCGGCCAGGATGTCCAGGATCCGGGGCATGGCCCGGTGCGGACCGTAGGCCCCCAAGGTGAAGTAGCCCGGTTTGCGCCAGAGGGCGCCGCTGAGCATGGCGTCCCCGGTGGGCCCGTCGAGGTCAAAGGCCAGGGCCAGTGTGGCGCTGCGCGGTGTGGCGCTGCTGTCCACACCGGCCCCGGCGGTATCAGGCTTCACCGCTTACTTGACCCCGTTCAGGACCGGATCCGTGAGGCCGTAGCTCACGTTGTGGGAGTCCAGGATCTTCTTCAAGGTGCCGTCCGCCTTCATGTCCTGGAAGGCCTTGACCACCTTGTCCTGGAGCGCAGCGTTGCCCTTCTTGGTGGCGGCGCCGAACGGAAGCTCGGTGACGTTGCCCAGCACCATGGCGTACTTGCCCGGGTTCTTCTTCTCGAAGTAGACCAGGTTCTCCGCACCCTGGATGGCAAGCTGGGCGCGGCCCTGGTCAAGCTGCAGGCGCGCTGCTGCGCCGGAGTCGGTGGGGACGATGTTCACGGCCGGCTTGCCCGCGCCCTCGCACTTGTCCTTGCTGAAGCGCTGCAGAGCCGGGTAGTAGTCGGTCTTGGAGCTCACCGCCACGCTCTGGCCGCAGGCGTCGGTGTCCTGCGTGTACTTGGCCTTGTTGGCGCCCAGCGCGTAGAAGCGGCCCACGGACTTGAAGTAGTCGATGAAGTCGACGGTCTTCTGGCGTTCCACGGTGTCGGACATGCCGGAGAAGACGATGTCCACGCGGTCGGTGCGGACGGAGTTGATGAGCTGGTCGAACTTCTGCTGGGTGTATTCGACCTTCAGGCCCACGCGCTTGCCGATTTCGGTGACGATGTCCACGTCCACGCCCACCAGCTGGTTGCTGGTTTCATCCAGGTATTCCATCGGCGGGAAATCGGGGGACAGGCCGACGCTCAGCACGCCGTCCTTGATGGTGCTCAGCTTGGCGTCGGCGCTCTTGGCCGGCGTACCGCAGCCGGTGAGTGCGAGGGCAAGGCCGAGGACGGCGATGCCGCCCGCGAGGACGTTCTTCTTCATGTTTCTTCCTTCGGGGGGAGTGGGTTTTTCGGGGGAGGGAACGGGGGTGAGGCGCCGGAAGGAGCCCTACTTAAGGCGCCCTATTTAAGGACCCGGGACAGGAAGGCCCGGGTGCGGGGGTTCTGCGGGTTGTCGATGACTTCGGCGGGGCTGCCTTGCTCCACGATCACGCCGCCGTCCATGAAGACCACGCGGTCCGCCACCTCGCGGGCGAAGCCGATTTCATGGGTGACCACGATCATGGTCAGGCCGCCGGCAGCGAGTTCCTGCATGACCTTGAGGACTTCGCCCACCAGTTCCGGGTCCAACGCGGAGGTGGGCTCATCGAAGAGCATGAGCCGGGGCTCCATGGCCAGGGCCCGGGCGATGGCCACGCGCTGCTGCTGCCCGCCGGAGAGCTGGCGCGGATAGGCCGTGGACCGGTCTGCGAGACCGACCTTCTCCAGCAGGGCCATGGCCGCCTCGTTGGCCGTGGACACGCTGTGCCCGCGGACCAGGCGCGGGGCATGGGTGATGTTTTCCAGCACGGTCATATGCGGGAACAGGTTGAAGCGCTGGAAGACCATGCCGATCTCGCTGCGCTGCCGGGCGATGGCGTTCTCGTGGACCTGCTGGAGGACCTCGGGGTCCTCCGTACGGCGGTGCCCGATGACTTCGTCGCCCACGAAGACCAGCCCGGCGGTGGGTTGTTCGATGAAGTTGATGCAGCGCAGCAGCGTGGACTTTCCCGAGCCGGAGGGGCCCAGGATGCAGACCACTTCCCCGCTGCTTACCTCCAGGTCGACGCCCTTGAGGACTTCGTTGGGGCCGAAGTTCTTGATGATGTTGTCGAGCCGGACAAGTGGCTGGATGCTCATGCGACGCTCCTACGGCTGGTGAAGAACCAGACCACCTTCTGCCAGGGGGTCAGAGGCAGTGCCTTGCTGGAACTGCCCTTGGCGAAGCGGCGTTCCACGTAGTACTGGATGACGGACAGGACGGACACGGCCAGCAGGTACCAGATGCCGGAGACGATCAGCAGCTCCATGATCATGTTGTTGACCAGGTAGACGTGCTGGGCCTCGTTCAGGACTTCCGAGGCGCCGATCGCGGACGCCAGCGAGGTGGTCTTCAGCATGCCGATCGTTTCGTTTCCGATCGGCGGCAGGATGACCCGCATGGCCTGGGGCAGGACCACGGTCCGCATGGTCGCGGTGCCGGGCAGGCCGAGCGCCTTTGCGGCTTCGCCCTGGCCTTCATCCACGGACAGGATGCCGGCGCGGACCACCTCGGAGGTGTAGGCGCCCTGGTTCAGGCCCAGGCCCAGGATCGCCGCCACGAACGGCGAGACGATGTCCACCGTGCGGCCTTCGAGGAGCCCGGGAATGCCCACGCTGGGGAACACCAGGGCAATGTTGAACCAGAGCAGCAACTGCAGGTAGACCGGGGTGCCGCGGAAAAACCAGACGTAGATCCACGCGATCCCGCTGACCACCGGGTTGGAGGAGAGCCGCATGACCGCGACCAGCACGCCCAGCGCGATGCCGATGAACATGGACACGACCGTCAGGACCACGGTGATGCCCATGCCGGACACGATCGCCGGGAAGGTGAAGTATTCACCCACGGTGGGCCAGTCAATCTGGGCGCCCGCAAAGGAGGCGACGATCCAGGCCAGCACGGCCGCCGTCGCGATCGCGGCAATCCAGCGGGCCCAATGCTTGACCGGAACAATCCGGTAGGTGACGCGTGCAGTGACCTGGGTGGGCGTCATGGCGAAACCTCCTGGGAGGGGTTGGGGGTGGCGGAGTCGGGGGTGGCGAAGCCGGAGAGGCTGCCGGCCAGTGCGCCGCGCAGGGCGCTCGCCTGCGGGTCGATGTTCGACGGCGAGGTGCCGCCGGGTCCGGAGCGCCGGGCCAGTGCGGACTCGATGCTGAGCCGCTCGAGTGCCGCTTCAGTGATGCGGGAGTCGATGGACTGCGCCTGGGCCAGGCTCAGTTCTTCGAGCCCGATGCCTTCCGTCTCGCAGAAGTGCACCACTTCACCGGCGACGTCGTGTGCCTGGCTGAACGGGATGTCCTGTTCCGCGAGCCAGTCGGCCAGCTCGGTGGCGAGCGTGAAGCCCTGCACCGCCTGGCGGCGCATCGTCTCGGCGCGGACAGTGAAGGTGCGCACCATGCCGGTGATCGCGGGCAGGACCAGTTCGAGGGTGTCCGTGCTGTCGAAGGAAAAGTGCTTGTCCTCGGCGAGGTCGCGGTTGTAGGCGAAGGGCAGTCCCTTGAGCACGCCAAGCATGCCGCTGAGGTTGGCGTTCAGGCGGGCCGCCTTGCCGCGGGAGAGCTCGGCGATGTCCGGGTTCTTCTTCTGCGGCATGATCGAGGAGCCCGTGGACCAGGAG
Organism: Curtobacterium sp. LFS079; assembly: GCF_047977865.1. NCBI lineage: Bacteria > Bacillati > Actinomycetota > Actinomycetes > Micrococcales > Microbacteriaceae > Curtobacterium > Curtobacterium sp. LFS079. Next base: position 450,786 of record NZ_JBFPFO010000002.1, read on the forward strand.
TCGTGCAGTCCGATCCAGCCGAACTGGGTGGTGGACCAGAGGCAAAGCTCTTCGCTCAGCCGGGAGATGTCCGTGGCCAGCATGGCGGTGGCGTAGAGGAAATCGGCTACGTGGTCGCGGCTGGAAACGCCGTCGATCGAGTTGACCACCAGGCCGGAAAAGCCCTGCTCGCGGGCCGCCGTCAGGGGCTCATGGCTGAGCGGGTTTCCCGCCAGTGCCGCCGCGCCCAGCGGAGAGAGCGACGACGATTCCCACGCGTTGCGGAGCCGCTGGACGTCGCGCGAGATCGCGGAGGCGTGCGCCAGCAGCTGATGGCCGAAGGTGATGGGCTGGGCGGGCTGCAGGTGGGTGAAACCCGGCGCGGCGACGTCGCGGTTTTCCTCCGCCCGCTGGATCAGCGCCTCGACGAGTCCGGCCGCTCCCGCTGCAAGGCGGGCCGCCGCGGCCCGGAGGTAGAGCCGCAGCTCGTTGGCGGTCTGGTCGTTGCGGCTGCGGCCGGCCCGGAGCTTTCCGCCCAGGGTGCCCAGCCGCTCCACGAGGACCCGCTCCAGGTAACCGTGGACATCCTCGTCCTCGGCGGCGGGGCGGACCTGCCCGGATTCGTGGTCAGCCACGATGTCATCCAGCGCCCTGCTGATTGCGGCGCGCTCGCTCTCGCTCAGGAGGCCTGCCCGGAGCAATTCACCGGCGTGGGCCTTCGAGCCGATCACGTCGAAGCGGACCATGCGGTAGTACTCCGGAGGGCAGCGGGAGATGTCTTCAAGGGCCTTGGCCGAGGGGGCGGAGAAGCGCCCGCCCCAGAGCTTTCCGGCCTCATGGTGCCCGGCGTCTTGTGCCTGAGCAACGCTCATTCTGTGATCCTTCCCACAAGTTTCTCCGTGAATGTATGACAATATTTGCCACAAGTGCCTACTAAGTCAAGAAATTGTCTGGCAAAATTGGTTTCATGACGTCGAATGGTGCGCTGTGGGGAGATCTGGGAACATGAGCGGCATGAGTGAAAGCAGGGGGGACACGGGAGGGGCATCCGCCCCCGCGGCCGAGACCATTGCCGAGGAGATCCGCCGCGCCGTCGTCAGCGGCGAGCTTGCCGCGGGTGCTCCCGTAACCGAGAAATGGGTTGCGGGCCAGTACTCCGTTTCGCGCACGACCATCCGTGAAGTATTGAACTACCTCATCGGCGAGGGTTACCTGGTCCGCCGCCCGTACCACAGTGCCCAGGTGCGCTCGTTTACGGAGAAGGAAGTCCGGGACATCATGGAGGCCCGCGAACTGGTGGAAGTCCACGCGGGGATCCGGTCCATCGCGGCGGGCCAGGGCAGCAAGGAGCGGCTCAGGGAGGCCCTGGCCAGCTACCTTGAAGCGATGGATTCAGGCGACATCGCGGAGAGTTCCCGGCGGCACCGCGAACTGCATGTGGCGTTGGTGGGGATGTCGGGGAACGAGCGGCTCATGAAGCAGGAGGAGCAGCTCATGATCGACTCCTCGCTCTTCGTGGCGGTCATCGATTCCCGGCGCGACGACGTCGAGAAGATGAAGCGCGTCCACACCCAACTCGTGGAGGCCTTCCTGGAAGGCGACCAGGAACTTTCGGTGCAGCTGGTCCGCCAGCACCTCGGCATGGTGGAAAAGGCCGCGATCGAGGAGCTGGAGCCCTCGCCGCGCTGAGGTTCCCCGGCAGATGCCCGACGGCGGCCGGCCCTTCCGCCCTTGGCGAGTTGGCAGTTCACGGCAATGTCTCCGCAGATTACTGCCGTGAACTGCCAAACCGGTGTGGGCGCTCAGCCCCGGGCCGTCACCGGCGGGAGGGCCGACCACGGGAAGGTGATCCACTTGTCCGTGCGCCGCCACTCGTAGTCCGGCTCCAGGATGGTGCGGGGCTTGGTGTACAGGCACACGGTCCTGACCTCGGCGCCCCAGTCGGCGATGAGTTCAACCACCTTGGCCAGGGTGCGGCCGGAATCCGAGACGTCATCCACCAGGAGCACCTTCTTGCCGTGAACCGCGCCCTCGTCCAGCATCGGCGGCAGGACCACGGGCTCGGGCAGCACGGTGCCGATGCCCGTGTAAAACTCCACGTTCAGGGCGCCGCACGCCTTGACGCCCAGCGCGTACGAGATGGAACCGGCCAGCAGCAGCCCGCCGCGGGCGATCGCGACGACGACATCCGGCTGGAACCCGCTGTCCACCACCGTCTGGGCGAGCTCGCGGGAGGCATCCCCGAAGGCGTCCCATGTGAGGACTTCGCGTTCGGGTTCGGGGAGGACGGCAGCGCCGGAATCGTCGAGGGTGGTCACCTCAGTATTCGCCCTTGATCACGAAGAACGAACCCCGGATCTCGCCGGCCAGCTTGGACTTCTGGCGGGCGAACTTGAAGCGCTCCGCAAGCTCCGCAGGCACCTCCATGCCCTGGGAAAGCTTGAATCCCACGGCGCGCTTTGCGCCTTCCGCCAGGCCGTACATCACGTTGATGGACAGTCCGGACTCGTAGAAGACGTAGTCCATCCGCAGGCCGTCGACCTCGAAGGATGACACCTCCAGCGGGGTGGAGGCGATGACGATCTCGCGCTCCTCGGCCAGGATGCGATGGATCCGCTCCAGGATCTCCGGAGCCTCCGCCGCGGGCGTGACCGTGAAGACGTGGCCGTATTTGTTCTTGTAGTAGCGGGCCTCGTTGGCGCGCAGCCCGGCGAGGGCCTCCGCCACGGGGGACGACTCCAGGCCCGTGGTAGAGACCTTCTCAAAATCAACGACGTACGACATGCACCCTCCCGATAGACGTCCTGTTCAGGACAACCATAGCGAGTCGGGGGTTTGTCAGCGCCGGGCCGCGCTGGGCCCGTGCCGGAGGCCCGGCTGCTACCGGGCCGCGCTGGGCCCGTGCCGGAGGCCCGGCTGCTACCGGGCCGGGTCAAGCTCCGGGGTGTGCGAGGTCATGCTGATCAGACGGCCGTGGGCGCCGAAGGTGAAGTGCACCGGCTCGGTGCCGGCTTCGTCCCAGCCGAAAAGGTAGCCGTGCGAGCGGATGGCCCTGACATCGCGGTGGTCGGCAATCGTCACGGAGCCGCAGGGGATGACCTTTTCGCGCCAGGTGAAGACGTAGATGCCCGGACGGATCTGGAAGGTGGTGTTGGTGTCGGTGTCTGCCAGGCCGCGTTCGGGTCCGGCCAGGCACTGCCACGTGTACCACTGCGGGCTGAGGTAGACGTGCTCGTAGGCGTGGATCTCGCTGTAGACCCACTCCACCCGGCGGCCGAGCAGCGCAGTGGTCTCCGCAACCGGCTCGCCCGTAGGCTCGGATCCGGCGATCACGCCGGGCAGGAACTCATGGCGGACGGCGGTTTCGCCTGGCTCCGCATGACCCAGGACGGCACCGACGAACAGCGCGCGGCCGAAGTCAAGGTCCAGGAAAAGCGACACCGAGTAGTTGGGGTCCGCTGCGGACTGCCACTGGGCGTAGTAGAGGCCCTCGGCCACGGCGAACGCCTCGTAGCGGTCGTCCCCGGACCGTCCCCCGGCGCTCCAGGCAACGGTGCCTGCGCCGAACTCGAAAACGAAGCTGCCGCCGTCGTTGTTCGCGGGATCGATCTTCACGGTCAGCTTGCTGCCTGCCAGGTCCTGGACGGGAGTGGCCTTGTTGGCGTCGAAGCCGGGAGCCAGGCCGTCCAGGGGCAGCCAAGTGGAGGTGTCGAGGAGGTTGTTGCTCATGGTGTGTCCTTATGTACAGCCGGCGGCTCGAGGACCGGCCGACGGCGATGGCGGCATCGGGCCCGCTGTGTGCCGGGTCACGTTTCGCGGCGGGCTTGGCTCCAGCGTAGGGAGGGTGCCGGGCCACTTCCTTGTCTGCGAGCGAAGGCCGCTTGTCGAAACCGGCAAGGCCGCTCCGGCGACCCGTCCTCCCCAAGCCCGGCGCCCAGCGACAAGTTGCGTTCGCGGCCGGTCAAGTGCCTGGGCAGGATCCGCTGGCAGCATGGGGGAAAAGTTTCCGGACAGGAGCATGTGGTGGACCTTGGATTGACGGGTAAGGCAGTGCTGCTTTCGGGCGCCGCTTCCGGGATCGGCCGTGCGTGTGCGCTCGCCTTTGCCCGCGAAGGCGCGCGGGTTGCGCTGCTTGATGTCGACGACGACGCCGGAGCCGCCCTCCAGCGGGAACTCGCCGCGGTGCCGGGGGCGGGAGATTCCCGCTTCTTCCGTGCCGACGTCAGCGATGAGGCGGACGTCCGCCGGGCCGTGGAGGCGACGGCTGAGGCCTTCGGCGGGATCGACGCCGTGGTGGGCTGCGCCGGGATCTCCGGACCGGTCGGAACCGGCCTGGAGGATGTGGCCGTGGCCGAATTCAGGCGTGTGATGGACGTGAACGTCACCGGGCAGTTCCTGCTGGCAAAGCATTCCGCGCCCTTTCTTCGGGCCTCCGCAAGCGGCGCCCCCGGTGCCGGGGCCATGGTGCTGCTGGCCTCTGATTCCAGCTTCGTGGCCGCCCCGGGAATGGTGCCGTACAACGCTTCCAAGGGTGCGGTGCTGCAGCTGACCCGGGCGCTGTCCGTGGAGCTGGCCGCCAACGGTGTCCGCGTCAACTGCGTCTGCCCGTCCGTGGTGGACACCCCGATGGCGCGCGCGGACCTGGGGGAAAGCTCAGAATCCCTGAACGCGCGGGACTTCCCGGTCCAGAGCCCGGAGCAGGTGGCCAACCACGTGCTGTACCTGGCTTCCGCTGCCTCCGCGCCGGTCAATGGCACCAGCCTCGTATCCGACTTCGGCTACCTCGCCCGTTCGTCCTTCCCCGCCTGAACAACTCCTGAACCTGTTCCACGATCCCCTACCCAAGGAGCAACAGTGACCAGTACCAAACCACTCGCCGGACAGGTGGCCCTCGTGACCGGAGGCGGCACGGGCATCGGCGAGGCCATCGCCGCGAGGCTGCTGCAGGAAGGTGCCGCGGTCGCCGTCGTCGGACGCCGCAAGGAACCGCTGGACGCCGTCGCGCAGAAGCACGGGGCCTTTCCGGTGGTCGCGGACGTGGCCGATGCCGCGCAGGCGCGGGCCGCCGTCGACGCTGTGGTGGGGGAGTTCGGCCGCCTGGACATGGTGGTGGCGAACGCCGGCGGGCACGGTTTCGCCTCGGTGGAGGAAACGGACGACGCCGCGTGGCAGGCCAGCCTGAACGCCAACCTGACCACGGCCTTCACCACCCTGCGCGAGGCCCTGCCGCAACTGAAGGAAAACGCCGGCCGCGCCGTGGTGGTCTCCTCGCTGGCAGGGCTGTTCGCGGGCCCGAACGTGGCCGGATACACCGTGGGCAAGCATGCGCTCATCGGCCTCACCAGGTCCCTGGCCCGCGACTACGGCCGCCATGGTGTCCGGGTGAACGCCCTCTGCCCGGGCTGGGTCCGCACCCCCATGGCCGACGCCGAGATGGACCAGTTCGCCGAAGGCGCCGGACTGTCCGGGCGCGAGGAAGCCTACGGTGCCGTGACCGCGAACGTTCCGCTGGGCCGGGCAGCGGAACCCGCGGAGATGGCGGGCGTGGTGAACTTCCTGCTGTCCGCGGACTCTTCGTACATCACCGGCGCAACGATCGTGGCCGACGGCGGCGCGCACGTGGTGGACCTGCCCACCATCGCGTTCGACGGGGTGGTGTAGCTGGATCCGGCTTTCACGCGAGCGATGCCTTGAGGAGATCGACGAGAGCATCGGCATGGGTCAGTTGCGGGTGGTGCCCGGCACCCGGCACCGAGATCAGCTCGACGTTCGGAAGCGACTCGAGCTGCTCAACCGCGCCCGGGGCAATTGGGTCGTCGCTTCCCGTGATGATGCGGACCGGGCCGCTGAATCGCCCAAGCACTTCCTGGAGTTCGGCGCGCCACTGCTTCGATCCCGCAAGGGCGAGCTGCTCGGCCACCCTCTTGGCGCTGCTTCGCTTGAGGTCACTGAGACTGGACCCGAGAGCAGCCGCGCTCGCTTCTGATCCGGTCAGTTGGTGTGACAGCCGTGCCAGGTCGGTGTGCCGCAAGTAGCAGCATACGAGCGGCCGCAGTCTGGCCGAAGCACCCAGCGGGGCTTGGAAGAAGAACGGCGCGATCAGCGTGAGGGACTTGACTTGCGCCGGGAGCCGGTCAGCCGCGACGACTGCAGCCGCCGCGCCGATGGAATGGCCGATGAGGTCAGCAGGTTCCCCGCCCAGCACGGCGGGCAGCCACTGTTCCCAGTCCCGGACGCCTGTTCCGCCGCTGAGGCCGAGCCCGGGCAGGTCGACGGCTCGCGCGCCGATACCCGAAGCCACCTCGGCCCACGTGTCGGCGTTGACCGGCAAGCCGGGAAGGATCACCCGGCTGGATCCGGGGACGCCTAGCTCGAAGGTCCTCAGACCGCCGGCGTCGACGAATCGACGGCCGCCGGCCATGGCGGCACCAAAGCGATGCGCGGCCAGATGGTCGGCCCACCGTTCGAGGGACGCCAGCACGTCGGGCGTCTGGATACCGTGCCTGCCGGCGAGCTCTGTGGCGGACTCGGTCGGATAGCGATCGGCCGACAGGAAGCCGAGGGTCTCGGGATCCGCCTTGGTGATCCGCTGCGGGAGCCGCTTGATGACACCGACCGGGATCTTCAGGCGCGGGACCTTCGCGCCGAGATGCCGTCCGACGTGCCTGAGCAGCTCTGCCAGCGGCGGGGTGGCGTCGTCGAGAACCCAGTAGGCCTTGCCGGCAGCAGCCGGATCGACCGCTGCCGCGGCCATGAAGGCCGCCAGATAGTCGACAGTGACGACCGGGAGGAACGTCGCTTCGCCTCCGGGCAGCGCGGCTGCGGTGCCGTCCCAGATCTGCTCGATGGTGGTGGCCAGCCCGATGTGCTGCTCGGACTCCCCGGTTACGCTGTCGCCGATCACGCTGGACGGATTGACGATGGTCCAAGGGACTCCGCGCTCCAGGGACAGGGCCTGGAAGATGGCGTCGGATTCCACCTTTGACGCTTCGTAGGCGCCAAGTTCCTTGTAGACCGCGGCGCGGTGGCCGTCTGGCCACGGAACAGTTGTGGGGTCCTGTCCGCCGACCCGGTAGCCCGACACGTGGACGACGCGCTGCAGTTTGGGGAGGTCCCCGGCGAAGTCGATCAGCTTCTCGACGATACCGACGTTCGCGCTGCGTGCCTCCTGGGCGGTCATTCCGAATCGGTAGGACCCGGCGCAGTTGTGGATCTCGGTGATTAACGGGAACGCAGATGGGCCGCCCGCGACGATCCCGGGAACATCGAAGTCGACGATCGTCGTACTGATGCTCCGCGTCAGGCCACGCTCCCTGAGCCACCGCTCGACACGCGCTCCGGACTCGGCGGTCCGGACTGCCGCCGTGACGTTCGCACCAGCCTCGGCAAGGGTCAGGACGAGGTGCCGGCCGACCAGTCCCGAGGCTCCGAAGACCAAGGCGTGACGGGAGTCTCCGGGTGATGTCATCGCGTCCCCCCGACAGTATGGCAGCGCTGGTTGATGAGCTCCGCCACGACGTCGGCGGCCGACATCAGGGGTTGGATGTTCTGCAGGGCGCGGGAGACGATGACCGCCCCCTCAATCGTCGAGACGACAACGGTTGCCAAGGACCGGGCGCCCTCGGCGTCCACACCGCTCGCCTCGAGCAACGCGGCCGTCGGGGCGATCCATGATTCGAAGGCGGTGGCGCATGCCCGCCGCAGTCGCTCGCTCTCCGCGCCCATCTCCAGGGTGACGACGGAGACCGGGCAACCCAGCCGGAAGTCACTCTCCCTGACGATGCTCGCCAGGGCCTCGATCGCGGCGCGGGCGGCCTCGGCCGGACCGCCCGCGGAAGCCGCGGCCTCGGCGATCAGCGTCCCGAACTGCGTCGCGGCGAGTTCGACCGCTGCGACGCCCAGGCCCTCCTTCCCGTCGGGGAAGTGGAAGTAGATCGACCCCTTTGGTGCTGCGGCGTGTTCGATCACAGCATTAAGGCCGGTCCCGCTGTAGCCGCTGGTCTGGATGAGTTCGAGCATGGACTCTGTGAGCCGTGCTTTGGTGAGGGTTCCTTTGGACGCCATGAAAAAAACAATGCAGTCCTCCTCCACAAGCGCGCTGTGGAGGAGGACTGCTTTTTGTCTTGCGGGGAACGGTTAGCGCTTCGCGGCCACCGTGGCGGTTTCGCCGTCGGACATTGCCTTCCACTCGGCCACGCGGGCCTGGTGGAGGGGCGATTTCCGGACCACCGCGTAGGCTACGCCCAGGATGGCGAACCAGATCGGGGTGACCAGCAGCGCGGTCAGGGTGTCCGGCTGGGTGGTCAGGGCCCACACCAGGAAGGCGAAGAACGCGAAGACCACCCACACCATCGCGATGCCGCCGGGCATCTTGTAAGGGGATGCGGCATGCTGCTCCGGCCGGCGCTTGCGGTACACGAGGTAGCTGGCCAGGATGATCGACCACACGAACATGAAGCACACGGCGGAGACAGTGGTGACCATGTCGAACGCCGCGCCAACGTCCTTGCCTGCGTAGAGCAGCACGACGCCGGCCAGCAGCAGCACGCAGGACAAGAACAGGGCGTTCTGCGGAACCTTGCGGCTGGAAAGCTTGCCGAACACCTTGGGGGCGTCGCCGTCGTTGGCCAGGCCGAAGACCATCCGCGAGGTGGAGTAGATGCCGGAGTTGGCCGAGGACATCGCGGAGGTCAGCACCACCAGGTTCACCACGGTGGCGGCGATGCCCAGGCCCGCCAGGGAGAACATGGCGATGAACGGGCTGTGGCCCGCCTTGAATTCGGTCCACGGGGTGACGGACATCAGGATGATGAGGGCGCCGACGTAGAAGAGCATCACGCGCACCGGGATGGCGTTGATGGCGCGGGGCAGGTTGTGCTCCGGGTTCTTGGTTTCGGCCGCAGCGGTGCCCACCAGTTCGATGCCCACGAAGGCGAAGACGGCGATCTGGAAGCCGGCCACGAAACCCATGAACTCCTTGGGGAAGAAGCCGCCGTGCTGCCACAAATTGGCGAAGGTGGCTGCGCCGGCGTCGGACTTGAAGCCGGTGAAGATCAGCACCAGGCCCACCACGATCAGCGTCACGATGGCCACGATCTTGATCAGCGCGAACCAGAATTCGGTTTCGCCGAAGGCCTTCACCGTGGGCAGGTTCAGCAGGAGCAGGATCACGATCGTGGTCACGCCCGGGATCCAGAGCGGGATGCCCGGCCAGAGCTCGTTCGCGTAGCCCGCGATCGCGATGACATCGGCAACACCGGTGACCACCCAGCAGAACCAGTAGGTCCAGCCGGTGAAGAAGCCGGCCCAGGGGCCGAGGAGGTCGCCCGCGAAGTCGCTGAAGGACTTGTAGTTCAGGTTGGACAGCAGCAGCTGGCCCATGGCGCGCATGACGAAGAACAGCATGAAGCCGATGATCATGTACACGAAAATCACGGAAGGGCCGGCCACGGAAATGGTCTTGCCGGAGCCCATGAAGAGGCCCGTTCCGATGGCCCCGCCGATCGCCAGCAGCTGGATGTGGCGGTTGCTCAGCGAGCGGGAGAGGTGGGGCTCGCTGTCCTTGCTGGAGGCAGTGCGCTGCCCCGTGGTTGTCTGCTCAGGCATATGTGGGTCCTTTGAGTGATTCGCCGCAAGAGTGATGTGGCTAACAAAACGACGTATCAAAGGTAACGCTTGTCGGCAGAAATCGAGTGATTGAACGTTTTACTCTGAATTTCACACTTCCGTCGGTTAGCCCGGAGCGGAGCCCGCTGCGGATGTCTGCCCGCTCACATTCCATTTACTTTAGGGTCCCTAACTATTAGGCTTCCTAAGTATGAACACCGAGCACCCCGGCGACGCCCTGATCGACCTGGCCCAGGAATTCCGCAACGCGCTGCGCCAAAGCGTGTTCGTCCTGCGCCGGCTGGATGCCCATGCCGAATTGAGTTCCGCCCAGCTGAGCGTCCTGAAGATAGCGCTCGACGGCGGTGCCCGGGTGGGCGAGATCGCCCGCGACCTGGGGGTGAAGGTGCCCAGCGCCACGGAGCAGATCATCAGGCTCGAGCGCGCCGGGCTGCTGCGCCGGGAAGCCGATCCGGATGACTCCCGCGCTGTGCGCGTGCTTGCCACCGCGGAAGGCCGTGCCGCCGTCGACCTCGCGGACCGCCGCCGCAATGAACACATCGCGGCGATCCTCGCCACCCTTGATCAGGACGAACGCGACGCGATCCAGACCGCCCTGCCGGTGTTCCACAAGATCAACAGCTCAGTCCGGGACTGAAGCTGACCCGAACCGCAACCAACCACGCAAAACAACAGGAGCGTTACGCCATGAACGGCCAGCTCGCAGAGCACATGCATCCAGCAGAAGAAACCCTCGAGGCGGAGAAAGCCTCATTCCTCAGGCAGCCCAAGGCTGTATGGGCCACCGCGATCGCGGCGGTCTTCGCGTTCATGGGCATCGGCCTGGTGGACCCCATCCTGCCGGCGATCGCGAAGAACCTTGAAGCTTCGCCCAGCGAGGTCTCGCTGCTGTTCACCAGCTACTTCCTGGTCACCGCCGTCGCCATGCTCGTCACGGGCTTTGTGTCCTCGCGGATTGGCGGCAAGAAGACCCTCATGATCGGCCTGGCGCTGATCGTGGTGTTTGCCTCGCTCTCCGGATTTTCCGGCTCCGTCACTGAACTGGTCGGCTTCCGGGCGGGCTGGGGACTGGGCAATGCACTGTTCGTCGCCACCGCGCTCGCGGTGATTGTCGGCGTCGCGAGCGGCGGTGCCGGAACCGCGATCATCCTCTACGAGGCCGCCCTGGGCCTGGGCATCTCGCTCGGCCCGCTGCTCGGCGCACTCCTTGGCGGCTGGCAGTGGCGTGCACCGTTCTTCGGCACCGCCGTGCTCATGGCCGTCGCCTTCATTGCCCTGATGGTGCTGCTGCCCAAGACGCCGGCTCCCGCGAAGAAGGCCCGGCTGCGTGACCCGCTGCTTGCCCTGGGCCACAAGGGGCTGCGGACCACCGCGGCCAGCGCGCTCTTCTACAACTACGGCTTCTTCACCATCCTGGCCTTCACCCCGTTCATCCTGGGCATGGACGCCTACGGCATCGGCGCCGTGTTCTTCGGCTGGGGCGTGGCCGTGGCCGTGTTCTCGGTCTTCGTGGCCCCGATGCTGCAGCGCCGATTCGGCACCAACAACGTCCTGGTGGGCACCCTGGCGGCCCTCATGCTCGACCTGGTTGGGCTGGGACTGGCTGCGGGGCACTCGGTGCCGGCCGTCGTCGTGCTGGTGATTGTGGCGGGCGCGCTCCTGGGCATCAACAACACCCTCTACACCGAGCTGGCCATGGAGGTCTCCGACTCGCCGCGGCCCGTGGCGTCGGCCGGATACAACTTCGTGCGCTGGATGGGCGGTGCCCTGGCCCCGTTCGCCGCGGCGCAGCTCGGCGAGCACTTCGGCCCGCAGCTGCCGTTCTTCGCCGGGGCCGTGGCCCTGCTGTTGGCGATCGCCGTGGCCCTGGGTGGCCGGAAGTTCCTCGCGGCCCACGAACCGCACCTGGTCTAAGGGCCCACCCACAACGCGAGTTGGCACTTCGCGGCAATGTTTCACCGGAACACTGCGGCGAAATGCCAACTCGGCGTGGTTAAGGGGCGGGTTATCAGCTGCTGACCGCGGAGACCTTCGCGCCCTTGGGGACGAACAGGGTCTCGGCCTGCTCCAAGGACATGCCGTTGGTCTCCGGCACCTTGAACATGACGAAGAAGAACGACGCCGCCGCGAAGAGGGCGTACATGCCGTACGTCAGCGGCAGCGAACCTGCCGCCATCACGGGGAAGCTGAGCGTGATGGCGAAGTTGGCCACCCACTGCGCCGCGGCAGCGAGGCCCAGGGCGCGGCCGCGGATGCGGGACGGGAAAATCTCACCCAGCAGCACCCACACCAGCGGGCCCCAGGACACGCCGAAGCTCACCACGAAAAGGTTCGCCGCCACGAGCGCCACCGGTCCCCAGGCGCCCGGCAATGCGATGTCCGAGCCGTTGCCGGTGGCCGAGGAAAACGCCAGGGCCATGGCGCCCAAAGACGCGGCCATGCCGATGGAGCCCGCAAGCAGGATGGGGCGGCGGCCGATCCGGTCCACCAGGGCGATGGCCACGAGCGTCACCAGGATGTTGGTGATGGAGGTGGCCACCGAGATGGTGAGCGAGTCCTTCTCGTGGAATCCGACGGCCTTCCACAGGGTGGTGGAGTAGTAGAAGATCACGTTGATGCCCACGAACTGCTGCAGCACCGAGAGGATGATGCCGATCCACACCACGGGCTGCAGGCCGAAGGCGGTGCCGCGCAGCGAACCCTTCTTGGCGGAGAGCTGGTCCTGCTGGATGGATTCGCGGATTTCCCGGATGTGGCGCTCGGTGTCGTCGCCGGGCATCAGGGCGTCAAAGGTCTTGCGGGCAGCGTCCTCCTTGCCGTTCAGGACCAGGAAGTGCGGGGATTCCGGCAAGGTGTAGGCGATCACGCCGTAGACGGCGGCGGGCACGGCACACGCGATGAACATCCAGCGCCATGCTTCCAGTCCGAGCCAGAAATCGTGGTGGGCGCCGCCGGCGGAGGTGGCCAGCAGCGCGTCGGAAAGCAGGGCCGCAAAGATGCCGCTGGTGATGGCCAGCTGTTGCAGGGACGCGAGCCGGCCGCGGATCTGCCGCGGTGAGATCTCGGAAATGTACGCCGGCGCGATCACCGAGGCCAGGCCGATGCCCAGGCCGCCCACCAGGCGCCAGAAGATCAGGTCCCAGACGCCGAACGCCAGGCCCGTGCCGATCGAGCTGACCAGGAACAGGACTGCTCCGAGCTTCATCGCGGGCACGCGGCCGCGGCGGTCGGCCACTTTCCCGGCAAGGTAGGCGCCGGCGGCGCAGCCAAGGAGGGCAATCGCCACGGCGAAGCCCGTGACGGCTTCGCCCAAGGCGAATTCGGTCTTCATGGCGTCCACGGCGCCGTTGACCACCGAGGAGTCGAAACCGAAGAGGAAGCCGCCGACTGCCCCGGCGACGGCCAGTCCGATGACCTTGCGGTGGACGCCTGGATGGCTGTCGGTTGTGGAAATGGACATGGCTCTCCCTTGAGGTCTGGTGGCTTGGGTGGCGCGGCAATCGACGGCTGCTGACTCCAAATTGGAGGCGCCGGTGCACTCGCGCTAAACAGTGTGGCACGCCACATCCGGGAAGTTCCAGTCGAGGTGATGCACATGACATGCATTCATATTGTTAACGCAACGCCTCAGCCGTGTCCCGGCAGGGAGGCCTTCGGGATTTCCCCGAGGCCTCCCCGCCGTCCGGACCGCGGCGTCAAGCGGCTTTTTGAGTCAACTTATTGAACGCAAAAGGACGACGACGGCGGGCCGCCGGCAGCGCCCCCCGCCTTCCTGTGGCGTCCCCGTGCGGGGCACGCCACAGCGCGGGTGAGCGGTTACGAGAACTCCTTCAGTGCCTCCGTCAGCAGGCGGCCCGGTTCGCCGAGGCGGCCGTGCACGCCGCGGGACGCAATAAGTTCCCCGGCGACAACGACCTCCGTAACGTCGCCCGCCGTCGCGCTGAACGCCAGCTGCAGCGGACGGGATCCGGCGGTGCGGGTTGAAGCGGGATCGATGACCATAAAGTCGCAGACTGCGCCGACATGGAGTGCCGATGGGGCGATCGGGGTCGCCATGGAGCGGGCAGCCCCCTCCGTTGCTGCCCGCAGCAGCTCCCGCGGCGAGAACCTGCCGCGCTGCCCGCTGCCCAGGCGTTCCCCGTGCTCCAGGGCGCGCATTTCAGTCCAGGGATCGATCACCGCGTGCTGGTCCGTGCCGAGCGCAATCGCCGCACCCGCGTCGGAAAGCTCCCGGGCGGGGCCGATTCCGTCTGCCAGGTCGGCTTCGGTGCTGGGGCACATCACCACGGTTGACCCGGCATTTCCGAGCAGCGCGATGTCTTCCTGGGTCAGGTGCGTGGCGTGGACGGCGGACAGTCGCCGGGACAGCAGGCCGTGGCGGTCAAGGAGCCCGGCCGGCGTGGTGCCGTATGCCTCGAGGCAGGCTTCGTTCTCTGCGGGCTGTTCGCTCAAGTGGATGTGAAGGGGAATGTCAGCGGGCAGCTGCCGGGCCACTGCCTTGAGGTCCTCTTCGGGTACGGCGCGGATCGAGTGCAGTGCGGCCCCGACGCTGACAAGATCCGGCGGGAAGTCCTGCGCGATCCGGGTCCGAAGCGAGGAGAGGCGGTCCAGCCAGGCCTGGACGTCCGCGTCCCCGAACCTCGTCTGTTCCGGACTGAGCGGGGTGCCGATGCCGCCGGCCAGGTACAGCGTGTCCAGCAGGGTGAGGCGGATCCCGGCCGACATTGCCGCCCGGGCCAGGGCCAGCTCCATGGCATGGGGTTCGGCATAGGGTGCGCCATCCTGCCGGTGGTGGACGTAGTGGAACTCGGCCACACTGCTGAAGCCGGAGACCACCATTTCGGCGAAGACGGCGGTGGCCAGCTTCTCGTACTTTTCGGGTGTAAGTTCCGAGGCGCTCCGGTACATCTGTTCCCGCCACACCCAGAAGTCCCCCCGCCCGTCATGCGTGCGGCCACGCAGGACCCGGTGGAATGCGTGGGAGTGGGCATTGGCCGCCGCGGGGAAGGCTATGCCGTGCAGTTCCATGTCTCCGGCCTGGGGCCGGGTTCCGGTGGTGATCGCGCGAATCCGGCCGTCCTGTGTTTCCACCCGTACGCCGCCGGCGACCTCCGGAACTCCCGTGCCGCCGTCGGCGGTAACAAGCGCCGCCTCGCACCAGAACGCGCTCACAGGAGCCCCTCCAGGACATCGGCGAGGGCAACCGCGCCGGTAGCGGCGTCCTCGTCGGCCACGTACTCTTCCGGCGAATGGGAGATTCCGCTGGGATTCCGCACAAAAACCATTGCCGAGGGGACATGTGCGGCCAGGACGCCCGCGTCGTGCCCGGCGCCGGTCGCCAGCACGGGAGCCCCCGGCAGGAGCGCGCCGATGCGCCGGCTCAGCGATGCATCGAGATGCACGGTGTCGCTGTACGACTCCTCCGTGAGGGTGACTGTGCATCCTTCGCCCGCAGCGACTTCCTTGGCCGAGCGGTAGATCGCTTCGATGAGTTGCGCGGTCACGGCGTCGTCGGGGTGACGGGCGTCCAGCCACAGGTCGACGCGCGAGGCGATCACGTTGGTGCCGCCCGGAACGGGCGTGAGGCGCCCGACGGTTGCCCGGGCATCCGCCTGCTTCGCCGCGGCCTCGCGGACGGCCAGGATGATCTGCGCAGCCGCCACCATCGGATCGGCGCGGTCGGCCATCAGCGTGGTGCCGGCGTGGTTGCCTTGGCCGTGCACGCTCAACTTCCAGCGGCCGTGTCCCAGGATCGAGCTTCCGACGGCGATGGCCGGACCGCCCTGCCCCAGTCCCTTGCCCTGTTCCACGTGCAACTCAACGAAGTCGCCGATCCGCGCAAGGGCCTCCGGGTCCGGGCCCACGTGCCGGGGATCGAGCCCGTTGGCGCGTGCGACGTCGGCGAACGTGTCGCCGCCGGCGTCGCGCAGGTTCAGCGCCTTGTCGACGCCGATGGCGCCGGTCAGGAGCCGCGACCCCAGGCATGCCACACCAAAGCGGGATCCTTCTTCTTCCGGGAAGACCGTGATGGCGAGCGAGCGCGGCGGCTGGACTCCCCGTGCTTTGAGGAAGTCGACGGCGGCAAGTGCCGACGCGACGCCGAGGGGACCGTCGAATGCGCCGCCGCCCGGGACTGAATCGAGGTGGCTTCCGGTGACCAGGGCGCCGTCCTGCGGCTTTCCCCACCAGGCCCAGATGATCCCGTTGCGGTCGGTCTCGACGGCAAGGCCGCGCTGCTGGGCCTGATCGATGAACCACTGCCTGAGGTCGAGTTCGGGCGTCGAGTAGACCGCCCGTGAGTAGCCTCCGCGCACCGCGTCGCGGCCCACGTCCTTGATCGAGTCAAGGAGCTGATTGACGGTTTCCACGTGTTCCTCCGATGCTAACAATGCCACCAAGTAAAAAGCAGTTGCCAATAGATGGCAAGGGTTTGGGTGGAAAAGACGCAACAGTTAACGGGCTTGAAGCATGCGCGGCGCCGCGGCCCGCCGGGTGACCCAGGCTCGAAATCCAGGGAAATCTTCAGAAAATTCTCGCCATGCCGTGAAAAGTCATTTTTACTTGGTGGCAAGACGTTATGATCCAGACCTCTTGAAAGCAGGTTGTGCAGTGGCGGCAGATTCCTCGACCCGGACAGTGGAAAGGGCGCTGGCCCTTCTCGGTGCGGTCTGCACCGACGGGTCCATCAGCCTGAGCGACGCCGCACGTGTCGTTGACTTGTCTGCCAGCACCGCGCTACGCCTTCTCCGCACCCTGGAAGGCAGCGGCTTTGTGACGCGGGACCCGGGCGGGAACTTCCGCCCGGGAGCCCGTGTCATCCAGCTGGGCGCCCTCGCCCTGGGACAGGAATCCCTCGTGTCCCTCTGTACTCCGCACATGAAGCAACTTGTGGCCGAAACGGGAGAGTCCTGCTATTTGAGCATTCCCGGTCCTGGGGAGACCGGAATTTACATTGCAATCGTTGAAGGTACCCGCTCCGTCCGGCACGCCAGCTGGGTCGGCAGGAGCATCCCGCTGGAAGGATCCGCCGCCGGAAAGATCCTGACCGGCGGGCAGGACGGCCGCGGCTACGCCATAGTGCGCAGCGGCGTGGAAGACGACGTCACGGCAGTTGCCGCGCCCATCGTGATCGGTGGCCGGACCGTGGCAGCCCTCAGCATCGTCGTGCCCAGCTACCGCCTGGACGAAGCGAAGGCCCACATCTTCGGCGAGGAACTGGTGAGGGTGGCAGGCAACATCCTCGAACCGACTGGGCCCGGTACTGACTGAGCCCGGTACTGGCTGGGCCCGCCGCCGCCAGTGGTGGCCGCCGCTAGTGCGCCGGCGCCGCTTCCTTGGCCGCGGCTTTCGGATCGCTCAGTTTCTTGTTGGGCAGCGCGAAGCTGACCAGGAAGGCCAGCAGCGTCAGCCCGGCGGCGGTGAGCATGACGACGTCGATCGCCTGGGCGAAGCCCTCGGTGATGGGACGCGTCAGGACCGGGTTGGCCGAATGCAGCCAGCTGGTGTCGTTGAGCGAGTCGTTGGACGCCCCGTTCTTGAAGAAGTCGTACAGCTTGGCGTTGGCCGGATCGGCGGCAACTGCCGGGTCCTTGAGCACCTTGAGGTAGTCGGCGCTGCCGGTGGCGGTCTTCATCCCGTCGGCGATTTTGTCCGCGGCCTGGCTGAACAGCATCGAGATGAACACGGCCGTGCCCACCGCGCCGCCCATGGAACGGAAGAACGCCGCCGTCGACGTTCCCACGCCCATGTCCTTCGCCGGCACGGACACCTGCATGGCCAGCGTGAGCGGCTGCATGCAGAAGCCCAACCCCATGCCGAAGAACACCGCGATCAGCCCCGGTACCCAGAGGCCGGTGTCCACACCCAGCGACAAGCCCATGACGACGGCGGCGGACGTCAGGATAGCCGTGCCGAGGATCGGGAAGATCCGGTACGTGCCCGACGACGAGATGGTGCGTCCGGCGGTGATGGAACCGGTGAGGATGCCCACCGTGAAGGTGATCATCATGAGCCCGGCCTGGGTGGGGGTGAGGCCCTTGACCAGCTGCAGGTACATCGGCAGCATCGCGATGGCGCCGAACATGCCGATGCCGATGATGAAGTTCAGCAGCGAGGACAGGCCGAACGTGGCGTTGCGGAACAGGCGCAGGGGGATCAGTGCGTAGTCCCCGGCGCGCCGCTCGGCCAGCAGGAACAGGGCGATGCCCGCCACGCCCAGGCCGTAGCAGAGCCAGGAAGCGGCCGAGTTCCAGCCCCAGCTGCGGCCCTGTTCGGCCACGAGCAGCAGCGGCACGATCGCCAGGGTGATGGCTGCTGCGCCCCAGTAGTCGATCTTCTGCTTCACGTGCCGCGGCGGCAGGTGAAGGTAGAGGAAGACCACGGCCAGGGCGGCCAGGCCGATGGGAAGGTTGATGAAGAAGACCCAGCGCCAGCCGTCGAAGCCCAGGATGTTGGACGTACCGGCGAACGCGCCGCCGATCACCGGGCCGAGCACGGAGGAAACACCGAACACGGACATGAAGTAGCCCTGGTACTTGGCGCGGTCCTTGAGTGCCACGATGTCGCCGATGATGGTCAGGGCCAGTGCCAGCAGGCCGCCGGCTCCCATGCCCTGGATGCCGCGGGCGATGGCCAGTTCGGTCATGGAGTGCACGGAACCGGCGTACAGGGAGCCGGCCAGGAAGATCAGGATGGCGGCCAGGTAGAGCGGGCGGCGGCCGAAGATGTCGCTGAGCTTGCCGTACAGCGGGGTGCTCACCGTCGAGGTGATGAGGTAGGCCGTGGTGGCCCAGGCCTGCAAGGAGAGGCCGTCAAGGTCGTTCGCGATGGTGTAGATCGACGTCGACACGATGGTCTGGTCCAGGGAGGACAGGAACATGCCGAGCATGAGGCCCACCATGACGGTCAAGGTCTGGCGGTGGGTCAGGACTTCGCCGGGTACCCGGACAGGGGTGGATTTGGACATCGGTCCTCCAGGAAGGCGCAGTAAGGGGAAGGCGCAATTGATAGTTGCTTTCAGTAACTATCCTAATTGACGGTCTATTCCCCGCATAGCCGGATGGATTCCGTGAAGGCTTACGGCTCCAGGCTCAGGGAGAAGGCTCAGGGCTCCACGAGGATCCCGTCCGGGTCGCAGTAGATCGTGTTCCCGGGCTCGATGTGCACGCCGTCGATCACCACGGGCACATCCACCTCACCGCGGCCGGTCTTGGTGCTCTTCTTCGGGTTGCTGCCCAGCGCCTTGACGCCGAACGGCAGCTTCGCCAGGGCGAGCCGGTCCCGAATGGCGCCGTTGATGACGACGCCGGCCCAACCGTTCGCCACGGCGCTTTCGGCGATCATGTCCCCCATGAGAGCCGTCCGCAGCGAACCGTTGCCGTCCACCACCAGCACCGCCCCGTCGCCGGGCGTGCCGAGTACGGTCTTCACCAGCGCGTTGTCCTCGTAGCACTTCACCGTGCGGACGGGTCCACTGAAGCTGCTGCGGCCGCCGAGATCCTGGAACTGCAGCGCGATGGATGAGAGCTCGTCACCGCGCTCGTCGTACAGATCCGCGGTGCTCAGGATTTCGTTCATCGTTGACTCTCCTTGCTCTGATCCTGCAACACTAACCCCATCGGCCGGGCCCGGCGGTAGGCTGAATCAACACGTCACATGCCAGGGGGAGCCACCATGAGTCCGAGCGATCTGACCGGATTGCCCGGTTCGCTGCCCGAGCGTCCGGTACCGGATCCGGCCGCTTCCGCGGGAAGCACGACGACGGCGCTCGCCGAGCCGGTGGACCGTGTCCGGGCGCTCTGGATCACCGGAGTCGTGCTGGTCAACCTGGGCATCAATGCCGCCTTCTTCGGGCCGATCCAAGTGCTGCTCGGCCAGCAGGCCATCCATTTCGATGAGGGCCAGAAGGAAGCCATCCTGGCCCTGGTCACCGGTTGCGGCGCCGCGGTCTCCCTCGTGGCGAACCCGCTGTTCGGCGCCTTCAGCGACCGCACGGCTTCACGCTACGGGCGCCGCGTGCCCTGGGTCCTGTTCGGCGCGATCCTGGGCGCTGCCGCGCTGGTGGGCCTGGCCGGTGCGCCGAACGTGGCGGTCATGACCATCCTCTGGTGCTTTGTCCAGGCCGGTTGCAACGGCGCCTACGCCGCGGTCACCGCGGCCATCCCGGACCGTGTTCCGGTGCCGCAGCGCGGCACGGTCGGCGGCCTCGCCGCGATGGGCCAGACGGTGGGCATCCTGCTCGGGGCGGTGATCGCTTCGGTGGTTGCGGGGAACTTTGCCGCCGGTTACCTGGTGTGCGCAGCGGCGCTGATCGCCGGCGTCGTGCTCTATCTGTTCAGGAGCGACGACGCCCCGCTGGCTCCCGCCGCCCGCCCGCCCTTCAGCCTGGCCGCCTTCTTCAAGGGCTTCTGGGTGTCGCCGGTGAAGTATCCGGATTTCGCGTGGGCCTGGCTGACCCGGCTGCTGGTCAATATCGGCAACCACATGGTCACCCTGTACCTGTTGTTCTTCCTCAAGGATGCCGTGCACCTGGACCGGACGCAGGGCATCGCGCCGGAGTTCGGCGTTCTGATCCTCACTGGCCTGTACGCGGTGATGGTGATCGTCACGAGCGTGATCGGCGGCGCCCTGAGCGACCGGATGGGCAAGCGGAAGCCGCTGGTGATCGCGTCCTCGGTGGTGATCGCCGTGGCCAGCCTGATCCTTGGCTTCGCCCCCACCTGGGCCGGAGCGATCACCGGTGCCGTGGTGCTCGGCGTCGGCT
The DNA here is from genome assembly GCF_047977865.1 of Curtobacterium sp. LFS079. Lineage (NCBI taxonomy): Bacteria > Bacillati > Actinomycetota > Actinomycetes > Micrococcales > Microbacteriaceae > Curtobacterium > Curtobacterium sp. LFS079. The sequence goes on from NZ_JBFPFO010000002.1 coordinate 471,154, forward strand.
TCGGCGCGTACCTGGCGGTGGACTTTGCCCTCATCACCCAGGTCCTGCCCACTGCGCTGGACCGCGGCCGGGACCTTGGTGTGATCAATGTGGCGAACTCCCTGCCGCAGGTGATCGCACCGCTGATCGCCTTCCCCTTCGTCACCTACTGGGGCGGATACGTGTCCCTTTATGTGGCCGCGGCGGTGGTCGGCGTGCTGGGCGCGGTGTTCGTGGTGAAGATCAAGAGCGTGACATAAGCCTTCCGGGCCTCTCCCAGACAACTCCCACCTTCCTGCCGTAACATCGTGAGGTCACGTAGGATGCCGCCCGGCGCAGAGCACAGATCACCGGACATGCCCGAAGAAAACTACCTGGAACCGTATTCGCTGGACCTTGCAGCGGGACTGCCGCATATGGCCGCCGCCCCCACCACGCCAAGGCAGCAGCTCCGCTATGCCCGAATCCTGAAGGCCGCCGCCGGATTCACGCAGCGGCAGTTCGATACCGTCAGCCTCTCCGACGTCGCATTGCGGGCGCACGTCCCGCTGGGCACCCTGTACCGCTACTTCCCGTCGCCCGCGCACTTGATGCTCGCCGTCTACCGGCAGCAGTTGCGCGAACTCGGCACCGGCCAGGCGAAGGCAGCAGCACGGCTCGGACGCGAAACTCGGGGCAGCCAGCCACAGCGCGGCAGCCGCCATGCGCTGACCGGCCTGCTCATGGAGATCTTCCACCTGCGGGTGATGCAGCCCGCCGTCGAACACTGCCTGACCCGCAGGTCGGACAGCTGGGACGGGGACATCCCGGAACTGCTGCGCGAGATCGACTCACTGGCCGAGTCCTTGGTGGTGTCAGTGACCAACGACGCCGGGCGGGCCCGGATCCTGCTGCATACGGTCAGTGGTCTGGTCCAGTTGGTCCGCTGCCGCCGGCTTTCATTGTTTGACGCCGAAAAGGACCTCAAGAACGCCTGCGCTTTGCTCGGTGAAAGCGCGAAAACGAAGTAACTGGTCTAGACCGGCAGGGCAAAATATCCGCCTTTTTGCGTGATGTGGCTCACATGACTTGCCGGGTAAACGTTTTATCAGTGCTCCGGACGCTGTTTCCGGCATTCGGCACCCCTGCGGTTGCCTACCATTGCAGAACCGACGCGGCCAGCGGCCCACCCTGCAGGAGATGTGCAGCCCGGGCCAGCCACCATTGGCCCGAAACCAACGCTCCTCGAAGCCCATATTCGTGCCGGATCCGCGCCCAGCGCGTCGACGGCTAGCCTGAGGAGAACAACGACGTGTCCACTGAAACCATCGGCACCGGCAATGAAGCAGCACTCGTCCTGAGCGACGAGGAGATTTTCACGGCCCACGAGGGCGGCAAGCTCTCCGTGTCCAGCACAGTCCCGCTGAACGACAAGCGCGATCTGTCCATCGCCTACACCCCGGGTGTCGCCCAGGTCAGCCGCGCCATCCACGCCAACCCGGAACTCGCCCGCACCCACACCTGGGCCGAGCGCCTCGTCGTGGTCGTCAGCGACGGCACCGCGGTCCTGGGCCTGGGCAACATCGGCCCCAGCGCGTCCCTTCCGGTCATGGAGGGCAAGTCGGCCTTGTTCAAGTCCTTCGGCGACCTCGACTCCATTCCACTTGTCCTCAACACCACGGATGTGGAGGAGATCATCGAGACCCTGGTCCGGCTCCGCCCGAGTTTCGGTGCCGTGAACCTCGAGGACATCGCGGCTCCGCGCTGCTTCGAACTCGAAGAACGCCTCATCGAGGCACTCGACTGCCCGGTGATGCATGACGACCAGCACGGCACCGCCGTCGTCGTCCTTGCGGCCCTGACGAACGCCGCCAAGGTGACCAAGCGTGAACTCAGCGGCCTGAAGGTAGTTGTCTCCGGCGCGGGTGCCGCGGGCATCGCCGTCGCCGAAATCCTGCTGACTGCCGGTGTCGAGGACGTCATCCTGCTCGACTCGAAGGGTGCCATCAACGCCGGCCGTGCCGACATCGCCGCGGATCCCGCCAGCAAGAAGGCCCAGATGGCGCAGCGGACCAACCCGCGCGGCATCAGCGGCGGACCGGGCGAGGCCCTGCAGGGCGCCGATGTGTTCGTTGGCGTTTCCTCCTCCAAGCTGGACGAAGAGCACCTCAAGCTCATGGCCGAAAACTCCATCGTTTTCGCCCTGTCCAACCCGGACCCCGAGGTCCTGCCGGAGGTCGCCGCCAAATACGCCGCGGTCGTTGCCACCGGCCGGAGCGACTTCCCGAACCAGATCAACAACGTGCTGGCATTCCCGGGCATCTTCCGCGGTGCCCTCGACGCCGGCGCCCGCCGCATCACGTCGGCCATGAAGCTGGCCGCGGCCCGCGCCATCGCCGAACTCGCCGAAGAAGAGCTGTCCGCCGACTACATCGTGCCGAGCCCGCTGGATGCCCGCGTGGCCCCGGCTGTTACGACTGCGGTCGCGGCGGCTGCCGAGTAGGGTCCCCACCGCCTCCCTCGCTTCGCTCCGCTCAACCAGGGGACCCTCGGCGGCGGAGGCCCCACAAGAGCCACGACGGCGGCGCTCCCGTGCTGGGGAGCGCCGCCGTCGTTTCTTGTTCCCGTTGCAAGGATTGAACGGCTGCCGGCGACCCTAGACTCATTGCATGACCGCTGAAACCATCGTGACGATCTTCTGCGGCCTGGCCATCGCCATCGGCGTGGCCGGCACGATCATCCCGGTGCTGCCCGGAAGCGTCCTGATCGGTGCGAGCCTGCTGGCCTGGGCGCTCTGGGGCGGCGCCGGAGCCACGGGCTGGGTGGTGTTCGGTATCGGCCTGACCCTTGTGGCCGTGGGCATGGCCTCCAGCGCCATCCTCACGGGCCGGAAGCTCAAACAGCACGGCATTCCCAACCGCTCGGTGTTGGCCGGTATTGTCCTGGCCGTTGTGGGCATGTTCGTGATCCCCGTGGTGGGGCTCTTTGTGGGTTTCGCCATCGGGCTCCTGCTCAGCGAATTCCTGCGCACGCGCCAGTTCAGGGCTGCGGTCACCTCCAGCCTTGCCGCCCTGAAAGCCACCGGCCTGGGCATCCTGGCGGAGTTCGGCCTGGCTTGCCTCGCGGCCAGCACCTGGGCGATCGGCGTGTGGGTGGCTGCGCTCAGCTAGTCGTTCCCGGACCTATGCGGACCGCAGCTGTCCGCATACCCATGGCTGCCCCCGCATCCGGTGGGGCATAGTCGGGCGCATGATTGGAAAATTCCATGCACTGGTAATCGACTGTGAAGACATCGAGCCGATGGCGCGCTTCTATCAGGAACTTCTGGGGATGCAGCGGGTGGAGGGCGACGCCGACTGGATCACCATCGGCGACGCCGCCGACCGCCCTGCGGTGGCCTTCCAGCGGGTCGACAAATTGACGCCGCCGCAATGGCCCTCCGCCGAGCACCCGCAGCAGATGCACGTGGACGTGCGGGTCGGCAATCTGGACGAAGCCGAGGAGAAGGTGCTGGGCCTGGGCGCCAAGAAGGAGCATCAAGACAAGACCTTCCGCGTCTACCTCGACCCTGCGGGCCATCCGTTCTGTTTGGTGGCCTGGTAGGGAGGGACCCACGAGCAAAGCGGCGGCCGCTCCCCGAAGGGAACGGCCGCCGTCGTAGTTTCAGTTGTGGTATTTCCGAAAGGGAAGGCGCGCTACATGGCGCGGCCCTTCATCTCCTCTCTGGCATCACGGCCAAGCCACAGGCCCACAGCAACCATCACGACACCGAGCACCAGGTGCAGCCAGTTGTCGGCGGTGTTGAATGGCACAAAGTTGGCTCCCGAATCCGCACCGATCACCAGTCCGTAGATCCACAGGACCAAGTAGACGGCGCCGCCGCCAATCAGGAACCCGCGTGCCATCCTCATGGTCCTGGCCATGTACAGGCCGACCGCGCCGAAGAGCATATGGACGATGTTGTGCAGAATTGACACTTGGAAAATTCCAAGAAGCATGGCGCCCGAGTCATGCCCAGCAAAGGTCATGGCGCCGTAGTTGCTCGTGATGCCGGGGATGAACCCCAAGACACCAACGACCAGGAATACCCAGCCCAAACCCAGCGCCGTGTTGTGCAGCGAGAGTCCCATCACATGGTGGTGTTGTGCCGGGTGTGAAGCGGTGGTCATAACTCCTCCCAACCACATTTTGTACCGGCCGGCCAGATGGCCGGCCGTTTTGCGGCAAGGAGCTGTCGGAACCCTGCCGACGTCCATAGTTTACTCCCGATAACCCCGGAAATAGAGGGGAGGGTTGGCGGGGGCCGCTGTGGGGCCCGGACTGGCGTACCGGGCTGCCGTGGATAGCATGGAGGAATGATTTCGGGCCACCCCGTTCCCGGATACCGGGACACCCGGGACCTCACCCCTTTCCGCCGTGCCCGGGTCCGAACCCAAGTGCGGGGCGTCGCTGACGGCGTGGGCGGGGCCGTGGCCGGGGTGCTGCGCAGGCGCAATGCGGACCGCCTGTCCGTAGCCGGGGAAGTACCTCCGCTCAGGCGCTTCGCCGGCCGCACCGCGAAGGCCATGCACGCGGCGATCTTCACCGGCACCGAGCCCGACCGGCTCCTGCTCCTGGCCCGGGCCCACCCCGGATGGGCCGGCCTCTGCCAGGTCCTGGCCGGCCTGCTCGCCTACAAGCACGGCAGCTACCTGCGTGCCGCGGAGCTGCTGCGCCTGGGGATTTCCACAAGGATCGACGACGCCGCCAGCCAGTTCTCCGCCGCGTACCTTGGCCGGGTGGTCAGCACCATTGAGGTTGCCGAGCGCGTCGAGGTGCAGGTGCTGTTCAGCGAGGAGTCGGTGTTCCTTGCCCTTTCGCACTGCCTGCGGGAAGCGGGCCGGATGGACGCCGCGCTGGACGCGCTTTCCGGCCTGCCGCCGTCGCTCCCGGCTGCCCTGGCCCGCTGCACGGCGGCATCGGCACTCGGCCGGCACCTCGACGTCGTCGGCTGGACCGACGGCCTGGAGAACGCGGACGACCTTTCCGCCGCCCTGCTGCTCCTCCGGGCAAGGTCCCTGCGGGCACTGCGCGAGTTCGGGGCCGCGCAGGCGGCGTTGTCCGAGGTGCTGCGGCGGCGGAAGACCAGCCTCGCGCTGCGCAACGACGCCCTCACCGACCGCGCGTTGCTGGCGTTCGACGCCGGCCGGCGCGCTTTGCGGCCCGGCTCGCGGCGTGACGGCCTGCCCGGCGGCGCCGGCAGGAGCGGCGCGCTGGAAGGCGGCTTGATCCGCAAGGATGCCGAGATGCGCCGGCTCTGGGAGCAGGACTGGAAGGACCTTGGCGGGGATTGACGGAACCCTTGTGCACGCAGGCAAGCGGACCTATCCTTTTAGTCAACTAGTTAGTTGATCAACTAGATGGTTGAGTAAAAGGATAGGAAGTGCCACACCAGGACCCGCTCGACGCGGCCCTGCTTGATAGGGCTTTCATGGCGCTCGCGGATCCGGTCCGGCGGAACATCGTGGCCCGGCTGTCGCGGGGCGACGCCACGGTCAACGAGCTCGCCGAACCGTTCGCCATCACCAAGCAGGCCGTGTCCAAGCACATCCAGGTCCTGGAACAGGCCGGCCTGGTCACCCGTTCACGCGACGCCCAGCGGCGCCCCGTCCATCTGGATGCGGCAGCCCTGGAGCGGCTCACGGCGTGGATCGATCAGTACCGGCTCCAAGCGGAAGGGCGTTACCGGAGGCTGGACGCCCTGCTGGAAAACCAGGCCTCCGCGCGGGCCCCGGAATCCGCGCAGACTCCAAGGAGCGGGGAACAATGAGCAATCCAACCAACATCACGGCCGAACCCGGCGTTCCGTTCGTCGAAACGGTCCGGGAATTCGACGCCCCCGTGGACGCCGTCTACCGCGCCCACGTCGAACCCGAGCTGATGGTCCAGTGGCTGGGCCCGCGGCGCGACTCCGTGGGGAACATCCAGTACGACACCAGGGTGGGCGGCCGCTGGAGCTTCGACGGCGCCAGCAGCGAGGGCTACGAGTTCAGCTTCAGCGGGGTGTTCCACACGGTCGAGCCAGGCAAGCTCCTCATCATGACCTTCGAATTCTCGGGCGCTCCCGGCGAGGTGGGCATCGGTACCACCAGGTTCGAGGACCTCGGCAGCGGGCGTTCACGGGTGTCCATCCACGATGTCTACCCCACGGTCGAGGCGCGGGACATGGCCATCGGCAGCGGCATGAACTCCGGGGTGATCGAAGGCTACGAACGGCTGGACGAACTCCTGGCCGCCCAGCGGGTGTAGCCCTTTCGTCTCTGGGGCGCGACGCCTCAGGCGGTCCGGGCCACGAGCGGGATGACCTGCTCGGCCAGCAGCACGACGCCGAGCCCCACCATTACGATGCCGCTCACCAGCGTCACCACCCGGGCAGCCGCGGGCCGCGAGTGCAGCAGCTTGCGGGACGCCAGCGCGACACCCGTGTAGATCATGGCCACCAGCAGCACGAAGGTCAGGCCCAGCACGCCCGATTGCACGGGAACCGGCAGCGAGGCCTCCGGGCTGACGAACTGCGGCACGAGGGCCAGGAAGAACAGCAGGCCTTTCGGGTTGATTCCGCTGGTGCCCATGCCCAGCAGGAAGCTGCGGAACTGGTTGTGGGACTGCCCGACGGCGTCATCCGCGCTGAAGCGCGCACCGCGCCAGGACCGGAGGGTGCTGAAGCCCAGCCACAAAAGGTAGGCCGCGCCGGCCACCGTCAGCCAGCCGAGGAGCCCCGGGACGCCTGCCAGCAATGCCGCCAGGCCGAGCGCCATCAATGCCGTGTGCACCACGTAGCCGCTGCACAGTCCGGCCACCGCGGGGATGAAACTACGCTGCCGCAGCCCGGCCGAAATCGAGTATGCCCAGTCCACGCCGGGGGTGCAGGCCAGGGTGACCGCAACGATCGTGAAGGCAAGGAAGAGCTGGGGATTCATGGGTACTCCTGGGTTGTTCCACCGGGGTGATCCGGTAGGAAAACCCTAGAGAAAAACGGCCCATAAGTGTTCGCGTTTTTATCCCATCCGAGCGCTGGGTCGGTAAGATATTTGCGTGATTGACGGAATCGACAGAACTATTTTGCGCCACCTTAAAGAGGATGGCCGGATGACTGCCACGGCACTGGCATCCAAGGTGGGTTTGACCGTGGCGCCGTGCCACCGCAGGCTACGGGAACTGGAGACCTCCGGCGTCATCCGTGGCTACCGGGCGGACATCGATCCGGCCGCGATCGGCCTGGGCTTCGAGGCGATCGTTTTCGTCACTTTGGCCAAGGTGGAGCGCAGCATCATGTCCGATTTCGAGGAACGCGTGGCGGCGCTGCCCAACATCGTCGAAGCCCAGCGGCTGTTCGGCTCGCCGGACTACCTGCTCCGCGTGATCGCCGCGGACCTCCCGGCGTACCAGCGCTTCTACGACGAACAGCTCACGGTGCTGCCCGCCGTCGAACGCCTGACCTCGACGCTGGTGATGAAGAACCTTAAGAGCAACGCCGGCCCGCCGGTTTAGCGATGCCCCTGCCTGGGCGGCTTAGGGCTTGCCCGTCGACGCGATGTTGGATTCGGCCTCAGGGGTGTAGTACTCCGGGGCGAGCTCCACGGAGTAGATGAATGTCATCCGGCCGGTGGTGTGGTTGGAATGGATTTCGGCGGAAAACACAGTCCCGGTCTTGTTGCCCATGCCGGGAATCCACTGCTCTTTGCTGCGTCAGCATGCCTGGCTATTCCACCGGCCTGACGTGCACGATGATGACCTGCACGTCCTTGCTCCCGTCGTAGCGCAGGTCGTAGTTTACGTCCAGTCCCGTGCTGGTGCCGCTGGTGATGGAAAAATCGCTCTTCATCTGCGGATCGTCAGTAGCCGAGCTGATCCAGCCCTCGGCGGAGTCGGAGTCGATCCCGTACTTCTCGACGCCGTCGCGGATCAACGCAAAGAACCCCTCCCTGGAGTTTGCGGTGAGGAAGTAGGTGATCTCGCTGAAGTCAGGCTGGATATTGGTGGTGTTGAAGCGGATCCGGTCCGTTTCCCCACTGATCTGCCCGGCGGGTCCCACGATGGTGAGGTTGATCTTGCCTTCGTCCCGCGTGTTGATTTCCGGTCCGTAGCTGGTGTCCGTGACGCCGACAGCGGACTTCAGCAGCTTGCCGCTGCTTAGGTCCAGCCGGGCGCGGAGTTCGGTGCGGATCTTTTCGACGCCGGCGGTATCCAGGGTGGAAAAGTCGGAGGTGTTCACGGTGCTCCCTTGCGAGGTTTGTGGCGTCTGGGCAGGTGTTGCGGATCCGGGGAGTTGGCAGGCGGCGAGGGCGAGGCACGCCGCGGCGGTCAAAGAAACGGCCGCAGCCCGCGCTGCCTTCTGCAGGGGCGGCCTCACTGGTGCACCTCCACATCGAAGCCCGAAAGGAAGCGCCCCGTGATGTCCGGAATGTTGTTGAGGGGGCGGTGCTCCTCAACGCGGCCGTTGAAATCGGAGGCGATGTTATCCCGGGCGCGGTCCGGGTCCGTGGCGAGCAGGTTCTGGTACGCCGGCAGCGTGTCCTGGCTGATGAGCGCCCAGCGGGAGTCGGCGTCGGCGATGTTCCCGTCCGGGAAGCCTGTGGTGAAGTCGGTACGGAACTGGAGCGGGTTGTCCCAGCCGGTGACCGGCAACTTCTCCGGGCCGGGGCTTTCCACGCTGTAGGTGTAGGGGAACACCTCCGGGAAGCTCTTCGCGCCCGGGATGGAGGGTTCGCCCGCCAGGGTGACCATGTAGGTGACCGCCTCGCCGCCTGGGTGGTTCTTCATGTTGACGTAGTCGTCGGCGATGATCTCGTTCTGCTCGCGGTACAACAGCGCCGTGTTGCCCTTCTGGATCCCGGCGGGGTCGCCGGAATCAATGGCCGCCCAGGCTTGGGCGGTACCCGCGTCGATTGCGCCCGAATCCCGCAGCCGGTTGATCTCCTCGATGCCGCCGTTCATGTACGCCTCGTGCTGGCGGGCCTGGTCAAGGAAGATCTCCTTGTTCATGTCCAGCATGGAGGTTTCGTAGAACTTGATCTCCTGGTCCGTCATCCCGGCCAGCTGCTCAAGCTGGTCCATGACCGGCAGCGGAATGTCGGACACCGGATTGTTGGTGATCTGTTGCGCGAGATCCCGCATCAATGCCATGTCCTTGAACCCGCCGGCAAAGGACGGTCCGATCATGTTGGCCATGCCCGCCCACTGCAGGTCCGGATTTTCCAGGTAGGCCTTGCCGTAGAAGTCATAGACCTTCTTGATGGTTTCCCAGTTGTATTCGGTGCCCTTGGAGGTGTCCCAGTCGGCCGGGTCGATGCCCATCTCCCGCATGGCCTGTTGGTTCCAGTAGTCGCTCAGGAAATCGGCGTACTCCTTGGAGTTCTTGGTGATCAAGCCGGAGTCGGCGGCCGCGTCCGTGGCGGCCTTGGCAGCTTCCGGGTGCTCGAGTGCCCATCGCTTGAACTCGTCGCTCGCCAGGTAGGCCTTCCGCTCGGCCGGCGTCATGTGCTCGAGCCTGTCCGTGAGTTCATGGCCATCGGCATTTTGCCCGCGCGGTCCGCCGGTGCCGCCGATCCCGCCGCCAGTGATGCTTGCCTTGTCCTGTTCGTCGGCGTTCTTCAGCAGGGTCTTGCTCGCTGCCTCCATCTGCCCCGCCGCCTTCTTGAGGGCCGGCAGGTGGGCGGAGCTCCAGTCGCTGCGGAACCGCTCGCCGTCAGTCCCGCGCCAGCCGGTGCCGGACAGCGTGCTGCTCAGCTGCTGGCCCAGCGCAGTGAGCTTGTGCGCCCCGCCGGCCATGGTCTTGGCGAGCTGGCGCAGCTGTGCGACGTCTGCGCCGTAAAAAGTTCCGGACATGATTCCCCCGAGCAAATGTCTGTGCTGCGCCAGCCGTTCCGGCATTGCCGATCCTACGTGCCCTGCCGGCGGGCGGCGATGGGGAGAGCTGGCCCCCTGTGGACGGTGCTTCGGGGGGGGGCACCGTTTCCGGGGACACCGCCGACGGCGGCCTGCGCCTTTGGCGCGGTGCGTCACCCGGGGGTGCCGCTCAGCTCCGCAGCAGCCCTGTGGTGCGGTACGGGATCACTTCGCGCAGGAACATGCTGGTGGACGTTCGGACGATACCCGGGCAGAGCCGAATCTCCTCGGAAACCCGGTAGAGGTCATCCGGGCTCGTGGCGACCACGCGGATGATGAGGTCGGTGTCGCCGGCGGGGGCGTGGCATTCCAGGACTTCGGGGATGTCCCGCAGCGCCGCGATGGCCTCGTTCAGCCGGTGCTGGTCCAGTTCGGCGCTCACCGCCGCGGCCACCCCGCGGCCCAGTGCGGCGGGCACAACCCGGCTGCTGTTGGGACGCAGGGCGCCGGATTCCGACATCCGCTCCAGGCGCGACTGCACGGTGCCCCGGGCCAGGCCCAGGCGCTGGGCAAGCACCATGACCGGGAGGCGGGGATCGTCGTCGAGCGCGGCGAGGATCCGCCTGTCCGTTGCGTCCAGTTCCTGCAAAGTGACCACCGCCTGTCTATCGCCTGCTGCCAGATTGATCAGATTGACCAGTTTGGATTTGATCCGTTGCACCAACTGTAGTGTCTCTGCTCGAATAGTGGCAGCAAAGGGAGACGGCCACCGCCGCGTCCCACCCGGCAACGGAATCCCCGGCACACCTCCCGGAAACCGCACAACCGTCCCGCAAGGACGCCGCCGCTGATTGACTCTTGTTCACACCAACGTCAGTCCTACACAGCCGGCCCTGCCGGCCGCCAGGAGCCCCTGAGCCACCGATCCTGCCGGTAGCTGAGGGGCTCTTGTGCTGTCCCGGGAACCGTCGAATCCGCGGGGCGCCGTCGCGCAATTCCGTCGGTGCCGCCGATTACGCTGGACCCATGACAGCAGCCGGCCGCTTCGCTCCCAGCCCCTCAGGTGAACTGCACGTCGGCAACCTCCGCACGGCGCTCCTGGCATGGCTGTTCGCCCGCTCCACCGGCCGCCGTTTCCTGCTCCGGGTCGAGGACCTGGACCGGGCCAGGGCCGGTGCCGAAGAAGTGCAGCTGCGGGACCTGTCCGCGGTCGGCGTCGACTGGGACGGCGCAGTGGTGCGCCAGACGGACCGCGGTCCGCTCTACACGGAGGCCATCCGGCGCCTCGAGCAAGCCGGCCTCACCTACGAATGCTTCTGTACCCGCCGCGAAATCCAGGACGCGCCGTCCGCCCCACACGCACCCCAGGGCGCCTACCCCGGAACCTGCCGCCGGCTGACGGCGGCGGAGCGGGACCTCCGCCGGGCCAACCGCCCCGCCGCCATCCGGCTGCGCGCCAGCGTCAGCGAATGGACCGTCGAGGACGAACTGCACGGCCGCTACCTCGGCACCGTGGACGATTTCGTGCTACGCCGCAACGACGGCGTCACCGCCTACAACCTGGCCGTGGTGGTGGACGACGCCGAACAGGGCATCGACCAGGTGGTCCGCGGTGACGACCTCCTCTCCTCCGCGCCCCGGCAGGCGTACCTCGCCTCGCTGCTGGGACTCCAGGTGCCGCAGTACGCGCACGTTCCCCTGGTGGTTAACCACGACGGCGCCCGACTGGCCAAGCGGGACGGTGCCGTGACGCTCGCGGACCTCGCCGCCGTCGGGCTTTCGGCCGAAAAGGTGCGGGAGCTGATCCTGGCGTCCCTCGGGCTGCCCGGTGACCTGAAGGAGGCGCTCGCCGTGTTCGACCCAGCCGCGCTGCCGAGGGAACCGTGGGTGTGGGACGCCGCGATGGCTGCCCGCTAAGCTGTTTTCCCATGGATGCACGGACCGCCGCTTCTGGACACATTGCCCCCGGTTTTGAAGCCGTTGCCGAACTCTTCGGCCGCTACCTTGCCGAAGATCCGGAGTATTCGGCGCAGCTGGCCGCCTACCACCGCGGCGTCAAGGTCCTGGACCTGAGCGGCGGGCCGCATATCCGTCCCGATTCCGTCACCGGCGTGTTCTCCTGCTCCAAGGGCATGGCCGGCCTGGTCATCGCCTTGCTGGTGCAGGACGGCGTGCTGGATCTCGACGCCGAGGTGGTCAAGTACTGGCCGGAGTTCGGCGCCCAAGGGAAGTCCGGCATCACCGTCGTGCAGCTCCTCTCGCACCAGGCCGGGCTCCTGGGCGTCGAAGGCGGACTCTCCTTCGACGAATGCAACCACTCGGAACTGGCCGCGGCCCGGCTCGCCGCCCTGCCTCCGCTCTGGAAGCCGGGAACGGCCTTCGGCTATCACGCCCTGACCATCGGCGTCTTCATGGAGGAACTCTGCCGCCGCATCACCGGGAGCACCCTGCAGGAGATCTTCGAACAGCGGATCCGTTCCGTGGCCGGGGCGGATTTCTATCTGGGTCTGCCCGAGGCCGAGGAGCCGCGCTACGCCACCCTGCGCTGGATGGCTGATCCCATCCGGCCCTGGACCGACCCCGCCAGCCACTTCGGCCTTGCCGCCAACGCCGGGACCGCCGAGGTCCTTGACCTGCCCAACATCCGCGAAGTCCGGGCGGCCGGGCTCAGCTCGGTTGCCGGTGTCGCCAGCGCGGAAGGCATGGCCCGCGTCTACGCTGCCGCCCTCACCGGACTGATGCCCGACGGCGGCGCGCCGGGTTCCGGAACCGGACCCGCCGTCGCGCCTCTTCTCAGCGAGGAGACCATCCGGGCTGTCTCGGCCGAGCAGGTGTTCGGGATGGACCGCGTCTTCGGCGATGCCGGCTGCTTCGCCACCGTTTTCATGAAATCGCACGCCCGGATGCCGTTCGGCAGCTACCGGGCCTTCGGCCACGACGGCGCCGGCGGTGCCCTCGGCTACGCGGATCCGGTGTACGGACTGGCCTTCGGCTACGTGCCGCAGCAGGCTGAGCCCGGCGGCATCGGCTGCCGGAATTTCGAGCTGAGCGCAGCCGTGCGGAAAGCTGTGTCGGAACTGGGCGGCTAATACTGTCGGAGCCGGGGCCTAGTATCAAGGCATGAGCGCACCCCGATTTACCGTTGAAACTGCCCGGGTCCTGGCCGAGGTGGCGCACAACCGCCAGAAGGACAAACTTAAGCGGCCGTATGTGGAGCACGTGTTCGCGGTGGGGGACGCGCTGGCTGATTTCGACGACGACATCCGGATTGCCGGTTACCTGCACGATATCGCCGAGGACACTCCCATCACCCGGCAGGCCCTCGAGGACATGGGTGTTTCGCAGCGCGCCATCGGCATTATTGAGCGGGTCACGCGCCGCCTCCATGACAACCCTGACGATTACGCCGCCGGCATCCGCTTCGTCGCCGAAGACCACGACGCCACTTTGGTCAAGATCGCGGACAACGCCCACAATTCACTGCCGGAACGTGTCCAGGCCCTGGCGGAGAAGTGGCCGGACAAAGCCCCGAACCCGCGCTACGCCGAGGCCCGCCCGGTTCTCTACAGTGCCGTGCCGAAGGAAGAAATCCGCCTGATCCTGGAGCGCGTCAACCCGCATCTCCTCCAGGAACTGGAGGAGCTCGCAGGGCCCGCGCCGGCAGGGGTCCCTGCCGAGCGGAGGGAGGACGGGGAAGCCGGTGAGGATTAGCCCTCCATCAGCCGGCGCCGGTGCCGGAGCTCCTTGATCCAGTCCCTGGTCTGCATCGCCCCGAAAGGCGAGGCGCCGCCGTCGAGGTCTTCGGCAAGGGGCCCGGCCGCCTTCAGCGCGATGTCCAGCACCCGCAGCGCCGCCCGTTCCGGCAGGCCCAGGTGCTGCGCCCAGGCGAGGTAGTGCTTGCGCGAGATGCCGAACTTCTTGCCGCCGATGCCCAGGGCCAGGGTCTTGTCGCCGTAGACCACGGTTGAGGGGATGTCGTAGACCGGGGCGATCGTGTATTCGCCGCTCTGTCCCTCCACAGACCGTCCCTGCACCATGGAGACGTTCTTGGCGTGCAGGTCGCCGTTGCCCGTGAGCCAGGCGAAGGCCAGCTGCAGCGCGAGGTTCCGCAGCGCCGGCAGCGGGGCCGCGCAATGGGCGGCCAGGGCCGCGCACACTTCACCGTAGGGCACGCTGTACTTGTCCGCCGGATACAGCCCCATCACCTGGGCGCCATCCTCGACGGCGAGCCGCAGCGTGCCGCCGTCACCCGAGGTGACCCGGTCGAAACGTTCCACGAGCAGCCCGGCCCGCCCGCCGACGTCGTGCACCAGCTGCACGCCGGCCACCGGAACCCGCAGCCGCCGCGCATAGCGGAACATCAGGAACTCGTTCTCCACAACGAAGGGGAACTCCGGGGCGTTGAGCTTGAGGATGAAGCGCTTGCCGGACTGCGCTACAGGGAGCGAAATCATCCCGGCCGACAACTTGTCCTGCACACCCGCCAGCGCCACCGGGTCGATGAGCCCGGAGTCGCCGAGCAGGGCGTCGAAATCCAGCGGCAACTTAGGGTCCATCACGACGGCGGAGCCGCCTTCCGTGGGCGGCTCGCCGTGCGGAACGGTCTGGACATCTCCCACGGCGTCGCCGCCGGCGGCCATGAGGAGGGCGAGTTCGTCGTCGGCGCTGGCCTTGACCGCGCGCCGGAGGGAGTTCAGGCGGCGGCCCTCCGGCAGCAGCCCGGTGAAGTAGGGCGGCACCGCGCCGCTTGGCGTGAAGACCGGCTCGCCCGAGAGGGGGAGCGTGGTCGCGACGGGCGGGCCGCCGGCGTCGAGATACTTCGGCAAATAGCTGAACACGGTGCCGCCGGCATGCCGTTCAATGCGCCCGGCCAGGACGCCCTGCTTATAGACGTCGGCGATCCGGTGGAAGGTCATTGCGCGGGCTCCGCTGCTGAAACGGACGCGGCCGTGGACACGTCCAGCTCGAGCCCCAGCGTGCCGAGCACGGCCAACAACTGTTCGAGCTGCACGGTGGTTTTGCCCTGCTCGACGAAGCGGACGAAGCGTTCGGAGACCCCGGCGAGGTCGGCGACGTCGGCCTGGCTGAGGGACAGCGCGGCACGGCGGGAACGGACAGCGCTGCCCAAAGCGGTGCTGAAGTCCGCGGGATCCATCCGATTGCCTTTCGTCATATCGGCACGAACGTGCCGATATGACCATTTTCCCTCCGGGGTCGGTCCGGAACAAGGGCCATCACACGGAAATCGGCACGTACGTGCCGCAAGGACTCAGTCCGCCGGGGGACGGATGCGTTGCGAGGCCTGCTCTACGTCCTTTCCCGTGCTCAATGCACGTAGAGCGGGCCCCACAACGTGGGGGTCTCAGTCCGTGGCGGGAGCGGAGGCTTCTGCTTGAGGCTTCTGCTTCGAAGGCGGCTTCACGAGTCCGCCGCCGGCCCAGCGCCTGAGCTCCGCGACCTCCGCCTCGTCGAATTCAAGAAGGGCCAGGCGGCAGAGTTCCTCGACGTTCCGGGTCCATGCGGTCGCAAGGCTCACCGCGGTGGCTTCGTCCGCCAAGGCGTCCGTGTAGTTCAGCCCTTGGATGATGAAGTTCACCGCGGCCCGGGAGACGGCATGGCCGGCGGCCACGCAGTGGTCCCGCACCGATCTGGTGAGCTCATTCCTGTTGGGCGGGTGCTCGCGGAGAACAGCCTCCAAGGAGAGGAACACCTGCCGGAACTGCGCCCTGGAGAGCGCCGGCACGTCGGTCACCCTTGCTACGTGCTCCTCGACGGCGGAGCGTGCTTCCGCTTCCTGGGGAAGGTCCGCAGCGGAGAACCGCCGGGCGTCCCACACCCAGCCGGGCGTCGGCGTCGGCGAGTATTCGATTCCGTTCCCGAGCTGCGCGATCCATGCCCCGAACTTGCCGTGGCCGCCCCAGTCCGTTTTCAGGGACGGTTCCGCGGTCAATGCCCGGTGTGCGGCCACGGATCCAGTGACCGGTCCCGGCGACGAGCGGACAAGGCTGCTGACTTCCTTGGCGGCGGCACCCTTCCGCGGGGCCGGTGCGGGCGCCCGTCCTTCGCCGCGGGGGAGGACTCCAGTGCCGGCGTCGGCAGAGGATCCGGTGAGGATGGCGGCGAAGTCGTTCGATTCCACCACGTGGTCCGCCATCTCCCGGTAGGCGAACGCGACGGGGCCGGCCGCGATCACGGTGGTGATGCGGTCGGCGGCCCGGAACCGCGCGATCAATGAGGTGAAGTCGGCATCGGCGGACGCGATCACGAACTCATCGATGCCCACCGGCCCGGCCAGGACATCCATGGCATCCAGGACGAGGTTGATGTCAGTGCTGCTCTTTCCCCTTTGCGTGAGGGAAGGGCAGTCAATGACACGGAAGCCGGCCCGCGTCCAGTACACTCGGTACTTCGAGTAGATCACGGGGTTCAAGTAGCAGTTGCGGATAAGGAACCGCCGGGCCGCTTCCCGCCCGCCTCCTCCTGCCAGGGCCGACGTCCATTGCTTGGGGTCCTCGGCGAACACCTTGGCAGCCGCGGGATCCACTGCCTGCAGACCGGAATAGACGTTGTCGAAGTCGACAAACATGGCCGCGCGGATGCCCGGACGGCGGACCTGGCTCGGAGGCACGATCATCCGCTTAGTTTTGCATTCCGCGGGCCCCCGGACCAGTGGTCCGGGGGCGCTTTCCGGGGGTAGACGCCGCGTTGTGAGGCCCGCTCTGCGTCCTTTGACGCGCGCAAAGGACGCAGAGAGGGCCTCACAAGTTGGCTATCCGGGATTAGCCCGCCGTCTCGATGCCAAGCTTTTCGAGGGCCCGTGCCCGGCGCCGGTGCCCCACGAGTTCGTCTTCGAGGATGGCCGCAGCCGGGGCCGCGAGGATCACCAGCAGACAGATTGTCACCGGCACGTTGACGGCCGCCAACGCAACAGCGGCGGCCGCTGCAACAAGCACAAGGAAAGTGAGCATTAGGTTGGCGCGGTTCACGCCCAACAGGCTTCCGTAAATCCAGGTGAGGGTGACTTTGAAGACCGCCACCGGAATGGCGACGCTGGCAACGGCAGCAGCGGCGCTGATGTGGGCCTCATGGTCGATGTAGTAGGCCATGACGTGCAGGCCGGCGCCGGTGGCGGCGATGGACGCGAAGATGATCATGTGCCCATAGCCGAACGTGAAGGCGTGATTCCTGCGCAGGTGCAGGGCCTGGCCGGCCGGAAGGATGAAGTACACCCACCACATGGTGAAGGCCAGCCCGGTTCCGCCGAGTCCGACCAGTGCTGCGTCCAAGGTCCAACCGTGCAAGGCAACGATCGAACGGAGCGTTTCGATGGCACCGATCAGGCATTCGCCAAGCGCAATGATGGCAAGCAGGCCATAGCGTTCTGCGATGTGGTGTGCGTGCCACGGAGTCTTGACCCTGCGCTCGGCGATGAGAGGAGCGGCCATTTCCAGAACGAACAAAGGCGCGTAGATCAGGAAAGTAGTGGGGATATCCGTCTTCACGAAGACCACAACCACCCACCCCACTTGTGCCACGGCCAACAGGCTGGCGTACGTGAGGCAGGTCTTGCGTCGTTGCGGGTCCTGCCGGGCGGCCCGCAGCCACTGGAAGATCAGGGCAACGCGCATCACCACGTAGCCGAGCACCAGGACGCCGTTGTTCACGTACTCGCCTTCAAGCAGCGATTGGAACAGGGGCTCGATTCCCATGGTCAGGATGAGCACGCCAACCATCTGGACCATGGTGACGATCCGGAAGATCCAATCATCGGTGTCGTACGCGCTGGCGAACCAGGAGAAATTGATCCAGGCCCACAGCACGCCGAACATCGCGAAGGCGAAGCCGATCAGGCCTGCGCCCACGTGGTTCTCCGCCACTGTGTGCGCAAACTGGCTGCCGGCCACGCTGAACGCAATGACGAACGTCAGGTCGAAGAAGAGTTCCAGGGGAGTGGCGGCACGGTGCTGTTCATGGGGATCGCGGCCGCCCATACGGGAGAGCGCATGGCGGAGGGGGTTGCTCGGCATGGTCACACAGTATCGCGGGGGACTAAACCCGCCCCAGGACGTCGATGTCCTCGAGGAACTCCTGCTGGACTTCCTCGCTGACGGTGGTCTTGGTGTCCGCGATCGCGTCCAGGTAGTCCTGCGTGGTCGGGCCCTTGCGTCCGTTGCCTGAAGAACCGCCGTTGGAGTAAACAGCGAATTCCAGCGCCCGCTGGGAGGCGCTGCGGGCGGCGAACTCGATGTCCGCGGGGGAGAAGCCCTCGGTGCGCTCCACGAGCAGGGCCACGTCCACGGAGTCCACCACGGTTGCCGGGATGAAGCGCTGCCACATGGCCTCGCGGGCGTGGACATCCGGCAGGCCGATCGGGATGACGTAGTCGAAGCGGCCGTGGCGCAGGAACGCCGAGTCGAGGGCCCGGATGAAGTTGGTGGCGCAGACCAGGAGGCGGCCGGGCTGTTCGCGGAACGCCGGGATGATCTTGAGGAGCTCGTTGGTGACGCCCTGCAGCGGTGAAGGCGGATCCCCGGCACGCTGGGCCGCGATCTCCTCCACCTCGTCAATGAACACCACGGCATGCTCCAGCTCGGCGATTTCCAGGAAGGTCTCGCGCAGCGCGCCGGCCAGGCCCTTGGGGTCGGAGGCGAGCCGGGAGGGGAAGACCTCCACGAACGGCCACTCCAGCCGGGACGCGATGGCCTTGGCGAAGGTGGTCTTGCCGGTGCCGGGCGGACCGAAGAGCACCACCGCGCGCGGCGGCACCACGCCGTATTCGTCGGCGAGATCGGCCTCGGCCAGCGGCAGCACCAGGCGCCGCTCCAGCAGTTCCTTTTCACGCTTCATGCCAGCCACGTTTTCCCAGAGGTCGCGCGCCAGCACCCGGCCGCCGAGCAGGCTCAGCGGCTCCAGCTCCTGGCGCTGCACCGGGATGGTCCGCTCGAAGTAGCGCAGGTTCTTCTTCACCACGAAGCCGCGGCCCAGGAACGCCTCCACCCGGGTTTCGCTCTCTGGCATCAATGCGGACAGTTTGTTAAGGCCGTGCGGGGCCATCCGGTTCTCGACGGCGGCCAGCAGCGACGTGCCGATCCCGCGGCCGCGGAACTCGGGGAGCGTGGACAGGAAGACGATCCAGCCCTGGTCGTGCGCGGCCCGTCCGACGGCGGCACCCACCAGCTGTTCGCCCTGAGTCGCCACCACGGCGTGGTCCTTTTCGCAGGAGGCGAGGACCTCGGAGAGGGCGTAGACCGGTTCGACACCGTCAGCCTTGAGCGACTCCCAGAGGTGCAGGATGCCGTCCAGGTCGGACGAATGAAAGTCCCTGATGCGCCAGGTGGTCATGTGCTGCTCCTTGGTGAATCGCCATTGATTGCTGGTGTCGAGCATAGGCGACCAGGGGAACGAGGAAGGTTGCGTTACGGGCAGCACGCCCTCAGTCCTGCGCTCGCTGATTCCAACCGTGCCCGCGGTTTGCAAACCGCGAGGCGGAACCGAAGCCGCGAGCCGGGTGGACGGCAGCGTCCCCGCTTATCCCACCGGGCGCAGCCGCAGCCCCTGCATGCCGCCGTCGATCGCCAGGGAGGTGCCCGACGTCGAGCCGGACAACGGGCTGGCGAGGTATGCGACGGCGCCGGCAACCTCCGCCGGGTCCACCATCCGGCCGTGCGGCTGGCGGGCGTTCAGGGCGGCGCGTTCGGCGGCGGGGTCCGCTGCCGAGTCGAGCAGCCGGCCCACCCACGGGGTGTCCACAGTGCCGGGGTTCACGCAGTTGACGCGGATGCCTTCGCGGATGTGGTCAGCGGCCATGGCGAGCGTCAGGGACAGCACGGCACCCTTCGACGCCGAATACAGCGCCCGCTGCGGCAGCCCCGCCGTCGCGGCGATGGAGCAGGTGTTCACGATCGCGGCGGCCGGCGACTGGCGCAGATAGGGCAGGGCGGCCCGGCCGACGCGCGCGATGCCCACCACGTTGATATCCAGGACCCGCAGCCATTCTTCGTCCGGGTTCGCGGCGATGTCGCCCTGGGCGCCGATGCCTGCGTTGTTGACCACCACGTCCAGGCGGCCGAACTCGCGGACCACGGCGTCGACGGCGGCCCGCACCGAGGCGTCGTCCGCAACGTTGCATTCGACGCAGAAGTGCGGCGAACCGGCCGGATTCAGGTCCAGCACGGCCACCTTCGCTCCGCCTGCGGCGAGCCGGTCCGCGATGGCCGCGCCGATGCCGGAGGCGCCGCCGGTCACGAGGGCGGCCAGGCCCTCGAATTCGCGGCTCACGGAGCCGTTCACGGAGCCGTTGGTCGGGTTGTCAGCCGGTCCGCCGGCCGGGCTGGTCACCGGACTGCCGCGGGGTCCCCCGCGGAGGCTGCGGCGAGGGACTCATTGCCGGCGTCGGGGCGGCCAGCCCGGTAGAACTCCTGGCGCTGGCGGCCCAGGCCTTCGACCTCGAGCTCCACCACGTCGCCGGGCTGCAGGAACGGGAAGCGGCCGGAGAGGGCCACGCCTTCCGGGGTGCCCGTGAGGATCACGTCGCCCGCCTCAAGCACCATGTACTGGCTGAGGTGGTGCACCACGGTGGCGGGATCGAAGATCATGTCCGAGGTGTTCGAGTCCTGGCGGATCTCCCCGTTGACCCAGGTGCGCAGGCGAAGATTGCCGGCGTCCACCTGCTCGGCGGGAACGAGCCACGGGCCCAGCGGGCTCGACGCCGGCAGGGACTTGCCCTTGGTCCACTGGCCTGCGGCGCCAGGCAGCTGGTAGTCGCGTTCGGAGAGGTCGTTGGCCACCACGTAGCCGGCAATGTGCCCAGCGGCTTCCTCGACGGAAGAAAGGTAGGACGCTTCCTTGCCGATCACCACGCCGAGCTCCACTTCCCAGTCGTACTTCGCCGACGACGGCGGGATGGGGGCGGCGTCGAACGGCCCGGCAACGGTGTTGGACGGCTTGAGGAAAACCACCGGAACCTCGGGCGGGGTGGCGCCGGATTCGGCGGCGTGCGCGGTGTAGTTCAGGCCGATGCAGACCACTGAGGCCGGGCGGGCGATGGGGGAGCCGATGCGCAGGCCCTCTGCGGAAATCTCCGGAAGTTCCCCGGATTCGAGGGCTTTCCGGGCGCGGGCAACGCCGTCCGCGGCGAAGAATGCGCCGTCGATGTCCCGGGTCAGTCCGGTGAGGCTGAAGTACTTCGCGGCGCCGTTGCCATCTTCGACGAGGACAACCGGCTGCTCGTTTCCGGCTGCACCCAGCCGGGCGAATTTCACGTTCATGTCTTCCTCCATGCTCAGCGTCATTGCTCCGAGCTTCAAGTGTGTTGTCTTCCCCATTCTTGCGGAAATGTGACCCATTGACAATGGAAACATCCGATGTTTAGTCTCGGTGTGGATGGACAGTCCCGATCAGCCTTCCGGGCCGTACGCGCCGCCTAAGCTAGGAGCACGATGAGCGTCATCACCGCCATGGAAACCCTCGACATCCGGTTCCCCACGTCCCGGGAGCTGGACGGCTCGGACGCCATGAACCCGGATCCGGATTATTCGGCCGCCTACCTGATCCTGCGCACCGACGCGGCGGACGGACACGAAGGCCACGGTTTCGTGTTCACCATCGGCCGCGGCAACGAGGTGGAAACCGCCGCCATCGCCGCGCTGCGGGAACACCTCCTGGGCCGCAACGCTGAGGAACTGCTGGCGGACATGGGCGCCGCTTGGAAGCTGCTCGCCCACGATTCCCAGCTGCGCTGGCTCGGCCCGGAGAAGGGCGTCATGCACATGGCGATCGGCGCCGTCGTCAACGCCCTCTGGGACCTGAAGGCCAAGCGCGCCGGCCTGCCGCTATGGGAGCTGCTGTCCCGCATGAGCCCGGAGGAACTCGTCTCCTTGGTGGACTTCCGCTACCTCAGCGACGCCCTCACGCCCGAGGATGCGCTCGGCATCCTGCGCGCCGCGGAGCCGGGCCGGGAGGCGCGCCGCGCGCGGCTGCTCGCCGAAGGCTACCCGGGATACACGACGACGCCGGGCTGGCTGGGATACAGCGACGAGAAGCTTTCGCGCCTGGCCAGGGAAGCCGTGGCCGAGGGATTCACGCAGATCAAACTCAAGGTGGGGGCCTCCCTGGAGGACGATATCCGCCGCGTCCGCACCGCCCGCGAGGCCGTGGGCCCGGCCATCAGGATCGCCGTCGACGCCAACCAGCGCTGGGACGTCCACGACGCCATCGACTGGATGCGCCACCTCGCCCCTTACGACATCGCCTGGATCGAAGAGCCCACCAGCCCGGACGACATCCTGGGCCATGCCGCGATCGCCCGGGCCGTGGCGCCCATCCCGGTGGCCACCGGCGAACATGTCCAGAACCGGGTGGTGTTCAAGCAGATGCTGCAGGCAGGTTCGCTGCAGGTGCTCCAGCTCGACGCCGCCCGGGTGGCCGGCGTCAACGAGAACGTCGCCATCCTGCTGCTGGCCGCGAAGTTCGGGGTCCGGGTCTGCCCGCACGCCGGCGGGGTGGGGCTGTGCGAGGCGGTGCAGCACCTGTCCATGTTCGACTTTGTGGCGGTCTCCGGCACGAAGGAGGACCGCATGATCGAATTCGTGGACCACCTGCACGAACACTTCGTCACGCCGGTCGAGATGCGAGGAGGCCGCTACTGGCCCCCGACGGCGCCCGGCGGCGGCAGCGAAATGCTCCCCGCAAGCCTGGCGGACTACCGTTACCCGGACGGCCCGGTGTGGGCGGCGGAGGCGCGCACCGCCGCCGAGACGGCCGCCGCCGTCGCCGCAGCAAGCACCGCCGTCGAGAGCTGAAGGAGAAGCCGTGATCCAGCACGCCCCGTGGTTCGAGGAGTCCCGCCTGGGGATGTTCGTGCATTGGGGGCTGTATTCCCTGGCGGCCCGGCACGAGTGGGTGATGAACCGCGAGGAGATCACTGTGGAGGAGTACTCGAAGTACTTCCGCCGCTTCGATCCGGACCTCTACGATCCCCGCGAATGGGCCCGCGCCGCCCGGAACGCCGGCATGAAGTACGTGGTGCTGACCACCAAGCACCACGAGGGCTTCTGCCTCTGGGACTCGGCACTCACGGACTACAAGGCCAGCAACACCCCTGCCGGCCGGGACCTGATCGCACCCTATGTGGAGGCGCTGCGGGCCGAGGGGCTGAAGGTGGGCTTCTACTATTCACTGATCGACTGGCACCACCCCGACTTCACCGTGGACTCCGTGCACCCGCAGCGGAACGCCGACGTCGGGAAGCTGAACGAGGGCCGGGACATGGCCCGCTACCGGGAGTACCTGCATGGCCAGGTCCGCGAACTGCTCAGCAACTACGGCACCATCGACTACCTCTTCTTCGATTTCTCCTACCCGGGCGGCATGGACGGCCACCCGGCCGGCGGCAAGGGCCGGGACGACTGGGGTTCGGAGGAACTCCTGGCCATGGTCCGGGAGTTGCAGCCCGGGATAGTGGTCAACGACCGACTGGACCTGCCGGGCGACTTCCTCACCCCCGAGCAGTACCAGCCGGCCGGTCCCATGATGTCCGGCGGCGTTCCACTTGCTTGGGAGGCGTGCCAGACCCTCAACGGCAGCTGGGGCTATGACCGGGACAACCTGGACTACAAAAGCCCGGACCTCCTCGTGCGGATGCTGGTGGACGGGGTGTCCAAGGGCGGCAATCTCCTGCTGAACGTCGGCCCGACAGCCCGCGGCAGCCTGGACCCGCGCGCCGCGGAGTCCCTGGCGGGCATCGGTGAGTGGATGCGGCTGCACGGCCGCTCCATCTACGGCGCCGGGCCGTCGTCGTACGTTCCGCCCGCCGACGCCCGCTACACCCGGCGCGGCGACCGGCTCTACGTCCACCTGTTCGCGTGGCCGTTCGGCTTCGTGCACCTGCCCGGGCTGGCCGGCAAGGTGGAGTACGCCCAGCTGCTCAACGACGCCTCCGAACTCCGCCTCCAGGAACCGGATCCGGAGCAGCAAGCCTATGGCACCACCCCCGGCGCCCAGCCCGCCGGAACCCTGAGCATCAAACTGCCGGTCCAGCGGCCGCCGGTGGCCGTGCCCGTGCTGGAACTGTTCCTCAAGGAGGGCGCAGATGCCTGAGACCAACGCTCCGCAAGCCAACGCTCAACAAACAACCGCTCCGCAAACCGTTGCCCTGCACACCCGCCTCAAGCCGGGCGCGGAGCAGGAGTACGCCGACGCGCATGCCGCAATTCCGGCCGAACTGGTGGCCGCGCTGAAGGACGCCGGCGTGCGGAACTGGCGCATCTGGCGCAGCGGCCTGGAGCTGTTCCACCTCGTGGAGGTGGACGACTACCAGGCCATGCGCCACGCCCTCGCGAATCACCTCGCCAACGTGCCTTGGCAGGCCCGCATGGCGGAGCTGCTTGAGGTGGAGGACGACTACTCCGGCAACGACTCCGGCATCCCGAAGGTCTGGGAACTGCCATGAGCGGGGGCATTACCGGAAAGCTCGGCAGACTCGGCTTCGGCGGGGCCGGAATCGGCAACCTCTACACCGCGGTCCCCGACGGCGAAGCCCTGGCGACCATACTCGCCGCCTGGGACGCCGGCGTCCGCTACTTCGACACCGCCCCGCACTACGGCCTGGGCCTGTCCGAGCAGCGGCTCGGCGCCGTCCTCCGCGACAAACCGCGCGCCGACTTCGTCATTTCCACCAAGGTGGGCCGGCGGCTCGAACCGCAGGACGCCGCCGGTCGCAGGGACGACGGAGGCTTCGACGTTCCGGCGGACGCCGTGCGCCGCTGGGACTTCAGCGAAAAAGGCATCCGGCAGAGCCTCGAGGATTCCCTCGAACGGCTGGGACTGGACCGGGTGGATATCGCCTACCTGCACGACCCCGATGTGTTCGACCTCGACGCCGGTATCCGGCAGGCGCTACCCGTGCTGGAGAAACTCCGCGGGGAGGGCGTGGTGAACGCGATCGGCGTCGGCACCAACTCGGCGGAAGCCGCGCTCGCATGCGTCGACGGTGCGGATCTGGACCTCGTGATGCTCGCGGGCCGCTACACCCTGCTGGAGCAGCCCGGCGTTCCGCTGCTGGAGCGCTGCGTGGCGCGGGGCACCGGCGTCGTTGCCGTCGGCGCCTTCAACTCCGGGCTCCTGGCCCGGCCCGAGGTGCCCGACACCGCCCATTACAACTATGGGCAGGCACCGCCAGCCCTGCTGGAACGCGCCCGCGCACTGGCGGCACTCTGCCGGGACTTCGGCGTCGAGCTCCCGACGGCGGCCCTGCACTTCCCGCTGCGGCACCCGGCCGTGGTGAACGTGACAGTGGGGGCGCGCAGCCCGGAGCAGGCCGCGGAGAATGCCGCGCGGATGGATGCCGTCGTGCCGGAGGAACTGTGGGAGGCCGTCGCGGAGCTTGCCGGTGATTGACGCGCACCTTCACCTGTGGGAGCTCGAGCCCGGAGGGTATTCCTGGCTCGGGCCGCAGCACGGTGCACTGTTCCGCAGCTTCGGGTCAGTGGAGGCGGCGGGCACTCTGGACGCAGCAGGCGTCCGCGGCGCCGTCCTGGTGCAGGCGGACGACACCCTCGCGGACACGGAGGCGATGCTCGCGGTGGCGGACAGCAACGAGTGGGTGCTCGGCGTCGTCGGCTGGATCCCGCTGGAGCGGCCCGGGGAAGCAGAAACCCAACTGGACCGTTTCACGCGGAACCCGAAGTTCCGGGGCGTGCGGCACCTGGTCCACGACGATCCGCGGGACGGCTTCCTTGAGCTGAGCCCGGTCCGGGAGTCCCTGCGGCTCGTGGCCGGCCGTGGCCTGGCCTTCGACGTCCCCGACGCCTTCCCGCGCCACCTCGGTGCCACCGTCCGCCTGGCCCGGGAGCTCGCGGAGCTCACGGTCGTCCTGGACCACCTAGGCAAACCGCCGCTGGGTGCGGGCACGGATTCGGAGCCCATGGCGCAGTGGCGGGCGGACTTCCGCGCGCTGGGAGCGCTACCGAACACGGTCGCGAAGCTGTCCGGACTGCACCTGCCCGGCGTTCCTTACACGGCCGCGGCCCTGCGGTCCCTGTGGGAGGAGGCGCTGGAAGCGTTCGGTCCGGAACGCTTGATGATCGGCGGCGACTGGCCGGTCAGCACGCTCGGCGCACCCTACGAGCAGACCATCGGCGTGCTGCTGGAGCTGATCGGGGAACTGTCCGACGCCGAACGGCACCACGTTCTCGAAGGAACCGCGGCGCGGATTTACGGACTGGAACTGTAGCTAGAGCGCCTGCCGCAGCCAGTTCTCCACGCCGCTGATGTGCACGGTGACCAGGGCCCGCACCAGTTCGGAGTCGCCGTGCTCCAGGGCATCCGCGATGGCCTTGTGCTCGGCCAGGGTGTGCGCCACGGCCTTCTCCTGGGTGATGCCGCGCCAGATGCGCGCCCGGACCGTGTCTCCGGAGAGGGCCTCAAGCAGCCCGCTGAGGTAGTCGTTCCCGGCGGCCGCGGCGATGATGCTGTGGAACTCGAGGTCGTGGGCCACGAGTTCCTCGACCTCGGTGCCCTCGTCGATGCCTTCCATGGTGGCGCGCAGAGCGGCCACCTCCTCAGGCGTGATGCGGCCGGCCGCCATGTGGGCCGTGGCCGGTTCCAGGATCCGCCGGACTTCGAAGAGCTCCAGGATTGAGCGGTTCTGGTGCAGCTCCACCACAAAGGCCACGGCCTCGTTGAGCAGCTTTGCGTCCAGGCTGGTGACGTAGGTGCCGTCGCCGCGCCGCACGTCCAATACCCGGATCAGCTCCAGGGCCTTCACGGCCTCGCGCAGTGAGCTGCGGGACAAGCCAAGGCTTTCGCTGAGCTCCTTTTCCGGCGGCAGGCGGTCTCCGGCCTTGAGCTCGCCGCGGATCAACATGTCCTTGATCTTGCCGATCGCCTCGTCAGTCACAGCCATGGCTCAATCGTAGCGGCGAGTGGTCCGATGTCTGGGGAATGGCGGTGCCAAGTGGCGGGATTTGAAACTGTACCGTCTGGACGGTATAGTTTGTGATTGTCAGGCTTCCACCCTTTTCGAGAAAGCGGCCACCATGACCATCTCCGTCACCAAGCGCGAACGCTTCGCCGAGAGCGAGGCGGTTTTCCGTCCCGATCCCGTCCGCGGCATGCAGCATGGTGCCGGACGCCGCTGGCTCGCCCTCGGCGCGCTGATGTTCCCCGTGCTGCTGATCGCCGTCGACAACACCGTGCTCAGCTTCGCGGTCCCGTCCCTGTCCCTTGCCCTGCGGCCCAGCGGCACCGAGCTGCTGTGGATCATCGACGTCTATGCCCTGGTGCTGGCCGGCCTGCTGGTCCCGATGGGCAGCATCGGCGACCGGATCGGCCGCCGGAAGCTCCTGCTGATCGGCGCCACGGGCTTCGCGCTCGTCTCCGTGCTGGCATCCTTCGCCACGAACGCCGGCCAGCTGATCGGCGCCCGCGCCCTGTTGGGCGTCTTCGGCGCGATGCTGATGCCCGCAACGCTTTCCCTGATCCGGAACATCTTCACGGACGCCACCGAACGCCGCACCGCGATCGCCGTCTGGGCGGCGGGCTTTTCCGGCGGCGCGGCCCTCGGTCCGCTGGCCGGCGGCCTGCTCCTGGAGCACTTCGAATGGGGTGCCGTGTTCCTGCTGGCCGTGCCCATGCTGCTGCCGCTGCTGATCCTGGCGCCGCTCGTGCTGCCGGAGTCCAAGGACCCGAACCCCGCGCGGATCGACCCGGCCAGCATCCTGCTGGTCATGGCCGCGATGGTTCCGTTCGTCTATGGCATCAAGGAATTCGCGCACGACGGCGGCCCGGCCGCGCTGCTGCCGCTCGCCGTCGGGCTCGCGGCAGGGGTGCTGTTCGTCCGCAGGCAGCTGCGGCGCCAGCGCTCCGGCAGGGCGCCGATGCTGGACATGACCCTGTTCCGGAACAGGGCGTTCAGCGTGTCCCTGGCTGCGAACCTGCTGAGCATCTTCTCGCTGGTGGGCTTCATCTACTTCATGTCCCAGCACCTCCAGCTCGTGGCAGGGCGCACTCCGCTCGAGGCCGGAATGCTCATGCTCCCGGGCATGGCGCTGACCATTGTCGCGGGCCTGCTGACCGTGCCGGTGGTGCGCCGGATCCGGCCGGCCCGCGTGGTCACCGCGGGGCTGCTGATGAACATGAGCGGCTACGCTGTGGTGCTGCTGTTCGGCCAGGGCGGTGACATGTGGGCGCTGCTGCTCGGCTTCGCGATCGTGGGCTCGGGGGTGGGCGCCGCGGAGACCATCTCCAACGACCTCATCCTGGCCAGCGTCCCGGCGCCGCAGGCAGGTGCGGCCTCGGCAATCTCCGAGACCGCCTACGAGGTTGGCTCGGTGATGGGCACCGCGGTGCTCGGCAGCATCCTGACCGCCGCCTACCGCGCCGGCGTCGAGGTCCCGGAAACGCTGTCCGGGGACGCCGCCCGGCAGGCCTCCGAGACCCTCGGCGGAGCGGTCGACGCCGCCCGGCTGCTCCCCGCGGAGCAGGCCCAGGCGCTCCTGGAGTCCGCCCGGCACGCCTTTGACTCCGGCGTCGGGATGACCTCGGCGATCGGCATGGTCCTGATGCTGTCCGCCGCGGTGATGGTCGCCGTCGTGCTGCGTAAGCCCAGAGCTGCTTAAACGAGTTGGCAGTTCGCGGCAATGTTTTCGAAGAACACTGCCGCGAACTGCCATTTCGCGTGGAGGGGGAGGAAAACTAGATGGAGTCTTCCGAACCCGGGGAGGGGCGGTTGGCCACCACCGGGGACATGCCGGTGTAGCCGTCGCGTGCCTCGGCGATCTCGTGGATCTGCTTGCGGCAGGCGTACCAGCCCCCCACCATCAGCGCACAGGCGATGAGGGTGACCAACAGGGTGAGGGGCGAATCGATGAACACCATCACCAGGACCACGACGAGGAAAACGAGCGTCAGGTAGCCCGTGTAGGGTGCGCCCGGCATCCGGAAGGCGGGCCGCTTGAGCCAGCCCTTGTCCGCCCAGCGCTTGAGCTGGATCTGGCAGAGGACGATCGTGGCCCAGGTGGAGATGATGCCCACAGAGGCCACGTTGAGCACGATTTCGAACGCCTCGGACGGAACCAGGTAGTTCAGCGGAACACCAAGCAGGGAGACGCCCGCGGTGATGGCGATGCCGCCGTAGGGCACACCGGCCTTGTTCATGCGCTGGGCGAACTTCGGGGCAGAACCGGCCACGGACATGGAGCGCAGGATGCGGCCAGTGGAGTACAGGCCGGCGTTCAGCGAGGACAGCGAGGCCGTGAGGACCACCAGGTTCATGATGGTGTCCACGCCAGAGACGCCGATGGAGCCGAAGAACGTCACGAACGGGCTGACGCCCTTCTGGTACGAGGTGAACGGCAGCAGCAGCGAGAGCAGGATGACCGAGCCGACGTAGAACACGGCAATACGGAAGACCACGGAGTTGATGGCCTTGGGCATGATCTTTTCGGGGTTCTCGGTTTCACCCGCGGCGGTGCCAACCAGCTCGACGGAAGCGTAGGCGAACACGACGCCCTGCATGAGAAGGATCATCGGCATGATGCCGTTCGGGAAGATGCCGCCGTTGTCAGTGATGAGGGAGAAGCCTGTCGGAGCGCCGGTGGGGGTGCCGAAGGCGACGAACCAGATGCCTAGGATGAGGAAGGCAACCAGGGCTGCGACCTTGATCAGGGCGAACCAGAATTCCATCTCGCCGAAGACCTTCACCGAGACCAGGTTCAGCGAAAGCACCACGACCAGGGCGATGAGTGCCCAGGCCCACTGCGGCACGGCGCCGATCCAGGACACGTACTTGCCGAAGAAGTTCATGTAGATGGCCGCGGCCGTGATGTCCACGATGGTGGTCATGGCCCAGTTGATCCAGTAGAACCAGCCCGAGGCGAAGGCAGCCTTTTCGCCGAAGAACTCGCGGGCGTAGGAAACGAAGGAGCCCGAGGACGGGCGGTGCAGGACGAGTTCGCCCAGGGCCCGCAGGATCAGGAACACGAACGCGCCACAGATTGCGTAGGAGAGGACCAGCGAGGGGCCCGCGACGTTCAGGCGGCCGCCGGCACCGAGGAACAGGCCGGTACCGATCGCGCCGCCGATCGCGATCATCTGGATCTGACGCGGCTTGAGGTTCTTGTGGTAGCCCTTGTCCTCGGCGTGCAGCAGCTTCTCAGTCGCGTGCGCTTGCTGCGGGACCGTATGGTCGGTGATGGGTTGATTGCTCATGGGGATCCTTAGGGGTGTCCTGTGGGGAGGTTCCGGTTAGGGGACGACGGCGGAAAGCCGGCCGCCGTCGTCGTGCTCGCTGCCGCTCATGCCGCAGAGCCGGGCTGCTGATGGAGAGGGCGGCAGCGGAGTGTCAGCTGCCCAGGTTGGCGAGCCGTTCGGGACGCAGCAGCTCGTTCAGCTGCTCTGCGGTCAGCATTCCGTGCTCCAGTACCAGCTCGGCGACGCCGCGCCCGCTGGTCAGCGCTTCTTGGGCGATGGCCGTGGCGGAGGCGTAACCGATGTGCGGGTTCAGGGCCGTGACCAGGCCGATCGACTGCTCCACGGTAAGGCGCAGGCGTTCGGTGTTGGCGGTGATGCCACGCACGCACCGTTCGGTGAGGGTGTGGCAGGCAGCTTCCAGGTGGGAAATGCTCTTGTGGATGCTGTGGACGATGATTGGCTCGAAGGCGTTCAGCTGCAGCTGGCCCGCCTCGGCCGCCATGGTGACGGTGATGTCGTTGCCGATGACCTCGTAGGCCACCTGGCTGACCACTTCCGGGATCACCGGATTGATCTTGCCTGGCATGATGGACGATCCCGACTGGACTGCCGGGAGGTTGATTTCGCCCAGTCCCGCTCGCGGTCCGGAAGACAGCAGGCGGAGATCGTTGCAAATCTTGGAGAGCTTCACGGCCACGCGCTTGAGCACGCCGGACAGGTGCACGAAGGCCCCGACGTCCTGGGTGGCCTCGATGAGGTCGACGGCGGTGACCAGCGGCAGGCCAGTGATCGCGGCCAGGTGCCGGCAGGCTGCCTCGGCGTAGCCCTTGGGGGCGTTCAACCCGGTGCCGATCGCGGTGGCGCCCAGGTTGATTTCGTGGATCAGCAGCTGGGATTCGGCCAGCCGGGCGCGGTCTTCGCCGATCGTCACGGCGTAGCCGCCGAATTCCTGGCCCAGGGTCATGGGCACCGCGTCCTGCAGCTGGGTGCGTCCCATCTTGACGACGGTGCGGAACTCCCGGCCCTTTTCAGCGAAGGCGTCTTCGAGGATGGCGAGGGCCTTGAGCAGGCCCTGCACCGAGAAGATCGTGGCCAGGTTGACGGCGGTGGGGTAGACGTCGTTGGTGGACTGGCTCAGGTTGACGTGGTCGTTCGGGTGCAGGCGGGCGTAGTCGCCCTTGGGGTGGCCCAGGATTTCCAGGGCGCGATTGGCGATCACCTCGTTCGCGTTCATGTTGGAGCTGGTGCCAGCTCCGCCCTGGATCACGTCCACCATGAACTGCTCGTGGAGCTTGCCGTCCAGGATGTCCTGGCAGGCCTGCTCGATGGCTCCGGCGCGCTCGTCGTCGAGGAGGCCGAGTTCACGGTTGGTGCGGGCCGCGGCCAGCTTCACCGCGGCCAGGCCGCGGACCAGGTCCGGGTTGCTGGAGAGCCGCTGGCCCGTGATGGGGAAGTTTTCGATCGCGCGGAGGGTGTGCACACCCCAGTACGCGTCAGCGGGGACATCGCGGTCGCCCAGAAGGTCGTGTTCCGAGCGGAAGCGGTGATCGTCGTTGCTCATGGCATTCCTTGGTTTGTTTGTGCGCGAGTTGGCAGATCGCGGCAATGTTTCTTGGGAAAACTGCCGCGAAGTGTCAACTCGCGGGGGTGGTCTGGAGGTATGGGAGGAAAGCTGCGGCGCGGAGGACGCCCACTGGCTTGCCGCCGCCCAGCACCGGCGGGATCTGCAGCGCCGCCAGGGCATCGGCGTCGACCCCGAGTTCGGCGAGGACCCGGAGGGTGACGGGCAGGCGGGCGCGGTCGCCGCCGTCGGAAATCTTGATTGCGATGCCGGTGCCGTCCGCCAGGCCGATCAGCTGCAGGCCCTCGAAACCGTCTTTCGCGAGCAGGCCCGGCACCGCACGCATCAGGGCGGTGACGTCGCGGCCTTCGCCGGCCACCATTTCCGGGAAGGCGCGCATGGCGTGGGCCACCTGGCCTTCCTGGCTTTCCGGGCTGGCGGAGGCGAGCCGGCCGTAGGCGCGGGCCATGCCGCGCAGGCTGTGGGCGAAGAGCGGGGTGCCGCAGCCGTCGGTGCTGACCGCGGCGGCGTCTTCGCCCGTGAGCTCGGTGATGGTGTTGCGGACGAGGACCTGGAGCGGGTGCTCCGGATGCAGGTAGCCCTCGACCGGCCAGCCGTTGATGGTGCAGACCGCGGCCATGGAGGCGTGCTTGCCCGAGCAGTTCTGGGCCAGCTGCGTGGGGCCGTTGCCGGCGCGGAGCCAGGCCTCGCGTTCGCCCGCGCCGTAGGGCAGGTCGGTGCTGTTGGCCAGGGCTCCTTCGTCCAGGCCGTGCATTTCGAGGATCCGGCGGGCGCCGTCCTGGTGCATGGCCGCGCCCGAGTGGCTGGCCGCGGTGAGGGCGAGGAGGTCTTGCGGGAGGTCCAGTCCGGCACGGAGCAGGGCCACGGCCTGCAGCGGCTTGAGGGAGGAACGCGGGTAGATGGGCGCGTCGGGATCGCCGGCGGCCACCTTGGTTTCGCGGTTTTCCCCGCTCTTGGTTTCCGCGCGCTCGGCTTCGGCGCATTCGGGGCCGAGGGCGATGAGCGAGCCGTAGTGGATGCTCTCGACGAGGCCGTCGCGGGTCTGCTCGGCCAAGGGCACGTGCGGGGTTGGCATGGCGTCCTTAGGTAGTTGTTGCGTGGTGGTCCGTGTGGATTGCGTAGACCGGCGCGGGCCGGGCCCGGCTAGCCGCCGGTGGAGCTGAGGATGCTTTCCAGGGCAACGCTGACGGCGTCGAGGTGGGCGGCCATGGCGGCTTCGGCGGCCTCGGCGTCGCCGGCGTCGATGGCCTCGATGATCCGGAGGTGTTCGTCGTCCGAGGCGTGGCGGCGGTCGGCCACCATGTTCAGGGTTTCGGACTGGTGGGCGAGGGCGTCGCGGATATCGGCGACGACGCTTTCGAAGACCTTGTTACCGCTGGCCCGGGCGATGGTCGAGTGGAAGGCCGCGTCCAGGCCGACCCAGGACTCGGGATCGTTTTCGAGGAGCATCTCCTCCATGAGCCCGCGGAGCTGCTTGAGGTCCTCCTCGCTGCGGCGCTGTGCCGCCAGCCCGGCGGCGGGAACCTCGATGTGCGGACGGGCTTCGTTGAGGTCCCGGGCGGAGTACTGGCCCAGGGTGAGGTCGTTGGCCACCTTGTTGGCAACCACGAACGTGCCCTTACCGGTCTTGGTGACCGTCAGGCCCAGGGCGTTGCAGGAGCGGAGAGCCTCACGGATCACCGAGCGGCTCACGCCGTACTGGCCTGCGAGCGTGGCTTCGGAGCTAAGCTTCGCGCCCAGCTCGACCGTGCCGGATTCGATGTCCTGCCGGATGGCGCTGAAGACGGCCTCGGCCGCGCTGAGGCGGGCGAGGGGAGTGGCCTTCGCGGCGATTGCAGGCGGCGCCGGGGTGGCCGTCGCGAGCGACTGGCCGCCGTCGGCCTGTCCGGCTGTCCGGCTGTCTGACAGGTTCACGGTTAAGAATATGGCACGGGTCACAAGGCCCTGTCAATTGGGGCTTTCGAGGTTCTCCTTGGGCCGTTCTGCGTTCTCCTGGCGGCGGGGCGCTCATTCTGCTGGATCTCCTTGGCTGCGCCGGGGCCCGACCCCCGGAACGGCGGGGTTTTCGCAAACGCGGCGGTCGGTGATCCAGCAGAATGTTGCCGGCCCGCGTTGCTCCCGGCGCATAATCGAGATGGAGCGGCCGGTGAATGGTCACCGGCGGGCAGGGAGGTCCGGATGCAGGCGCCGCCACGCATTACCGTCGAGGTCCCGCTGCTCAGCCTCGGCAACAGAGCCGCCGACTACGAGGCGCTGGGCAGCCACGTCGATGCCCTTCGCAGGCCGCGCGGGCTGCACATGACCCTGCTGCACCTGGGAATCCTCGAAGACTTCGCAGCGGATGTGACCGCCTGGACCAAGGGGTTCACCGGTGCCGACTCCGCCCTCGAGCGCACCGCGACCTGGTTGCGTGGACTGCCGGTCCTGGAAGGGTTTTCCGCGAACACCGGCAGGTTGGTGATCCTGGGCGGCGGCAGGATTTACGGGCTGGAGGTTGATGTCCCCCAGCCGGTGCGTCACTTCCAGCTTTCCCTGGTTGAAGCACTCCACGGCCTGCTCGATGACCTTGCGGTGGACAACATCGACGACTTCATCCTCAGCTCGCCGGCCCTCGGCTACAGGTCACCGCGCTGGATACCCCACGTAGCCGTGGGTCGGCCGAAGACCAGGCACGACGGACCCGTGGACATCGAGCCGCTGGCCCTCGAATTCGGCGCGTCGCGGATCAGGAACGAGTGGGCGCTGCCGGCGTGAGGTGCTCCGGCGGATGACTCAAGGACGCACATTCTGCTGGATCACCCGGCCGGCACGGTCCACGTCCCGCGGCATTCCGGGCCCGACGGCGAGACACAGATAAGTGATCCAGCAGAATGTCGCCGGCTTCACCCGTGGGGACCCATCCGCCTACCCTGAACCTTGATGCACATGGAGACCAACGCACAGGGAACAAGCCAAGAGGCAGCCTTTGCCCACCCCGAGATAACCGCCGCCCTCAAGGACCTCGAACGCCAGCTTGAGAACGGCAAGAGGGTCATCCTCGGCATCACGGGACCGCCTGGCGCCGGGAAGTCCACCTTCGCCGAGTGCCTCGCCCGGTATTTCGGGCCGGAAACCAGCACCGTGGTGCCGATGGATGGCTTCCACCTGGGCGAGTCGATCATCGCCGGGACGGACCTGAAGGCGCGCAAGGGCGCCATCGACACCTTCGACGTCGGCGGCTACTTCTCGCTGCTGCGGCGCCTCAAAAACCGGGACGAGGCGGTCGTGTACGCGCCCGCCTTCCGGCGTGATATCGAGGAACCCATTGCTGCCTCGATCGCCGTCCGCGCTGAAACACCATTGGTCATCACCGAGGGCAACTACCTCCTGAGCGGGGACCCCGCATGGCAGAAAGTCCGCGCCCAGCTCGACGCCGTCTGGTACCTCGAACTCCCGGCGGACCTCCGGCTCGAACGCCTGATCCGCCGGCACGTCGAGTTCGGAAAGGAACCCGCCGCAGCCGAGGCCTGGGCCAAGGGAACCGACGAAGCCAATGCCCGCCTCATCCGGGCAGACAGCCACAGGGCAGACCGCACCCTGCCCTGGGGTTAGCTCCGCAAACGGGTACTGTGGAGAAGCGGCTAAGGCCCAGGCCGGAACAAGCCGCAGGACCTAAAGGTGCTGGATGCCCGCCCGCTGCATGGCATCGCGGTACGTTTCGATGGTCTTCTCCAGAAGCTCCTGCTGCTTCGCCTCGGACAGGGCAAACGCCCGCCCGCCCAGCGCACTGGCCTTATAGACCTTGATGCCGTGCTCCTTGAGCGCCGAGTGGTAGGTCTTCTCGAACAGGGTGAGGAAAGCGGCGGCTTCCGCTCCGTGCGCGACGACGGCGGAGACCCTTTTGTTGATCTTCAGGAACTGGCGGAACGGCTTGAGTCCGTCCAGCTTTTCCTGCGCGCTCAGTGACGGCGGCAGGCCCGCGTCGCGGACCCAGGGGTAGCTGTGCCACGGCATGACGTAGCGGGGGTCCAGCTCGGCTCCGGTGTAGATCTCCTGCGCGCGGCGGGCGGAGTCGTCGTCGTTGAAGTACGACACGAACCCGGACACCGTCCCGCGGCCGGGACTCACTTGGAGGCTGACGATCCGGCACTCATCTTCGTCGTGGACGGGGTCGACATACGGGACCAGGGAGCCGGGTTTCCGGGCCATCAGTTCCTCGCAGAGCTGCGTCACGGCAGCGATATTCGGTTCGCGGAGCAGGGCTCGTTTGCCGTCCCAGTCAATGTCCACGTTTGCTCCTTCGGCAAGCCAGCCCCCAGAAATCGTCCGTCTCCTGACACTTTACGCGCCGCACCCGCGTGTCGTCGCCGGTAATTTTTGCCGGTGGCGGCGTGCGGACTCCGCGTAGCCCTTTCGGCTTCAACGCCGCCGTCGTAGGCTGGGCAGGAAGGACAGGAACCACCAAAAGCCGCGTGACCCATGGGAAGAATCCCTCCCGGACTGGCTCTTTGCGCAACAATCGCCGCCGCCTTGCTTGCGGCCTTCGGCGTGGCGTCGCCAACCCCAGTCGCGGAATTACCAGTCGCGGAATTGGCAGGTACGACGGCGGCAAGCACCGTGGCCGCCCCGTCTCCTTCGGCCCAACTGCTGCGCATGACCATGGGACAGCGGGTCGGGCAGTTGTTCATGGTCGCCGCCACCGCCACGGGCGCCTCCTCCGCCACGCTGTCCGACCTTTCCGCCTACCATGTGGGCAATGCCTACCTCTCGGGCCGTAGCGCGGAAGGTACGACGGCGACGGCCGCCGTCGTCCGGCGTATGACCCAAGGCGTCTCGGCCGCCACGACGGGCAACGTCAAGCTGCTCGTGGGAACCGACCAGGAAGGCGGCTACGTCCAGGTCCTCAGCGGCCCCGGCTTCTCCACGATCCCTACGGCCCTGTCCCAGGGCACGCTGGCTCCCGCGACGCTGCAAGGCTACGCCGGGACCTGGGGCGGACAGCTTGCCGCTGCCGGGCTGAACCTGAACCTGGCACCCGTGCTGGACACGGTGCCAAGTGCAGCCTTTGCCCCATTGAACGCCCCCATCGGCTACTACGAACGCGAGTACGGCTACACCCCCGCCACCGTCTCGAGCCACGGCTTGGCCTTTGCCGCAGGGATGAGGCAGTCAGGGCTGGTTACCGCGGTCAAGCACTTCCCAGGGCTGGGACGGGTCACCGCGAACACGGACACCAGCACCAACGTCCATGACACCATCACCACGATCGCGGACCCGTACCTGCAACCCTTCCGGGACGCCGTCAACGCGGGCACCGGCATCGTCATGGTCTCCAGCGCCTACTACGACAAGATCGACCCCGCCCACATCGGCCCGTTTTCCGGCACCATCATGAAGACCATGCTGCGTGGGAACCTTGGCTTCAATGGCGTCATCCTTTCCGACGACCTGTGCAACGCCGCGCAGCTGGCGCCGTGGTCCCTGGCCGACCGCGCCATTAACTTCTTCAATGCCGGCGGCACCATGCTGTTGTGCGCCAACCCGGCCAGCATTCCCGCCATGTACCGCGCTGTGCTCAGCCGCGCCCAGTCGAGCGCCGCCTTCGACGTGGTGGTCAGGACTGCAGCCCTTAAGGTGCTCCAGCTCAAGGCAGGCGCCCTCCCGAACGCCTTCGGACATGGAGCCACGAGCTACATGACCGACTTCAACGGCGACGGCACGGGCGATGTGTTGGCCCGGGATGCTGCCGGGGCGCTGTGGCTGTACCCGGGCAAGGGCAATGGCACCTGGCTTCCCCGTGTTCAGGTGGGCAGCGGTTGGCAGATCATGACGGCGTTGCTGAGCCCGGGGGACTTCAACGGTGACGGCACGGGCGATGTGTTGGCCCGGGATGCTGCGGGGGTGTTGTGGCTGTACCCGGGCAAAGGCAATGGCACCTGGTTCCCCCGTGTTCAGGTGGGTAGCGGTTGGCAGATCATGACGGCGTTGTTCAGCCCGGGTGATTTCAATGGCGACGGCACGGGCGATGTGTTGGCCCGGGATGCTGCGGGGGTGTTGTGGCTGTACCCGGGCAAGGGCAACGGCACCTGGTTCCCCCGCGTTCAGGTGGGCAGCGGCTGGCAGATCATGACGGCGTTGTTCAGCCCGGGTGATTTCAACGGTGACGGCACGGGCGATGTGTTGGCCCGGGATGCTGCGGGGGTGTTGTGGCTGTACCCGGGCAAGGGCAACGGCACCTGGTTCCCCCGTGTTCAGGTGGGCAGCGGCTGGCAGATCATGACGGCGTTGCTGAGCCCGGGGGACTTCAACGGTGACGGCACGGGCGATGTGTTGGCCCGGGATGCTGCGGGGGTGTTGTGGCTGTACCCGGGCAAGGGCAACGGCACCTGGCTTCCCCGTGTTCAGGTGGGCAGCGGCTGGCAGAACATGACGGCAATTTTCTAGAACCGTCGGCATGGGTCGTGCCCTCTGGCGGCAACAGGCGGTGCTCCCTAAACTGGCAGTTACCATCGTGCGGAGTCCCGCAGCGGGGGCGGGTTCCCACGGAATAACCCAGGGAGCATCCCCATGCGTGAAAACACCCGGCGTGGAAACACCCGCAAAACTGCAAAAGCATTACGTCGTGCCGCCGTCGCCCTGCTGGCCGTAGCAGGCCTCCTTCTCCTTCCGGGTCCCGTCGCCTCGGCGAAGGCCCCGGCCCCGCACAAAACCCAGGCCGCCAAATCCATCGTCCTGCCCGGCGCCGGGGGCGCAGAAGGCATCGCCGCGGGCAGGGGCACCACGTTCTACGCCGGCGACCTTGCCACCGGAGACATCTTCCGCGGCGATATCCGCAAAGGCACGGCAGAACGCTTCATCGACGCCCCGGCCGGCCGCGTGGCTGTCGGCATGAAGTTCGACAAGCGCCATGAGCTGCTCTTCGTGGCCGGCGGGCCCGCCGGCACGGCCTACGTCTACGACACCAAGGCGGCCACCACCAAGGCCACGATCCAGCTGACCGGCAAGCAACCGGCCTTCATCAACGATGTCGCGCTCACCCGCCAAGGCGCCTGGTTCACCAACTCGAACGCCGCCGAACTCTACTTCGTCCCTGTGGGCGCAGACGGCAGCCTCGGAGCCGTCAAGACGCTCGCGATCAGCGGACCGGCGTCGGACACCTCCGCCCAGTTCAACCTCAACGGCATCGCGGCAGCGAACGGTGGCCGCATATTGATCGTGGCGCACTCGGGCAAGGGAGCCGTGTACACGGTCAACCCGCAGACTGGCGCCAGCGCGGCGATTTCCGGCGTCGACGTCCCCAACGTGGACGGCATCCTCGTCCGCGGCCGCACGCTCTGGGCCGTGCAGAACTTCAGCAACCAGATCAGCCGGGTCAAGTTGTCCGCGGACCTGTCGTCCGGCGTCGTGAAGCACGTCATCAAGAGCCCGCTGTTCCAGGTCCCGACGACGGCCGCGAACTTCGGCGGGAAGCTCGCCGTGGTGAACGCTAAGTTCGGGGTGCCGGCACCGGTGACCTACGACGTCGTGGTCCTGCGGGGGAAGTAGGCTAGCGGCCGCTGCGGAGCCTTTCCATGTCGCGGCGGTCCTTCTTGGTGGGTCGGCCCGCGCCGCGGTCGCGCTGGGGCAGGCCGAGCGTTGCGGGCGCCGGCCGCTCCGGCGTGTGGTCGGTGAAGCAGTGCGAGGCGGCCTCGGCGCCGACGCGTTTCGCGATCAGTTGGCGCACTTCCAGGATCCGCTCGAAACCGGGCTGCCGGACGCGCACGGTGTCCCCGATAATTACGGTCTGCGATGCCTTAACCGGGTTCCCGTTGATCCTCACGTGGCCCGCGCGGCAGGCGGCAGTAGCCGCGGAACGGGTCTTGTAGGCGCGGATCGCCCACAGCCACGCATCGATGCGGGTGGAGGAGGAAGTCGGCAGGCTGTTCATGGCTGCGAACGAGTCTAGCTGCGCCACTATCCCGGAGCCTACCTCCGGCGCAGCTCCGCAAACTCGAGATGGGGAACCACGGTGCCGGCGTCGCGCTCCAGGAAGTTGGTGCCGGGCGCCACGATGTCGTCGATCGCGTCCAGCAGGGCCTCGCTGAGCACCGTATCTGCGGCCTTGAGGTAGTCCGTCAGGTGCTCCTCGGTGCGCGGGCCGATGATCACGCTGCTCACGGAGGGGTGGTTCAGTGCGAAGCCGACAGCGAGCTGGATGAGGCTCAGGCCGTGCTGGTCGGCCAGGCGGGCCAGGGCGTCGGCCGCGTGGAGCTTGTGCTGGTTGAATGGCGCCGCGACGTCGAAACGGCCTGGCAGCGCGTTGGCCCGCGAACTGGACGGCTGGCGGGCGCCGAGCCGGTAGTGGCCGGACAGCCAGCCGCCGTCGAGCGGTCCGTAGCTGAGTACCCCGAGGTTGTACTGCTGGGTGATGGCGAAGACGTCGCGCTCGTTGGCGCGCACCAGCAGCGAGTAGGGCACCTGGTCCACCACGGGCGGGATGAGGTGGTTGGTGTTGGCGATCCATTGCGCCTCCACCAGTTGGGCCGGCGTGAACACGGAGGTGCCGTAGTAGAGGATCTTCCCCTGCCGGATGAGGTCGTTCAGGGCCGTGATGGTTTCCAGGACGTCGGTAGTGTAGTCGGGCCGGTGAGCCTGGTAGAGATCGATCCGGTCCGTCTGCAGGCGGCTGAGGCTGCCCTCCACCGCCTTCATGATCCAGCGCCGCGAATTTCCCGAATGCGCCGGGTTCGACCCCATTTGGCCGTGGAATTTCGTGGACAGGAAAACGTCGTCGCGGCGGCCCTGCAATGCGCGGCCCGTAATGGCCTCCGCCTCGCCCTGTGAGTAGATGTCCGCGGTGTCTACGCTGGTGATTCCGGCGTCGAGGGCCGAGCGGATGATGCGGACGCTGTCCTCCGGGCCGGTGGGTGCCGAGCCGGTGCCGAAGTTGAGGGTGCCCAGGGTCAGGGGACTGATCGGGACGCCCGTGCGTCCCAGGGTTCGAAGCTCGCTGAGGCTCACCTACGGCTCCCTTCGTGGAGGAATTGGCTGTGAAGCAGGAGTGCACAATCGGTTGACACGACGCTACACATTTGCGTGAAACATCGCCCGAAAAACCGTAGGAGTTCTTAGCTTTTCGTATTCCGGAGTAACGAAAACGGCATCATGACGCAGCGTGAATGGGGGCATGGACATGCAATTACACAAATATTGCCCTCTGCCGGATCCAGTGAATTAGTTGAAAAGGAAGGCGCAGAAACACGGAGAGAGGACGAACGGCATGACCCAGGCGACAGTGGACGGAACAGCTTCGATCAAGCAGGCGTTTGCGCAATTTCCGTCCGGGGTGGCCGCGTTCAGCGCCATGGTCGGTTTCGCTCCCGAGGTGCTCGTGGCATCGAGCTTTACCGTGGGTGTTTCCCTGGAGCCGCCGCTGGTGATGTTCGCCGTGCAGAACTCTTCCACCACCTGGCCGAAGCTCCGCCGGGCGCCGCGCCTTGGCGTCTCGGTGCTCGCCGAGGGCCAGGAGGCCGTGTGCCTGCAGCTGTCTTCGCGCAAGGGTGAGCGATTCGCGGGGATTGCCACCTCAACCAGCGACGCCGGAGCCGTCACCATTGACGGCGCGGTGCTGTCCCTCGAGTGCGAGATCGTTTCAGAGACCCCGGCCGGCGACCACGCGATTGTGGTGCTGGAGGTTAAGTCGACGGCGATCAACGACGACGCCCGGCCCCTGATCTACCACGGGGCTTCCTTCCGCCGCCTGACGGAAAGCGGCCTGAGCGGTACAGCCTGAGCAGCGCTGCCTGAGCGGTGCCGCCTGGGCGGGCTCGTCATGGACTCAGCGTGAGCCGGCGGCCGACTTTTCGCGGGCATGCACGTGGGCCACTTCCCGTGCTTCCTCCCGGGCCTCTTCCCGGGCGTCGGCCTCGGCGACCGCGGCGGCCCACTCCGCATTGAGGGCCGGCGGTTCGTGGGTCGCGGCGAGCAGCAGGGGGTGGTGCTTCGTCTGGTTCTCGACGGCGGCCGCGGTACCTTCCGCGATCCGGCTCCTGAGCTGGCCCGGAGGAGGCCATTCGTTCGGCGAGAGCAGCTTCTTCCAGGGGACGCTGCGAAGGGCTGTTGCCAAGGCGGCGACCAGCTGTGCGGCTGATTCCAAGAAGCCGGGCCGCGGAGCGGCAGGCACCTCAACAGGGGCGCCGGAAACATCGCCGCCGGCGGGCGCTTCGTCCGGGGCGGGCGCATAGTCAGCATCCGCCGTCGCCGGTTCCGCTGCGGGCTCCGCGGAGGCGGTGTGGCTGCTCGGAAGATGGACCACCGGGTCGGCGTCGTTCTTCGGCAGGATCCCCACCATCGCGAGCACAAGGATCGACAGCAGCCGCGCGAGCCCCGCCAGCACCAGCGTGGCTGCCATGCACAGGAGCAGGCCCAAGAACATCAGGAAAGCCATGCCGAGGGTGCCGAAAAAGGTCAGGTTGAGGGCCAGCGTTGTCGGATCTTCCACGTAACCTCCCCGTGCCGCAGTTTCGACCGTCCCGGATGCCGGGCACGGTTCCTAGCCTACGATTGAATCCGGCCGGAATCACCCGGCCGGCCGCGCGCTGCCCGGGTTGTAGCGAAGCTGTTATCTCGTCCGGGAGGATCCATGCCGCTCGCCCTTTCCAGGCTCCGAAACGGCGCCTGCCCCTGCCTGTCCGGTGAGCAGTACGAGCTTTGTTGCGGGGTGTTCCACCGCGGCGACGCCGAGGCGCCCACGGCGGAGCAGCTCATGCGTTCCCGGTACAGCGCCTTCGTGCTGCTTGACCCCGGCTACCTGCTGCGCACCTGGCACCCGGACACCCGGCCGCCCGCACTGGACCTCGACCCGGACACGCAATGGCGCCGCCTGGACATCATCGGGACTTCGCGCGGCGGCCCGCTGGACTCCGAGGGGACGGTCGAGTTCGCGGCGCACTATTCGCACGACGGCGAACGCGGGGTGCAGCGCGAAAAGAGCCGCTTCCTGCGCGTGGACCGCCGCTGGTACTACCTGGACGGAACAGTCCGCTAGTCCTAGCGGTACTTCCGATGCAGGTTCTCCTTGGCGGACGGACCGGGGGCGGCGTCCGCGATCCACGGGCCGGTGCCTTCCGAGGAATCCAGGATCCCCGCCTCCAGCCAGGCGTAATCCCCGGCGAGGACCTTGCGGGATACCGCATGGTCGGCGTCGTCGGTGTTCTTCCACAGCTGCTCGAAGGAAGCCTCCACCCGAAGCCGGGCCTGCTCGCAGTAGGCGTCGGCGAGCTCGAACGCCGCGGCACCGTGCTCCGGGTTGCTGCGCAGCAGCGCTTCCGCCCGCGAACAGCTGGCGGCCATGGCGAACAGCTCCGCGCCGACGTCCACGATCCTGCCCAGGAACGCCTGCTTGTGCTCCAGCCCGGCCTGCCAGCGGCCCATGCCGTAGAAGGTCTGCCGGGCCAGCTTCCGGGAGGCGCGTTCCACGTAGCGCAGGTGCCGGGAGAGCCGGCCGAACTCGCCGTAGGAGCGCGGGTCCAGGCCCGCACCGGCCACCAGCTTGGGCAGCCACCGCGCGTAGAAACCTGTAGCGCCGACG
The DNA here is from genome assembly GCF_047977865.1 of Curtobacterium sp. LFS079. Taxonomy (NCBI): domain Bacteria; kingdom Bacillati; phylum Actinomycetota; class Actinomycetes; order Micrococcales; family Microbacteriaceae; genus Curtobacterium; species Curtobacterium sp. LFS079. Next base: position 514,299 of record NZ_JBFPFO010000002.1, read on the forward strand.
GCGGCCCGTGCCTTGTCCTGCAGGCTCGCGTCCGCTGAGGCGAGGTCGCCCGCGGCCGCAAGGTGCGCGTCCACCGCTTCGCGTGCGATCAGCAGGCGCATGATCTCCGAGGAGCCTTCGAAGATCCGGTTGATGCGCAGGTCCCTGAAGAGCTGCTCGGCGGCCACGGCCCGTTCCCCGCGGGCTTCCAGCGAATCGGCGGTTTCGAAGCCGCGGCCGCCGCGGATCTGTACCAGCTCGTCGGCGATCTGGCAGCTCAGTTCGGTCGACCAGAGCTTGGCCAGGGCTGCTTCGATCCTGATGTCCTTCTGCCCGGCGTCGGCCATTTCGGCGCACAGCTCGAAGACCGCTTCCAGAGCGAAGGTGGTGGCGGCGATGAACGCGATCTTTTTGCCCACGGCCTCGTGCTTGCCGACGGGGCGCCCCCACTGGGTGCGGGCGTTCGACCATTCACGGGCGATCTTGAGCGACCACTTGCCGGCCGCCACGCACAGCCCCGGGATGGACAGCCGGCCGGTGTTGAGCGTGGTCAGGGCGATCTTCAGGCCCTGGCCTTCCTTGCCCAGCCGGTTCTCCGCCGGAACCCGGACCTGGTGGAAGCGGGTGACGCCGTTTTCGATGCCGCGCAGGCCCATGAAGGCGTTGCGGTTCTCCACCGTGATGCCTGGGGAGTCCATTTCCACCACGAAGGCAGTGATTCCGCCCTTGTGCTCGCTGCCGTCCGCGGCCGTGTAGGGCAGGACCTTGGCCATGACCACCACGAGTTCGGCGATCACCCCGTTGGTGGTCCAAAGCTTCACGCCGTCCAAAAGGTAGGAGCCGCCGTCGTCCGCCGGAACCGCCGTGCAGCCCATCCGGGCGGGGTCGCTGCCGACGTCGGGCTCGGTCAGCAGGAACGCAGTGATGGCTCCCGCGGCGCAGCGCGGCAGGTACTGCTGCTTCTGTTCGGCGGTGCCAAAGACCTTGACCGGCTCCGGGACACCAATGGATTGGTGGGCCGAGATCAGGGCGCCCAGGCTGGGGTGGACCGAGCCCAGCAGCGCCAGCGCCCGCCCGTAGTAGACCAGGGACAGGCCGAGGCCGCCGTACTCCCGCGGAATCTTCATCCCGAAGACGCCCAGCTCCGCCAGGCCGGCAAGGTACCGGTCGGGGATGCGGGAGTCGCGTTCGATGGCGCGCCCGTCCATCGATTTGCAGTACTCCCGCAGGGATGCCATGAATGCTTCGCCGCGTTCGACGTCGTCCGCGCGGGCCTGCGGCCAGGGATGGATCAGCCCGAGGTCGAAATCACCGAGATAGAGGCCCTTGGCGAAGCTGGGCCGGGACCATTCCTGCTCCCTGGCGGCTTCGGCGACGGCGCGCGCTTCTGCGGCCGTGACTGCGGAACTGCTGTGTCCAACCGGGCTGTTCTCGGTGGTCGACGTCATGGCAGGACTCCTCCGGCCGCGTCCGCGGCATAGGGCCCAGGGTTCGCCTCGGGCGGAGAACCCTGCAGCTGTCCCTCAATGCTACCCGCGGGTAGATAGCTCTGCCAGAGAAGAAAAGGCCTTGCCCGGCAATATTCAGCGATATATCGTTAAGTATCGCCAGATCGTTGGCGTCGAAGGATCGAAAGGGTGATGACGTCATGAAAGGCATTCACGACAACAAGCACGAAGACTGCGGGCCCGGCAACGGCCGTTTCGAGCGTGGCAGGAGCCATCGCGGACCCCGCGGCCACGGTGGAGGCGGGTTCGGGCGCGGTGGATTCGGGCCCGGATTTGGGCCGGGCTTTGGTCCTGGCTTCGGCCCGGGTGGTTTTCGACGGGCCAGCAGGGGTGACGTCCGCTGGGCGATCCTCTCCCTCCTCGCCGAGAATCCTTCCAACGGGTACGGGCTGATTCAGACAATTGCGGAAAAAACGTCCGGTGCCTGGCGTCCAAGCCCGGGGTCCATTTACCCCACGCTGCAGCAGCTTGTGGATGAAGAACTGATCGAGCCCGTGGGAGAGGGCCGGCGCACTGAATTCACGCTCACAGAGGCGGGCAAGGCCTACGTTGCCGAGCACGCTGAAGAGCTGAGCAACGCCTGGGACACCGACCCCGAGGGTGCCCTGCCCGCGTTTCACGAGAGCGTCGTGAAACTCATGCGGGTCATCCATCAGTTCCGGATGGCGGCCAGCGATCAACAACGCCAGGCCGCGGTGGAGAAAATCGACGAAGCCCGGAGGGCGCTGTACCACATCCTTGCGGACTAGCGAGCCGTGCTGGGGCGTGCCGAGCGGCGCTCTGCCGGCGTCCCGGCGGGCGTCCCGGCGGCTAAAGGGTATTCGGCTGGCGCAGCAGCGAGCCCGTCACGGCCTGCAGTTCGCCCGGAATCTCCACATTCGCCGTTTGGTGGACCACCCGCTCCCAGGCGAAGTTGATTCCATTGACCAGCGCGCCCAGGGTGCTCCGCAGCAGGAACCAGAGGAACTGCCCGCATCCCGCCAGCGCAAGCGTTGCCAGCGCAGCCACGGCCATGAAAGCGGCCAGGGCCAATGCGATCAGCAGCGTGCCGATGAAGACGTAGATGGACGTGTCCAGAGCCGTGAAATCCAGGTTCATTTGTCCCCCTTGAACAATGTGCCTGAGTTGAACTGTGTGCCATGAGCAGGGTGTGGTGCAGTCCGGGGAAAGCCGGTGTTCCGAGGGTAGGATCGGCGCGGGGCTTCCGGCCAGCAGCCCACACGCGCGACACGGAGTTGTTGCGTGATCGAAACCGTGCCGGGGACCAAGGTCACGGCGCGGTTTCGGAAGGGGGGCGGAACCGCCTGCGGACAACGGCCCGGCCACCCTGCGTTAACCTTGAAGGGGCAGTTTTCGGGAATCCCGCTGCCACAACGTACGCGGCAGCTGAAGGAGAGTGTGTGTCCCGATCTGCGATGTCCTCGGCAGACGCCATCAGTGCCCGGCTCCGGGACCTGGAACTGCTCACCAAGGGTCCTGCCTGGGCCTTGACGCGCTCGGCGCCGTGGGTGATCGCGGTGCTGCAGGCTTCCTTCACCCGCACCCGGCCGCAGCTTCCGCTCGAAGAGTTCCACGCCGACGTCGACGCCTTCCTTGAGCAGCTCCGCCGCCAGGAGCCGGGGCTGGGCGGTTCGGCCAACGGCAAGGCATTCGGCGACGAATGGACGCGCAGGCAGTTCCTCACCCGCCGGAACCAGTCCGGTCAGATCGTCTACGAAGTCACCGAGGCCGCGGCCCGCGTGCTGGCCTTCCTCGACAGTCTCTCCAGCGAACGTTCCACCCTGAATGGCTCCCGCCTCGGGACGCTGCTGGGCGACGTCGAGAAGCTCGCCAACGAAACCAACCCTGACCAGAGCGCCCGCCTGGAAGCCCTGGAGGACGAAATCCAGGAACGCCAGCAGCTGATCGAGGACATCAGCTCCGGCGATTTCGACGGCCTGCTGGACGACGAGGAAGCCGTCGAGGCTGCCGGGAACATCCTCGACCTGGCCGCGAGCCTGCCCGCCGACTACAAGAAGATGCGCGACCGCATCGAGGAACTGGTGGGCGAGCTGCGCAACCAGATCATCGAAGAGTCCCTCAGCAAGGGCGCCACCATGGCCCAGGTCCTGGAGGCGGACAAGCGCCTGCGCCAGAGCCCCGAGGGCAGGACCTTCCGCTCCTTCACGGCGTTCCTCGAAGACCCCCAGCAGCAGCTGCGCTTCCGCTCGGCGATCGGCGAGGTGCTGGGCCGGCAGTTCGCGGACGAGCTCAGCCATGAGGACCGCGAGACGCTGAAGAACCTCGTGGCCGAACTCCGCACCCAGCACAGCCAGATCCAGCGGATCTACGGGAAGCTCTCGGAGAGCCTCAACGCCTACATCCAGAGCGACGACATCCGCCAGTCCGTGCGGCTGCGCAACGTCCTGCGGGAGGCGGAGCAGGCCATCCGGTCCATGCCGTACGAACGCGACCGCCCCGCACTGGTCCGGGCGCCGGTGCTGTACAACGCCGCCTTCGAATCACTCGCCATGGTCAAGCTCTTCGACCCGGACGAGTTCGCGGCGCCGCCCAAACTCGCGGAGCCGATCGCCTTCAGCGACGCGGACCGCGTGCGGTCACTGCGCTCCGCGAAGGCGAGGCCCGACGTCGTCCGTGCGGCTGCCGCGGGAGCCGCCACTTTGGCGGAGGCCTGGGAGAACCTGCCCGACGACGAGCGGCACATCAACACCGTCCGCGCCCTGCTGTCCCACGCCCTGCACAGCGGCGCCGCGTTCGGGCAGGACAGCTGGGAAAACATCGACTTCGAACAGATCGACGGCAGCACCCGCACCGCGTACCTGCCGCTCGTGACACTCACCGCGCCTAACGAGGATTCCGATGACTGACGCCCCCACCACCGACGGACATGTCCACCCGGACCCGTTCCGTGTGACGCCGCGCGATACCTTCGTGGACGGCGCAGCACTGTTCCCCGGCGACACCGGCGTGCTGCCCATGAAGCTGCGCCAGGCTTTGGTGCGGCTGCTGAAGGGCCCGTACGTCGACGGCGGCCGGGACGAGAAGCTCTGGACCACCCTGCTGGACAACCAGCAGATCCTGCGCAGCCGCCTCTCCGAACTGTTCCTGAGCCTGCAGCTGGACCACGAACGCAAGATCGCCGTGCTCCGCCCGGTGGACCCCGACGTGATCGGCGGCGGCGCCCGCTCCAGCATCCTCCGCCAGCAGCGTGCCCTGAGCCGGGTGGAAACCATCGTGCTGCTACGCCTGCGCCTGCTCCTGGACCGGCACGCCACCGCCCAGACCGAGCCCACCATCACCCGCGAGGAAATCTCCGAACTCGTGGCCCACTACCAGCCCTCCGGCCAACAGGACGCCCTGCGCGACGCCGACGTGGTCAACCGCACCATCACCAAGCTCCTGGCCCGCCAACTCCTCCTGGCCACCGGTATCGACGACACCTTCTCGATCTCCCAGGCCCTCCCGCTGGCCTTCCCCTTCGAAAACATCGGCGACATCCCTGCCCAGATCGAAGCCCTGGTCGCAGCAGGATCGGACGAAACCGGCACGGAGCCCCTGCTTGAGCTGGCTGAAAACGACGACGACGGCGACGGCAGCCTGGGTGGCGAGAACGCCGATGCCGCCCCCGCCCCTTCGGTGGGCGGCTCCGCTGCAAGCAGCGAGCCGTCCACCTCAGGAAGGCCCGATGCCACTCCCTGGGCGGCATCGGCGTCCTCGCCGATCGGCGAACCTGCGGCGCCCGGCCGCAGCGTCGCCGACGCCCAAGGTGAGACTCGTCCCACCGCGGAGGCAGAGGCAACCACGACTGAAGCGCCAACGACTGACGGGGAGCAGACCAAGTGACCATTGCGAGCATGCTTCCGATCGGTGACCAGGTGAACCCCGGCCAGATGCGCCTGGCCCTGGTCCAGGTGGTCAACTGGGGCACCTTCCACGGCGCCCACACGATGCACGTGGACCGCAACGGCACCCTGCTGACGGGCAACTCTGGCGTGGGCAAGTCCACGCTGTTCGACGCCATGCTGCGGGTCTTCGATGCACGTCCGCGTTCCAACGAGGCCGCGGCGCAACGGGTCGGCGGGTCCGTGGAGGACAAGCGGACCACGTTCACGTACATGCGCGGCAAGGTGGGCGACAAGGCCGTGGGAGAGGGCTCGGCCAGCGCCTTCCAGCGGCCCGGAGCCACCTGGTCCGCCGTCGCGCTGACGTTCGACAACGCCGCGGGCACCCGGGTGACGGTGTCGGCGCTGTTCGACCTGCCGAAGAACGGCACGGAGTCCAGCGTGGGCCGTTTCTACCTGATCGACCACAGGCCGCTGGACTTGGCCGCGATCGAGGGCATCGCGGAGAAGCGCTTCACCAAGGGTTCCCTGGAGGGTATCTTCCCCGAGGCGCAGGTCTTCGACGTGCACAAGGCGTTCGCGGAGCGCTTCCGCCGCCTGCTGGGGATCAGCTCGGACCAGGCCCTGCCGCTGCTGCGCGTGATCCAGGCCGGCAAGGGCCTGGGCGGCAGCGTCAACACCTTCTTCAGGGACCAGGTGCTGGACCCGCCGGCCACGCTCGCGGCGGCGGACGACGTCGTCGAGGAATTCAGCAACCTCATGTCCATCCGGCAGCGGCTGGAGGACGTGCGGCAGCAGCGCGACCAGCTGGCGCCGGTGCCGGGCCTGAACAAGGAGTATGCCCAGACCCTGCTGGAGGCGAACCGGCTGCGGGAGCTCAGCGGCGAGGAATTCGATGCCTACCGGCAGCAACTCGCGGTCGAGGTCCATGCGAAGACGCTGGCCCGCTTCAAGGAGCTTGCCCAGCAGAAGGCCAAGGAGCTCGGCGCCGAACGCTCCGTCCGTGATGCCCTGGCCAAGGAGCTGCGACAGCTCGAATCGGACTACAACAACCAGGGCGGCAACGCGATTTCGGCGATCGAGCAGTCGCTGGAGAACGCCCGGCTCGGCCTGAAGCTGCGGCAGGACGTGGAGGCCGCGGCCCGGAAGGCACTGGCCGACGCCGGACTGGACCTTGAGTGGACCGCCGAGGGCTGGAACCAGGCCCACGAACAGGCGGCAGCGCGATCGGCCGAGCTCCAGGACGATTCCGAGGCGCTGCGTGAGCTGCGTTTCGAGGCCTTCGACGGGCACGCCACCAAGAAGCGTGAGCTTGCCACGGCGCAGCAGGAGCTCGCCTCGTTGCGGAGCAGCAAATCCCTGCTGCCGCCGTCGAGCATTGAGAACCGGGCGGCCATCGCGGCGGCCACGGGCGTCCCGGAGGAGCGCATGCCGTTCGCGGGCGAGCTGATCGACCTCGCGGAGGGGGAGGACCAGTGGCGGCCCGCGGCCGAGCGGGCCCTGCGCAACCTGGCCACCACCCTGCTGGTCCCGGGCGAGCACTTCGCCGCCGTCACGCGCTTCCTGAATGACAACACCATCCGCGGCGCCCTGCGCGCGGTGGACATCTCCAAGCCGCTCGCGGGCGGGGCGCTGGCTGTGGAGGACGTGTCCGACGGCGATCTGCTGACGAAGCTGGACATCCTCACCTCGGGCGCGAAAGGCGAGTCCCTCGCACAAGCAAGTGAGTGGGTCCGCGAGCGGATCGCCCTGGACTTCGCGTACCCCTGCGTGGAGACCCCGGAGGAACTGGCCGGCCTGGACAAGGGCCTGAGCCTGGGTGGTGTGGTCAAACGGAACCGCCACACGGTGGAAAAGGACGACCGCTTCACCGGCCGTCAGGACTACGTGCTGGGCTTCGACAACGCGGCCAAGCAGGAGCTGCTCGCCGCGAAGGTCGAGGAGCTGGAGAACGAGCTGGCCAAGGCGGCGGAGCTGGCCCAGAGCCGCGAAGACTCGCACCAGGGCATGGCCCGCCAACTTGAAGCCCTCCGCCGTGTGGCCGAGGACGAACGGAGCTGGGAACAGGTCTCGGCTGCGGTGGCCGCGGACGAGCTGGCCCGCATCGAGCAGCGGCTCAAGGACGCCCTGGCCGCGCAGGCCGACCTCGAACCGCTGCGCGGCAGCATCGAGGCCGTGCGCGAAAAGCACCAGTCCTCCACAGGTTCCGCCGCCGTGCTGCAGAGCGAATACAAGGCCCTGGACCAGCAGATGACCGCGGCCGACTCGCTCCTGGAGGCCGCACGCAAGCGCCTGGCCGACGCGCCGCCGTCGGGCACCACCGTGGCCGCGCTGGAACCGAAGTTCACCGGCTTCGGCGACATCACCGAACTCCACGAACTGGACAACCTGGCCAACCGGGTCCGCACCGAACTGCTCGCCGAACTGCATGCCGCGGAATCCCGCGGGCAGGCGTTGTCGGAACGGTTGAGCCGCATGTTCGAGGGCTTCGTGCGCGAATGGGGCACCGCGATTTCCGCGGACCACGGCACGTCGATCGGCGCGGCCGGCGAGTTCGAGTCCCGCTACCACCAGATCGTCAGCGAGGGCCTGCCGGCGCAGGAGGCCGAGTTCCGGCAGTTCTTCAACCAGCGCACGCACGAATCCTTCAGCACCCTGCTGCACCTGCTGGACGAGGAACGGCGCGCCATTACCAGCCGGATCCTGCCGCTGAACGGCATCCTGTCCGAGGTGAACTTCCACGAGGGCAGCTACCTCGAGCTGGACATCAAGCAGACCATGCCGGCCACCGCCAAGCAGTTCAAGGACGCCATCCAGAACGCGCTCAAGGCCCGCCATGGCCGCGGCCGGGCCGCCGGCGCCGCCGCGGCGGAGGACGACGTCGAACTCGGCAACCGCTACAAGTCGCTCGAAACCCTGGTCAAGCGCCTTGGCTCGCAGGCCCCGGAGGACCGGCGCTGGCGGGCCGAGGTGCTGGACGTCCGCGGCCACCTGTTCATCCAGTGCAAGGAGCACCGGCAGGTGCAGGGCCGTTCATCCGGGTCGAAGGGTGGGAGTGTGAAGACCGAGGTCTTCATGCACACGGACACCGGCTCCATGTCCGGCGGCGAGCGGCAGCGGTTCACCGCGTTCATCATGGCCGCGGCGCTGAGTTACCAGCTGGGCATCGCCGAACAGGGCTTCACCACGTACGGCACGGTGATGATGGACGAGGCCTTTGTGCTCGCCTCCGAGGAGTTCGCCGGCGCAGGCATCAAGGCGCTGCACGAGTTCGGCTTCCAGTTGCTGCTCGCCGCCCCGGAAAACGTCATCGACCTGTCCCGGCATCTGGGCTCGGTCACTGAAATCCTGCGGGACAAGCGCACCAACCGTTCCGGCGTGCTCACGGCCCCGGTGATCAGCGGCCCCGGAACGCCGGGGGAGTGGCGCTCCGAGGCCAACCCGGTGGACATCGTCTTCCGCTGACCCCTCGTTGCGTTCTTTCAGGCGTCCCAGAGCGCTTTGCGCAGGAGCCGCTTCAGCTCGCTGACTTCGGCCCCGTCCAGGGCGGCGAGCTGGCGGTGCTCGCATTCCACCAGGGCCGCGCGCGCCTTGCTGTGGGTCCTCCGGCCCCCGGGAGTGGCCACGACGATCTTCGCGCGCCGGTCGAGTTTGCCGGCCGCCCGTTCAACGAGCCCGCCGCCTTCCAGCTCATCCACCAGGCTGACGATCTGGCTGGGGTCAAGGCTGAGGAAATCGGCCAGCTCGCGCTGCGTGGGCTCCAATCCGCTGCAGGCGAGGGTGAGGATCGAGAAGGATCTCTCCTTCAGCCCGAACTCCTTGAGGGCACGGTTGTTCAGGACTGATCCTGCGGCGTGCAGCTTCGCAAGCAACAGCCCCACATCGCTGCCAATATCCGCGGCGGCAAGCCGCGGTTCCTCGACGTCAGTATCCAGTGTGCCCATCCCAGCTCCAGTCGTAGTAAAAAACAATCATTGACTTTTTCAACAATCTAATTTTTCATTGATTGTGACAAGGATCTCACGCCGCCGTGGGATCGGCCCCACCGGCACCGGCCGGTCACTTCATGCGAGGGAGCATGCCATGAGCTTGAACGGCAAGGTTGCAATCGTCACCGGCAGCGGGCAGGGCCTCGGCCTCGCCTACGCGAGGGAGCTCGCCAGGCAGGGCGCCGCCGTCGTGATCAATGACGTCAACGAAAAGACCGCGGCTGCCGCGGTTGCGCAGATCGAGGCCGACGGCGGCAGGGCCACCGCCGTCGTCGTCCCGGTCGGCGGCACGGAAGCCGCGAAGGCCCTCGTCGACGGCGCCGTCGCCGCGTTCGGCCGCCTGGACATCCTCGTCACGAACGCCGGCATCCTCCGCGACAAGAGCCTGCTGAAGATGACGGACGAGGACTTCGACCTGGTCATCGACGTCCACCTCCGCGGTACCTTCACCTGCGTCCGCGAGGCCTTCGCGTACTTTAAAGCCAACAATGTCCAGGGCCGCATCGTCACCATCGGCTCCCCGACGGGCCAGCGCGGCAACTTCGGCCAAAGCAACTACGCTGCGGCGAAGGCCGGGATCGTGGGCATGGTGCGCACGTGGGCGCTCGAGATGAAGAAGGCCGGCGTGACCGTCAACGCCGTCATCCCCGTCGCCGCGACCGCGATGACGAAGACCGTCCCCTACTTCGCCAAGGCCGTCGAGGCGGAGGAGAACGGCGAGCCGATGCCGGCCTTCTTCCGTCACGATCTTGGCTTCGGAACGGCCGACGACGTCGCCGGCCTCATCGCGTACCTCGCCTCCGATGAGGCGGCCGGCATCACGGGCCAGGCGATCGGCGCAGGCGGGGACCGGCTCCAGGTCTGGACCCACCCCGAGCCGGCGACGACCGACTACCGCGAGGGCGGCTGGACCTACGAGGCGCTCCGGGAACAGGGCGCGGAGATCATCGGCGGCCACCTGCAGGGCGTGGGCGAGGAATTCCTCCCGCTGCCGGCGGAACTCCAGCCGGAACCCGCGACCGAAACAGCCGGGGTCCTCTGATGCGCTACGAACCCGGCATCGACGTCGGGAGGATCGACGCGATCGACATGCACGTGCACGTCGAGATCGACGGCCACGGGCACTGTTCCCTCCCGGCCGCCCTGACCGAGGCCTCCGCGAAGTACTTCAAGGCCGAGGACCGCTCCCCGGGCCTGGACAGGATCGCGGACACCTACCGCGAGCTGAACATGGCCGCCGTCGTCTTTACGGTCGACGCGCGGACCCAGCTCCGCCACGAACCCAACAGCATCGAGGAACTCATCGAGGGCGCGGCCCGGCACAACGACGTCCTCGTCCCGTTCGGCTCCGTGGACCCGCGCACGGGGGAGGAAGCGATCGCCCGCGCGAAGCACCAGGCCCTCGAGCTCGGCGCCCGCGGCTTCAAGTTCCACCCGAGCCTCCAAGGCTTCGACCCGAGCAGCGAGGAGTTCTACCCGCTCTGGGAGGCGCTCCAGGAGCTCGGCCTTCCGGCCATCTTCCACACCGGCCAGAACGGGATGGGCGCCGGCCTGCCGGGCGGCCACGGGATCAAGCTGCGGTACTCGAACCCGCTCCTGCTCGACGACGTCGCCGCCGACTTTCCGGGCCTCACCGTGATCATGGCCCACCCGTCCGTGCCGTGGCAGGAGGAGGCGAACTCGATCGCGACCCACAAGGCGAACGTCTTCATCGACCTCTCGGGCTGGTCGCCGAAATACTTTCCGGAGTCGCTCGTGCGGGCTTCGAACTCGGTCCTGCAGGACAAGGTGCTCTTCGGTACCGACGTCCCGCTTATCACCCCGCAGAAATGGCTCGGCGCTTTCGCGGAGCTGCCGCTCAAGGACGAGGTGCGGCCCAAGATCCTCAAGGAGAACGCAGTGCGCGTCCTCGGGCTGGGGTCCTGAGATGAGCACGACGACGGCGGAGCCCGCCGTGGGTGCCGTGCCTGCTGCCGGTGGTGCCGCGCCCGCCGTCGAACGTCTGTACGGCGTCGCCGACTGGTACGACGCCGAGTCCCTCCTCACTGACGACGAGCGCCGGGTGCTCGGCCGGCTGCGCGCCTTCCTCGACGGGAAGGCCCGCCCGCTCCTTGCCGATCACTGGGAACGCGGCGACTTCCCGGATGAGCTGCGCCAGCCGCTCGCGGACCTCGACCTCATGGAGCCGGCGGAGCTCACACAGGACGGCCCGGCCCGCGGGATCTACCACGGCTTCCGGATCTTCGAACTCGCCCGCACGGACGCCTCGCTCGCCACCTTCTACACGGCGCAGGCCGGACTCTTCAGGACCGCGATCCGCGTCGGCGCCTCGCCGGAACAACAGCGGGACTGGATGCCGCGCGTCGTCGACTTCTCGCTCAAGGGCGTCTTCAGCCTGACTGAACCCGGGCACGGCTCGGACATCGCGGGCGGCCTGGCCACGACGGCGCGCCGCGACGGCGACGAATGGGTCATCGACGGCGCGAAGCGGTGGATCGGCGGCGCGGCAACGGCCGACGTCCTTGCGGTCTTCGCCCGCGACGTCGCGGACGGCCAGGTCAAGGCGTTCCTCGTCCCGCGCGAGGCGCCCGGCGTCGTCGTCGAAAAGATCCAGCGCAAGACGGCGCTGCGGATGATGCAGAACGCCCACATAACGCTCAGCGGCGTCCGCGTCACTGAGGCCGACCGCCTGCACAACGTGAACTCGTTCAAGGACGTCGCGGCCATGCTGCGGGCCATGCGCTCGGACGTTGCGTGGATCGCTACGGGCATCCAGGCCGGCGCGTTCGAGGCAGCGCTCAACTACGTATGCGAACGGGAGCAGTTCGGACGGCAGCTCGGCTCCTTCCAGCTCGTCCAGGAGAAACTTGCCCGGATGCTCGGCAATGTGACCTCGAGCCTCTCGCTCGTCGTCAGGCTCACCGGGCAGCAGGAGCGCGGCATCTACCGCGACCAGGACTCCGCCCTCGCGAAAATGCAGACGAGCCTGGCGATGCGCGAAACCGTGGCCCTCGCCCGGGAGCTCGTGGGCGGCAACGGCATCACCCTCGACACCGACGTGGCCCGCTTCCACGCCGACGCCGAGGCCGTCTACTCCTACGAGGGCACCCACGAGATCAATGCCCTCATTGTCGGCCGGGCCCTCACCGGGGCAAGTGCCTTCACCCGCTGAACACCCCTGCACAGGAGGAAAGAAATGCCCAATCTCGTTGTCGATTTCGACACCCTGCTGACCACGTCCGGCGCCGAGCTCGGTGCCACCGACTGGCTCGAAATCACCCAGGACCGCGTCAACCTCTTCGCCGAGGCCACCGACGACCACCAATGGATCCACGTGGACCCCGAACGCGCCAAGGACGGTCCGTTCGGCGCCCCGATCGCGCACGGCTTCCTCACCCTTTCGCTCATCATCCCGTTCTGGGGCGAGCTGTTCGACGTCGACGGCGTCACCACCAAGGTCAACTACGGGCTGGACAAGGTCCGCTTCACCTCTCCGGTCAAGGTCGGATCCAAGGTCCGGATGGTCGGCCGGATCGCCGAAGTCACCGAGGTCAAGGGCGGTGCCCAGATAAAGGTCAACGCCACCATCGAAATCGAAGGCCAGGAGCGCCCGGCAGTGGTCGCCGAGTTCCTCGCCCGCTTCTACAAATAGGCCCGATCCAGGGCCACCCCCACCCAACCCCCCTTCGCAAGGAACAGCCATGTCAGGACACACTGCACTCGCACCTGCGAGCACGGCCGGGAAGCGCAAAGAAGCGCGCACGGTCATCTTGTCCAGCTATCTGGGCAGCACCATCGAGTTCTACGACTTCCTGCTGTACGCCACGGCCGCCGCCGTGGCCTTTCCCAAGGTCTTCTTCGCCGGCACGGACGAGTGGGTCGGCGTCGTTGCCGCCTACGCAACCTTCGCCGCAGGCTACGTCGCCCGGCCGCTCGGCGGTGTGATCTTCGGCCACTTCGGAGACCGGATCGGCCGCAAGGGAATGCTGATCGTCTCCATGGCGATGATGGGCATCGCCTCCACCCTCATCGGCGTGATTCCCGGTGCCGGCGTGATCGGCCCTTGGGGAGCGGTCCTGCTGGTCCTGCTGCGCGTATGCCAGGGCATCGCCGTCGGCGGCGAATGGGGCGGGGCCGCGCTGATGGCCCTGGAGCATTCCGATCCGAAACGGCGGGGCTTTGCCGCCTCGTTCGTCAACGCGGGCGCGCCCACCGGCGCCGTGCTTGGCACAGTCGTCGTGGGCATCTTCTCGGCCTTGCCGCAGGACGCCTTCCTCGCCTGGGGCTGGAGGGTGCCCTTCCTCCTGTCCTTCCTGCTGCTGATCGTGGGCATGTTCGTCCGCCTGCGGGTCTCCGAAAGTCCGATCTTCGCCGAGGCGGTGGCCAAGGAGGGTGCCGAGGTGAAGCGCAAGGCTCCCCTGCTTGAAGTCCTGCGACGCCCGAAGGCCCTGCTCATGATCATGTTCGCCGGTGCCGCCGGTTTCGGCCTCCAGGTGGTGCTTCCGACGTTCTCCGTCACCTACGCCGTGTCCAAGGGCGCGCCGCAGCAAGGCGTCCTGTACGCCTTCGCCGGGGCCTCGGCCATTTCGATCCTGTTCGTGCTGCTGGGCGGGCGGCTATCCGACCGCTTCGGCCGCCGACCCGTCATGGTCACAGGCCTGGCCCTGTTCATCGCCTACCTTTTCCCGATGTTCGGACTGCTCGGTTCCGGCAACGTCGGGCTGGTCTTCCTGGCCTTCTCGGTGGCGCTCGTCCTCCACTCGTCCTTGTACGGCCCCCTCGCGGCGTTCGTCTCCGAGCAGTTCGGCACCACCAACCGCTACACCGGTGCCGCGGTCGGCTACCAGCTGGCCACGCTGCTCGGTGCCGGCTTCACTCCCGGAATCGTGGCAGGGCTGTACAAGGACTCCGGCCAGAGCATCCTGCCCGTGGTCATGTTCCTGTCCGTCCTCGCCCTCGTTTCGATTGTGTTCATCCTGCTGACGCGGGAACCTAAGGACAACGACCTCTCTACGGTCCGTTAGGAGGGCCGCGCACATGGACAACAGTGGAGTCGGATCCTGGCTGCACCGCCGTCGCCCCAAGTCCGGGCCCAAGGCCGCACTCGTTGCCGGGGCCCGCACCCTGAGCTACGACGATCTTGCCGGGCGCACCGAGCAGCTCGCGCAAGCGTTGCGGAAAAGGGGCGTCGCCAAGGGCAGCCGGGTTGCCTACCTCGGCGAGAACGATCCTTCCTTCGTGGAAACCTTCTTCGCCTGCGGCCTGCTGGGGGCGATCTTCGTTCCGCTGAACACCCGGCTGGCCGCTCCCGAACTGCAGTTCCAGCTGCAGGACTCCGGGGCGCGCCTTCTGGTCAACGCCGCCGCCCTCAACGGGCTGGCCGCGGCCTCCGCGGAAGACACTCCTGTGGCTTGCCGCCTGGCGGTACTGCCCGACGGCGGAACGGTGGGTTCCGCCGCGGAGCTGCCGCCCGGCGTCGAGGACTATGAAGCCGCCCTCCGGGCGGCCGGCGACGGTCCCCTTGACGAGGCGGTGGGCCACGAGGACGGTGCCATGATCCTGTACACCTCGGGCACCACCGGAAAGCCCAAGGGCGCGCTGCTGACGCACGGGAACATCACCTGGAACTGCATCAACACCCTGGTGGACATGGACCTGAACAGGGACGACGTCGCCCTGATGATCTCGCCGCTCTTCCACGTCGCTTCCCTCGACATGGGCCTGCTGCCGATGCTCCTCAAGGGCGCCACCGTGGTGCTGGAGGCCAAGTTCGACGCCGGGCGGGCCCTGGAACTGATCGAACGGCACCGGGTCACCACCCTCAACGGCGTGCCAACCACCTTCCAGATGCTCTGTGAACACCCGGGATGGGCGACGGCGGACCTGTCATCGCTGGAGAAGCTCACCTGCGGCGGCTCGGCAGTACCGCGCCGCGTCCTGGACGCCTACGAGGAACGCGGCATCGGCTTCACCAGCTGCTACGGCATGACGGAAACCGCGCCCGGCGCCACGATGCTGCCGGTGTGGAAGTCCAAGGAGAAAGCCGGGTCGGCCGGCCTCCCGCAGTTCTTCACCGACGTGCGGATTTCCGATCCCTTTGGCGGTCCCGTAGGGCCGGGCGAGGTCGGGGAAATCCAGATCTCGGGCCCCAACGTCATCCGCGAGTACTGGAACCGGCCGGAAGCCACGGCAGGCAGCTTCGCGGACTCGGCCTGGTTCCGCTCCGGCGACATGGGCTACCTGGACGCGGAGGGTTTCCTGTTTGTCTCGGACCGGATGAAGGACATGATCATTTCCGGTGGCGAGAACATCTACCCCGCTGAGGTTGAGGCGGCCATTGCCGAACTCGGTGCTGTGGCCAGCGTGGCGGTGATCGGGGTCGACGACGACAAATGGGGCGAAGTGCCGCGCGCCATCGTTGTGCTCCGGGAGGGAGCGGCCCTCAGCGAAGCGGAACTGCGCGGGTACCTGGAGGGGCGGCTTGCCCGCTACAAGATCCCCAGGTCCGTGGTGTTCGTCGAGGACATGCCCCGCACGGCAAGCGGGAAGATCCGTAAGGTGGAGCTTCGCCGGCAGTTCGCGCGGCGGAGCGACCTGCCGGGCTAGGCGTTACACGGTGCGGGAATTCACACGGTGCAGGCGTCGATCTCCGCCTGCACCAGGGTGCCGAAATGCGCGGCGGCGTCGTCTGCGCCGGCCCCGGTCTCAACCGAGGCAGCCCCGCCGAACAGCCCAAGGGTCCGCACGGCCTCCCCGAAGCCGATCATCAAGGCGACGACGTTCGCGGCGTGGCGGCGCTCCGGCGTCGGGTCCCCGATCAGCTCCGCCACGTGTGCGAGGTACCGTTCCCGGGTTTCCGCGCGGGCGGCCTCCGGCTCCGGGGAGTCCTGGATGGTGAACGGCACCATGGCCCACGGTTCCTGCAGCCCGCGTTCGCGCCGCATCAGCACCCGGTACGCCAGGGCGGTGCCCAGTTCCTCGCGGGGAACATTCAGTTCGCCCAGCAGCCGTTCGTTGGGCTGGGCCGCCGCGAACAGCTTCTGCTTGGATTCGTAGAGCTTCATCACGAGGGCGGCGGACACGCCGGCGTCGGCGGCGATGTCCCGCACGGTGACGCCGCGGAATCCGCGCTCGCCGAACAGCCGGCCCGCCGAGGACAGGATCGCCTCGCGGCTGGAGCCGGGAACGGCAACTTCGGGTGCCTCGGTGCCGCTCATGCGCCCTGCCCCCGGCCGGCCGGGACGGGTACCGGATCCAGCGCCAGGTCGAGGTCCACGGAGCGGTTGTCCACAGTGAGTTTGCGCGCAGCGGCGCCGAGTGTCTGAGGATGAAGCACCGAAACAATGTACCGGCCGGCCGCGGGCAACGGCACACTGTACCGGCCGTCGTCGCCCGCCTCCACGGACGCCGCGTGCTCACCGCCCGCGTGCAGCACGGCGACGACGGCGCCGGGAACCGGAGTGCCGCCGTCGAGCACCCGTCCGGCGAGGGTGAGCTGCTCGCCCAGGGTGAAGTCGTGCTGCAGGGTGCGGCCGTCGAGGTCGAAGACCCGGGCTTCGGGCGCCCAACCGGCCGCGTTGATCACCAGCAGGTACCGGCCCGGCCCGGGCAGAGCGAGGGAGTACTGCCCGTCCGTATCCACCCTGCTCCAGTCCACGGGCTCGCCGTCCAGTTGCAGCACCGTCACCACGCCATGGTTGACGGCCGTGCGGTCCGCCACCCGCACCTTCCCGCGCAGCACCAGTTCCTTCGCGGACAGTGCCGGGACCACGACGGCGGCCGCCGCCTTGGGGATGAACACCGCCGCGGCGATCGAGGCGGCGGAGGCCAGGGCGGCCATCCAGAACACGTCCTGGAAGGCGGCGAATGCGGGCAGCCGTGCGCCGCCGACGTCGAGCGTCACCGAGGTCAGGAAGGCCGCGACGGCGGCGCTCGAGGTGGAGGTGCCGATGGAGCGCAGGAGGCTGTTCAGCCCGTTCGCCGAGGCGGTTTCGGTGATGGGCACCGCGCCCATGATCAGCGTGGGCATGGCGGCGTAGGCGATGGCCGTGCCGATGCTCACCACCGTTGAACCGATGATGATCCACGGCACCGACTCCCAGAAGAACACGCGGAACACATACCCGGCGATCATGATCGCGGCGCCGCCGATCAGGGCCGTTTTCCCGCCGTAGCGCCGGATGATTCCGCCGGAGACCGGCGCGAACACCACCATCGCCAGGCCGGACGGAACCATGGTGAGGCCCGCGGTGATCACGGACATCTGGAAGCCGTAGCCGGTGGCGGCAGGCAGCTGGAGCTGCTGGGTGGTGAGCAGCATGCTGGCGAACATCGCGAAGCCGATCAGCAACGATGCCAGGTTGGTCATGAGCACCGGCCGCTTGGCCGAGGTCCGCAGGTCCACCATGGGCTGGCTGACCTTCAGCTCGTAGGGGATCCAGATGCCCAGCAGCACGGCCGCGGACAGGAAGAGCAGGAGGACGGCCTCCGAGCTCCAGCCCCAGCTGCCGCCCTTGGAAATGGCCAGCAGCAAGGCCACCAGCGCGGCGGACAGGACGAGGGCGCCGAGGTAGTCGAAGCGGCCGGGCGTGCGGACCTTGGACTCGGGCACCACCAGGGCGACGGCGAGCAGCAGCAGGGTGCCCGCCGCGGCGGACACCCAGAAAATCGAGTGCCAGCCGAAGGCCTGGTAGAGGATCCCGGCGAGCGGCAGGCCGAGGGCGCTGCCGATGCCCAGGGTTGCGCTCATCAGGGCCACGGCCGAGCCGATCTTATCCTTGGGCAGCTCGTCCCGCATGACACTGATGCCCACGGGGATCAGCGCGGAGGAGAACCCCTGCAGCGCCCGGCCGACGATGATCCAGAGGAAGGTCCCGCCAAGCGCTGCCACCACCGACCCGGCAACCATGAGGGCCAGGCAGAGGAGCATCATCTTCTGCTTGCCATACATGTCTGCGCTGCGGGAGACGATCGGCGTGGCCACGGCGCTGGTCAGGAGGGTTGCCGTAACGAGCCAGGAGGTGTCGTCGCCGGTGACGCCAAGGATGTGTGGGAAATCCGGAAGGAGCGGGACCACGAGGGTCTGCATGAGGGCAACGACGGTGCCGCTCAGCGACAGGACGGCGGTGATCGCCCAGATTGGAAGGAGGCGGGTGCGGGTGGCGGGCATGGCTTGGTTTCGGCCCTTCTTGGGTCGCTCACGTGGTGGCTTGTGGGGCGGTGAACAACGGTTCACCGCCCCATGAGTGAACCATTGTTCACCCCTGCGGCGCAAGGAATTGACGCGGGATGAACGGGCATCTTCCTTGCCGCCGCATGTGGCCGGTGGGAATTAGGTGACGTAAGTGTTTCGTAATCGACAGAAGGATAGGCTAGCCTTACTTGGGTTTGCCCCGCTTACCTAAGGATTCACATGGCTTCCTTCCTCCCGCGCCGTGCGCTGCTCAAGACCGCAGGAAGCGCAACCGCCGCGCTGGCCGCCGTCGCGCTTTCCCTCACTGCCTGCTCCACCGGCCCGGCGTCGTCGGGTTACCAGGGTGCCGCCGCGTCGGCCGGCAGCGCGCAGTTCCCGGTGACCATCAAGAACGTCTTCGGCGAGACCACCATCAAGGAACAGCCCAAGCGCGTCGTCACCATCTCCTGGGTCAACGACGACATCGCCCTGGCCCTGGGCGTTGTTCCGGTCGGCGTCCCGAAGAACGAGTGGGGCAACAACAGCAAGGGCTCCACCCCGTGGAAGGACGCCGCACTCGAAAAGCTCGGCGCCTCCTTCGGGAGCGACAAGGCTCCGGTCCAGTTCTCCGAGGCTGACGGCATCAACTTCACCGAAATCGCCAAACTGAACCCGGACGTCATCCTGGCCGCCTACTCCGGCCTCGAAGCGGCGGACTACAAGAAGCTCTCCGGGATCGCACCGGTGGTGGCCCAGCCCGAACTGGCCTACGGCACCCCGTGGCAGGAAGCCACCACCATCATCGGCAAGGCCCTGGGTAAGAGCGACGAGGCCGGGAAGCTTGTCAGCGACACCGAGTCCGCCATCAAGGCCGAGGCCGCCAAATACCCGCAGATCGCCGGCAAGACCTTCATCTACGGCAACCTGGAGCCGGCCAAGGGCGACGGCGTGAACGTCTACCTCGCCTCCGACAACCGCCCGCGCTTCCTCACCGAGATCGGCATGAAGGCGGCCCCCGTTGTGGAGGAGAAGTCCAAGGGCTCCAAGGAGTTCTTCACCGCCTGGTCCGCCGAGAAGGCCAACGAGCTGGACTCGGATGTCTTCGTGACCTGGGTTCCGGACGCCAAGACCAAGGACCAGATCGTCAAGGATCCGCTGCTGGGCCAGATCCCGGCCGTGAAGAAGGGTGCGCTGGTTGCCGATTCGGACAACACCCTCACCCTGGCCATCTCCGCGTCCTCGCCGCTGAGCCTGCCGTGGGCCCTGGAGAAATTCCTGCCGCGGCTCGCCGCAGCCGCCAAGTAGGTACCCCGATGACCGCAAACACGACGACGGCCTCCTCCCTTGAGCGCGAACGTACAGTTGAGGCCCCAAAAAGCGCCAAAACAGGGCCGCAACTGTACGTTCGCGCGGAGGTTCGCACCGCGAAAGGCAAGCGGCCCGCCTGGCTGCTGGCCGTCGTCGTCGTGCTTGCCGTTGTCTGCGGCGCCTCCCTCGCGGTGGGCGCCCGCGGCATCCCGCTGGAAACGGTCTGGGACGCGCTGATCAACTTCAACCCCGACGACGGCAACCACGCCGTGGTGCACGCCCGGATCCCGCGCACCGTGCTCGGGCTGCTGGCCGGCGGTGCCCTGGGCCTGGCCGGCGCCGCGATGCAGGGCGTGGCCCGCAACCCCCTGGCCGACCCCGGCATCATGGGCGTCAACGCCGGTGCGGCGCTCGCCGTCGTTGGCGGTATCTACCTCTTCGGCATCACGGGCCTGGGCGGGTACATCTGGTTCGCGTTCCTCGGCGCCGCGGCCGCTGCCGCCGTCGTCTACCTGCTCGCCTCGATGGGCAGGGACGGCGCGACGCCGGTCAAGCTCGCCCTGGCGGGTGCCGCCTTGAGCGCCGGCCTCTATTCCCTGATGAACGTGGTGCTCGTCTCCAGCCAGGACACCCTGGACCGCTTCCGCTTCTGGCAGGTGGGCGGCGTGGCCGGCCGCGACTGGTCCGTGATCCTTCCTGGCCTGCCGTTCCTGGCCGTCGGCGCGCTCATTGTGCTGGCCAGCGGCCGGATCCTCAACGGCCTGGCCCTGGGCGAAGACCTTGCCCGCGGCCTGGGCCAGCGTGTGGGCCTTTCCCGCGGCATCGTGGCGCTCGGCGTCGTGCTGCTGTGCGGCACGGCGACGGCGCTCGCCGGGCCCATCGCCTTCCTTGGCCTGGTCATCCCGCACGCCGTGCGCTTCTTCACCGGCCCGGATTACCGCTGGATTCTGCCTTTCTCCCTGGTGCTGGCGCCGGCGCTCCTTCTGGCCTCGGACGTCGTGGGCCGCGTGGTGCTCCTGCCCGGCGAGGTCCCGGCAGGGATCATGACGGCGATCCTTGGCGCGCCGGTGTTCGTGTGGCTCGTCCGCCGCGGCAAGGGGGTTTCCTTATGAGCCGCACCCTCGAGCGCGAACGTACAGTTGACGCCCTTAAAAGCACGAAAAAGGGGCCCCAACTGTACGTTCGCGCCGGGAAAAAGAAGCCCAACCGGACGTGGTTTCTCGCGGCCGCCGTCGTGCTCCTGCTCGCGGCCAGCGTCCTGCTTGGCAGCTACACGGTCACGGTCCCGGACTTCGTCGCGATCGTTTCGGCCCAGCTCACGGGCGGCGAGAAGATCCCCGGCGCCAGCTTCATCGTTATGGAGAACAAGCTGCCGCGGGCCGTCATGGGGCTGATGATCGGCGTCGCGTTCGGACTCTCCGGCGCGCTGTTCCAGACCATGCTCCGCAACCCTCTGGCCAGCCCGGACGTCATCGGCATCAGCAACGGCGCCAGCGCCTCCGCGGTCCTGGCGATCGTGGTCTTCGGCGCATCCGGCGCCACCGTGTCCGTCGCGGCCCTGCTCGGTGCCCTCGCCGTCGCCCTGCTGATCTACCTGATCTCGCGCGGCGGAAACTTGCGCGGGGCCGGTGGGCGCAACGGGAATGCCGCCGGCAACCGGCTCGTCCTCGCCGGCGTCGGAATCGCGGCCGCCCTCGGGGCCCTGGTGAGCTTCCTCATGACCCGCGCCGACATCCGCACTGCCGCGGAAGCCCTCATCTGGCTCAACGGCTCCCTCAACCCGGCCAACTGGGAACGGATCGGCGTACTGCTGCTGGCGCTGTGCGTCCTGCTCCCGCTCACGGCGGTCCTGGCCGGGCCGCTGCGCATGCTCGAACTCGGTGATGACACCGCCGCCGGCCTCGGCATCCGCGTCGGCGCCGTGCGGCTCGGCCTGGTGCTCACCGCCGTCGCCCTCGCAGCGGTCGCGACGGCGGCAGCCGGCCCGGTTTCCTTCGTCGCCTTCCTTGCCGGGCCCATTGCCCGGCGCTTCACCGGGAAACCCAGCCTCCCGGCGTCGGGCCTCACCGGCGCCGTGATCGTCCTGGCCGCCGACTACTTCGCCTACAACCTGGCACCCCTGCTGCTGGACGGAACGGTGCTGCCGGTCGGCGTCGTCACCGGCGCCCTGGGTGCCCCGTTCCTGCTCTGGCTCCTGGCCACGTCCAATCGAAAGGACTCCTGAAATGCCCCGTCTCAGCGCCCGGGACCTGACGCTCCAGTACGAGCAGCGCCGGGTCATCGATGGGCTCCGCACGGAAATCCCCGAGGGCAAGGTGACCATGATCGTGGGCGCCAACGGCTGCGGCAAGTCCACCCTGCTCCGTGGCCTGTCCCGCTTGCTGAAGCCCGCCGCAGGGGCCGTGACCATGGACGGCAAGGACATCCACGGCCGCCCGGCCAAGGAACTTGCCAGGACACTCGGCCTCCTGCCGCAGCACCCCACCGCGCCGGACGGCATCACCGTGCGCGACCTCGTGGGCCGCGGCCGCTACCCGCACCAGGGCTTCTTCCGCAACTGGAGCCACGGCGATTCCTCGCCGCACGACCTCGCGGTGCGGCAGGCCCTCGAAGCCACCGACACCACCGGACTGGCGGACCGCAACGTGGACGAACTCTCCGGCGGGCAGCGCCAGCGGGTCTGGATCGCCATGGCCCTGGCCCAGGAAACCGACGTGCTGCTGCTGGACGAACCCACCACCTACCTCGACCTGGCCCACCAGGTGGAAGTCCTGGACCTCGTCACGGACCTCAACCGCCGCCGCGGCACCACCGTGGCGATCGTGCTCCACGACCTCAACCTCGCCGCACGCTACGCGGACCACGTCATCGCCATGAAGGACGGCGGCATCGTGGCCGAAGGCCCGGGGGCCGAGGTCATCACGGAGGAGCTCGTCCGCACCGTGTTCGGCCTTGAATGCCGTGTGGTCCCGGATCCCGTCTCCGGAACCCCGCTGATCGTGCCGATCGGCCGCCACCACTTCCCTGCACGGCAAACCGCAACCGCCCCGTCAACCCGAACCGCACTGGAGATCGCCTCATGAGCACCGAAACCGCGCCGCCGGCCAGCTACGCCACGGAGCCCATGGTCCTGGCCTTCGACGTCACCGTCACCGCGGTCCAGGACATCGGACCGAACTTCCGCCGGATCACCTTCGGCGGCTACTGCCTGCGCGGTTTCGGCGTCTCCGGCAGCACCCTGGACCTGCGCGTCAAGCTGCTCATCCCATCACTCGACGCCGACGGCCGCACCATCCCGCTGCCCGCCTTCGAAATGGGCGACGCCGGGTGGTACCAGCAGTGGCTCGCGATGGACCCCGCCGTGCGCGGTGCCATGCGCACCTACACCGTCCGCAGCGAACGCCTCGACGCCGTGTACCCGGAGATCGACGTCGACTTCGTGATGCATTTCGATGCCGGCGGCACCGGCGGCCCCGCAGCCAACTGGGCCTTGACCGCCGAGCCCGGCGACTCGTTGACCATCATCGGCCCCAACAATCGCGCCGCGCACTGCGTCACCGCGGAAATCTACTCCGGCATCGAATGGCGCCCGGGCCTGGCCCAGCGCATCCTCCTCGGCGGCGACGAAACCGCCGTCCCCGCCATCAGCGCCATCCTCGAAAGCCTGCCGGCCGGGATCAGCGGCCACGCCTTCCTCGAGGTCCCCGAAGCCGGCGACTTCCAGGACCTCCAGACAGCTGCCGACGTCGAAATCACCTGGCTGGCGCGCGGCGCCTCGATCGGCCGCTCGCGTCCGCACGGAGAGCTCCTGCAGGCCGCCGTCCGGAAGGCGGTCCCCGTGCCCGGCTGGGTGGGCATCTCCTCCGAAGCCGCCGCCGGCCCCGAACCGGAAGATGTCAACGTGGACCAGGACATCCTCTGGGAAACGCCGCAGCGCATGGACACCGCCTCCATCAAGGCCACCCGCAACCCCGGCCTGCCCGCCGGCGCCCTGCCCTTCTACGCCTGGATCGCCGGCGAGGCTGGGGTCATCAAGGAAATGCGGCGTTACTTGGTGCGGGATGTCGGGATTGATCGGAAGCAGGTGGCTTTCATGGGGTACTGGCGCAAGGGGAAAGCGGAGCTTTAGTCTGCGTTCCCGCGCTTGCGCGCCGTCAGTGGTGCGCGACGGCGGTCGGTTGCCTTTCGCCTTCGCCGCTGGCCTGCGGTCGCTTAGCGTTCGGACCCTACCCAAACTTCGCAAGCTCAGTTCGGGACCGTCGGGTCCTCTCTTCCTTCCGGCGCTCCGCTTCGGTCGCTGGGCGACCTGCTCTGCGCTCCAGTCGGCGATGCGCTCCCCGCAGACCACCGGCCGCGGCTGGTGCGTCTGTCGCCTGACCTGCCGCGCCGCTATTGTTCTGTCGCCTTTCCGTCGCTTGCCTTCGTGCCGCTCACCTTTGCTGTCCCCCTTCGTTGAGCTTCCTGCGCCGCTCCGTCCCAGTTGCTTTCGAGTCCACTGTGGCGTGCTTCCGGAATTCCGCGGAAATTGGCAGGGCCCGGGTCTGGATTCGGGAAGCAACCGGGCGGGAGCGTCGTAACCGGGTCCGTCTCCGTCCGTTAAGCTCGCTGTTCCCTTGCAGTTGATTGGGGTGGGTAGGTTCGGGGGGTGGGTGGTTTTCTTTTTTCTCCTGATGGGCGACGGCGGTTTGTTGCTTTAGGGGATTCCTTCACCGAGGGGGTGGGGGATAAGAACAAGCACCTTCCCAATGGGGTGCGGGGGTGGGCTGACCGGGTTGCCGAGAAGTTGGCGAAAGCGGAGCCTGGCTGGGAGTACGCGAACCTGGCCGTGCGCAGCAAACGGCTCCGGCACGTCGTCGACGAACAGCTCGAACATGCCCTGGCCCTCGAGCCGAGCCTCATTACCCTCTACGCCGGCGGCAACGACATCCTCGACTTCGGCACGGACATGGACCAGCTCATGGCCGACTACGAACACCTCGTCGCCCGCCTCGCCGGAACCGGCGCCACCCTGGTCCTCTTCACCGGCTATGACGTCAAGGTTTCGGCCGTGCTGGAGCCCTTCAGGAAGCGCAACGCTCTCTACAACCAGCGGGTCCGCGAGCTGGCCGCCGAATACGGTGCCGTGCTGGTGGACTACTGGTGCATGGACGCCTACCACGACCGGCGGATGTGGGCCGCGGACCGGCTGCACATGTCCAAAGCCGGCCACAAGTACCTGGCCGCCCGGGTCCTGGACCAACTGGGTGTGCCGCACAAGATCTCCCCGAAAGACTGGGACCCGCCCCGCCGCCTGAAACTGCGCGAATGGGAACGCCAGCAGCGGCGCTGGATCAACGACTGGGTGGTTCCCCTGTTCGGGCGCAAGCTGCGCGGCGTCACCCTGGGCGACTCCCTCAGCGCCCGCTGGCCCGACCCCGTGAAGGTCCCGCGCAAGGGCGGGCTCCGGAAACTCGTGGAAGAAGCAGCAACAAAGGAGCCGAAATGACCCCCGAAGTAATGGACACAGCACCGTTGCGTTTCGTCGCCGTCGGGGATTCCTTCACCGAAGGCGTGGGCGACCGCGACCTCCGCCTGCCCAACGACTGCCGCGGCTGGGCGGACCGGGTGGCCGAGGAACTGACCCGGAACGATCCGCGCACCCGCTACGCGAACCTCGCCGTCCGCGGGCGCCGGCTCCGCCGCATCGTGGACGAACAGTTGGACACCGCGCTCGCCATGGAACCAAACCTCATCAGCTTCCACGCCGGCGGCAACGACCTCCTCGCCGCACGCTTGGACCTCGGGGCGCTCATCCGCCGCTTCGAAGCCGCCGTCGCCAGGATCGCCGGAACCGGCACCCGGGTGCTGCTGTTCACCGAATACAACGTGCCGCTGTCGCCGGTCCTCGAACCCCTCAAGCTACGCACCGCCATTTTCAACAAGCACATCCGGCGCATCGCCGCCGAACACGGCACGCTCCTGGTGGACCACTGGTGTTTCGAACGCTTCCAGGACCGTCGCATGTGGGCGCCGGACCGGCTGCACATGTCCACTCCCGGCCACGAGTACATGGCGGTCAAGGTCCTTGAGGTGCTCGGCGCCGCGCACTCGCTGCCGACGCCGGTTCTCGCCCCGCTGCTCCAGCGCAGCCGGGCAGAAATAGTCGCCGACGACGCCGCCTGGCTGAGGCGGGACGTCGCCCCCTGGTTCTCCCGGCGGATCCGCGGCGTCTCCAGCGGCGACCACCTCGGCGCCCGCTGGCCGGCCCTCATGCCCGCGGTCCTCCCGGAACGCCTGGGAAGCTCGAAGGCGCCGGTTCCAGTCCGCGGCTAGGCCGTGAACTGGCTGCAGCCGCCACCGTCGCATCGGATCTCAGATGACGTCGAATTCGTTGCCTTCCGGGTCCTGCATCGCGGCGGCGTAGAACTCTGCATCCGGCTCATCCTTGATCCGCAGCACTGTGGCACCGGCTTTGACCAGCCGTTCCACCGTAGCTTTGACCTGTTGCGTGCGGACCCCCAGTGGGACGCCACGTCCCTCACCGACCTTCAGATCGAAGTGCCACCGGTTCTTGGCGACCTTTGGCTCCGGAACCTGCTGGAACCACACCCTTGGCCCACGTCCCGAAGGGTCGATGATCGACTCCGGAAGATCCCCGGCACCGGCTGGCAATTCTGCCTCGGGGACCCCCAACGCCGCCCAGTACGCACGCCACGTGGCGTGCCCGTCCGGCGGGGGCTCAGGCACGTAACCCAGGGCCTCGGCCCAGAAACTGACCATTCTCTGCGGATCGTAGCAATCGATCGTCAGCTGCACTGTCATCTCCATGCCCAGAGCATCCCAGACAGGTCTGACAGAAAATAGACTTTCGCAGTCCGCGCCTAGTCGAGCAGGTTCTCGTAGCCTTCGGCAGCCGAGGTCACCGAGAATTCGATGATCTCGAAGTCCGCCACCCCGTTGGAATAGAAGGGGTCGCGGGCCAGGGCTTCATCCAGGGTGGCGCGGTCGACCCGGGAGAGCAGCACGCCGCCAATCGCCGGGACGCGGCGGCCGGACGCGAGGAAGATCCCGGCGTCGAAAGTCTCCTTCACCCAGGCCATGTGGGCGGGGCGGTGGAAGTCGACGATCTCGTCCGGGACCTTGTACGTCAGCGACACAATGAACATGGCACCAGATTACCCAGCGGGACCGCCCCTAGGATGGTTCCATGACCGAACCCCGCTGGCTGAATGCCGAGGAACGCCGCGCCTGGCTGGCCCTCGTGAGCATCAACACCCTCCTGCCGGCGGCGTTGGACACCAAACTCCAGGCAGCGGGAAAGTTGTCCCTCTTCGACTACAACGTGCTCGCGATGCTCTCCGAATCCGAGGGCCGCTTCCTGCCCATGAGCGAATTGGCCGCCCGCACCAGCGCGTCCCTGTCGCGGCTTTCCCACGTGGTCACCAAGCTGCAGAAGCGCGGCTGGGTGGAACGCGCGGGGCACCCCGGCGATGCCCGCGTCACCGTCGCGCACCTGACCGACGCCGGCATGGACACGATCGTGGGCCTCGCTCCGGGCCATGTGGAATCCGTCCGCGAGCTGATGATGGACGCCATGACCGATGACGACGTCGCCGACCTCGCGCGCATCGGCGAGAAGATCGTCGCCCGCCTCAAGCCGGACCACTGGATCCTGCGCGAGCACTGAGCCCGGGAGCGCTGAGCCCGCTGGGCCACGCGCCGGGTGGCTAGACTGTCGGCATGGATTTTTCGGACCGTTATGTCGCCCTGGGGGATTCCTTCACGGAGGGCGTCGGCGACCCCGATCCCGCCCGGCCCAACGGCGTCCGCGGCTGGGCTGACCGGGTAGCCGAGCAGCTCGGCCGGGACAACGACGCTTTTGGCTACGCCAACCTCGCCATCCGCGGCAGGAAGCTCCGGCAGATCATGGCAGAACAGGTGGCGGCCGCCGTCGCGCTCCAACCGACACTGGTGACCCTGTACGCCGGGGCGAACGACATCTTCCGCCCGAAGGTGGACATCGATTCCCTGATGGAGGAATACGACGCCGGCCTGGCCGCCTTGCGTGCCACCGGCGCGGCCGTGCTGCTGTTCACCGGGTTCGACGCCCGCAGTTCGAAGGTCTTCGGCACCATGCGAGGCCGCACCGCCATCTACAACGAACTGCTCCGGGAACTCGCGGACAAGCACGGCGCGGGCCTGGTGGACTACTGGCGCTTCGGCGAGTACCACGACTGGCGCATGTGGGACCGGGACCGGATGCACATGTCCACCGCAGGCCACATCAACATGGCGAACCGGGTGCTGGACGTGCTTGAGCATGAACGCCTGGGACCCGCGGAGCACGGCATCGCGCAGGGCGGGAGCACGGCGCTGCGCGCCGGCCGCGTCGCTGCCCTCCGGGACAATGCCCAGTGGGTGCGGGAGCATGCCGTTCCTTGGGTTGTCCGCCGGGTCAAAGGCACCTCGTCGGGGGACGGGCTGAGCCCGAGGTACCCGGAACTCACCCACCTTTAGTGGCTGCGGCCGAGTAGCGGGGCCTGGCGGGCCGCGCGGAAACCCGGCGTGGCGAGCAGTCCGCCGTCGTCGGTCACGGCCAGGACGTCCACGTCCCACCGTTCGGTGGCGATATCCAGGGTGCGCCGCCCGCCGGCCATGATGGCCGTGGCCAGGACGTCGGCCGTGACGATGTCCGGCGCCGCGACGGATACCTGCCGGAACCCGGCGGAGGCCCCACGCCCCAGCCCGGCCGCCCAGATGTGCTCGCCGCGTTCCGTCGTCCCGGAGGTGGCCAAGGCATTGCGTGAGTTCGCCGGACCCAGAGGGAAGGCGGAGAGCAGGGCACCCCGGTCAGAGGGGTCCACCACCCCGGCCCGCCAGGGTTCTCCGCTGCCCGGCCGCGGGGAACCGTTGGCCAGGACGTCGCCGCCGGCATTGAGGCACCAGTCCCGCAGGCCGAGCGCCAGGAGCACGGTTCCGGCCTCCATGATTGCCTGGGCCTTGACGATGCCCGAAAGGTCAAGGATCCCGTCCGGGCGCTCGGGCGTGAAGGCGCCCTCGGTGTCCAGGCGCCACTGCAGGGCCTCAGCGTGCGTCCGGCGCATGTCGTCCGAGGCCTGCCCCAGTGCCAGTTCGCCCCGGGCGATCGCGCTCGCCTCCGAACCCGGCCGGTAGAGGCTGAAGGTCCGGTCATGCGAGACGAAAACCTGCTCGACGGCGGCGGTAGCGGCCTCAAGCTCCCATGTCCCGGCGTCCCCCGTCCCGCCGTCGGGGTCCGGTTTCCCTGGGACGGGCGTTCCGCCGTCGCCCCGGGGAGCGCCGGCAGCCGTCGGCACGGCGAGGCTGACCACGGTGCCCATGCTCCGGAAGGTCCGGGAACGGAGCGGGATGTCAGAAGTTCGCGGCATCGAGGGCTGCCTGGAGTGAGGTCAGGTACGCATCGCTGGTCACCGTGGCCCCGCTGACCGTCTGCACATCCGCCGACTGGGCGTCGAGGACTTCGCCGCGGAGCACGGGAGCCGCCCGGTTGCTGATCTGCACGGACCGCTGTTCGTTGTCCGTCAGCTGCAAGGCCGTGACGTCGGTAATGACCCCGCCCTTGACCGTCACCTGCACCTGCACCGTTCCGAAGCGGGTCTGAACCGCGGTGCCCGCGTAGCTGCCGCCGGCCTTTGCCGCCGCCCCGGCGCCGGTCCCGGAGCCGGTCCCGGCGGATGTTCCGCTTGAGCCGGTTCCGCTTGAACCGGTTCCGCTCGAATCTGTTCCTGCCGCCGTGCCGTTCACGTCCGATGTCGTGGTTGCCGAGGCGTTGGATTCGGCCACGTGCGCCCCTGCCTGCCATCCGGCCAGGAGAATGGCCGCCGACGCCATCACCGCCGCAAATGCTGCCCTGAGTCTCACCAGTCAAACCTTTCGTAGTGGAGTTGCCCTTCCGGGACCCCGGCACTCCGTGCGTCCGCGAGGACCAGCTGCGCCCAGGCGGAGGGACCGCAGACGTACACATCCGTGCCCGCCGGATCGGGCACGTAGTCCCGCAACCCGCCGGGAACTTCGCCCGCGGGAAGCCAACTGCCCGGTGCCCGGGGGCCCGTCAGATGGAAGAGCGTGGCGCCCCGCCGCCTGCACAGCTCCATGACCTCCTGGCCCAGGTACAGCTCGCCGGGATTGCTGCCGCGGAGCAGCACCGTGGCGTCGCCGGACGTGAAAGGGGTGGATTCGAGAAGCGCGCGGATGGGGGTGATCCCGATGCCCGCACCGATCAGCACTACCCGCTTCCTGGTCCGGGCTGCGC
Source organism: Curtobacterium sp. LFS079 (assembly GCF_047977865.1). NCBI lineage: Bacteria > Bacillati > Actinomycetota > Actinomycetes > Micrococcales > Microbacteriaceae > Curtobacterium > Curtobacterium sp. LFS079. The sequence continues at coordinate 544,367 of NZ_JBFPFO010000002.1, forward strand.
TGCTGAAGATCCCGTATGGGCCTTCGATCGCCACCTTGGTGCCCGGCCGCAGCCTGGCCAATGCCGCCGACCCGCCGCCCAGGTTCCGGACCGTGATGCGGATGGCCCCCGCGCTGGGCATCCCGGTCCCGTGGACCCCGCCCGACGGCGGTGCTGCCGCCGGCTCCGCCGAGAGGCTGAACGGGTGCGCCTGCCACCACATGCCGGGGGCGAGGAATCGCCAGACGAAGAAGCGCCCGCCGCTGCCCGCGAGCTCGTGCAGCCGAAGCCCGTGCATTTCGATGCTCACCACCCCGGGCGCCACCGGGACCACGCGGCTCACAGTCAACTGGTGCCGGAATGTCGCCACCAAGGGAGTCGTTACCCGGTACCAGAGCAGTGCCGCCCCCGTGCCGGAGCACAGCAGCAGCCAGTACCAGCGCTGCCATGTCCCCTCGGCAAACATCCCGCCCACGCTGAACTGGTGGGGCAGGGCAGTGCCAACGGCCAGGTACGTCAGCAAATGCACCACGTACCAGAACTCATAGGGGAAGCGGCGCCGCACCGCCACCAGGGACGTGACCACGACCGCGACAAACAGGGCGAGCGAAACAAACGCGAGCCACATGTCGGGGACCAGCGTCCACAGTGCCACCGCCTCGCTGACGGGGTCCAGGCCTTCGGCCAGGCCGTAGCCGATACTGATGAGGAGCCCGTGCCCGAGCAACAGGTACAGTGCCGGTTTGCCGAGTTTGCGATGGAACTCCAGCGCGCGGTCGTGGCCGACGGTGTTGTCCAGGAAGGGCAGCCGGGCCGCCAGCAGGAGCATCAGCAGCACCAGGTCCATGCCGGCAAGCCCGGCCAGGATCCCGGCTGCGGTGACGAACTGGGCGGGACTGCCCAGCGAGGAGGCGCCGCCGTCGGCCAGCCATAAAGCCGCCGCAGCGGAGAGGGACGACCACAGCACCACGGTGAGCAGATCGGTGCGGACCATGCGGCGCCGCTGCCTGGAGCGCAAGCCGTGCTCGACGGCGGAACCCGCCATGGGCTGCGCGGCCGGGGGCTGCCGGCGCGGGATTTCAAGGAGTTCCTGCTTCATGCAAACCAGACTCTGCCCGGAGCCTTTCGTTTTGCTGTGAATGGCCTTGATACCGCTTATGACCTTTGTGGGCCGGGGCTTGAAGCGCTCAACGGCTGTGCCTGCGGCAGTCCCATATACACCGGATTGGTCTTAATTTCACGCAGCACCTAGACTTATTAGGCGCTAGGTGGCGCGGAGCGTGTGCAATTGCTCCGGTTGGCGGTGACTGTCGGAAACGGCGGAAGATCCGGTGGCCGGTAGTTAGGGGCTCAAGTTGCTTCGTTCCTCCATCCGCCCGGTATCCCGGAACCAGTTTCCGGGCCCACTCCTTCGCCGCAGCGGCAATCCAGCACTGGTTTTCAACCGGTCCTTGATGCTGCGGGAACTACCGAAAACATAGTGGACCGGCGTCGGACGTCACTGACCGCACGGCAGGCAGGAATTCTGCAGGCCGTTATTCCATACTTTGAGGAGAGTCGACATGGCAGCACACTGCCAGGTGACCGGAGCCGAGCCGGGCTTTGGACACAGCATTTCGCACTCGCACCGCCGCAACAAGCGCCGGTTCGACCCGAACATCCAGAAGAAGCGCTACTGGGTTCCGTCCCTGCGCCGCAATGTCACGCTGACCCTGTCGGCCAAGGGCATTAAGACCATCGACGTTCGCGGCATCGACGCAGTCGTCGCCGACATTCTTGCGCGTGGGGTGAAGCTCTAATGGCAAAGAAGGACAAGGACGTACGTCCGATCATCAAGCTGAAGTCCACTGCGGGCACCGGCTACACCTACGTGACGCGGAAGAACCGTCGTAACGACCCGGACCGCCTGGTCCTGAAGAAGTACGACCCGAAGATCCGCCAGCACGTCGAATTCCGAGAGGAGCGCTAAACATGGCTAAGAAGTCCAAGATTGCTCGCAACGAGCAGCGCAAGGTCATCGTTGAGCGCTACGCCGCCAAGCGTCTCGAACTGAAGAAGACCCTGGTTAACCCCAACGCGACTGACGAAGCACGCGAAGAGGCACGCCTCGGCCTGCAGAAGCTGCCCCGCAACGCCTCCCCGATCCGCGTCCGCAACCGCGACATAATCGACGGCCGCCCGCGCGGTACCTTCCAGAAGTTCGGCATCTCCCGTGTCCGCTTCCGCGACATGGCACACAAGGGCGAACTCCCGGGCATCACCAAGTCTTCCTGGTAGTCCAGAAGCACTGAAAGGGCCGGCAACCGTTTGGTTGCCGGCCCTTTCTGCGTTCCCGGATGCCCTTCTGCATGGCGCAAGCGTTCTGCATCCCTCAAGCCGCAGGGACTGGCCACGTGCGGCGGATGTGAGGGGCTTCACGGTACTGATTCCGAGGTTTGTTGCGGTTCCGGCGGCCCCCGGGGGCCGGATTTCCGCCGCGATTCCGCGGCTACAGACCCCGCTGCTCGCTGATTTGCGTGGCCCCGCCGGGGCGTGTAATGTTTTCTGAGTCGCCGCGAGGGGGACAGCGAAGAGCTGGGACCCGGAGGCGGCCAAAACTCCCCCGAATTTAGCCGGTTATCCGGTTGGCTTTGATGCCTTTCGGGAGCCGCTTCTTTTCTTCAGGTTTTGACGGAAACGTTGATTTGCTTGGCGGGAGGGAATCGGGTAAGTTTGGAAAGTTGCTCCGGAGCGATCCTGAATGTTTGGTTTGGGTGGTGCCGGGTGTGTCTGTTGTTTGAGAACTCAATAGTGTGCCAAGTTTGTTGATACCGATT